>NZ_JBXAOB010000001.1:0-696114 GCF_058802345.1 Pseudomonas sp. GW822-FHT02D10
CTGCGTGGAAAGATCCAGCGCTGACGCCACCCACTCGACGGGGATGTTTTGGGTGAAGGTGCTCAGGTCGGAGAAGTCGAAAAGGTCGCCGAGGTCGAGCAGGTCCTGTTGAACAGACATAAAAAATCCGATGCCAGAGATCTGGCATCGGATTTTCTAGGAAGCCCGGCGTGGACTCAAATGCTTAAGTGAACAGCATTACGCTCAGTGGCGGGCTTTTATCCTGACGTTATCAGTAGTTGTCAGAGGGTGAGGGCATGGGAGCACTTAATGATATGAACGCCCCCCTTAATACAGCTCAACGGTAGTAGCCATCATGGTAGTAGCGGTGGTCGCCATGCCAGCCACCTCCGCGTGGGAAACATACGCAACCGCTCATGGTCAGGATAATCAGCAGGGGAATCAGCACTGTGATTCGACGGAACATTTCTCAATCCTCATCGTTTGAACCGCATGGAGCCAAAATGCTTCATGGGCTGTAACATGAGACCCCGTTTGCAGCCGCTCATCCCCGAAGAAGCGTAGGGACTTGGCATGCATCAGGATACAAACCGGATACACATTTTCAGGTTCAGGAACCCGCAATGACCCAGTCGCAACGTTTGAAATATTCGATTCTGATCTCCCTTGTCGTGCTGGGGATCATGTTTGGTCTGTCGTACCTGCAGAACGCTGGAATGATCAGCGAAAAGCTGTTCCAGTACATCGCCATCGGTGTGGCGGTGATCGTGGTGGTGATCAACGGTGTGATGCGTCGCAAGGTCAAACCTTAGGCAACGTGGCAACGCATCATTGACTGCCGTAGAGCACGGCAGCCGCTTGCGGGTGCAGGCTGTAGCTTTTGTCGGGGTTCAAGACCACCACGCCTTCGCTGCACAGTCGCTTCAACACTTCGCGAACACTGAGAAAGGACAGGGGAATATCCATCTCCAGCAAGTGGCTGTG
Organism: Pseudomonas sp. GW822-FHT02D10; assembly: GCF_058802345.1. Classification (NCBI taxonomy): domain Bacteria; kingdom Pseudomonadati; phylum Pseudomonadota; class Gammaproteobacteria; order Pseudomonadales; family Pseudomonadaceae; genus Pseudomonas; species Pseudomonas sp. GW822-FHT02D10. Next base: position 946 of record NZ_JBXAOB010000001.1, read on the forward strand.
CACACCTCGCACCCCCAGAGGATGATCGTTCTCTGCGGCGGTCAGTAGCGCGTCGATGACTTTCAGGCGAATCAGGCTGGTTCGCAGGCCGAAGCTTTTGAGCAGTTGCCGGATGCGCTCATTATTGTGGCGTTCGGCGTTTTTGGCGAACGCGCCAGCGTCCAGATTCAGCGAACCGTTTGGCGCAGGGTTGCCATCCGTTGGCAGTTGCGAGTTGTACATGCAATAACTCCTTTTCAGAGCCTGATCAGGAAAAAGTGATGGGCGCTCTCATTAACTGATGACGAATGAGCTGCGTAAATTATGAAGGCTCGTATGTAGAAAAATTGTCGGAAGCACGTCAGCGCAAGGTGAGATGCCCGGTTTTGCCGGGGATGGACGGTTAAATTTTTTTCATCCTGAATCGTTACCGTGATGTCCCACGTCAGGATATGGCCGAGCATTATCCTGAGTGGGTGTGAAAAATGGTCAATCAAACCGGGTTGCTGATGATTGCCGAAGCGGCTGTTGACGCATGACTCATGGGCATCAATTTACGACCAAGGGTACCGGATCGAGCCGACGCCCCATTTCGCAGATCAGCCGCGCAACAGAGTCGGCATTGATAAGGATGGTGTCGATCCGCCGCTCTGCTGAAACCGGGTCACGAAATGCCTGTCGGGCTTCGGCCATGCTGCGGGTGCCGGTGATGGCCGTTATCCGGTCACGCAGTTTTTTAGCTTCGGGAATGTCATCGAGGTCCTGCCAGGTATTCAGCTCGCTGTTCCAATAGGCGAACAACTCATCGAGGGGGGTGTGTATCGACAATGCCTCGCGCTGAAACTGCTCTTGAGCCTGTTTCAACAGGTTGTTATGCATGAGAACTGTCGAGATCAGGTCACTAAAGGGCCTTCTGGATTCCACCAATGCGATGTCAATGGTATTGGAAAACAGGTGCGAAAACTCATGGATCAACGTGGCTGCCTGAGCATGGGCAACGACATCAAAAGGCTCTGTCAGTGCATGTTCATAAACACTCAGGCCTTGATTGAAGAATAATTCGGTGAAGTGCACCCTTTGTTGCTGATCTGCTGCGATGACGAAGGCGATCACCTTATCCTCGGGATAGCGGTTCGAGCCGACGACAAAGCGATTGTGATCGAGTCTGTCCAGTGTCGGGTCCACCAGCGCCTCGCACAACGGAACGATGGTGTCCTTGATCTTTTTCAGAATGGCGCCATCGATCGTCGGCACGTTAAAGAACTCTTTGAGAAAACCATCCAGCCGTGTTCCGGAGGTGGACGCTTTCAATTGAACCAGATTATGCAAACTGTTGAATGCGTAGAAACGCGCCATATCCAGCGCCTGTTGAATCATCCGGGCCTTTTCCGGGTGGAACCGATGGATGGCTTCCATGCCTTGGGCCTGGACGTTGATAAAGTGTCGCGCTACGGAGCGAGGCTGATGTGTGTTGTGCAGCCGTGACATGGCTTTACCGAAATGAACGCTATACACGTCCGGGTCCAGTAGCCACTGCGTGCCACTGTTCTGAAGATAAGGGCCCTGGCGTTGAGCATCGACGATACGTGATGCCACACCGAACTTTTTGATTTGATACACCTTGCCATCGACAGGGGCGTATTTGCGTTTGGTCGTTGACTCAAGGTAAGTGCCGTCAGCAGCCTTTGCCCCCAGCTTTTTCAACTCGACACCTGTGGCTTCAAAGGGTTGTAGCAGGGTGCGTGAAGGTGAAGTGACATCGACCTTGGACACGTCAGTGGCAACGAAAGGCGTTTCGACTATGGGTTCGCTGTGCACAACCGGCTCGGCAGTCGAGGCGGCGGGTTCGCGAAGTAACTTACCCAGCGCGACCATTTGCGCCACGCCGTTGATAAAGGTCCTCAGCGCCGTCTTCCAGTGATGGTCCTGAAGGGCTTCGGCCGACTGTTTGAAGGACGTGTAGCTTTCCCAGAGCATGAGGGGGAATGCCAGTTTGCCAGGCAAAAACTGGAGGCCGAATGCGATGCCTTTGGAGAACAACGCTTTGAGCGCTTCCCAGTCGGACTCTGCGCTACGCTGAGTCCGACTGCCGAGCAGGTGTGACAGCAGGTCTTTGTTATCGATGAATAGCTGGTGCAACAGGTTTCCATCGATAGGGTTGGACGCCAGCCGAATAACCGTATTGCTGCTACTTGCCAACACGTTTTCGTAGGTTGCCTTATGCGGATCGGGCAGGCGTCTGAGCACAAGATCCTGCAAGGCCCCCGGACGTTTGATGGCGCTCAGGACGCTGGCTTCATTTTCATATTCGGTGAGCCCCAGATGTTTGTCGTAAGGTGCGTAAAGAATCTGCGGCCCTGAGGCGCTTTCACCTATCAGGTAGAGCCCTGATGTTTTGACTGCCGCGGCGCCTTCGCTTGCGATCAATTCCAATGGACGAACGATGGCGTTGGCACCGGTTACGGCTGCGCGTGCCAGGGCGTCCGGCATGTCCAGCACCTGCTGAATCAAGCCGAAGCCGCGTTCTGTGAGTTTTTCCTGCAGTTTCAGCGCGTGGGCATGCAGCAACAGTTGCCAAGGCAACTGCTTGATGAACTGTTGTTGTCGGGAGGCGACGTCTGTTGCGTTGCTCGCCAATTTCTCTGTAAGGAACTGGCGGTATGCCGTCTTGATATCCAGCTGCTGCAACAGCCTTTTGACTTCGCTGGCATCCAGGTCTGTCGGGAGCGTTTGGGCATTTTTTGACGTAATACTGAAATCGAGATTCTGCAACGCGTGGGTCGGGTTCAGCGCGAAATCGGTCAATGTTTGCACAGCACCCGCCGACGCCGGATTAGGCGTCACCTTCAATTGGTCTGGATCAAGGCTGGCTTGCGGGAATCGCTGCCTCATCAGTGCCTTGAGCTGTTCGCGGACGTAGTCAGTCAACGGCTTTATGCCATGCAGGTAGTCTTCGCTGCTCTCGATGCTGTGCCGATACTGCTCCAGGAGTTCCACATGGCGTTGCACGTCGCTGTTGGGTGCCGCCCCCAGCCAGACGGGTAGCGACTGTTGCGTGATGATTGCCTCGGCAATTTGCGTCGCACGCTTCAGGTTGAGTGGGGTGGGCGCGCGCTTGTGTTGCTCAACATCAGCCAGTACCGAGGCGGCGGGTAACTTTAGCGAGAGGGTGTGTTTCCTGGCGTCCAGATAATGCTCGATGGCGGATTGCTGGCGGTCCTGAAGCACATTGCTTTCAATCAGTCGAAAAGACTCGAGTGTGTAAGTCCGGTGCGGACGGTATTGCGTGCGGGGAAGATTCTCCAGGAGCGACAGTCGTTTATTGTTATCCAAAAGACGTCTACCCAATTCGACTTTGGCGCTGGCGATGGAACTGAAGGATTCGAGCCCACGCCCAGGCGTCCAGAGGATCGCCCGACCGGAGGTGGACGGGTCAAGTCCACCACGTTCGGTCAGCAAAAAGCAGTTTGCCAGCGGTATCAGATTCGGCTCATTCGAGCACTCAAGCATCAATGACCAGGCATCTGGTCGAAACCCGTGCAGCTTGTCCCTTTGATTGCGAGTCGGTTTGTCCGGGTTGAGCACGGTATCGATGATCGCTTTTTCGTCTGCTCGCAGTGTCTTGGTGAGCACGCGAAGAGTGGCTTCACCCCGAATCCCCACCGACATTGCATGGGCCAGATCAGACTTGATGGCCTCCAGAGAAGTGCGTTGTTGCTCAACGCTACCTGAAGGCAGTGCTGCTATTTTCAAATCAAGGGACGATTGAGCGCTTTGAAATTTCTTAATCGAGACAGGGCGGCCTGTACCGCCAACACAATCGAAGGACTATTCGCAGCGCGTGCACGCCAGGATCACTTGGCCAGTCAGCGTGAACGGGCCGTTGACCGTGAGTGAGTCGCGTCGGGAAATGGGCAGAAAGCTCAACAGATCCGTACGCGCTTCAGCATCTTTCAGTGTGTCGTCCAGTGCCCTCAATAGCGCCGGTCGGTCATCAAACTTCAGCAGCCCGCCATAGGGTGTGTAGAGAATAGCCTGCGTGCTATTGGGTACCGGGTGCATCATGAAGCTACCGGCAAGGGTTCGGGGTCCGAACCGGCCACATTCAGCAGGATGTTCTCAACAGTCATCGGCGATGTTTGCGCGGTGCGAAGCGCGTGGGTCGCCAGTTCAATGTTACGTAGCCAGGTCAGGTCCGCGAGTGTGAACCCCATGGCTCTGACTCGTGGGCTCAATGTTTTGGTGGCGCGTAGTGCTTCAGGAAAAAAAAGCGGTAACGGTCGGTCGGTCATTGCTCTGGTCTCGGCTTGAGGCGACGGATGCGCGTCGCAAGAAGAAAGCGCAAGGCTAGGGCACAGGAAACATCGAACGGTGGTAGATAGTTAGTGCATCGCTGGCGCCTGTGTATTTGATGATCAGGCCCGCGGGGCGTCTTGGCAGCGTTGAACGAGGAAGGTTGACAGAGGACTCGGGAAACGGTGTTTAATCAGCTCGCTAGGTCTATGTACGCTGTTGCCCACTCCAATAATAAATCCGGAGCTTCAGATGTCTGTGCCACACGATCATGCAGTCAATGCAGTCTCGCCACACTTGTCGTACGAAGAATTGGTTGGCCTTCTGGAGTCGATATTTTTAAGGCATGGCACCTCTATGGAAGTCGCCAGGGTACTGGCCGAAAACTGTGCCGGCGCCGAACGCGATGGTGCCCACAGTCATGGGGTGTTCCGGATCCCGGGCTATGTCTCGACATTGAACAGCGGCTGGGTCAATGGCAAGGCGGTTCCGGTAGTCGAGGACGTGGCCTCGGGTTTTGTCCGGGTGGACGCCGACAACGGCTTCGCCCAGCCGGCGTTGGCCGCAGGTCGCGCATTGTTGGTCGAGAAAGCCCGCAGCGCCGGGATCGCGGTCATGGCGATCCGTAACTCCCACCATTTCGCTGCACTTTGGCCGGATGTCGAGCCCTTTGCCTATGAAGGCCTGGTGGCGCTGAGTGTGGTCAACAGCATGACCTGCGTGGTGCCGCACGGCGCCGATCGTCCATTGTTTGGCACGAACCCGATTGCGTTTGCGGCGCCCTGCGCAGGGGCCGACCCGATAGTATTTGACTTGGCCACCAGCGCCATCGCCCATGGCGATGTGCAGATCGCTGCACGTAAGGGTGAGCGTCTGCCGCCCGGTATGGGCGTGGACAGCCTGGGCCAGCCAACGCAGGACCCGAAAGCGATTCTGGAGGGCGGTGCATTGCTGCCATTCGGCGGGCACAAGGGCTCGGCGTTGTCGATGATGGTCGAACTGCTGGCGGCCGCGTTGACCGGTGGCAACTTCTCGTTCGAGTTCGACTGGTCCAATCATCCCGGGGCGAAAACACCGTGGACCGGCCAGTTACTGATCGTGATCGATCCGAGCAAAGCCGCCGGGCAGAGTTTCGCTGAACGCAGTCAGGAACTGGTCAGGCAAATGCATGGAGTGGGGCTGCGGCGTTTGCCGGGTGACCGACGTCATCGCGAGCGGGCGAAGTCGTTGGCTGGGGGCATCACGCTCGATGCGCAGACCCTGGCGCAATTGCGGGAATTGGCGGGCAATTGATGTGGAAAAGGCGAGCCATGACGTAATGCCAATTTAGTTAAGCGAACACAAGCTCCGAAACAGCAAAGATCGAATGTGGGAGCGAGCTTGCTCGCGATTGCGGTGTGACAGTAAACATTGATGTCGAATGTAAAACCGTCATCGCGAGCAAGCTCGCTCCCACACTGGACTTGCTTCGCTATACAGAACGTTATGCTAATGGCTCGCCTTTGTCGTTTCTTCAGCGACGACCCAGCAGTAAACCCACCACCAGACCAAAGCCGGCCGAGATCGCTACGGTTTGCCAAGGGTGACCACCGATGTAGGTTTCGGTCGCCTCGACCACCGGCTGGGTGCGTTCACGCACGCTGGACACGCAATTGCGTGCCAGCCGCAGTTTCAGCGCGACTTGTCCGCGCAGGTTTTCTGCTTCTTCGCCGACCAGTGAGGCACTGCTTTTGAGCAGTTTTTCCGACTCTTCGATCAGCGCTTGAAGCTCACTGAAGACTTGATCCTTGATTTGCTCGTCGTTTGCTTGCACTGGGGTTTTTCGGGCCATCGGGTGACTCCTTGCAGGTCAATGGGCAGTGGTCAATGGAGTGTAGGTGTAGCAGAAAAGTTGCAGTCTTTTTGCCCTGGAACTCAACGCCAATGGAAAATCCGCCCCCGGAAATTTCTGCCTACAGTGTAAGATGTCGCCTATTTTATGCAGCAGGTAACTCCCATGAGCTTCAATCTGGCCGACAAGCCCCTTGCCGAGCGCGCTGCGCTTGAAGATGAAAAGTCCCGTCTGTTCGACCTCTGGCAGAGCAACCTAGGCAAATCCAAAGGCGAAGCGGCACGTTTGTTCGGCGAGCGTTCCAAGCGCAAAGGTAAATGGTCTGAATGGGTGCGTTCCGAACTGGACGCCATGTCACCGCCGGAATACGCCAACATGGTCCGCAGCGAAGTTAACCGCTTGATGGCCGCCAAGTAACCTTCAGCTCATTCAGTGTGACTTGAAACTGGCGACAATCGCTTCACGCACTTTCAGCAGAAGCGGGTCGAGTTGGCTGTTGGTACGCCAGCCCAGTTCGATCGGATAGCGCGGCAGTGCCAGCGGGCAGGGCAGCAAAGCCAACCCGCTGAGTGCGGCGATGCTCTGCGCCGCATGGGCCGGGATCGTCGCCACGGCCCGGCTGCCCTTGAGCAGGAATGGCAGCGCGGCAAAATGCGTGGTCGACGCACAGACTCGCCGACTCAATCCCAGCCCCGCCAAACCCTCGTCGGTAATGCCGATAAACCCTCCAGACGACACCAGAATGTGCTCACGAGCGACAAACTCGTCGAGGCCTATTTCCTGTTGTCCGTCGGCCAGGCTGTCGGGGTCGACCAGACACTGATAGCTGCCTTCACCCAGCACCTGACGGCTGAGCAAGCGCTCGGCAAAACCGCCCGCGGTGATCGCCAGGTCAACGCTGCGCTCCATCAAGGCCTGAGCAACGATCTGGCTGTGGGTCTGACGAAAGATCAGCCGCAGTTTGGGCGCACGTCGGGCGATTTCCTCGATCAATCGCCGGCCATAGGCAATCTCGAAATCATCCGATAAACCGACAATCACTGAACGCCCTTCGTACTGGTTGGCTGCCGGATCGACCATCGCCAGGCTTTGTCGGCATTTGTTCAGCGCGTCGCTGACTACCGGTTTCAATTGATTAGCGCGCAATGTCGGCGCCAAACCACGTCCGGTGCGCACGAACAACTGATCGGCGTACACATCGCGCAGCCGGCGCAATGCCGCACTCACCGCAGACTGCGTGACGCCCAGACGCAGCGCGGCGCGGCTGGCGCTGGACTCGTCGTGCAGGGCTTCGAAGACTTTGAGCAAGTTGAGGTCAATGTCGGCGATATTCATTTGGCTCATATCTTTCAGCAGTGAGCGGGGCTTTATTCATGATCGGCGGTGGCCGGAGAATGAGCAATACCTCAATGCTCAGGGAGTTATCTCGATGCCAAAATCCATCGTTGCTGCGTTGCAAATCGGTTCGTTGCCAGGTGGCAAGGGCGAGACCCTGGAACAGATTCTGTCGTATGAACAGGCGATCATCGAGTCCGGCGCCGGGCTGGTGGTCATGCCCGAGGCTCTGCTCGGCGGATACCCCAAAGGCGAAGGCTTCGGCACGCAGTTGGGTTATCGATTGCCGGAAGGTCGTGAGGCGTTTGCGCGCTATTTCGCCAATGCCATCGATGTGCCGGGCGTCGAAACCGAAGCCTTGGCCGGGTTATCTGCGCGAACCGGGGCGAATCTGGTGCTGGGTGTGATCGAGCGTTCAGGCAGCACCTTGTACTGCACAGCGTTGTACCTCGAGCCAAAAAACGGCTTGGTGGCCAAGCACCGCAAACTGATGCCCACCGGCACCGAGCGGTTGATCTGGGGCAAGGGCGACGGCTCGACACTGCCGGTGATCGACAGCCAGGTCGGACGCATTGGCGCAGCGGTGTGCTGGGAAAACATGATGCCGCTGCTGCGCACCGCGATGTATGCCAAGGGTGTGGAAGTCTGGTGCGCGCCAACGGTCGACGAGCGCGAAATGTGGCAGGTCAGCATGCGCCACATCGCTCATGAAGGACGTTGTTTCGTGGTCAGCGCCTGCCAGGTCCAGCCATCACCGCACGCTTTGGGTGTGGAGATTGCCAACTGGCCGGCCGAGCGCCCATTGATTGCCGGTGGCAGTGTGATTATCGGCCCAATGGGCGACGTGCTGGCCGGACCACTGCTGGGCGGCGGGGGGTTGCTCACGGCCGAGATCGACACCGACGAACTGGTTCGTGCGCGCTACGACTACGACGTGGTCGGGCACTACGCGCGCCCGGACGTGTTCGAGTTGACCGTGGATGAACGGGCCAAACCCGGTGTGCGGTTTATCTGAGGCGCGGTTTACCAAGTGCCCGCTGTCGAACCCGGCAGGTTGAGTGTGCCTTTGTCGACGAAGCGCATAGTGCCGAATGCACCACCGGCCAATTTGCCGCGCAACACATAAGGCAGGTTGTCGAGGGATTGTGTCTTGCTCAGGCCTAGGGTTTGGCGCAGCACGGAGAACGCAGAAATACTCACTGGCACGCTGATGATCGCCTCGGAGTAACGCGGGATCGACCCCCGCTGATCGCTCACGCCCGAGGCCAAGGGCTGGCCATTGACCTCCAGGCTCAGGGCCACGCCGTTGTAGTCGATGGGGGTTTCGTTGGGGTTTTGCAGACGCAGTTTCACTGCAAAACGCACTTCCAGGTCCTGGTTTTGCAAGGGTTCGATGCCGACCACATTGACGTTCAGCGGATCACGATTGGGGAACAGGGCGCAGGCGCTCAGGCTGAGCAAGAGCAGGGAAAGGCTTAAAGCGAGGAATCTGCGCATGAACGAGCTCTCGAAAAAATAAGGGTCGAACCGCCAGTGGCTCGACCCTCGAGCAGCGTTAGCGGTTCACCTGTGCGACCACGGAAGGCTTGAGTGGTTCGCCGTGGGGCATGACATCCGGGTTTTCCATGACCGTGAGGATTGTAGCTTCCGGATGCCAAAAAGATCGCAGGCTGCGCCAGCTCCTACGCCGGATCAAGTGGATCGAGGCGATCCAGTGCGCGATTCACCGCCAACTCGGCCAGGGAAATCATCTGCTGAATCGCCAGTGCGGTATTGCGCTTCGGACCGTCGAGGTCAAACGCCAGATCGCTGGCCATGACATTGGCCGAGGCGAGGGTCTCGCAGGCGTGGGCCAGCAGGGTTTCGCTGTCGACGTCGGGGGCAATGACGAAAATGCAGCCGGGGCGTCGGTCGGATAGCAATGCCTTGGTCTCAGGCAGTACCAGGTAGTGATCGAGCGCACGGTGCGCAGCGGCGTGGAGCTCTTTTGAATCGAGGGAAGCGTAGGGGGAAACGGGGTCGGTTTCGGGGGGATTGGGTGTTGGTTTGAACATGGCGAATCTCCTTACTTAAAAGTGGAGTCGCAACCTATTGCTACCAAACGATAGGGTGGCGACTGAACGCAGGTTGGTAGACCGGGTAAGGAAACCGGCGCACCCGAAGGCGCCCTGCGCACAGCCGCCATAACAAACAGCAGGCAAAAAGAAATCGCCCACTGATTGGAAATGTCGGCGCTGTGCGCCTTACCCGGGCTACCAAACCCGATCGCTGATTTTCAGCGACACGGAAACGATAGAGGCGAGGACCCAAGCGCACAAGCCGGCGGATTCTGGCGCAGGTGTAGGTCACGACGCAAGGCGTTGTAGCCTGTGGTTTATCCATTGGCCGACAAATTAAACGCGTCAGTAAATCCTTCTTCAAACGCCAGCTGCGCCTCTCCCGGCATCTGCGCACGGTGCCGGGCCAAGTGGAAGGTCGATTGCTAACGCAGTGCGGCTCTGCTGACAGTTTCTGACAGTGGCCTCTGCTAAGCTCCGTCGACCTTCATTCCACAGAGCAGGCTGATCGTGTCGCGTACCAGTCGGTTGTTGACCTTATTGCAAGTGCTGCGCGGTAAAAGTCGTCCGGTGACGGCGGCGACACTGGCCAGTGAGCTGGAGATCTCGGAGCGCACGCTGTACCGCGATATCGCCGAGCTGACGGCCCTCGGCGCGCCGATCTTTGGCGAAGCAGGCATCGGCTACGTGCTGCGCAGCGGTTTGTTTCTGCCACCGCTGATGCTCAATGCCGACGAGACCGAAGCGGTGGTGCTGGGGTTGCGCTATGTCGATCAGCGTGGCGATGAGGTGCTGAGCAAAGCCGCCGCCGATGCTCTGGCGAAGATTGCCGCCGTGTTGGCGCCGGACGCTCAGGAAGCCTTGCGCAATCCGACGGTATTGCCGGGGCCGCCGGGTTACGGTTATCCGCAAAACGCCGTGGAGTTGAACGTGTTCCGCCAGGCGATTCGTGCGCAAGCCAAGTTGCAGATCGATTACGCGGACGTGAACAAAACCCCGAGCCAGCGGCTGATCTGGCCGTTGGCGCTGGGTTTTATGAATGAGGCGCGCGTGATCGTCGCCTGGTGCGAGTTGCGCGAGGCTTTTCGAACCTTTCGCACCGACCGGATTGCCGCCGCCCGAGAGCTGGGTGAACGCTATCCTGGGCGTCGCAGTGACCTGTTGCGGGCCTGGCGCAAGGCGATGCAACTGGATGAAGCGGGGCGTTTCACTCCTGACAAGAACTGACACAGCGCTGCTTTAAAATGGCTCCAGAATCAACCAACAAGGAGCCGTACCATGTCGAACCCAGCCGTTTCACTCGCACCCGCCATTGCCGCCTATATCGCTGCCGCCAATGCCCGTGACAGCTCGGCAGTCGCCAGTTTTTTCGCCGAGGACGCCAACGTTTTCGATGAAGGCGCCCATCAGGTCGGCACCCACGCCATCGCGCAATGGATGGAAGACACCGCGCGCCGTTACCAGCCTCGGGTCGAAGTGCTGGACGTGCAGCAACGCACCGGCAAAGTACTGGTCAGCAACCTGATTTCCGGCACGTTCCCCGGCAGTCCGCTGGAACTGCGCTATGTATTCCGCCTGAACGAGCAGGGCAAAATTGCCCGGCTGGATATTTCGTTGTAGGCGCGGTCGGTTCTATCGGTGCCATACTTCGCGCTTTCCGCTGCGAAACAGACCGGTATGACCTTCGATTCGCCCCTCAGTGCTTATCAGTACGCGATCAAGCAAAAAGGCTTCGTGCCGGATGCCGCGCAAGAACACGCCGTTCAGGCATTGCAGCAGTGCCACGAAGCCTTGCATCAGGGCCGAACGCCGATCACCGGGGTTTATCTCTGGGGCCCGGTCGGGCGGGGCAAGACCTGGTTGATGGACCAGTTCTACCAGAGCCTGCGCGTACCCGCCCGACGTCAGCATTTTCACCATTTCATGGGCTGGGTGCACCAGCGCTCGTTTCAACTGACCGGCACCGTCGACCCGCTGCGAGCGCTGGCCCGTGAGCTGGCCCGGGACGTGCGGGTGCTGTGTTTTGACGAGTTGTTCGTGAACGACATCGGCGACGCGCTCATTCTCGGGCGGTTGTTCCAGGTGATGTTCGACGAAGGCGTGGTGATGGTCTGCACCTCCAATCAACCACCGGAACAGCTGTACGCAGACGGTTTCAACCGTGAGCGTTTTTTGCCGGGGATTGCCGCGATCAAAAGCCACATGCGGGTGGTGGCGGTGGACGGTGGTGAAGATCACCGATTGCATCCGGGAATTGGTCTGCAACGGTATTGGGTCAGTGCGCCGGGTCAGCCTGATCCGATGAGCGAGGTGTTCAACACCCTGACCGAAGGACAGCCGGTGTCCAGCGCCCCGGTGATCATTGGCTATCGCTCATTGATTGCCGTCAAGGCCAGTGAAACCGTGCTCTGGTGCCGTTACGCGGACCTGTGCGAGCAACCGTTCGCGGCGATGGACTTCATGGCGCTGTGTGATCGCTTCAGCGCTATTCTGTTGAGCGAAGTCCCCAATCTCAGCGCCCATCAGCGCCCCGGCCGCATTGCCCGAGGCACCGAGGATGGCGCTGAGCGCGTCGAGGCCGGTGACCGCGAACTGCCGCAATTGTCGGTACATGACGACAGCGTGCGGCGCTTCATCGCGCTGGTCGACGAGTGCTACGACCGCAAAGTACCGCTGTACCTCGACGCGCAGGTGCCGATGGATGAGCTGTACACCGAGGGGTATCTGGAGTTCCCGTTTCGCCGGACCCATAGCCGGCTGAAAGAAATGCAATTGCAGCGTTTTGCCGAAGCCTGAATGACCGCAGGCCACGCCCCAGAACGTGCGCAGCCTGCGATCCTCAACTTGGTCTTACCATAGCTTGACGCTGTAACTTAGGATCAAGCGGTTTTCGTTGGTGTCGCGCTGGTAGTTGCTCTTGCTCATACCGTTGCGCCAGCGGGCGCTGACGTTCTTCAACGGGCCGCTCTGAATGGTGTAGCCCAGGTCGATGTCACGCTCCCACTCCCGACCTTCACCGACAAATTTCCTGATCTGCGCCTGATCGCCCTTGGCGTAACGCGTGGAGAACAGCAGCCCCGGTATGCCCACGGCAGCGAAGTCGAAATCGTAGCGGGCGTGCCAGGCACGTTCTTTGGTTTGCGAGAAGTTGCTCAGTTGGTACTCGGTGAACAGGTAGGTGTTGCTGCCGTCGACGTAGGCAAACGGTGTTTCACCGTACTGCTGCTGGAAGCCGCCACCGATGGAATGCCCGGCAATCGCATACATGAAGCGGGTGCTCAAGGCGCGGTTGTCGACGGTGCCGGCCAGCCCTGCGCCGGCCTCGTCGGCACTGAAATAGCGGATATCGCTTTTCAGCGTGCCGCCGCCCAGCGCCAGGCTGTGCTTGAGGCCGACGTAGTGCTGCTGATAAATGTCCTCAAGCTGCGCGTAGTGATAGCTGCCGGTCAGGGTTGGGGTGAATTGGTAGTCCGCGCCGCCGAAACGGAACTCGTCGCTTTTTGCCGAGCTCTTGTAAGCCCCGCTCTGACTGGTCAAACCCATTTTTTCGTAGTCGGTGGATTCCCGCTGTTTGACCCGATCGATCTGCCCGCCGCGCAACGTGAGGCCCTTGATGTCGCGGGAGCTGAGCAGGCCACCTTCGAAGGTCTGCGGGAGCACCCGGCTGGTGTTCGGTTGCAGCAGCGGCAGGTCGGGCAGCAAATGACCAATGCGCAGTTCGCTCTTGGCCACCCGGGCCTTGGCGGTCAGGCCCACCTTGGAATAGCTGTCGTGGGCACGCCTGGCGTAGCTCGGTTTGCCGGGCTCGGCCTGGCTTTCTCGGGACAACAAACCGCTGCCGGAGCGATCGGGGCTGGAGTCGAGCTTCAGCCCAAGCATGCCGAGCGCATCCAGACCAAAGCCGACCGTGCCTTCGGTGTAACCCGATTGCAGGTTCAGCAGAAATCCCTGGGCCCATTCGTCACGCTTGGACTGGCCATCGCCTTCGCGGTAATCGCGGTTGAAGTAGTAGTTTTTAAGGTCCAGCGTGGCCTTGCTGTCCTTGAGGAATTCCGCTTCGGCGGCCATTGGCAGCAGGCTGGTGCCGCCGATCAAGGTCAAGTGCTGCATGAGTCGTGCGTTCATGGTGTTGGCTCCTGTGAGGGCTCTTTGTTGTTTTCTCGGGCATGGCTTCGCCTTGGGCGCCCTCAGTGGTTTCTGAAGGCGCCTGAGGTGAAGTCAGTGATCGCTAGCGTGTGGGCAGCAGGGTTTCGGGTTTTGGTCGTAGGCGGTATCCGCCACCCATTAACTGTTCCAGTGGGCTCGCGGCTGCCAGCAATTGGCGGGTGTAGGGATGCAAGGGCTTATCGAAGACCGCCTCACGGCTGCCGATTTCCACGATATGACCCTGGTGCATGACCGCCACCCGATGGGCGATGCGTTCGACAGCCGCCAGGTCATGGGAAATGAACAGGCAAGCAAAGCCGTACTGCGCCTGCAAGCGCTCGAACAGTTCGAGGATTTGCTTCTGGATGGTCATGTCCAGCGCCGAAATCGGTTCGTCGGCGATCACCAGTTGCGGGTGCCGCACCAGCGCTCGGCCGATGGCCACCCGCTGTCGTTGACCGCCCGACAACTGATGGGGAAGCCGCTCCATGAACGCTTCCGACAAACCGATATCCACCAGCGTGGTGGCGACGCGCTGACGTTTTTGTTCTGCGCTCAGCTCCGGTAAATGACGCAACGGTTCGGCGAGGGTTTCGCCAATGCGCATCCGCGGATCGAGGGACGAGTAGGGGTCCTGAAAGATCATCTGGCATTGCAGCCGATGCTCACGCTGACCGGCCTTGAGGATATCGATGCCCTTGAAGCGAATCTCGCCGGCACAGGGTTTGACCAGCCCCACCAGCGCACGGCCCAGCGTGGTTTTTCCCGAGCCGCTGCCCCCGACCAACGCCAGGGTTTCACCCGGAGCGATGCACAGGTTGGCGCTGTGCACGGCGCGCTTGGGCTGCGATTTTCCCCAGAACCGTGCATGACCTGGATGCTCGATGCTGACGCCGATAATTTCCACCAGGGGTTTGTCGGCCGCCGGTAACACGGCCAGTTCGCCGCGCTTGGGCAGCGCTTCGAGCAATTGGCGGGTGTAGGCGTGTTGTGGAGCCAGCAGAATGGTGTTGATTGAACCTTGCTCCACCGCCTGACCGTGACGCATCACCACAACCTTGTGGGCATAACGCGCCACCAGCGACAGATCATGACTGATGAACAGGATCGCCGTGCCTTGTTCGCGGGTCAGCTCCAGCATCAGTTCGATCACGTCCAGCTGTGCCAGGCAATCGAGCGCGGTGGTGGGTTCGTCGGCAATCAGCAGCGCCGGACGCAGCAGCATCACCGAAGCGAGCATGATCCGTTGGCGCATGCCGCCCGAGAACTCATGGGGATAGGCGCTCAGGCAGCGCTCGGGATCGGCGATGCCGATGCGCGTGAGCATGTCCACGCAGCGTTGGCGAATCTGTGCCGTGTTCAGGTCGGTGTGCAGGCGCAGACCTTCGGCCATTTGCTCGCCGATGCGAATGGCCGGGTTGAGTGAGACCATCGGCTCCTGAAAGACCATGCCGATTCGCGCGCCGCGGATGTCACGCCATTGCGCGCCATTCAGTTGATTGAGGTGCTGGCCTTCAAAGCGGATCGCACCGCCACAGACCTCCATCGGCAGCGGCAGCAGGCCAATCGCTGCGCGCGCGGCCATGGTCTTGCCGCTCCCGGATTCACCCACCAGCGCGACAATCTCGCCGGGCGCGACAGTGAAACTCAGATCGTTGACCGCCAGCGGGCCTTCGGCACCGGCGCGGATCAGCAGGTGGTCAACTTCAAGCAAGGGTTTTTGACTGGGCATGATCAACGGCTCATCCGTGGGTCGAGGCGGTCGCGCAGGGCGTCGCCGAACAGGTTGATGGCGACCAGCGCCAGGGCGATGAACAACCCCGGGAACAGGCCGAGCCAGGTAGCGTTGGCAATGTACGGGCGGCTGGCGGCGAGCATGTTGCCCCAGGTCGCCGCGGGTGGCGGAACACCCAGACCAAGGAAACTCAAGGCGCTTTCCGACAGCAGTGTCCAGCCGAACATGCTGGTGGCAAGCACGCACAGCGGCGCGACACAATTGGGGGCGACGTGTCGGTACAGCGTGTAGAACTCCGAATTGCCGATCACTCGTGAGGCTTCGATGAACTCGCGTTCACGCAGCGACAGCACACTGCCACGCACCACTCGAACCACCGACGGCGTGTAGGCGATGCTCAAGGCCAGGATGATGCCGTACTGGCTGGCACCGATGATCGCCATCAATCCCAACGCCATCAGAATGCCGGGGAAGGCCAGCAGTGCATCGTTGATCATCATCAGAATGCGATCGGTCCAACCCCGCAGGTAGCCGGCGAGCATGCCGATCACACTGCCGAAAAACAGCGCCATGCATACGGTCAGCAGGCTGATCCACAAACTGGTGCGCGCACCGATGATCAGCCGGCTGAGCACGTCGCGACCAAACTCGTCGGTGCCCAGCCAATGCAGCGCCGAGGGCGCTTTGAGGCGGGACAGCAAGTCGATTTTCAGCGGATCGCAAGGTGTCCAGAACACACCGAGCAGGGCCATGCCGATTAACAACACCAGCAACGTGCCGCCAATCAAGGCGTTCGCCGGTGGCCAACGCAGCGGGCGACGCGCAGGTGTAGCGCTTACGGACACGGAAGACAGGCGCGCGGTCATAGCTTCACCCTTGGGTCGAAGAGTGGATAGAGCAGGTCCACCAGCAGGTTGACCGCCACGTAGATGAAGGTGATCAACAGCAGGCAGCCTTGCAGCGCGGGGTAGTCGCGAGCGTAGATGGCGTCGACCATCAAACGGCCGATGCCCGGCAGGGTGAACACCGTTTCCAGCACCGCGATACCGCCCAGCAAATTGCCGAGGATCAAGCCGATCAGGGTCCAGGTTGGCGCGAAGGCATTTGGCAACGCGTGACGCCACAGCACCGCACGTTCCGATAAGCCTTTGGCTCTGGCGTGGGCGATGTATTCCAGCCGTAGCACTTCGATGGTACTGGCACGGGCCATCCGGGTAATGGCCCCCAACTCCACCAGCGTCAGGGTGACAATCGGCAGCACCAGATAGGTCATGGCTTCACCGGGGTTCTGCGCGAACGGCACATAACCCACCACGGGCAGCCAGTTGAGCTTGATCCCGAACGCGTAGAGCAACAGCAAGCCGAGCCAGAAGCTGGGAATCGACAGCAGCAGGGTCGCGCCGGTGACCAGCCCCAGGTCCAGCGCGCTGTCCTGTTTCCAGGCAGCGAGCAAGCCTGCTGGAACGGCAATCAGCGCCGCCAGCAGGACGGCCACCAACACGATGCTGGCGCTGACCGAGAAGCGGTCGAGGATCAGCTCCAGCACCGGTTGTTTGCTGGTGATCGACACGCCAAGGTCGCCACTGAGCACCGACTGCAACCAATAGACGAACTGCACGCCAATCGAGTGATCCAGTCCCAGTGCTGCGCGGGTAGTGGCCAGGCTCTGCGGATCGGCCATATCGCCGAGCATCAACAGCGCCGGGTCGCCGGGGATGAAGCGGATCAGTGCGAACACCACCACCGAAATCAGCAACAGGGTCGGTACGGACAGTGCCAGGCGTTGAGCGATAAATCGCAACATGATCGATCTCCTACTCAGCCAGTTTCACGCCCCACAGGCGCGGTTTGGCGATGGGCCAGGAGCGGTAACCTTCGACCCGATCCTGAAAGGCGCCGACGGTGCTGCCGTTGTACATCACCACCATGGGTACATCGGCGAGCATCTGTTGGTGCAACTGGTCGAACAGCGTCTGACGTTTGAGCGGAGCGATTTCACGCATGGATTCAAGCATCCAGCCCTGCGCCTCGGGGTTGTCCCAGACCTTGCGCGGTTGCTGATTCTTGTCACCCATCACCGACTCGAAGTTCAGCGCCGCGTCGAAGCGTGCCGAATAGGAAAACGCCATGATCTGGTACGCACCGCTCTGGTAGCGCTCCAGTTGCGTGCCCCATTCGAGGGTTTCGATATCGATGTTCAACCCGGCCGCCTGGGCCATGGCCTGGCTCAGCACCGCCATGTCGAACACGCTCTGGTAACGTTTATTGGTGATGATTTTCAGCGGCTGGCCGTTGTAACCGGCTTCCTTGAGCAGGCGTTTGGCTTCTTCGATGTTGGCTTTGTAGCCTTGCTTCTGTACGTCCTTGTGGTAAGGGCTGGTATCCGGCACCACCGAGTTGTTGGCGTGAGAGGTGCCTTCGGTGAGTGCCTGGACCATTTGTTCGCTGTCCAGCGACAGCGCAATGGCGCGGCGAATGCGCACGTCCTTGAGCAATGGGTCGCGGGTCTGGAACAGCAGGGCATTGAGCGACATGTTGGCACTGCTGGAGGTCTTGATGCCTGGCAAAGCCCCGAGTTCGCGGGCGTCCATCACCGTGACATCGGGCAGCACATCGACGCCTTTGGATTGCAGTGCGGCTTTGGCTGAGGCGGCATCGGGAATGACCATGAAACGCAGGTCGTCGATGAAGGACTGTTTGTTGCCGGTGTAGCCGTCGGGGCTCGTCTCCGGACGGGCGCTGTAGTCGCTAAAACGCTGTAGATCGACGTATTGCCCCGGCTTCCATTCGGCGAGCTTGAACGGCCCGGTGCCGATCGGCGCTTGCCATTTGCCGCTGGCATCAACAGAAGACGGGTGCAGGATGCCGGTACCGCCGCAATCGGAACGGGCCATTTGCGCAAGGAACAAGCCATTGGGTTTGTCCAGGGTGAAGATCACGGTCAATGGATCGGGCGCGCTGATATCGGCGACTTTCGCCACGCCTCGGCCATCGAAGTCTGCCAGGCAGCGCCACTGGGTTTGCGGGTCGAGATAACGTTTCCAGGTCCACAGTACGTCGGTAGAAGTGAGGGGGGCGCCGTTATGAAATTTCACCCCGTCACGCAGGGTGAAGCGGTATTCCAGGCCATCGGCCGAGACCTCGACCTTGATCGCCAGCAGCGGGCCGACCGAGGCGTCCTCGCGGTAGGCCACCAGGCCTTCGACGATGTGCAGCACCACCGCGTCGGTGTTTTCGTCGCGATTGACGCCGGGATCGGTGCTGCGAATGTCCGCGTTGAGCGCTACACGCAAGGTGCTGGCGGCCTCGGCGCTGAGACTGCCAAGGGCGAGACTGCTGAACCCTAGCGTCAGGGCGATACGAGTGAATGTATGCACGGGAGTGATGCTCCTTTGGCGGTTTGCGACGGTTGGAACCGGCAGAAGTCGCAAACCGTTAGTTGTTTATTGTCATTGTTCTTGTCGTGCCGCCCGGAGGGCGTGGGTGTCGCGTGAGTTACTTGAGGTACCGGTTGATGTCGCCCTCCATTGCCAGCGAGTAGGCGGTGAATTCGCGGTTCACGGCCGGTAGAGGTGCTACTTCCATCAAACCTTTTGCCGGGCGCATCACCACCATGGCGACCGTGGCCGACAGGTTGCCGGCCATGTTGGAAAGCGGCGGGCGGCAGACAGCCCAAGGGGTGCCGAAGTCATCGAAGAAGGCTTTTTTCAGGTGCTCGGCGGTCAATTGCCCAGGCGTTTCGCTGAGGATCTGCCGCACGCGCACATCGCGGTAGAGACTTTCCGGCACGCTGTTCAATCCGGCTTCACGCAACTTGCCCAGTGCCACCGGGCTCTGCCAGTGGTTGGCATGCACCAGCAATCCCTGTTCGGCTTGAATCGGGAAGACTTCGTCCGGGGCGCATTCAAAATTGATCGCGTACCCACCGGCGTGGCTGAGCATCATGTTGTTGGAGGTGGATTTGGCGGTGGTGGCGACCACCTTGATCGACAGCGCAAAGTGCGCGGCCTCCAGCGCCTTGCGTCGAATGAATGGCAATGGCACGCCGACCTGGGTGTAGTCGCGTTCGGATTCCAGGTAGTTGGCGGTGATGGCGGTGCCGATCGAGTTCATCCCGTTGCGGGCCAGGCCACCAGCCTCGGTGAAGGTCAGTACATCGGGGCCGTCTTCGCGCAGGACTTTCAGCACGATGGCGCTCTCGGCACATTCCGCGCGCCAGTCCCAGTTTTGTCCGTGAATCACTTCGTTTGCGGCCGAAGCCGTTGGCAGAATCACCGCCCCGGTGCAACCGTCCGGATCGGGCAGGCGCGCCTTGCGCCGGCCCAACTGAATGATCTCGGTGCGGGCGTTGATCAGCACGATGGCTTCTAATTCGCAGCCGGCACCCTCGGCAATGCCGCGCATTTCCTGAGCGTACTCCGGCTCGAATGCTTCGATGCTGGGTACGAACTCATTGGCGAAGCCACGGATGTCGGCCCAGGTGTAACCCATCTTCAGCAGTTGGACAGAGTAGATCTCGATGCTTTTGTGAATCCGCTGACTGACGGCTTGACCGTATTGAACGCCGCGTTCGAAAGGGGTACCGCTGATCTCGACGAGAGGGAAAGGGGAGTGGCTCATGGTTGGCAATCTCATGTTTTTTGTTTGCGTTGGATACAAGGTTTACCGGAACCAGATCCTCTGTCAATGCTTTTGGTTGACTAATAAAACCTTGCTGTAGGCGTCCTACAGCAGGTCATTCATCGAGCCAAGCCCGCAAAGGCCCTGTTTATCTGCGGTGTAGCGATGTTTATGACCTGTCGTTCTGCCTGTTGTGTTTATCTTGTGTATTTAGCTTTCGAAAAAATCGGAAAACTCCTGCTTTTTGTGCCTGAGAACGACAAAGGGAGGTGTCCCGTACTGAATTGCCGATAAAACGTCTCTCCGTGGTGATTTGGCAGTTGTCCGCAGTGCTCCCGGCACGCTAATGTCGGTTAGCCCAGCGCTGACAGCGCGATGCGCGCAGGGATGCACACTCATTGTTCGATCGAGGATGGAAATGGAATCCGCAGATATCCTGGTACTCCAGGCCAGCTACACCAACCCGATACACGCCGAAGCGATCAGTTTTGTTCTGAACCACTACGCTGAAGACCCGATGGGCGGTGGCACGCCGTTATCGGCGGATGTGTTGCAGCAATTGCCTGGCGAACTGGCCAAGCGACCCCATGCATTCAGTGTCCTGGCGTTTGTTCACGGGGAGCCGGCGGGGCTGGTGAATTGCTTCGAAGGTTTCTCGACCTTCGCCTGCCGTCCACTGGTCAACGTCCACGACGTAGCAGTGGTCGGAAAATTCCGCGGGTTGGGTCTGAGCCAGAAAATGCTGCGAAAGGTCGAGGACATTGCCCGTCAGCGCGGCTGCTGCAAAATCACTCTGGAAGTGCTGGAGGGCAACGCCGTCGCGCAGGGCTCCTACAGCAAGTTCGGATTTTCTGCGGGGATGTTCGATTCAGCTCACGGCCGTATGCTGTTCTGGATCAAGGCGCTTTAAATAGACGCTGAGACAGCCAGTCGCACCTGCCATTGACGCGATCACGAAAAAGGGCATCTCCAGGGGATGCCCTTTTTCATTTTCGAATCACTATCAGCGCCGATTTTGGTTTTTATCGGCGATCAAGGGAACTTTTCTATTTTTTGTTGTCCTTGTGTCTTCGCCAACGTTTGGGACGTTATCCCTATAGCTCGGGCAAATCGTCCGGAAACCATGTTGCAGCGCTCTGGACTAACCTTAATCAGGCTCATTGCGCTATAACCTTTGGCACACTTTTATTTGTAGTAAGGAGCATCAGCACATGCAACTGGGGATTATCGGACTGGGCCGCATGGGCGGCAACATTGCGCGGCGCTTGATGCTCAATGGGCACACCACTGTGGTCTATGACCGCAACACCGCGTTCGTTGACACCCTGAGTCAAGAGGGCGCCACTGGCGTTGCGGACTTGCCAGCGCTGGTCGCGGCACTGGATAAACCCCGAGCGGTCTGGGTCATGCTGCCAGCGGGCGCGCCGACCGAAGAAACCATCGACACCTTGAGCCAGTTACTGGACGCCGGCGATGTGATCATCGATGGCGGCAACACCTTCTATAAGGACGACATCCGCCGCGCGAAAACCTTGTCGGAAAAAGGCCTGAAGTACATCGACGTTGGCACCTCCGGCGGCGTTTGGGGGCTGGAGCGCGGCTACTGCATGATGATCGGTGGTGACGCTGACGTGGTTGATCGCCTCGATCCATTGTTCGACGCGCTGGCGCCAGGCCTGGGCGATATCCCGCGGACCAAGGACCGGGTCGCCGAAGATGATCGTGCCGAACGTGGCTACATTCACGCCGGCCCCGCAGGTTCCGGGCACTTCGTGAAGATGATTCACAACGGCATCGAGTACGGGATGATGCAGGCATTTGCCGAAGGCTTCGACATCCTCAAGACCAAAGCCTCGGAGAACCTACCGGAAGACCAGCGTTTTGATCTGAATGTGGCCGACATTGCCGAAGTCTGGCGTCGTGGCAGCGTGGTCTCGTCCTGGCTGCTGGACCTGACGGCCGATGCCCTGGCCAGCGATCCGAAGCTTGACGGTTACTCCGGTTCCGTCGCCGACAGCGGCGAAGGTCGCTGGACCATCGAAGCGGCGATGGAGCAAGCGGTGCCGGTACCGGTGCTGTCCAGTTCACTGTTTTCCCGTTACCGCTCGCGTCAGCAAGGCGCCTATGGCGACAAAATCCTTTCGGCCATGCGCTTCGGCTTTGGTGGCCATGTCGAGACGCCGAAAAAATGACCGCGATCCGCAAGAAATCCAAGGCACACCCCGCACCGCCGACCACGTTGTTCCTGTTCGGTGCCCACGGCGACCTGGTGAAGCGCTTGCTGATGCCGGCGCTGTACAACCTCAGTCGTGACGGTTTGCTCGGTGATGGACTGCGGATCATCGGTGTCGATCACAATGCGATCAGCGACGTGGATTTCGCCAAAAAGCTTGAAGACTTCATTCGCGCCGAAGTGGCCAACAAGGTCGGCCATGACCCTCTGGATCCGGTGCTCTGGGCCAAACTGGCCAAGGGCATCAGCTATGTTCAGGGTGATTTTCTCGACGACAGCACCTATCAGGCGCTGGGCGCAAAAATCGCCGAGAGTGGTACCGGCAACGCGGTGTTCTATCTGGCCACCGCGCCGCGCTTTTTCAGTGAAGTGGTGCGCCGTCTGGGTTCGTCCGGGCTGCTGGTGGAGAGCGACGACGCCTTCCGTCGGGTCGTGATCGAAAAACCCTTCGGCTCCGACCTGCATACCGCCGAGGCTTTGAACGCGTGTTTGCTCAAGGTCATGACGGAAAAGCAGATCTACCGGATCGACCATTACCTGGGCAAGGAGACGGTGCAGAACATACTGGTCAGCCGGTTCTCCAACAGCCTGTTCGAAGCGTTCTGGAGCAACCATTACATCGATCACGTACAAATCACCGCCGCCGAAACCGTTGGTGTCGAAACCCGTGGCAGTTTCTATGAACACACGGGCGCTCTGCGGGATATGGTGCCCAATCACCTGTTCCAGTTGCTGGCGATGGTCGCGATGGAACCGCCGGCGGCATTCGGTGCCGATGCGGTGCGAGGTGAAAAAGCCAAAGTGGTGGGGGCGATTCGTCCCTGGTCCACCGAAGAGGCGCGAGCCAACTCGGTACGCGGTCAGTATGTCGCCGGTGAAATCGCTGGCAAACCGTTGGCCGGTTATCGCGAGGAACCTAACGTCGCATCAGACAGCTCGACGGAAACCTATGTCGCACTCAAGGTGATGATCGACAACTGGCGTTGGGTCGGCGTGCCGTTCTACTTGCGTACCGGCAAACGGATGAGCGTCCGCGACACGGAAATCGCCATCTGTTTCAAACCTGCGCCCTACGCGCAGTTTCGCGACACCGAAGTCGATGAGCTGCAACCGACTTACCTGAGGATCCAGATTCAGCCTAATGAAGGCATGTGGTTCGACCTGCTGGCCAAGCGTCCCGGGCCGGCGCTGAACATGGCCAACATCGAGCTGGGTTTTGCCTACAAGGACTTCTTCGAAATGCAGCCTTCCACCGGATATGAAACCTTGATCTATGACTGTCTGACCGGCGATCAGACGCTGTTTCAGCGCGCTGACAACATCGAAAATGGCTGGCGCGCGGTTCAGCCGTTTCTCGATGCCTGGAAGGAGGACGCCAGCGTGCAACCCTACGCTGCTGGCGAAAATGGCCCGGATGCCGCTGATGAGTTACTGGCTCGTGACGGTCGCGTCTGGCACAGCCTTGGATGAGCCCGCTCCCACAGGGTCAGTGTTACAACCAGTAGCTGACCGCATACCAGCCCAACACTCCCATCACGATGGTGTACGGCAAAGCCATCCAGACCATGCGCCCGTAAGACAACCGAATCAGCGGGGCAATCGCCGAGGTCAGCAAAAACAGAAACGCCGCCTGACCATTGGGTGTTGCCACGCTAGGCAGGTTGGTGCCGGTGTTGATGGCAATCGCCAGGGTTTCGAAATGCTCGCGGCTCATATGGCCAGAGATGAAGGCCTGCTTGACTTCCGTGATGTAGATCGTCGCCACGAACACGTTATCGCTGATCGCTGACAACAAACCGTTAGCGATAAACAGCATGCCCGGTTGCTGATCTGCCGGCAGGGCCAGCACCCACTGGATCAGCGGCGTGAACAGTTGCTGATCGTGAATCACTGCCACAACGGCGAAGAACACCACCAGCAAGGCCGTAAATGGCATCGCATCCTTGAAGGCATTGCCGATCCGGTGCTCTTCAGTGATGCCGGTGAACGCGGTGATCAAGACGATCACCATCAAGCCGATCAGCCCGACCTCGGCAATGTGAAACGCCAGCCCGACAATCAGAATCAGTGCGGCTACGCCTTGTACCCACAGGGCAGCGCGTTGGCGGGCCGTGTGTTCGGCATTGTCCTGTACCGCATAGTTGGCCAGCACCGCGCGGACGTTGTCCGGCAGCAAAGTGCCGTAACCGAACCAGCGCAGTTTCTCCAGCAACACACAGGTCACCAGGCCCGCCACCAGCACCGGCAGCGAGACCGGTGCGACTTTTTGGAAGAACGCTGCAAAGTGCCAGCCCATCTCATGGCCGATCAGCAGGTTCTGTGGCTCGCCCACCAAGGTGCAGACACCGCCGAGCGCCGTGCCCACCGCGCCGTGCATCAGCAGGCTGCGCAGGAATGAGCGAAACTGCTCAAGGTCTTCGTGATGCAGGGCGGGCAGGTTGTGGTCGTCGCTGAATTCGCTGTCCTGCCGTGGGTCATTGCCCGAAGCCACGCGGTGATAGACCGAGTAGAACCCGACGGCCGCACTGATGATCACGGCGGTCACCGTCAGTGCATCGAGAAATGCCGAAAGAAACGCTGACAGAAAACAGAACATCAGCCCCAACAACGCCTTGGAACGAACCCCAAGCAACAGTCGAGAGAAGAGAAACAGCAGCAGGTCTTTCATGAAGTAAATGCCCGCTACCATGAACATCAGCAGCAGGATCACCGGAAAGTTGTGTTGCAGCTCGTCATACAGGGCTTCAGGTGTCGTCATGCGCAGCAGCAACGCTTCGACCATCAACAGGCCACCTGGCATCAGCGGGTAGCACTTGAGTGCCATGGCCAGGGTGAACATGAACTCGGCCACCAGCATCCAGCCCGCTGCCACCGGACCTGTTGTCCAGAGTACCAGCGGGTTGAGGATCAGGAAGGCGAGAATGCTCGCTTTGTACCAGCGCGGTGAATGCCCAAGGAAGTTGTGCGCAAACGCCTGGGTCATTAAGCCGGACATCGGCTGTTCCTTCTATCAAGAAGCACGCAACTTGCCGTAATAGTCAGGGAAGATCAAGTTCTTGAAGGCAGAAAGAGGCAGGGATACCTGAAGTGTTTCGATAAAAAGTGCGGATCACTTCGCCATGATCCGCACACTTCATTTACTGCGGCATTGTCCAGGATTGCAGCTGATAACCTTCCTCGCTCAATTCGGCGCGAACCTGTTCCAGCAAGGATTCAAGTTGAGCCGGGTCGGTGTAGGCGCTGCTGGGGATCTGCTTGCGGCCGATACGGGTGCTGGTGCGGTCGATGACGGTCAGGCTGAGTTCGCCAGTGCCGTCCTGTGGGGCCCAGGCCACGCATTGGAAGGGTTTAAATGCGCGGTCGGCAATCAAAAGAGCTTCGTTGATACGGAGCGGGGCGTTCATGGGGTTTTCTCTCGTCTGTGCCCAATCAAGTGATGTGCCGTCAGTTGGGCTTACCGTTCGGCTGGTTACTAGTACTGATGCGCGCAACAGGGGGGCGGGTCACACACAATCAAAAGAAATTTCAACTTTCTTTTATAAGTTCAACTGCAAGGGCTGCGTTGAAAGCTGGATGAAAGGTTCAAACCCGTCAGGTAACTGACGTAGGTGTGTTTTATAACGAAAACGACGTTAACCTTATAGTTAAACGATACAAGGCAGCGTCAATATCTTGCTAACGTTACATTCAGGACTGCCAAACGACTGTTTCCAATAACTTTTCTTATTTTTTTGGCGCCAAGGAACAGTCATGATCGAAACGCCCGCATTGCGACGTTTGCTAGTGGTTGATCCGTGTGACGACTGCCATCGCTTATTACCCGGCCTGCGTACGATCGGCTGGGATGTCGACAGCTGTACCCTGGAGAACGCCGCCGATCGTTCCTGTGATGTCGGCCTGCTGCGTCTTCAACCTTTACATCTTGAGCGTCCTGAAGCCGTCAAGGAGCTGATCAGCCGCAGCGGTACTGAATGGATCGCTGTTCTCAATCAGGAGGTCCTGCGGTTGCAGAATGCCGGCGATTTTGTCTGCGAATGGTTTTTCGATTTTCATACCTTGCCGTTCGACGTCTCCAGGGTGCAAGTAACCCTTGGACGGGCATTCGGTATGGCGCGTTTGCGCGGTCAGGGCACGATTCACGTCAACCAGCCCGAGCATGAACTGCTGGGCGACAGCCGGCCGATTCGTGAATTGCGCAAATTGCTGAGCAAATTGGCGCCTACCGAGTCGCCGGTGTTGATACGAGGGGAAAGCGGCACCGGTAAAGAGCTGGTCGCCAGAATCCTGCACCGTCAGTCGCAACGCCGCAGCAAACCGTTTGTCGCGATCAACTGTGGTGCGATCCCCGAACATCTGATTCAGTCCGAGCTGTTTGGTCACGAAAAGGGCGCGTTTACCGGCGCCCATCAACGTAAAGTCGGACGCATTGAAGCCGCCCATAGCGGTACCTTGTTTCTGGATGAGATAGGCGATTTGCCGCTCGAACTGCAAGCCAACCTGTTACGTTTCCTTCAGGAAAAACACATCGAACGGGTCGGCGGTAGTCAGCTCATTTCGGTGGATGTCCGGGTACTGGCGGCCACCCACGTGGATCTGGAGTCCGCGATTGAAGCCAAACGTTTTCGCGAGGATTTGTACTACCGACTGAACGTCCTGCAGGTGGTTACTGCACCGCTACGCGAGCGTCACGGCGATCTGCCGATGCTGGCCAACCATTTTTCCCACTTCTACAGCCAGGAAACCGGACGTCGGCCGCGCAGTTTCAGCGAAGACGCGCTGATTGCCATGGGCAAACACGATTGGCCGGGCAATGTTCGTGAGCTGGCGAACCGCGTGCGTCGAGGGTTGGTGCTGGCTGAAGGCCGACAGATCGAGGCGCGGGATCTGGGGCTGATCAGCCAACAGGTGATCACCACGCCGATGGGTACCCTCGAAGACTACAAGACCCGCGCCGAACGCCAGGCATTATGCGACGTACTGAACCGGCACAGTGACAACTTCAGCGTGGCGGCTCGGGTGCTGGGGGTTTCACGGCCGACTTTCTACCGATTGCTGCACAAGCATCAGATCCGCTAGGGCGGTGAAATGCAAAGGCCCGCTGCGATGTGCGTCGCAGCGGGCCTTTTTCTTGTGTGGTGTTTAGAAGTAGTACGGGAATTTCAGGCTGAAGGAGAAGGCCGGTGCGTCCTGGGTCAAGCCGATGGCGAGGTTGGGGACTATCGTCAGTTTGTCGGTTGCCGCCAGGGTCAGGCCGATGTTGAAGTTGGCAGCGTTGTAGTCGCTGTCCGGGATTGTTTGCCAGTCCTGGCCGCTTGGTTTGACTTTGCTTTTGCGGGCGAATTGGTCGGAAAACGAAAACGACATACTCATTTTCTCGTTCAAGGCAAACGCAATGCCGGCGCCGATCTGCCAGGAATCGCCCAGTTTCACGTCTCCCGGGACCGTGGAATTTACAGTGGGGCTGATATCGCTGAAGGAATCCTGCTTGTTGTAGGTATAGGACAGGCTGCCGAAGAGCACGGCAGGGTCGAAGGTCTTGACCAGCGAGATACCCGGGGTAATCGACCAGACACCGTTGCCGGTAGGGAGTGACTGAGGTACCGACAAATTGTCGTTGCCCGGGTCTTTGACCAGCTTGATTCCGTACGGATCTTTACCGGTCGGCGCCTTGACTCGCAGAGTGACGACCGCGTCGGGCAGGCTTTCCGATTCATCCAGGAACTTGTAGGCAACACCAAAGTTGACATCGCCTATGGTCGGATCGCGCTTAACGGTGGCGTCGGATGAGACCGGGGCTGCGCCTCCTGCACCACCAGAGGAGTACGTCGATTCTCGATAGACGATCGGGACGTTGATGTCGAATTGCCAGCGTTGCGCCACGTTATAGCGGCCTGTCAGGTCCAGGGTCCAGTTGTCGGCCTTGATGCGGTCAATGTTGATGTTGCCGAGAAAAATCGAGTCAAGCGCCAGAAAGCCATTGAGCACCAATGCACGGGTATCATAGTGCGTATAGGTCATGCCCGTTTCGAGACTGAACTTGCCACCACCGAAGAAGCCGCTGGCTTCGTCATACAGGTTGGACACGCTTTGCGCCGGTCCCGAGTCCTCCTTGAGCGACTGCCCATACGAACTGGTCCCAGGGGCACCCGTGGCCACGGCCTTGGCGCCTGTGGTCTGTTCGGCAGGGGAGCGAGTCAGGCGCTTGGGAGCAGGCGTTGCAGGTGTTTCTTCGACTTGTTTAACGCGCTGCTCAAGTACCATCAGCGCGTTCTGTTGTGCTTCGTAACGCTGTTTCAGCTCCATGAGTTCTTGTTTTAGGGCTTCTACCTGGGGGTCCGGTGCTGCTTGCAGCAATGTGGCCGGGACCAGGGTACTCAAACAAACGACAGCTCTGAACGCGAACGATCTGTGCATGGGTTAGCCGTCCCTTCTGACTACATTTGACCAGACTGAGCGTAGATCAGTATCCGAGAGTGCGTAGGCCTTTTAGTTGGTCCAGACTGCAGTCCAGCGCCCCGACGGTCGGCAGGTTGTTGCGCAGGACAACATTGAGGGACGTCAGGTTGTTCACCTGGTTTCTTCCGCCGAGCAAGGTCGCGTTCTGCATCAGGCTGCCCTGGGCAAGGCGTTGCACGGTACTGCCCTGATTGTTGTTGGCCTGGATGCTCAACTGCACGCCAGCGCTACTCGACGACATACTGAAAGTCCCGGCACCGTTGGAAGCGGACAGGGTCGTGCCGGCGGCCAATGGCTGGCCCTGGGTATCCATTTGTGGTGCCTGGTTGGCTTCTTTGACGTTGATGTCGACATTGTTGTAGGCGCTATTGTAGTCGCCTGCGGCGCGCACGACCTGGGTTACACCCTGGGTGGTGCTGAGACCGCCGCCGCCGCTGACATTGCCAGAACCCTGGGAGACCGGCGAACCATCACCTTTCTTGTCGATCATCGACACATAGAACTGTGGCTTGATGGTCGATTCTTGAATCTGCATCGAGGAGGTTGCCCCGATCACTTCACCGCTGGCATTTTGCCAGGTACTGGTCATGACAACCCCGAAACTGATGATCCGGCCCGGCATGACAAACCGGCCGCGAAGGGTCGCCAACTCCTGATCCTTGAGTTCAATCGGTTTGAACGTGAGTGCTTGTGTTGGCAGGCTGGCGGCCAGGCAAACGACGGCCAGCCAGTATGGAGTCTTCATTGGATACTCCCGGAGCTTCGTGCTCCCTTGTCATTAGAAAAAGTCGCTCTGGATGAATCCGAAATCCATCAACTCTGCGTCCCGCACCGGGCTGAAGGTGTTGATGCGGTTCTTGGCGGTCAGTGGCAAAGGTGGTTCGCGCAAGACGTTGGTCTTTTCGTAGCCCTGGCCTATGACGGCGAAGATGATGCCGTTCCAGCTTTTGACAAAGTCGTCGAACTTGAAGCGTTTGTGACCGAGTACCGGATCACCGATATACACCCAGTCTTTCTCCGCTTTTTGCATGACCACGAAGTGCTTGTAGCCGCGGATGTCCATGAGCACGATGACCGGAATGGCGACACTGGTCAGACCTTCCGGCGTTACCCGGTAACCACGGGCCCGCATGCCGATACTTTCCACGTAACGCTTCATGTCGAGCATGGAGAAGCCCTGGACGCGAACCAGATTCTGGTCGGAGTGAGCCAGCATGCCTTCGATGACTTGTGCCTCGGTTACGTCCAGCCAATAGGCCTGGCGCAATATGGTCGCCAGGGAAGCTGCACCGCAACTGAAGTCGGTTTTCTGTTGGACCAGGTCGGCAAATTTGCGCTCACGCATGCTCTGGACCGGTTTGAAAACGACCGCTCCACCCGGCAAGACGGAAAGCGGGATTTGTCCCGCTTCGCTCAGGCCAGCCAGAAAGACCAGGAGCGCCAGGGCGAAAATGCGCATGATCGGAAGCCCTCGTGCAAGAGTGAAAAAAAGCCCCCCGAAGGGGGCTCTCCAGACTCTGGAGCTTTGTTTACAGGCAGGTTCTGCAACCGGATGCAATGGACAGCGAGTTGCTTTGCTGGTTGCCAGCACCGGCAGCCACGTTGACGCCCAGGTTGCCACTGCCACCATTCACCGAACCGTTCAGGTTAGCAGTGTTGGTCACAGGGTTTGCCCAGCCAGTTGGGGTCAGCACTTGCCAGGACACGGTGTTGCTCAAGTCGAAAGAACTGGACTCGCTGAAGCTACGAGATTTGTCTTTCGATTCGCTGCCAGATGCGTCGAACGATGTGCTGCCCGATTTGTCGATCGATACACTTTTCGATGCGCTGTGCGATGTTTTGTTTGATTTGTCGATCGATGCGCTGAGCGATGCATCGATATCCGCGTCGAAGTTCGCACTGCTGCTGCTGTGATGGCGACCCTGATTCCTGCTAGAGCTAAGGTCCACGTCCACGTCCACATCCAGATTAGCTTTCACAGCTGCGTGAGAAGCAGAGGCGCTGGCAGATTTCCAAGAGGATTTCGCATCAAAGTCCGAACTAAAGGCCGTATCAAGATGCTTGGTAAAGTCCGAAGCAGAGTGCGATGAGGAGGATTTACTGAAAGACTCATCACGGTCGACTGTAGTGGTACGCGACAGCGTATCCAGGCGGTACGTCCGATCGGCGTTGTTATACACCGTCAGGCCTGGGCCAGTTTGATCAGCACTCGCGGTTGCGGTAGCGTGCTTACCGCCAGACACAGCGATCGCCATGGTGTTTTTCTGTTGGTTAAGGTCGCCAGCAGCCATGTTGATGCCCAGGTTGCCGCTGCCGCCGTTGGCCGAACCGCTCATATTGGCGCTGTTGTTGGTGGATTGGTTGTCGACCTCGTTGTTGCGTTGGGTTTGCGTGACCTTGGCGGTTGCCACCACAGACCCGAAGACAAACGAGCCATCGCCGCTGGCAATGGCCGCAGCGTTGTCTTGTTGGTTGCCGTCGCCTGCTGCAACGTTGACGCCCACGTTACCGGAGGCACCCGTGGCCGAGTTGGTCATGTTGGCAGTGTTTTTAGTCCCTTCATTGCTGATGTAGTTGTTAGTGCTGGTTTGTTTATCTGTAGCGTTGGCAGTGGCGCCAGCATTGGTGGTGTCTTTTGGATTTACGTGATGACGATGATGATGCTCGTCACCACCCTGACCAGCTTGTGCAGCAATAGCCATTACCGCAGCGATTGCGAAAACCAGAGGCTTGATTGCCATTGTGGGTTTCATGCTGATTCTCCGTACTTTATTTTTAGGTTAAGTGTTGTTTTTTACCTTTTGGGTCAATCCGCGACCCGTACGCTCAGGGTGTTGGCCGTTCGGTTTCCCACCCCGGCGCTCTGATTCAACTGGATCACCCCACGGCTACCGGTGAAGGCCTGGTCGCTGGTAGCGACCTGGCGATGGCCAGGAGTAAGATCCGTTGAATCGGAGTTGTTGAGCAGCGCCACGTTCTGTTGCATGAGGACGCTGTCGTCGATACTTTGCGGCGTAGCACTGATGCTTATCCGCAGGGCGTTGGCTTGCTGGTTGCTGGCGCCCGAGCTCTGGTTGACCCCCAGTACGCCATTGCCGTTACTGAAGGCGTTGCCTTTAATGGCCGACTGGGCATCGATCCTGGGATCGACGTGAGTACGCAACCGTTGGCGAATCTGCGTGGTGGCGCTGGCGTCGGTGTCAATGGCGAGGGCACGGGCGTTGGCCTGTTGTTGCTGATCGCCAGCCGCCTGGTTGACCGAGAAGTTGCCTTGGTACTGGCTGCCGGAGTTGTCGATGGTGGCAGTATCGATGGCAGGAGGTTGGGCAAAGGTCGGCGCACTGCACAACATGGCCAGAATCAGCAGAGTGCGATTCATTTCAACGGTCTCCCGATAGCATTTTCAGAGCGCCCAGGCCTTGCTGGATGGTGCCGTCGATCCTGTTGGCAATACCGTTGCCGGAGCCTGCGGAATGTCCTGCGGACAAGCCGGGCAGCTGTGACTGAGCGTTGATGTTGCCGCTCAGCGTGCCGGTGGCTTGAGTGATCGTGCCGGCGATGCTTGCACCGCTGCTGATACCGGAAATGTCACTGTCCGATAATTCGTTGGTTGCACTGATGACTTGCCTGGACGGGTTGGCATTGACGGTCAGGGGGTTAGGGTCGGGAACCATGGGGGGGCGAGTCGCGTTACGCGTTTGGACTTCCCGCTGGATGACGATGATCCCATCGGCGGCGTGGGCAGGCAGACTGATGACAGAGCTGAACGCACATCCGAACAGCAGGAGGCGGATAAAGCCTTTATCGATTGTCTCCACGTCGGCACTCCCTCTTCTTTTGTGCGCTGGCCTTGGTCAGCGTTGTGAAGGAGCGAGCAGAAGCTGTGCCGCTTTCTATTTATTGATTGAATTCAATAGGTTAGGAATTCAGGCAGGAGATGGGATGTTTGAGCTGTATCAACCGTGAGACAAGATCTGCCGTCGAGAGTCAGCCATACCTGTCGAATAGCTCTAAATCAAGTGTTTGCGGCCGGGTGTACCAATGACTTAACAGTCAGCATGACAAGAGGATGAAGGCCCTTGATATGGGCTGTTGCGCCGCACTGGGGTGTTTCAGAAACGGACATATAAGCCCTGAACACGGGGGAAATCGGGGGGAAGTCCTGATGGGGATGCCGTCACGGCGTCAGCAGTTGCCCCACGGCAGCCAATGCCTGGCGACGGCGCTCGACCCAGTCGCCATTGATGATCTGTAGTTTTTGCTGGTGCTGTTCCAGCCAGGTTTTTGTTGCGTTAAAGAACGCCAGACGCCGACTCGGATCCGGCTGGCAGCGTTGGCCGTCATCCGTCCAGTCAACCGATTCGGGAGAAAGCAGCAGGTGCAGGTCGTAATGCCTGGCCAGCAGCGCCTCTTCGATCCATGCGGGGCATTCGCCAAACAGGGTTTGGCTCCACAGCACATTGCTCAGCAGGTGTGTGTCGAGAATCAGCAGCGCAGGGCTCTGGGCTCGAGCGCTGTCTTCCCAGGCCATTTGACCACGGGCAATCTGCGGGATATCGGCAAGGCAGGTATCACGAGGGTTCTGTTCAATGAAATAGCGGACGTATTCACCTACCAGTAGCCCGCCAAAATGGCGTTGAAGCTCTGCCGATAACCAGCTTTTGCCGCTGGATTCCGGGCCGGTGAGTACCAATACTTTCATGCGCGCAATGCCGGATGGGCCTGCCATTCGCGCCAGCCTTGCACGGCGATCAGCGTAAACAGCCCATAAAGTGCGGCGGTCAGGTACAAGCCCTTGTAGATGAACAGCCCGACGAAAATCACATCGACGGCAATCCACAGCGGCCAGCATTGCAGGCGTTTTTGCGCCATCCACAGTTGCGCCACCAGGCTGAAGCCGGTCAATGCCGCGTCCAGCCAGGGCTGAGCGGCGTCGGTCC
Source organism: Pseudomonas sp. GW822-FHT02D10 (assembly GCF_058802345.1). NCBI lineage: Bacteria > Pseudomonadati > Pseudomonadota > Gammaproteobacteria > Pseudomonadales > Pseudomonadaceae > Pseudomonas > Pseudomonas sp. GW822-FHT02D10. The sequence goes on from NZ_JBXAOB010000001.1 coordinate 34,571, forward strand.
AATGGGCCATGGCCGCGCCCAGCAGCAAACTGCCGACGGCACCGACGGCCAACCCCACCCCCATCGAGCGGCCGTCCAGTTGCGTGACTTGCCGTCCATCATGCGCTTTACCGGCGCGGGTCCACTGCCACCAGCCGTAGAGCTGCAAACCGGCGTAGATCACCTGCAGCAGCATGTCCGAATACAGCTTCACCTCGAAGAAGATCCAGCTATAGAGCAGCACCATGACCAGCCCGATCGGCCAGCACCAGGGGTTCTGTTTGACCGTCAACCAGACGGCAATCACGCCGAGTGCGGCGGCAAACAGTTCAAGCCCTGACATGAGGGTTCCTTGGTGAAGTTGAAAAGGGCGCCGATTGTAACGGCACAAGAATCACCTTGTACCGTGCGACCTACACCCGAAATTGACGCAACAGGCCATTCAACTGTTCACTGAGCTCTTTCAAACGCACGCTCGCGACGCTTGACTGCTCAGCGGCCAACGCGGTGCTGTGAGACAAGCCCGCGGCCTGGGTGACGTTGTGGTTGATGTCCTCGACCACATGCGCCTGCTGCAGGGTTGCGCTGGCAATCGAAGCGTTCAGACCGTTGAGGTTGCGCAGGGCCTGGCCGATCGCGTTCAGGCTGGCACCGGCCAACCCGGCCTGTTCAATGGTCAGCTGCGAGGCACGACTGCTGTCGCCGATCACTTTGACTGCCGCCTCGGAATGGTTCTGCAAGCGCTCGATCATTGACTGGATTTCAGCCGTGGACTTTTGCGTGCGCTGTGCCAGCAGCCGGACTTCATCGGCCACCACCGCAAACCCCCGTCCTTGCTCACCGGCGCGGGCCGCTTCAATGGCCGCATTGAGCGCCAGCAGGTTGGTCTGTTCGGCGATCGAGCGAATCACTTCGAGCACGCTGCCGATCTGTGTGCTTTCAGCGGCCAGGGTACGGATAACCTCAACGGCTTGATCGATGGTGCTCGACAGCTGATCGATCTGCTGCAAGCTCCCATCGATGTTCACTTGCCCCTGTTGTGCCTGAGCTTGCGCATCGCGCATTTCGCTGGCGGCGTGTTCGGCATTCCTGGCCACGTCCTGCACGCCATAGGTCACTTCATTGATGGCGGTCGCCACCAGTTCCATTTGTTGCGATTGTTGCTGGCTGCGCGCCTGGGCTTGGGCTGCATCGCTGCCCAAGTCGCTGGATGACTGCCCCAGGGCACTGGCGGACTGTTGCAGCTGGCTGATGACCAGACGCAATTTTGCCGTAAAGGCGTTGAAATGCCGCGCCAATTCGGTCACTTCGTCCTGTCCGTGGGTATCAAGGCTACGGGTAAGATCGCTTTCACCGCTGGCGATGTTGGCCATGGCGTTCACGGTTTCCTGGAGCGGGCGCACGATACTGCGCGCAATCAGGATCACCAGCAGCGCCATCAACACGGCGATAGCAAGCCCGGCGAACGATGCTTGCCACACCTGTGCGTAGAATTCGGCCTGCATGTCATCGATGTACACACCCGAACCAATGACCCAGCCCCAGGGTTCGAAGAGTTTTACGTAGGAGGTCTTCTGGACCGGCATGCTGGCGCCGGGTTTCGGCCAGCGATAGTCAACCATGCCGGCGCCTTTGGCCTTGGCGATGACCACCATTTCGTTGAACAGCGCGAAGCCGTCCGGATCCTTGATCGAGGAAAGGTTCTGGCCTTCGAGTTTCGGATTGGTCGGGTGCATGACCATCACGGGCGTCAGGTCGTTGATCCAGAAGTAGTCGTTCTGGTCGTAGCGCAAGCCGCGCACCACGCTCAAGGCCTGCTTCTGCGCCGCATCGCGGGTCAGGGTGCCGGCGGTTTCCAGGCCGTGGTAGTAGGCCAGAATGCCACTGGCCGTCTGCACCACATGTTGGGTTTTTTGGGCCTTGGCTTGATACAGGTCATCGTGGATCTGCTTGAGCATCAGCACACCCAACGTCAACAGCATCAGCACAGCCACAATCAAGATGAGCCACAAACGACGGCTGATCGACACACTGCGCAAGCTATCCATAACCTTGTTACTCCGGTTTCTTGTTCTTGTCATAAACGATCACCCGCATTCAGGCACGCTTTTGCTGCCAAGCCAACCCTACTCAAGTCCAATTACGGCGCAGCGTTATTCAGGCATGTCTGATAGGATTTCGGCCGCGTCAGCAGAAACCTGAATTCACGCTGATTTCTCAGGAGATTTTTACTGTTTTGCGAGGATCTTGCGTGCGTCGTCATTCAGCTACGCTGGCTGATCGCAGTAAGTGATTAACTATTTTTAACGAGGGCATGCCTTGGAGGCATTGCTTCATGGGGGATTGATGGATCTTTGGACCGCCGTTCAGGCTTTGATTCTTGGCATTGTAGAAGGACTGACAGAGTTTTTGCCCATCTCCAGTACCGGGCACCAGATTATCGTCGCGGATTTGCTCAACTTCGGTGGCGAGCGCGCGATGGCGTTCAACATCATCATTCAGCTCGGCGCAATCCTGGCCGTGGTCTGGGAGTTTCGCCGCAAGATCCTCGACGTGGTGACGGGCTTGCCCACGCAGCGCAGCGCCCAACGGTTTACCGTCAACCTGTTGATCGCTTTCATGCCGGCCGTGGTGTTGGGTGTGATCTTCGCCAACGTGATCCATAAATATCTGTTCAATCCGATTACCGTGGCGACGGCGCTGGTGGTGGGCGGAATCATCATGTTGTGGGCTGAGCGTCGCGAGCACTCCGTGCACGCCGAAACTGTCGACGAGATCACCTGGAAAGACGCGCTGAAGGTCGGTTTCGCCCAGTGTCTGGCGATGATTCCCGGCACTTCGCGCTCCGGCTCGACGATCATCGGCGGCTTGTTGTTCGGCCTGTCGCGTAAAACCGCCACCGAGTTTTCGTTCTTCCTGGCCATGCCGACCATGGTGGGTGCCGCGGTTTATTCCGGCTACAAGTACCGCGACCTGTTTCAGGCCGCTGACCTCCCGGTGTTCGCTGTCGGCTTCATCACTGCGTTTGTTTTCGCAATGATCGCGGTCAAGGGCTTGCTGAAGTTCATTGCCAGCCACAGCTACGCAGCGTTTGCCTGGTACCGCATCGCGTTCGGCTTGCTGATTCTGGCGACCTGGCAGTTCGGTTGGGTCGACTGGGCAGCCGCCACATCATGATCGAGCCACGCAATGGGCGCGGGATTCAAAACCCGCGCCTCAAAGGCCTGGTGTTCCTGATGCTGTGCGCCTTGCCGGTTTTTGGCTCGATACTTCTAGGGTGGCGCGGGATTTCGCTGATTCCGCTTGCGGCCTACGCCGTTGTCAGCCTGCTGGCGTTCTTGCTGTACTGGAGCGACAAGCGCAAGGCCCGGACAGACAACTGGCGTACACCGGAAAACGTGCTGCATGCAGTCGAACTGGCCGGTGGCTGGCCGGGTGCCTTGCTCGCCCAGCAAGTGTTTCGGCACAAGACGCGCAAAGTGTCCTATCAGTTGGTGTTCTGGATCATCGTGCTGCTGCATCAGGTGTTCTGGATCGACCAGTTGTTCCTTGGCGCCGGCTTCTTTAGCTTGCTCTAAAGCAACAACCCGACCTGCACGCGCTTGGGCAACTTGCTTACCACCAGCTGGTGAGAACGTTGCAGCAAGCCTTGCAGCTCATCGGCGCCAAGCGGGTAGGGCGTTTGCATGATGATCCACTGCGCCCTTGCCAGATAGGGCGCAGGCCCGATGCCCGGTCGGTCGACATGCCCCAGAAACAGCTCTTTGTCGACCTTGAACGCCAATGATTCGCCCCGCAAGTTTTGCAGGGCGAACATCTTGTTTCCGGCGACTGAAAACACCCGCACGCCGCCCCATTTGTAATCCTCTTGCGCGCCGGGCAGCGCCAGGCAGAAACGCGCCACGTCTTCCTCGGTCATCGGTTTAGCCTTCATAACAGTCGATCCCCGCAGGCTTTGAATGCTTCGGTCAAATGATCAATCCAGGCGCGCACCGCCGGTAGTAAACCGCGCCGATGAGGGTAGACCGCCAGCAGCCAACCGCCAGGCAGCGACCACTCGGGCAACAACTGCACCAGCGAGCCGTTTTCCAGTTCCTCTTCGCAGTACATCATTGGCAGCAGGGTGAAGCCAAGACCCGCCAGCGTACACGCCTTGCGCACGATGAAATCATCGATCCCCAGTCGCGCTTCCAGCGTCAGGTCACAGCTCCTGCCTTGAGCGTCGAGCATGCGCAGATGCACCAAGCGATCGGCTTCCAGAGCGCCGAGCACCGGAACCTGTTTCAGATCTTCCGGGCTGCTGATCGGGTGATCGCGTAGAAAGGCCGGGCTGGCAATCATCACCATTTGCGCCTGACGCAGGCGCCGGGTGACCAGTAGCGGGTCTTCGTCACCCAGTTCACGCACTCTCAAGGCAACGTCGATGCCTTCGGTCACCAGATCGACCCGGCGGTTGAGCAACTGCATCTCCAATTGCACGTGAGGGAAACGTTCCAGAAAGGAACTGATGACCGATGGCAGAAATTCGTGAGCCAATCCAACGGGGCAGGACACCCGTAACCGCCCTCGGGGCTCGCTGGACATGCTGGCGACCGCCTCGTCAGCCATCTCGGCCTCCAGCAGCATTGCCTGACAATGGCGCAAGTAGCGCTCGCCGACGGCGGTCAGCTTGAGCTGGCGAGTGGTGCGCTGGAGGAGGCGGGCGCCCAGGCGCTCTTCAAGTTCGGCGATGCGCCGCGACAGCCGCGACTTGGGAATGCCCAACACGCGCCCGGCGGCGGCGAAACCGCCGGCTTCGACCACTTTGGCGAAGTAGTAGAGGTCATTGAGGTCTTGCATGGTGTCACTCGATTGTCCTGTCAGTAGGACAAACTATCGCATTGTTGCTGACTAATCAGCTATTGGTTTCGTCTGTAGGATTGTCCCCACTAGATCGCCCAGTGGCGATCCTCACTTGGAGATCCCACATGAAACTCTTGCACATCGATTCGAGCATCCTTGGCGACAACTCGGCTTCCCGTCAACTGAGCCACAGTGTCGTCCAGGCCTGGAAAACCGCCGAGCCTGCAGCCGTGGTTACCTACCGCGACCTGGCCAGCGACGCCATCAGCCACTTCTCCGCAGCGACTCTGGTCGCGGCCGGCACCACCGCTGAGCTGCGTAACGCCGCACAACAGCACGAAGCCGAGCTGAGTGCTTCGACCCTGGCTGAATTCCTCGCTGCCGATGCCGTGGTGATCGCGGCACCGATGTACAACTTCACCATCCCGACTCAGCTCAAGGCCTGGATCGACCGCATTGCCGTTGCCGGCCAGACTTTCCGCTACACCGAAGCCGGTCCTGAAGGCCTGTGCGGCAACAAGAAAGTCGTGGTGGTGTCGACTTCCGGCGGTATGCACGTGGGTCAGGCGACTGGCGTCGGCCACGAAGAGTACTTGAAAGTCATGCTGGGCTTCATGGGCATCACCGACCTCGAGTTCGTCCGCGCCCATGGCCTGGCTTACGGTGACGACGTTCGCAGCAAAGCCATGAGCGACGCTCAGGCGCACATCAGCGAGCAACTGTTCGCTGCTGCGTAAGGCTTTCGTAAAGAGTTAAAAAGCTCAGGCAATACCCACTAGACTCCGTACCCTGATCGTCGTAAAACGATCGGGGTACGGAGTTTTTCTGTTTCTGAATTAAAAGTGCTGGTGTTTCAGGTGTTGGCCCAGGTTATGCAGTCTCGGGTTATCGGCCCCCGTTCTGCATAGGCCTTGAAAGCGGCAAACGCTTACACAAGGCTCTAAATCCAAGGAATTGGAAGAGAACGGGTATTCCAATCAGGTAACAAGGTGGGGCATCCCATGGTGCGTCTTTGTGCAACGTTACTGATCTGCCTGCTCAGCAGCCTGAATACAGTGCAAGCCGCGTTTGCGCCGCACCCTACTAATTGGAGCGTTGGCTACCATGTGCTGACGTTTCTTGATCCGCTGGATTTGCAGCCGATGCGGGCCATCGCCTTTTACCCGTCGACCGGTATCGAACACTCAAGCAAGGTCGAGGGCTATCAAATTCAAGCAAGCGAAGATGCGAGAGTCGCCATTGGGCGCTTTCCGATGCTGATGCTGTCCCACGGCAACATCGGTACCCCATTGGCCTTGCATGACCTCGCGACATCGCTGGCACGCAAAGGCTTTGTGGTGGTGGCGGTGATTCACCCCGGTGACAACTCCAAGGACCACAGCCGCCTCGGCACGCTGAGCAACCTCTATGGGCGGCCGATCCAGATTTCCGAAGCCATTACCGCCACGCTGGCCGACCCCATGCTGTCACCGTTCGTCAATCCCGACGAGGTCGGAGTGATCGGCTATTCGGCCGGTGGCGAAACGGCATTGATTCTCTCGGGCGCCACGCCGGACCTGAATCGGTTACGCCGTTACTGTAAAGAACGTCCTGACGACGGAGACGCCTGCAGCACCAACGGTGAACTGATTGTCGACCGCGATGACTTGCGGCCAGTTGCCGATCCTCGGGTTCACGCTCTGTTGCTGATGGCGCCATTGAGCCTGAAGTTTGGTCGCCATACCTTGGCCGGTGTGCATGTGCCGGTGCTGCTCTATAGCGGCGATGGCGACAAACTGGTCGCGCTCGATAAAAACGCCGCAGCGCTGGCTCGCAAACTACCCGTCGCTCCTGATTTCAAACTGCTGGCCGGGGCCGGGCACTTCGTGTTCATGGCGCCGTGTACCAAGGACCAGCTCGCGGCGATGCCGGCGTTGTGCACGGATGCTGACGGCGTTGACCGTGAGGACATTCACCGTAACCTGTTCTCCGAAGCCGGGCGTTTCTTTGCTCAGACCCTGAGCAAGCCAAGCCGGGCCGGGATGCAGACCGCCGATCAGACTTCCCCGTAGACGCCAGGGTCTTACGACGGGCTGAGTGCTGAACGACGTTTCAGAATCAGGGTCAGCCCCAGTCCGGTGATCGACAGCAGCGCCGCGCAGAAGAAAATCCACGAGTAGCCCAGGTTCAGCGCCACTGCGCCCATCAACGGTCCGGCCATCGCCAGCGCCAGATCGAAAAACACCGCATAGGCACTCAAGCCGGCGCCACGACTGGTGCTTGGCACTTGCTTGATCGCCTCGACACCCAACGCTGGATACACCAGCGACAGACCAAACCCGGTGAGCCCCGCACCCATCAACGCCACCGCCGTTGAAGGCGCCATCCACAGCAGGCCGAGCCCCAGGGTTTCGATGCTCATGCAGGCGATTGCCGAGCTGAACCCGCCAAAGCGGTTGATGCTGGAGATGAACAGCAAGCGCGCGAGGATGAAGCAGATGCCAAAGACCGTCAGGCACCAGGCCGCGCCGGTCCAGCCGCGACTGATATAGAACAAGGTAATAAAGGTGGTGAGCGTACCGTAGCCGATCGAGGCCAGGCTCAGGCTCGCGCCAAAGGGCGCGATGCGGCCGAACACCGCCCAAAACGGCAATCGCTCACCGCGAATCACCGGCACCGAAGGTTTGTTGCGAATCAGCAGCAGTGCCGCCAGAGCCAGCACTGAAAGGGCAATCCCAAGACTGGCGAACCCCAACTGACCGACCATCACCACACCCAGCGGCGCACCAATGGCAATCGCGCCATACGAGGCAATGCCGTTCCAGGAAATCGAGCGGGCGGTATGCTCGGCGCCCACTTGGCCCATGCACCAACTGATGGTGCCGACACCGATCAGGCCTTGGGCGATCCCCAACAACAATCGACCGCCGATCAGAATCATCAGGCTCAGCAATGGCAGGTTCTGCAACAAGGTCGACAGCAATGTCAGCACGCCACTGAGCACGATCCCCAGCAAGCCATACACAATCGCCCGTTTGGTGCCGATGCTGTCGGACATCCGACCCGCCATGGGGCGGCTGAGCAGGGTGGCTAGGTACTGCGAGCCGATGGTCAGGCCAGCGACGATGGCGCTGAAACCCAGTTGCTCATGCACATAGCCCGGCAACACAGCAATCGGCAGGCCGATGCAGAGGAAGGCAACAAAGGTATAAAAAACGATGGAGACGATCTGCAGGGTGATCGCCATGGAGCTGACGGGAGGCGGTTGTTGCGCAGACATGAGAGCTCGTTCGCGGGTGGGCGGTTAGAGAGCTGCATCATGGCGCGGGTCTGAAATAAAAGGAAGCAGGCTAACGGTTGTTTTCAGGGGATGGGTGCCTGTAAGACCGCCTTCGCGGGCAAGCCCGCTCCCACACCGGATCTGTGTCTGACCACACTGTTGTGATCAACATAGAACCCATGTGGGAGCGAGCTTGCTCGCGAAGGCGTCGGTTCAGGCAACGTTGAAACGATGGTTAGTTCAAACCCAACTTCCCACGCAGGGTCGACAGGTCTTCAGCCAGGGTGTTGACCGGGCCGACCAATGCCTTGCGGTCGTTTTCCTTGACCTTGTCGTAGGTCTCGAAACCACCGTCGGCGGTTTTGTACTTGGCCAGAATCTTGTTCACGCTGGCGAAGTTCTTGTCGACTTTGGCAACGAACACCTTGTCCTGTTTCTCGAGCTGCGGACGGAACAGGTCGACGATTTTTTTCGCGCCGTCGATGTTGCCCTGGAAGTCATACAGGTCGGTGTGGCTGTAGCGGTCTTCTTCACCGGAAATCTTGGTGGCGGCGACTTCTTCGAGCAAGGTGGCCGCGCCGCCCACCACTTTCTCTGGCGGGAAGGTCAGGCCGGCAACGCGGGTTTGCAGGTCTTTGACGTTTTGATTCAGACCGTCGGCCAGTTCACCGAGGCCCTCGGTGGTTTTCTCGGAGAACAGCGTGTACTCAATGCGGTGAAAACCGGTGAAGTCTTCCGCCTTGACGCCTTTTTCGTGGTCGTTGACGCGCGAGTCGATGGACGCATCGAGGTCACTGAACAGTTCGGCCATCGGCTCGATCGACTCGTAGTAAACGCGGGTCGGCGCATAGAGCTTCTGAGCGGTAGCCAGGTCTCCTTTTTTCACCGCGTCGGTGAACTGCTGGGTGTGACTGGCAAATCCGTCGAGCTGTTCGGTGACGTAGAATTTGTAATCCGAAATCGGTCCCACCAGATCCAGCGGCGCTGTGGCGGCGAAAGCCGAAAGTGGGGCGTGGAGCAAGCCAAGGGCAACCAGCAAAGCGAGAGGCGACTTTTTCATGGGGCGTTTCCGTGGGTGTGTTGTGATTAGGGGTTAAGCCGTGGTTTTCGGTTGTGTGGCATTGAGCAATGAACGACCGATGAAGTCCTTGTCGCCGGTAACACCTGGCAAGGTGAAGAAATAGCCGCCACCGATAGGCTTGAGGTATTCCTCCAGCGGCTCACCGTTGAGTCGGGTTTGCACGGTGATGAAACCGTTGTGCAGATCGGCCTGGTAGCAGATGAACAGCAAGCCCATTTCCAGCTGACCGTTTTTGCTCACGCCGTTGGAGTAGTTGAATGGCCGACGCAGGATCAGGTTGGCCTGGGTCGCGGCAGTGCGCGGGTTGGCCAGGCGGATGTGCGCGTCCATTTTGGTCAGCTTGCCGTGCGGATCCTTGGCGTAGTCCGGGACCTGGGTTTCATGTGCGCCGCCCATCGGTGCGCCGGTACTTTTGACCCGACCGATGATGCTTTCCTGCTCTTGCAGCGGCGTGCGATCCCAGCGCTCGACAAGGTTGCGGATAATCCGCACCGCCTGATAACTGCCATTGGCCGCCCAGGCTGGCTCATCGCTGCCCGGTTGCACCCAGACAATCTGCTCCATGGTCTTGTTGTCGTTGGAATCGGGGTTGGCCGAGCCGTCACGAAAACCCAGGAAGTTGCGCGCACTCTGCGCAGGTTCGGAAGGCTTCGCCGGTGCTTGCGGCGGCACGCTGCCTTCCTGTTTCCAGCGCACCAGCAGCAAGTCCGGCAGGTTCTTCACGATGTCGCGCAGGGCGTGAATGTTGGTGTCCGCGGTGTTGGAGCAGAACTGCAGGCTCAGGTCGCCGTGGCAGAGCTCGGGTTGCAGCGCATCGTTGGGGAAGCCGAGCATGCGGATCAACCGCTTGGGCTTGGCGCTGGCCAGGCCGAAACGCTCGTCGAACAGCGATTCACCCACCGACACGGTGATGGTCAGGTTGTCGGGTGTCACCACCGGGCCGAGAATCCCCGAGTCCGTGGGTGGCAATTTCGGGTCGATCTGAGCCACCGGGCCGCCGGTCATCAGGAACGCAATGCGCTGGTTCAGCGTGCGAAACAGCCGTTCGAGGTCTTCGCGGTCGGTGGCCAGTACGTCGAACGACACCAGCATGCCGCATGCCGGGCGCGGCGTGACGATGCCGGTCTGGTGCGGGCCATGGAAGTCATGGCGGTCCTGGGTTTTGTCGCTGTTCGGTGCTTCAGTGACTTGTGCCGGGCTGGCGGCCATGGCCGGGCAGCTCAAGGTGCTGCCTGCCAACGCGACGCCGGCGGCGCCCATGCCCAACAAGACGCGGCGACGTTGGGCATTGATCTGATCTAAATCGTTCATCTGATTTTTTGTCTTCTGCTTACAGGCCGGAAAGGCCAAGGGCGGGATCGATTCCATCGAGTGCATCGGCCAGAGCCTTGGCCTTGTCGGCGAGTCGTGCGCGTTGATCGGCGCCGACGCTGTCGTAACTGCTGTAGCCGTCCTTCACTCGCAAGCCATTGAGTTCGGCATCGAGAGCGTGGGTGGCCGTGTCCAATCGGGTCAGCAACGCTGCGGCGGACTTGCTCAGTAACGGACGCAACAGATCGATCACTTTGCGGGTGACGTCCAGGTTGGCGGCGAAGCCGTAGAGATCAATGTGGCTGTAACGTTCTTCTTCACCGCTACTGGCGCGAACATCGGCCATGTTGCGGAGGTTGCGGGCGACGATGCTCACCAGTTGCTCCGGCGGCAGCGACTGGGCCAGCAGTTGTTGCTTGAGCTGGGTGACATCGGTCAGCAGGCGCTGAGCGATCGGCGCCAGACCTTCGATTTTTCGTTGCTGGAACAGCGCGTATTCGAGGCGATGGAAGCCGACGAAATCCGGATCCTGCTCGCGCTTTTCAAAGTAATCGGCGCGAGCATTGATAACCTTGTCCAGTTCCGCCAGACGTTGAGCCGCCGGCGCGATACGTTGATAGGCAACGCGGGCCGGCACGTAGAGTACCTGGGCCTGGCTCAGGTCACCGGCGTCGATAGCCTGTTGCAACGCGGTGACAGCGTTAATCAGCGAGTTGCCCTGACTGCTCAGGTAAACCCGAAATTCCGACAACGGGCCGATAAACGCCACCATCGACGGCTGTGCCTTGGCCGCCGCATCGGATGCTGCGGTGGGCGTGACGTGCAGGGTGCCGCGTGGGTTACTGAGCAGACCGCAGGTAATCGCGTAGTCACCCGGCAACAGGTTGGCGGTGACCACCTGACTCAGGCCGGGGGCGATGTTTTCCCGCTCTACAAGCACCAGCACGCCGTCGAGGACTTCCCATTCAACGGCACGATCCGAGCGGTTGACGATGCGGAAACTGCTGTGACCCGCCGGGACGGTCAGAGCATTTGGCTCGCAACTGTGCGGATTGATCGTGACGGTGATCTCGTCATGGTTGGTCTGGCGCTTGGCCGCGGCCATTTGCGATGCGTAGTAGAACATTCCGCCAGCAGCGATCATCACGATCACCGAGCCGGCCACCGCCCAGCGCAGGGCGCGGGGAGGCGAGGTTTGAAGAGGGGCCTGGTTTGACATGAATGCCCTTAATGGCTGGAAACGGAAGAGGGTGGCGTGGCGGCTGGTTTGGCAGGCGCGCTACCTGGGAGGAAGAACATCACCAGCGCGACCACCAGATAAATCAGGTAAGCGCCCAGGGTGCTGACGGTCGGTGCATCCTGATAACCGAACATGCCGGCCAGCACCGAGCCCAACGGGCCATCCATCGGCAAGGTTGCGCTGAAGTCGAACAGGACGGTTTGCAGGTGATTCCAGAGCCCGGCTTCGTGCAGTGCCCGCACCGAGCTTGCGAGAATGCCGGCCGCCACCACCAGAATGAACAGGCCGGTCCAGCGGAAGAACGCGGCCAGGTTCAGGCGCATGCTGCCGCTGTAGATGAGGAACCCGATGACGATCGACAGCGCCAGGCCGAGCAGGGCACCGACAGGCGCTCCCGGACCTTCGCTTTGCTGGAATACCGCGAGCAGGAAGAACACCGTTTCCAGACTTTCCCGGGCGACGGCGAAGAACACCATGGCAATCAGTGCAGTGATCTGGTGTTTGGAACCGGCCATCGCGTGATCGAGGGAAACGTGCAGCGAGTGTTTGATCGAGCGCGCGACCTTGCGCATCCAGAACACCATGGAGCTCAGAATGCCGACCGCCAGCAGGCCGATCACACCTTCGAAGAGCTCCTGTTGTTTTTGCGGGAACTCGGCGCTGACCAACTCCAGGCCACCGCCCACCAGCAGGGCCAGCGCGACGGCGAGAAAGACCCCGATCCACATGGCGGGCATCCATTGGCCGCGTCCGGTTTGCTTGAGGTAACTGGCAATGATGCCGACGATTAACGCCGCTTCAACGCCTTCGCGCAGCATGATTAGAAAGGGAACCAGCATTCAGCACCGCGTCAGCTATAGAGTGGAAGCTAATTTGTAACATAATGAGACTTATTTCTAAATAGGGATGATTAGCATTTGCCTGAACGATGGCTGAACACATTAAAAGATCGCGGGCTGCGCTAAGATGGCCGACAAACAAAAAACAGGGTTCACCACGTTCAATGTCGGAAAAAGACACCATCTCCATTCATCTGGTGCGCGAAGCACTGCTGCAAAGCTGCGAGTCGAGTGCGGTCAGCGTTGAGGTCTTGCTCAAGGTCGGGATCGAGCCGTGTTTGCTTGGCGTGGCTGATGCTCGCGTCCCGGCCACGGCCTATGCACGGCTGTGGCGACTATTGGCGCGGCGCATGGACGACGAGTTTTTTGGCATGGACCCGCGCCAGCTGAAATCCGGCAGTCTGGAGTTTCTCTGCCGTTGCGCCATGGCCCAGCCGACGCTGGCGGCCGGATTGACGTCCGGGCTGGGGTTTCTGTCGTTGATGCTGGAGCGCATGCCAGCACAGTTGGTTCATCAGCAAAGCCTGGCAGAAATCGTCCTGCTCGAAGACGACCAGGACCCGCGTCGCGCCTTCACTTATTTCACCTACTGGATGATCGTCCATGGCGTTGCCTGCTGGTTGGCCGGGCGACGGATACCGATTCTGGCCATCGAACTGCGCTGCGCGGAACCGGACTTCTGCGATGACTATAAGGTGATGTTCTCCGAAAACCTGCGCTTCGACCGCCCACGCACGCGGATGATTTTTTTGGCTGATTGCCTGGATCTTCCGATCAAGCGCAGCAGCGACGAGCTCAAGCGCTTTTTGGCCCATGCGCCGGCCAATATCCTGGTCAAGTACCGCGATCCGCAAAGCCTCGCCAGCCGGATCAAACACGATTTGCGGCAACTGCCCGCCGAACAGTGGCCGGAAACCGAGAGCCTGGCGCAGCGGCTGTGCATGTCCGCTTCGACACTGCGTCGACGCTTGGCAGAAGAAGGGCAGACCTATCAGGGTTTGAAGGACAGCGTGCGCAAGGAACTGGCGATTGTCTGGCTGGCAGAACCTTCGATCAGCTTCGCCGAGATCGCCACGCGGCTCGGGTTCGCCGATGCCAGTTCGTTCTACAAGGCGTTTCGCAAATGGTCGGGGTCCAATCCGGGGCACTATCGCAGCTTGATCCTTAACGAAGCCCACTGATCCAGACCTTGTATTGATCGGTCTGGCCTCTTCGCGAGCAAGCTGCTCCCACAGGGGAACGCGTTCCAAATGTGGGAGCAGCCGGTCGACGCTCGATTGCTCGCGATGACGTCCGCCCAGGCGCCACATCTCTTGAATCTTGGCCAAACCAGTCACGCAACTTGAAAGCTTTGACCATTGTCCCGCGCCGCCCGCGGAGCGAGTATTTCCTGGATTTTTACGGTTCCCCCAACCCAATAAAAATACAGAGGGATTCTGGCAATGCGCGATTACCTGTCTGCGACTTCACAGTTCAACTATCAGCACACCGTCGAGGCGGCGCTCAAAGGCTCGTTGACGGCCCTCAACGCCTGCGTTGAATGCTGCGACCGCCATGCGTTGCCGGGGCGCATTGCCTTGTTCTGGGAGGGACGCGACGGTGCCAGCGCCACGTACACCTTCAGCGATCTGCAGGACAAAGCCGCGCGCTTTGCCAATTTCCTGCTGGCTCAAGGCGTGAAAAAGGGCGACAAGGTCGCCGGTCTGTTGCCACGCAACGTCGAATTGCTGATTGTGGTGTTCGCCACCTGGCGTATCGGCGCGGTCTATCAGCCGCTGTTTACCGCCTTCGGCCCGAAAGCCATCGAACACCGCCTCAACAGTTCCGGCGCCGCCGTGGTGGTGACCGACGCGGTCAATCGCCCAAAGCTCAATGACGTTGCCGACTGCCCGACCATCGTCACCGTTGGCGGCCCGAAAGGTCAGGGCATCGTGCGCGGCGATTTCAGTTTCTGGGCCGAACTGCCCAACTATTCCGCCCAATGTGAACCGCTGCTTCTAAGCGGTGAAGACCCGTTCCTGCTGATGTTCACTTCGGGCACCACCGGCCCTTCGAAGGCCCTGTCGGTGCCGCTCAAGGCAATCGTCGCGTTCCAGAGCTACACCCGCGACGCGGTGGACCTGCGCCCTGAAGATGCGTTCTGGAACGTCGCCGATCCGGGTTGGGCCTATGGCATTTACTTTGGTGTAACCGGACCGTTGTCCATGGGCCATCCGATCACCTTTTACGATGGTCCGTTCACCCTCGAAAGCACCTGCCGGGTGATCAACAAATACGCCATCACCAACCTCACCGGTTCACCGACCGCGTACCGTTTGCTGATCGCTGGCGGCGATGAGTTCGCCCGCTCGATCAAAGGCAAATTGCGTATCGTCAGCAGCGCCGGCGAGCCGTTGAACCCGGAAGTGATCCGCTGGTTTGCCGACAACCTCGACGTGGTGATCCACGACCATTACGGCCAGACCGAACTCGGCATGGTGCTGTGCAACCACCACGGCCTGGAGCATCCGGTGCATGTCGGTGCGGCAGGGTTTGCTTCGCCCGGCCACCGGATCGTGGTGCTGGATGAGGCTTATAACGAACTGTCGGTCGGTCAGCCGGGGATTCTCGCCATCGACCGCACGCAATCGCCGATGTGCTGGTTCGCCGGTTACGAAGGTGCGCCGACCAAGGCCTTCGTCGGCAACTATTACCTGAGTGGCGATACCGTCGAGCTGAATCCGGACGGCAGCATCAGCTTCGTCGGCCGCAGCGACGACGTCATCACCACTTCCGGCTACCGGGTTGGCCCGTTCGACGTGGAAAGTGCGTTGATCGAGCATCCCTCGGTGGTTGAAGCGGCCGTGATCGGCAAGCCGGATCCGGAGCGCACCGAACTGGTGAAAGCCTTCGTGGTGCTCAGTGCGCAGTACCGTGCTTCGCCTGAGCTTGCCGAGGAGCTGCGTCAGCATGTGCGCAAGCGTCTGGCGGCCCACTCTTACCCGCGTGAAATCGAATTTGTCAGTGAATTGCCGAAAACCCCAAGCGGCAAATTGCAGCGCTTTATCTTGCGCAACCAGGAAATCGCCAAGGCTTAAGAGGCCGCGGCTCACAAGGTTTGAACCGAAGGAAACAATGATGCAGATCGAAAACAAGGTTTTTCTCGTCACCGGCGGTGCGTCGGGCCTGGGCGCGGCCACGGCTGAAATGCTGGTGGGCGCCGGTGCCAAAGTGATGCTGGTGGACTTGAATGCCGAAGCCGTCGCCGCTCAGGCAAAACGGCTCGGCGCACACTGCGTCGTGGCGGACATCAGTCAGGAAGCGGCAGCAGAAGCGGCGGTGCAGGCAGCGGTCGCAGCGTTTGGCGGCCTGCACGGATTGGTCAACTGCGCCGGCGTGGTCCGCGGCGAGAAAATCCTCGGCAAGAACGGCCCGCACGCGCTGGCCAGTTTCAGCCAGGTGATCAACGTCAACTTGATCGGTAGCTTCAACATGCTGCGTCTGGCGGCAGCGGCGATTGCCGAAACCGAAGCCAATGAAGACGGCGAACGCGGGGTGATCATCAACACCGCTTCGGTGGCGGCTTTCGATGGCCAGATCGGCCAGGCTGCTTACGCCGCGTCCAAAGGCGCGATTGCCAGCCTGACCTTGCCCGCCGCCCGTGAGTTGGCGCGCTTCGGTATCCGTGTGATGACCATCGCTCCAGGCATCTTCGAAACCCCGATGATGGCCGGCATGACCCAGGAAGTCCGCGACTCGCTGGCTGCAGGCGTGCCGTTCCCGCCACGCCTGGGCAAACCGGTTGAGTACGCCGCGCTGGTCAGGCATATCATAGAAAACAGCATGCTCAACGGCGAGGTGATCCGTCTCGACGGTGCCTTGCGTATGGCCGCCAAATAAGGAGGATTTGTCATGACAATTACCCACGATCCAATCGTTATCGTCAGCGCCGTTCGCACCCCGATGGGCGGCTTTCAAGGTGAACTGAAAAGCCTCACCGCTCCACAATTGGGCGCTGCAGCGATCCGCGCAGCCGTCGAGCGTGCTGGGGTGGCCTTTGACGCAGTGGAAGAAGTGCTGTTTGGTTGCGTGCTGCCAGCCGGCCTCGGTCAGGCGCCTGCGCGGCAAGCGGCACTCGGTGCGGGGCTGGACAAGTCGACCCGTTGCACCACCCTGAACAAAATGTGCGGTTCGGGCATGGAAGCCGCCATCCTGGCCCACGACATGCTGCTGGCCGGCAGTGCCGACGTGGTGGTCGCCGGCGGGATGGAAAGCATGTCCAACGCACCGTACCTGCTGGACCGCGCCCGCAGCGGCTACCGCATGGGCCACGGCAACGTGCTCGACCACATGTTTCTCGACGGTCTGGAAGACGCCTACGACAAGGGCCGCCTGATGGGCACCTTCGCCGAGGATTGCGCCGAGGCGAACGGCTTCACGCGTGAAGCGCAGGACGAATTTGCCGTGGCGTCGACCACCCGCGCCCAGCAGGCGATCAAGGACGGCAGCTTCAGCGCCGAAATCGTTCCGTTGCAGGTCATGGTCGGCAAACAGCCGATGCTCATCACCGATGACGAACAACCGCCGAAAGCCAAACTGGACAAGATCGCCAGCCTGAAACCGGCGTTCCGTGAGGGCGGCACGGTGACCGCGGCCAACTCCAGTTCGATCTCCGATGGCGCGGCGGCGTTGCTGTTGATGCGCCGCTCGGAAGCTGAAAAGCGTGGTCTGAAGCCGCTGGCGGTGATCCACGGTCACGCCGCCTTCGCTGATACGCCGGGCCTGTTCCCGGTAGCACCGGTAGGCGCAATCAAGAAACTGATGAAGAAAACCGGCTGGTCGCTGAACGACGTCGAGCTGTTCGAAATCAACGAAGCCTTCGCCGTGGTCAGCCTGGTCACCATGACCAAGCTGGAAATTCCCCACAGCAAGGTCAACGTTCACGGCGGCGCCTGTGCGCTGGGCCACCCGATCGGTGCTTCTGGCGCGCGGATCCTCGTGACCTTGCTCTCGGCATTGCGTCAGAAAGGCCTGAAACGCGGCGTTGCAGCGATCTGCATCGGCGGCGGTGAAGCCACGGCCATGGCCGTTGAATGCCTGTATTAAGGAATCAACATGCTCCCGACTGACGAACAACTACAGATCAGCGACGCGGCCCGGCAATTCGCCCAGGAACGGCTCAAGCCGTTCGCCGCCGAGTGGGATCGCGAACACCGCTTTCCCAAAGAAGCGATCGGCGAGATGGCTGAACTCGGCTTCTTCGGCATGTTGGTGCCGGAGCAGTGGGGCGGTTGCGACACCGGTTACCTGGCGTACGCCATGGCCCTGGAAGAAATCGCCGCTGGCGATGGCGCCTGCTCGACCATCATGAGCGTGCACAACTCGGTGGGTTGCGTGCCGATCCTCAAGTTCGGCAACGACGATCAGAAAGAACGCTTCCTCAAGCCGTTGGCCAGCGGTGCGATGCTCGGAGCGTTCGCGTTGACCGAGCCGCAGGCCGGTTCCGACGCCAGCAGCCTGAAAACCCGTGCCCGGCTGAACGGCGATCACTACGTGCTCAACGGCTGCAAGCAGTTCATCACTTCCGGGCAAAACGCCGGGGTGGTGATCGTCTTCGCGGTCACCGACCCAAGTGCCGGCAAACGCGGAATCAGTGCTTTCATCGTGCCGACCGATTCACCGGGCTACAAGGTTGCGCGGGTCGAAGACAAACTCGGCCAGCACGCCTCGGACACCTGTCAGATCCTTTTCGAGGACGTGAAAGTGCCGGTGGCCAATCGTCTGGGCGAGGAGGGTGAAGGCTACAAAATCGCCCTCGCCAACCTTGAAGGCGGACGCGTCGGGATTGCCTCGCAATCGGTCGGTATGGCTCGCGCCGCATTCGAAGCCGCCCGTGATTACGCCCGTGAGCGCGAAAGTTTCGGCAAAGCGATCATCGAGCATCAGGCGGTAGCCTTTCGTTTGGCCGACATAGCCACGCAAATCGCCGTCGCCCGGCAGATGGTGCATTACGCGGCCGCCCTGCGTGACAGCGGTAAACCGGCGCTGGTGGAAGCCTCGATGGCCAAGCTGTTCGCCTCGGAAATGGCCGAGAAGGTCTGCTCGATGGCATTGCAAACCCTCGGTGGTTACGGTTACCTGAGCGACTTCCCGCTGGAGCGGATCTATCGCGATGTGCGGGTCTGTCAGATCTACGAAGGCACCAGCGATATTCAGCGCATGGTCATTTCGCGCAATCTTTAAAAGGAAACGTTTGCATGAACTACGAAACGATTTTGTTGGAAGTCCAGGGCCGCGTGGGTCTGATCACCCTCAACCGCCCGCAGGCGCTGAACGCCTTGAACGCGCAGATTGTCAGTGAGCTGAACCATGCGCTGGACGGTCTTGAGGCGAACCCTGACATCGGCTGCATCGTGCTGACCGGCTCGAAAAAAGCCTTTGCCGCCGGCGCCGATATCAAGGAAATGGCTGAGCTGACCTATCCGCGGATTTACCTCGACGACCTGTTCAGTGACAGTGACCGGGTGGCCAACCGCCGTAAGCCGATCATTGCCGCTGTCGCTGGTTTTGCCCTGGGCGGTGGTTGTGAACTGGCGCTGATGTGCGACTTCATTCTGGCCGGTGACAACGCTAAATTCGGTCAGCCGGAAATCAACCTCGGCGTGTTGCCGGGCATGGGCGGCACCCAGCGCCTGACCCGCGCCGTGGGCAAGGCCAAAGCCATGGAAATGTGCCTCAGCGGCCGTTTGATCGACGCGGTGGAAGCGGAGCGCTGCGGCATCGTTGCGCGCATCGTGCCGGTGGATGAGCTGCTGGATGAGGCGTTGAAAGTGGCAGCGCTGATCGCCAAGAAGTCCTTGCCGATTGCAATGATGGTCAAGGAAAGCGTCAACCGCGCCTTTGAAGTCAGCCTGTCCGAAGGCGTGCGCTTTGAACGTCGGGTGTTCCATGCGGCGTTCGCCACACAGGATCAGAAAGAGGGCATGGCAGCGTTTATTGCCAAGCGTGAGGCCGAGTTCGTCGGAAAGTAATGCAAAAAAGATCGCAGCCTGCGGCAGCTCCTACAGATGATCGGTGTAGGAGCTGCCGCAGGCTGCGATCTTTTGCTTTTACACCAGGTAGTTCTTGAGTTCCCGCGCAATCACCATCCGCTGAATCTCGCTCGACCCTTCGTAAATCTGCGTGATCCGCGCATCGCGGTAGTAGCGCTCCACTGGATAATCTTCCAGATAGCCGTACCCGCCGTGAATCTGTATGGCGGACGAGCAGACTTTCTCGGCCATCTCCGAGGCAAACAGCTTGGCCTGCGAGGCTTCCGACAGGCACGGCTTGCCGGCGCTACGCAACCGTGCGGCGTGGAGGATCAGCAAGCGCGCTGCGTTCAGCCGGGTGTGCATGTCGGCCAGCATGTTGGCGACGCTTTGGTGTTCGATGATCGGTTTGTCGAACTGCACCCGGTCCCGGGCGTAGGCCAGCGCCGCTTCAAAGGCGGCACGCGCGATGCCCAGCGCCTGCGCGGCGATGCCGATACGACCACCTTCAAGGTTGGACAAGGCGATCGCCAAACCCTTACCGCGTTCGCCCAGCAGGTTGGCTTCGGGGATGATGCAGTTGTTCAGCGTCACCGCACAGGTGTCGGAGGCGCGGATGCCCATCTTGTGTTCGCTACGGTCGACGATAAACCCTGGGGTGTTGGTCGGCACCAGAAACGCTGACAAGCCTTTCTTGCCCAGGTCTGGATCGGTCACCGCAAACACAATCGCCAGTTTCGCCCGTTTGCCGTTGCTGACGAACTGCTTGGCGCCATTGATCACCCACTGGCCGTCGCGCAGTTCGGCGCGGGTGCGCAGGTTGTGCGCTTCGGAACCGGCCTGCGGCTCGGTCAGGCAGAAGCAGCCGATGGCCTGACCGCTGGCCAGATCGGCCAGCCAGGTCTGTTTCTGTTCTTCAGTGCCATAGTTCAGAACCGGTCCGCAGCCCACCGAGTTGTGAATGCTCATCAAGGCACCGGTGGCGCCGTCGCCGGCGGAAATCTCTTCCACCGCCAGCGCGTAGGCCACGTAGTCGACGTAAGTGCCGCCCCATTCCTCGGGAACCACCATGCCGAGCAAACCCAGCTCGCCCATTTTCGCCACCAGCGCATCATCGATCCAGCCGGCTTTTTCCCAGGCCTGGGCGTGAGGGGCGATTTCGCCGCGGGCAAAATCCCGGGCCATGTCGCGGATCATCACTTGTTCTTCGGTCAATTCGATATCGTGCATGGCTCAGCTCCCGCTCTGGTCAAAACCGCTGAAGAAACTCGCAACCTGTCTGGCGTCCAGCGCCTGCACGGTCGGAGGGTTCCAGCGTGGGCTCTTGTCTTTGTCGATCAGCAAGGCGCGGACGCCTTCGATCAGGTCGCCGCGTTCGAACCACTGACGATCCAGGTGCAGTTCGAGGGCGAAGCAGTTTTCCAGGCTCAGTTGACGACCGCGTCGCAACATCTCCAACGTTACACCCATGGCGAGCGGTGAACGACTGTCGAGCAGGTTGGCGGTGGTCATTGCCCAATCGTGGCTGTCGGCAATCGTAACGGAGCGCAGTTGCTCAACAATGCTTGGCACATCCGGCAGGGCGAAGTAATGGTCGATCGCGGGTCGCAGTGCCTGCAACGGTGCGTCGGGCAGTTGCTGTACGGCCAGTTTCGCCAGCAGACCTTGCAGGTCCTTGAGCGGCGTTTCATGCCACTTGAGGTTGTCGAGGCGCTGATCCAGTTCGGCGAGCTTTTCGCTGTCCAGATACCAGTCGGCCAGCCCGCAATACAGCGCATCGGCGGCGCGAATCTGAACACCGCTGACGCCGAGGTAGACGCCCAGTTCGCCGGGAATCCGTGGCAGGAAGTAGCTGCCGCCGACGTCCGGGAAATAACCGATGGCCACTTCCGGCATCGCCAGCCGACTCCGTTCGGTGACGACTCGCAGGTCTGCGCCTTGCACCAGGCCCATGCCGCCGCCGAGGACGAAACCGTCCATTAACGCCAGTACCGGTTTGCGGTAATGGTGGATCGCCAGGTCGAGGGCGTATTCCTCGACGAAGAAGTCTTCATGCAGGGTGCCGCCGCTTTTGAAACTGTCGTACAGCGAGCGGATATCGCCGCCGGCACAAAAGGCTTTCTCGCCAGCACCGCGCAGCACTACGGCGTGGATGTGCGGGTCGTTCGACCAGGCATCGAGCTGTTGCTGCAGGCTGCGGACCATGTCCAGGGTAATGGCATTGAGGCCGGCGGGGCGATTGAGGGTCAGGTGGCCAATGTGGTTGCGGACCTCGGCCAGCACGTCGTTGGTGGTGGTATCAATGCCTCGAGTCACCTGGGATGAAACCTGAGCAGTCATCACTAACTCCCTGCTTTTATTGTTCTTTATAGAAGTGTTCGCGCGCGAACGATGCCGGATCGTAACAGTGCAAATTTGCGATGTACAACCGTGATAGATGCAGGTTCGGTCTGCATTTTTGCAATACCTACACGCTCATTCATCGTGTAAATGCCCCAATAGGGCATTCGCGACAGAATCGGCTGTGAAAATGCCGACATCAGCACAAGCGAGCTGTCTGCGACGGCCCTTTCGACACCTCGACACAATCGTCTATTGGCATTCTGGCCTTCCATTCGAAGCCGTCTGCGCCAAGGGTTTCAGGTGGGGTGTGGCCAGCCTTTGGCGGTGCACCGAACACAAACAATAAGAACGCTGCTGCGGCAAATGCCGCATCGACTCTCTGTTCCTGCCCATAAAGGCGTCCAGGCATTCGTGCCCGGTCGCGATAATTCCAATCAAATCGGGACTTATGAAGATGAAAACCCAATGGCTGACTTTGCCTGTACTCGCGATGCTGTTCTGCTCGGCCGGCGCTAGCGCCAAAGAGTGGACCGAATTGCGCTTCGGCACCAACCCAAGCTACCCGCCGTTTGAGTCGACCACCGCCGACGGTGGCGTGCAAGGCTTTGGCGTGGACCTGGGCAACGCAATCTGCGCCGAACTGAAGCTCAAATGTGTGTGGGTCAGCAATGACTTCGACGGGCTGATTCCTGCGCTCAAGGCCGGCAAGTTCGACGCCATCGAGTCGTCGATGACCGTCACCGACGCCCGCAAGAAGCAGATCGATTTCACCGACCGCCTGTATGCCGGCCCGACTGCCGTCGTTACCCGCAAGGACTCGGGGTTGGAACCCACTGCCGAGTCGCTCAAGGGCAAGACCATTGGCTTCATGCAAGGCACCATTCAGGAAACCTATGCCAGGGCCAAGCTGGCGCCGGGCGGGGTGAAACTGCGGGCCTATCAGAACCAGGATCAGGTCTACGCCGATCTGGTTTACGGCCGCCTCGACGCCTCGATTCAGGACAAGTTGCAAGCGCAGATGAGCTTCCTTACATCGCCACAAGGCGCCAATTTCAAGAACAGCGAAGGCATCAGTGATCCGCTGGTGCCGGCGGACATTGCCATCGGTGTGCGCAAGGACAACGAGGAGCTCAAAGGCATGCTCAATACCGCCATCAAGGCCCTGCACGAGAAGGGCATCTACGCGCAGATCCAGAAGAAATACTTCGGCGATCTGGACCTTTACAACAACTGATCAGCGCACCTGAGGCATTGGGCCGTGGTTCACGACCCAATGCCTTGCTGTGGTGCATCAAGACAGGTGATTTGCGTGAATACCTTCCTCAATGCTCTGGGCCTGGATTTCTCGGCCCTGCAAGGCTATGGCCCACTGTTGCTGCACGGCACCTGGGTAACCCTGAAACTCTCGGCGCTGTCGCTTGTGGTCAGCATGCTGCTGGGCCTGCTCGGTGCAGCGGCCAAGCTTTCGCCGCTGCGGCTGCTGAACCTGCCGGCAACCTTTTACACCACGTTGATCCGTGGCGTTCCGGACCTGGTGTTGATGCTGCTGATCTTCTACAGCCTGCAAGGCTGGCTGAGCAGCCTGACTGAAGCATTGGGCTGGGCCTACATGGAAATCGATCCGTTCGTGGCCGGTGTCATTACCCTGGGCTTTATCTACGGCGCGTATTTCACCGAGACCTTTCGTGGCGCGATCCTCAGTGTCCCTCGCGGTCAACAGGAGGCCGGCGCGTCGTTTGGCCTGACCCGTTGGCAGCGTTTTCGCTGTGTGGTGTTCCCGCAGATGATGCGTTTCGCCTTGCCGAGTCTGGGCAACAACTGGCTGGTGCTGCTCAAGGCCACGGCGCTGGTGTCGATCATCGGCTTGTCGGACCTGGTCAAGGTTGCGCAAGAGGCCGGCAAAAGCACCTTCAACATGCTGGATTTCCTGTTGCTGGCGGCAGCGCTGTACCTGCTGATCACCAGCGCTTCGAACTATGTTTTGCGCGTCCTTGAACGGCGCTACAACCAGGGCGTACGGGGGATGGCGCGATGATTGAATTGATCTCTGAATACTGGAAACCGTTCCTGTTCAGTGACGGCTATAACCTCACGGGTCTGGCCATGACCTTATGGTTGCTGGTGGTGAGCATCGTGCTCGGGTTCTGCCTGTCGCTGCCGCTGGCGATCATGCGCACATCGCGCTGGGGCCTGCTGCGCTGGCCGGTGCAGCTGTTCACCTATGTGTTTCGTGGCACGCCGCTGTATATCCAGTTGCTGATTTGCTACAGCGGGATCTACGGCATCGCCGTGGTCCGTTCGCAGCCGTTGCTCGAAGCGTTCTTTCGCGATGCGATGAATTGCACCTTGCTGGCGTTCACCCTCAACACCTGCGCCTACACCGTGGAAATCTTCGCCGGGGCGATTCGCAGCATTCCCTATGGTGAAATCGAGGCGGCCCATGCTTACGGCCTGAGTGGCTGGCGTTTGTATGTGAAGCTGATTCTGCCCTCGGCGCTGCGTCGGGCGCTGCCTTACTACAGCAACGAAGTGATCCTGATGCTGCACGCCACATCGGTGGCCTTCACCGCGACCATTCCGGACATCCTCAAGATCGCCCGGGACGCGAACGCCGCGACCTTCATGACCTTTCAGGCCTTCGGTATCGCCGGGCTGCTGTACCTCGCGCTGTCATTTGGCCTGGTCGGCGCGTTCCGCCTGGCAGAGCGGCGCTGGTTGAGTTTCCTCGGGCCGGCTCACTGAAATCTGGAACCGGCTTTTTTTTCTCCCCCTTTTCTGTCCAGAACGCTGTCGCCAACGGCAGCGCTCCAGGAGTGTTCCATGTACAAACTGACCGTTGAAAATCTGTACAAGCGCTTTGGTGACAACGAAGTGCTCAAAGGCGTCTCGTTGAATGCCCGCGCCGGTGATGTCGTCAGCATGATTGGTGCCAGTGGTTCCGGCAAAAGCACTATGCTGCGGTGTATCAACTTCCTTGAGCGGGCGGATGATGGCGCCATCGAACTGGACGGCGAGCGGATCGTCACCCGTCAGGCGGCCGGTGGCATGCGGGTTGCCAACCCGGCGCAGTTGCAGCGCTTGCGCACACGGCTGGCGATGGTGTTTCAGCACTTCAACCTGTGGAGTCATCTGACGGTGCTGGAGAACATCATGCTTGCACCGTGCAAAGTCCTGGGTGTCAGCCGCAAGGACGCGGAAGTCAGCGCCCGGGCCTATCTGGACAAGGTCGGTTTGCCGCAACGAGTGGCCGAGCAGTACCCGGCATTCCTGTCCGGCGGCCAGCAGCAACGGGTGGCGATTGCTCGCGCGTTGGCGGTGGAGCCGCAGATTCTCTTGTTCGACGAGCCGACTTCGGCCCTCGACCCGGAGCTGGTGGGTGAAGTATTGAAGGTGATTCAGGCCTTGGCCGAAGAGGGCCGTACCATGTTGATGGTGACCCACGAAATGGGCTTTGCCCGGAAGGTGTCCAGTCAGGTGTTGTTCCTGCATCAAGGCCGGGTCGAAGAGCAGGGCGATGCAACGATTCTCGACCAGCCAAAAAGTGAGCGTTTGCAGCAATTTTTATCAGGCCGTTTGAAGTGAGGCAAAACGTACATGGCGGACATCCGCGATCTGTCGATCGTGCTTGATCGAATCGATCAGGCAATCATTGAGGTGCTGCGCCACGAAGGGCGCATCACCTATCAGAAGCTTTCCGAGCGTGTGCACCTGACGCCAAGGCCATGCCTTGAGCGGGTACGCAAACTCGAACAGCTCGGCGTCATTCGTGGCTACGGGGCGATTCTCGACGAGAAGAAACTGACCCCCGGTTTGTCGCTGCTGGTGCTGGTGGCGCTGTCGAACCAGAGTGGGCGCGCCGCGCAGAAAGCGTTCGAAGCCAAAGTCCGCGCCTGTCCGCAGGTGCTGGAGTGCCAATTGATCAGCGGTGCCTTCGACTACAGCCTGCGGATGCGCTGTCGCGACATGGAACACTACCGGGTGCTGACCGAAGTCTGGTTCGACGACCCGGACCTGCACATCGACAAACTGGTCAGCCATCCTGAGCTGGCGATGGTCAAGACCTCGACGTAATCACATCACACATCGCAAAAGATCGCAGCCTCCGGCAACTCCTACAGATACCCACCGCGTAGGAGCTGCCGAAGGCTGCGATCTTTTGATTTTTGATGCCCACCAAATCGGCTGCAAGCCCCCCCCATTTTCAGCCATTTCCAGCACCGCCTCCCTGTTTATCAGCCGGGTTTTTCCGGCGCCGAATCAGACAATGAGCACCTCTCAACCCTCATTGATTCTGTGCCCATGCAAACCACCAATACCGTTTTGATGATTCGCCCGACACGTTTCTCCTTCAACCAGGACACGGCGGCCAACAACCGTTTCCAGCGTCCGGCGGCTGCGGCCGAAGACGTACAACTCAAAGCCCTGCAAGAGTTCGACGGTTACGTCGCGGCCCTGCGTGAGCATGGGGTTGAAGTCATGGTGCATAACGACAGCGAAGCCCCGCATACCCCGGATTCGATCTTTCCGAACAATTGGTGGAGCAGCCATCCCGACGGCACGCTCGTGCTGTACCCGATGCAAGGTCATAACCGCCGTCTTGAACGCGACAAAGGTGTGCTCGACGGGCTGCGTGATGCGTACCGCGTCGAGCAATTACTCGACCTCTCCAGCCTCGAGCAGCAGGAAATGTTCCTTGAAGGCACCGGCAGCATGGTCCTCGATCGCGAACAACGGATCTGTTACGCCGGCTATTCGACCCGTACCCATGCCAAAGCGCTGGATCAGTTGGTCGAGCACCTCGGCTATGAGCTCTGTGCGTTCAACGCGGTGGACCGTCACGGTGTGCCGATCTATCACACCAACGTGATGATGAGCGTCGGTACGAAACTGGCGGTGGTTTGTCTGGAGTCGATCAGCGACCTGGACGAACGCAATGCACTGCGCTCGCGTCTGGAACGCAGCGGCAAGCAGGTCATGACCCTGAGCTTCGATCAGTTGGAGTCCTTCGCCGGCAACATGCTTGAAGTGCACAACCGTGCCGGCGAGCCCTTACTGGTGATGTCGCGCACCGCCTGGCGGTCGCTGCATGCCGACCAGCGCCGGATGGTCGAAGCGCATGCCAAACCACTTCCAGTAAACATCGACACCATCGAGCGGATTGGCGGCGGCAGTGCGCGCTGCATGCTCGCGGAAGTCTATCTGCCTAAACGCGTGAGCCCACAGGAGCACCATTGATGATCGTCCGTCCTGCAACGATGAATGACCTGCCGGCATTGCTGGCACTCGCCCACAGCGCCGGCACCGGTTTGACCACCTTGCCCGCCGATGTCGGGCGTTTGCGTCAGCGCCTGGAATGGGCCGAGAAAACCTTCGCTGGCGAAGCCGAACGAGGCGATGCCGATTACCTGTTTGTGCTGGAAGCAGACAACGGCGAAGCCGTCGGTATCTGCGCCCTGGCCGGTGCGGTCGGGCTGCGCGAGCCTTGGTACAACTACCGGATGGGGCTGTTTGTCGCCGCCTCGAAAAATCTCGGGATCAACCAGCAGTTGCCGACGCTGTTTCTCGGTAATGACATGACCGGACAATCGGAGTTGTGTTCGTTGTTCCTGCACGCCGGTCATCGCAGCGGTCTGAATGGTCGCTTGCTGTCCAAGGCGCGGTTTCTGTTTCTCGCCGAATTCCGCCAGTACTTTGGCGACAAAGTGATCGCCGAGATGCGTGGTTACTCGGACGAAGACGGCGTCTCGCCGTTCTGGGAAGGGCTGGGCCGGCACTTCTTCAAGATGGACTTTGCCGACGCCGATTACCTCACCGGGCTGGGCAACAAGACCTTCATTGCCGAGCTGATGCCCAAGTTCCCGCTGCCGACCTGCTTACTGCCCGAGGCGGCGCGGGCGACGATCGGCCGGGTTCATCCCAACACTGAACCGGCGCTGGGAATGCTCAAGGCTGAAGGGTTCGAGCACAAGGACTACATCGATATCTTTGACGGCGGCCCGTTGATCGAGTGTGCCACCGGCGACATCCGCGCCGTACGTGACAGTCAGGTATTGCAGTTGAGCATCGGCACACCCGGAGAGCAGGCGGCGGTGTATCTGATTCACAACCGCCAGTTCGCCGATTGCCGGATCACCGCCGCGCCAGCGCGGGTCGCCGCCGGAACCTTGATTGTCGATGCACACACCGCCAAATCACTGGGGTTGACTGCCGGATCTTCGGTGCGGGCGGTGAGCCTGGCCGTGCCGAAGCAGCAGTCCGCTGCGGCCTAGAGCCGATTGCCGAACACTTCGCCGATGCTGCGGCGTTTGGCGTGCAGCTCGCTGGCGTGGATCAACTGCTCAAGGTCCTCGGGCGTGACGTCGAAGAACTCCTGCATGTCGGCCAGGGCCAGCTTGAGGTCTTCGGCGGTAATCGCCAGCGCGTCTGCGGGCGGATGATCGGCGGGCACCATTGCGACCGGTTCACTGTGGCCCTTGGGGTAACGGATCCGCGTCAGGTTGTTATAGACCAGGGCGCTGAGCAGCATGCACGTCGCGGCGAGCATCACCGGCCCGAGTTCGCGCCAGTCCATCGCGATGGTCGCCGGGTCCGCCACCACCAGCAGCAACGCCAACGCACCCGCCGGCGGGTGCAGGCAACGCAGCCAGCACATCAGAATCAGCGCCATGCCAGCCGCCAGACAGGCACTGCCCAGCGTGCGCCCAAGCACATGGGCTACCAGCAGCGACACTACCGCTGCACACAAATAACCGCCGAGAATCGACCACGGTTGCGCCAGCGCGCCGGAGGACACGGCGAACAGCAACACCGCCGATGCGCCCAACGGCCCGATCAAGTGCAAGGCCACGTCCATCCCGAACACCTGGCCACAAAGCCAGACGCTCAGCAGTGTGCCCAGCGACATGCCGATGGCGGCTCGGCTCCATTCAGAGGGACGGGTGTTGACGGCAGCGGGTATCCAGCGAGCGAGCATAACGAAAACGATCCAGTGGCAAAGAACGGGCAAAAAGAAGGGCTTGTCTGGATCACCAGAAAGCCCTTTAAGTGTTCCAACATTTGGGGGAGGAACCAGCACAGTGTGCCGATCTATCTCACCCCTGACAAATTCATATTAATGAGCCTTCAGTGCATTAATTTTGAAGTATGGCGACGCGTCGGCCGCTCAGGAAACACAGCAATCCGCCCATGGCGGTCAGTGCGCTGAGGGCATAAAACATCGTTGCCGGTGCCGTGTGAGTCAGCAAGAAGCCGCAAATCACAGGGCTCGCCGCCCCCCCCAGCGCCGCCAGGTTCTGCGCACCGTAATAGCTGCCGCGCAGTTCTTCCGGAGCCGGGGTGTCGACGAACAGGAACTCTGCCGGGTAGATGATCATTTCGCCCAGGGTGAAGACAAACATCGCCAGGCACCAATGGACCAGGTTCTGCGCGAAGCTGAAGCCGATCAATCCGAGGATGAACAGGCTGCTGCCGATGACAATCCAGTAACGCAGCTGTTCACGCTTGAGAAAACGGCCGATCTGGTACTGCAACAGGATCACGCTGATCGCATTGCAGGCGAGGATCGCCGCCATGGTTTGCAGGGCAATATGCTCGTTTTGCGTCACCAGCAGGTATTGCGACAGGTACAGGGTGAAACGCCCGTGAACCACGGTGCTGAGCAGGCAACCGCAGGTGAACATGATCAGCGTGCGGTCGTTTTTCAGGGTCACCAGGGTTTTCAGAAAGCTTTGCGGTTGGCCAACAACTTCGTCCTTGACTGATCCGGGGATCCCTCTCATCAGGAAGGTACTGAAAAATGCGATGCCACCGGCAATCAGGAACGGTGCCAATGGCTGCACCCCGGCAATCACCACCCCCAGCATAGGGCCGGTGGCGTAGCCAATGTTGGTCAGGGTGTAACGCAGCGAAAACGCCTTGGCCCGTTGGCCCATCGGCAAATGTTCACTGAGGATCGCTTTGGAACCGATCAGAAACAGCGCCGAAGCGGTTTCGGTAATCACCAGCGTCAGGGTGGTCAGGTAAAGGTTGTGGGCGAAGGTCAGCAGGACGAAGCCGATAGAACTGGAGAGCATCGCCAGAATCAGCAAGCGGCGCTTTTCGAGGCGGTCGATGATGTAACCGCCATACAGCGCAAGCAGGGTGGCGATGAACACCGCGATGCCCAACAGCAGGCCGACGTCCTGTTGGTTGAGGCCCAGCTTGTTGCTGAGGAACAGCGTCAGCAGCGGGCTGGTGATGGCGCGGCTGACGACGATGGTCAGCGAGCAGATCATCAAACGGCGAATAACGAGCGAGTAAGTGGCCACGGTGGTGCGGATGTCCTTATTCAATGATCTCGATCAACGTACCGACCGACTCCAGTTTATCCAGTTGCCACAACCGTTCCAGCAACCCGGTCGCCTGTTCCTTCGGCATCACCCGCGTCGCCAGGCTGAGGAATTTCTCCTCCAGCGCTGCATCACTCAACGGATTTCCCGGTGCGCCCAACGGCACCTCGACACACAGGCTGGCCTGGCGTCCATCGCGGCTGCGAATGCTCACCCGCGGCTCGCCATCCTCTGACAGTTGCGGATCCACTACAAGGTGAATGCGCGACATCCAATGAGCGATTTCTGACGCGCTGCGTTGTTCGTCGTCGTAAGCCTCAAGCCGGCAGTGACCATAGACCAGCCGTGCGGCGAGGGCATACGGCAGGCTCATCTGCGCGGCTGCCAAACGGCTGACATCGCGCGCACCGCACATCTCATTGAGAAAACCGCACAGCGACACTTGAACGTCTTCCAGCTGATCGGCCTCGATCTGCAACTGCTCAAGCAGCAGGCCCAAGGCATCGATGGCCGAATGCGTGCCACGGCAAGAGGCGTAAGGTTTGATCGAGCAGCGGGCGAGTTTCCACACCACGCCGAGGTCTACGTCCAGCGCCTCGGGTTGCGCGTGTTCAGCCGCGAGGGTTTTGAGAAAGCCCCCCCAAACGTCGTCGAACAGTTTCGTTGGCCCGCTGATCCCTTGCTCGGCAAACCGCGCCGCAAGCAGGCCACCTTCCGCGGCGCGGCCGCTGTGAAGTTTTTTGCTTTGCGAGCCATCGTGGATAAACGCCCAGAGGCCGCCGCTGAAACTGCCGGCAATGCCCAGTGCAGCGAGCGTTTGTGCCTGATCAAGACCGAGTATTCGCGCGCTGGCCGCCGCTGCACCGAACACGCCGCAGGTCGCGGTCGAATGCCAACCGGCGCCGTTGTGTGCCGAGTAACCGCCACAGGCTTCAAGCACCCGACGACCGATCTCATAACCGATCACCACGGCGGTGATCAGCTCGCGACCGTTCACCGCTGCAGCTTTCAGGCTGGCCGCCGCCATCACCGCGGGCAGCACCACCGCGCCGGAGTGATCGCAACCGCCGGTATCGTCCAGTTCCAGCGCATGGGCGGCAATGCCATTGAGCATCGCTGCCTGCGCCGCACCCACATGCTGTGCACTGCCCCAGACCAGCGTTTTGCCGTTTTCATTGGCAAAGGTTTGCCGGGCGGCGACGGCAATTTCACTGGCGGCTCCGGCCAGGGTCGCGCCGACGGTATCAAGAATGTGTCGTTTGGCTTGTGCCACCAGTGCCGGCGGCAAGTCTTCGAAACGGCTCTCGACGCAGAATTGCGCCAGACGCTGCAATCGTTCGCTCATGGCAAGCACGCTCGATAATGCCGCTCATATACGGCTGATGGATGTTCTTCGTCCATCGGTGCGGCGCGCTCGGCCCACCACTGGGCGACTTCGCCCGCCGTGGCGATCCACACGTCGTCGTGTTGCTGGATACCCAGCAGCAACTCGCGCAGGACACCGATGCGCCCTGGGGTCGCGATGATTTCCGGGTGCAGGCGCAGCACGTAGCACAGGCCAAAGCGATGAAACCCGGCGAAGTCCATTTGCAGGTTGCCCAAGGTATGGCTGTAAGAGGCGATCCGCGATTGGGCTGGCGGCACCGCCGGGCTCAGGTTGAACGCGAAGTAGGGTTCGTCCTCCAGCTCATAGTGCAACGGCAGTTCGATCACCTCGGGCGCCGTTGGATGGGCGAACGGCAGGTCATCGCCACGCCAGCAGGATGACCAGCGAATACCTTGCTCGCGCAGCGCCGCGGTAAACCCCGGCGCCCAGTTACCGGCGGGAATCCGGAAACCCGTTGGGCGCTGGCCGGTAATGGCCGCGAGTGCCTGGCAGCCGTGCTCAAGGGTGGCGGTCTGCTCAGCCAGATTCAGGGTGTCGTAGTTCTGGTGGCGATAACCGGCGCAGGCAATTTCATGACCGGCCGCCTGAATCGAGCGAATGTGTTCCGGGTTTTCTTCGGCTACGATGCCCGGCACGCACCAACTGCTGGAAACACCCAGTTCCTTGAACAGTGCGAGCAAGCGTTCGACCCCGCGCTGGGTGCCGTAGCGCCACACCGAGAGGGTCTTGTCGCGGCCGGCGACTTCCGGGGCCTGGGTCAGGATGCCGTGCACATCGTTGTAGTCGACGGTCAACACCACGGCGCAACGGTAGCCTTCGGGCCAGACAGTGGGCTCAGCCATGTTGATGCTCCTTGAGCCACCAGTGGGCGACATCGCGGCAGGTGGCGAACCACACGTCATCACGCTGGCGCATGTGCTCGAAGAGTTTCTCCAGCAGCAGAATGCGCCCCGGTTTGCCGGTGATCTTGGGGTGGAAGAGGGTGGTCAGACACAACCCTTCATTCATTGCGCCGTCGAATTCGCGGCACCAATTGTCGAGGGTCAGCTCGTAGCTGGCGGTACGGTCCAGTCCCGAGGGGAAGTCCGGTGCGCGGGTGTAGGCGATGGAGGCGTAGTCGTCCATTTCCCAGCGGCCGGGGATTTCCACCAGCGGGGTTTCATAGCCCGGGACTTTCACCAGGTACGGCCGATCATCGCCGCGCATGCTGCTGGAGTAAGTGACACCGGCTTCTACCAGCATGGCCGGTGTCTCGGCTCGCCAGTCGCCGGATGGGGTGCGAAAACCTTCTGCGCGGATGTTCAAATGCTTCCAGAACACCTCGCGGCATTTATTCATGACGTCCTTTTGCTGCTCCAGCGTCAGCGCATAGAAGGACTCGTGTTTGTAGCCGTGGTAAGCCACTTCATGCCCGCGCTCGATGATCGACTGGCACTGTTTCGGCCAGTTTTCCACGACCCAGGCCGGGACGAAGAAGGTGGTCGGGATGCGGAATTCGTCGAGGAGGTCGAGAATTCGCGGCAAGGCCCGATAGGGTCCGTAACCGCCAAAGCCGAAGTACTCGGGCTTGTGCCAGATCGAACCGTTGAGCATTGCATCGCCGGTGGGGCCGTCGAGATCGAAGGCCAGGGCCAGGCAGGCGTTGTGGCCGTCGGGCCAGGTCGGTTGGGGCGAGGACATCATGGCGCTCCATACATTTATAGGTGTTACACGGATCCTGTGGGAGCGAGCCTGCTCGCGATAGCGGAGGTTCAGTCACATCCATTTTGAATGTGCGGCCGTAATCGCGAGCAGGCTCGCTCCCACAAAGGGCATCCCTCAGATGCTTACTTCCCGGCGTTAATGGTCACGGTTTTAATCGCCCCCAACTCCAGATCCCATTTCTTCAAGATCGCCTGATAGCTACCGTCATCAATCATGCTCTGCAACGCCACCTTCACTGCCTCACTCAACTCAGGTTTTTTCTTGCTGACGCCCAAACCGCTGAACTGCACCGAGATCGGCGCCCCCACAGTCTTGTAGGTGTCCTTTTCCTGAGTCTTCAGGTACGACAAGGTTTCGCTGCCCTGCATCGCCGCGTCGATGCGGCTCTGACGCAGTTGCGCGCGGGCGTCGGCGGAGCCTTCGGTGCCGATCACGTTGATCGCCGGTTTACCCTTCGCTTCGCAATTGGCCTTGCTCCACTCGGCGATTTCCGCCGGGAACGTCGTACGTCGGCTGGTCCCGACTTTCTTGCCGCACAGGTCGGTGATCTCGTTCGTGTCCTTGTTCTTTTGCAGGGTGTAGAACTGCGGCCCGCTGGTGAAGTAGTCAACGAAGGTCACGCTCTGCTGACGCTCGGCGGTGTCGGTCATGCCCGACAGCACCATGTCTACGCGGTCGGTGGTCAGGGCATTGATCATTTGCTCGAAGCCGGTTTCCTGCCATTTGATCTTCACGCCCAGACGCTCGGCCAAGGCGTTGCCCAGGTCGTAGTCCAGACCGGTGAGGGTGTTGGTGGCCGGGTCCTTGAAATCCATCGGCGGATAGTTGGGCATGATCGCCACGACGATTTCGCCCTTGGCCTTGATGCTCGCGGGCAAATCAGCTGCCCAGGTCACCGAAGAGGCCATCAGGCCAGCCAGTACTGCAGGGATGAGGAGGTTTTTCATGGTCGTTCTCTTTTTGAGTTGTCGTTAGGTGCGAACGGCAGAAATGAAGCTTTGGGTGCGCGGGTTTTGTGGACTTATTAGTATTTCTTCGGGGCTTCCTGCCTCCACGATCTGTCCGCCGTCCATGAACACCATGCGATTGGAAACCTCGCGGGCGAAGCCCAGTTCATGGGTGACGACGATCATGGTCATGCCGGTCTGCGCCAGGTCGCGCATCACCGACAGCACCTCACCGACCAGTTCCGGGTCGAGTGCCGAAGTGGGTTCATCGAACAGCATCAGCTTGGGCCGCATGGCCAGCGCCCGGGCTATGGCCACCCGTTGTTGCTGACCACCCGAGAGTTCGATCGGGTAGCTGTTGCGTTTGTCGGCCAGGCCGACGCGGGCCAGCAGTTCCAGCGCATCTTCGTGCGCTTCCTTGGGCGAGCGCTTGAGCACCTGGCACGGGCCTTCGATGATGTTTTGCAGCACGGTCATGTGCGGAAACAGGTTGAAACGCTGGAACACCATGCCGGTGGCCAAGCGCTGGCGAGCGATCTGCGACTCGTTGAGCTCGTGCAGTTTGTTGCCGGCGATGCGGTAGCCGACCAGTTCGCCGTCGACCCAGAGGCCGCCCTTGTCGATCTTTTCCAGCTGATTGACGCAGCGCAGCAGGGTGCTTTTGCCGGAGCCGGACGGCCCGATGATGCACAGCACTTCGCCCTGTTCGACTTCGATGTTGATGTCTTTGAGCGCGTGGTACTGGTCGTAGTACTTGTTCAGGCCAACAGCCTTGACGATGCTTCTCATGTTCGATTCTCCTGCGCGACTCACGAGCGCTTGCCGGCGCCACGAGCGAAACGACGCTCCAGACGGCTTTGACCAAAGGACAAGACGGTGACAGCGGCGAGATACCAGATCCCGGCGACGATCAACAGCTCCATCACGCGGGCGTTGGCGTAGTAGATGTTCTGGGCGTTGTAGAGCAGTTCCGAGTACTGGATCACACTCGCCAGCGAGGTCATCTTGACCATACCGATGAACTCGTTGCCGACCGGCGGAATGATGATGCGCATGGCCTGCGGCAGGATGATCCGGCGCAGTGCCTGCAGACGCGGCATGCCGATCGACTTGGCGGCTTCGTACTGGCCGGTGTCCACCGAGAGCAGACCGGCACGCACCACTTCAGCGGTGTAGGCGCCCTGGTTGATGCTCAGGCCCAGCAGCGCGGCGACGAAAGGCGTCATCAGGCTCACGGTATCAAGCTGAATCACCCCGGGAATGCCGATGGTGGGGAAAATCAGCGCCAGGTTGAACCACAGCAGCAGCTGCAAAATCAGCGGCGTACCACGGAATAGCCAGGTGTACGTCACCGCGACATAGCGCAGGATCGGGTTTGCCGACATGCGCATCACGGCGGTAATCACCCCGAAGACAATCCCCAACGCCATCGCCAGCACGGCCATGATGACGGTGTTGAGCAAGCCGAACAAAATCGCCTGGGAGGTCAGGAACTGGCCGATGTACGACCACTCGATCTTGCCCTCGGCAAAGGCCCTGACCAGGCCGACGATGGCGACGACGATCAGCGTGGCGAAGAAGATTCGCCCGTAATAGCGCCGAGGCACATGCTCGTACTGGGTGATGTCGAACTGGTTTTCGGCTTGTTTGCGCTCCGCGAGGAGCTCTGCCTGAGTCTGGTTCATTTGGGTTCTCCGAACACCGCCCTTCCTGATGCAGACGGGTGTGTGGTTCTTCAGGTTAAACGCAACCCCTGTGGGAGCGAGCTTGCTCCGGGCGGCGTTCCGACGATGGCGGTATTACATTCAACATTGATGTTGGCTGATCCGCCGCTATCGCGAGCAAGCTCGCTCCCACAGGTTCTGAGCAGTGCTTCAGAGACGAAAGCCCTGATAATCCGCCGCCCATTGCTGTTGTGCGGCGAGGGCGGTTTTCAAGCGGCCGATCTGCTCTCGAACCTGCTGCGGTGCGGTGCCGCCCCAGCCACTGCGGGCAGCGATGGCGGCTTCCAGGGTCAGGCTGTCGCGAACTTCGGGCGTCAGGCGCACATCGATCTCGGCGAGCAGCGCCGGCGATGCTTCCCACAGTTCGATGTCGTGTTTTTCACAGGCCTGAACCAGCGCCCCGGTAATTTCGTGGGCTTCCTTGAACGGCACACCGCGCACCGCCAACCAGTCGGCGACCTCGGTAGCGAGGGTGAAGCCCAGCGGTGCCTGACGGCGCAGCTCTTCGACGTTGACCTTCATGGTCGCAACCATCCCGGCCATGGCCGGCAGCACCAGCAGCAGGGTGTCGACGCTGTCGAGCACGCCGTTTTTGTCTTCGCTCAAATCGCGGTTGTAGGACAGCGGCAGGGATTTGAGGGTCGAGAGCAGGCCCGTCAGGTTGCCGATCAAACGGCCGGCTTTGCCACGCGCCAGTTCGGCGATGTCCGGGTTTTTCTTTTGCGGCATGATTGAACTGCCGGTGGCGTACGCATCGTCCAGTGCGACCCAACGAAATTGCCGGGAAGACCACAGGCAAAACTCTTCGGCCAAACGCGAAATATTGACGCCGAGCATGCTCGCCACGAACAGGAACTCGGCGACGTGGTCGCGACTCGCTACTGCGTCGATGGAG
Source organism: Pseudomonas sp. GW822-FHT02D10 (assembly GCF_058802345.1). Classification (NCBI taxonomy): domain Bacteria; kingdom Pseudomonadati; phylum Pseudomonadota; class Gammaproteobacteria; order Pseudomonadales; family Pseudomonadaceae; genus Pseudomonas; species Pseudomonas sp. GW822-FHT02D10. Next base: position 71,459 of record NZ_JBXAOB010000001.1, read on the forward strand.
TTCTCGCAGACACCGCTGTAACCCATTTCCTTGGCGGATTGCTGTGGCTGACGTGCAATGGCGGAACCGGCCATGGCGGCTGCGCCCAATGGCGACAGGGAAGTGCGCACGTCCCAATCCACCAGACGTTGCACGTCGCGCAGCATCGACTGAGCGTGGGCCAGCACGTGGTGGGCGAACACAATTGGCTGCGCTTGTTGCAGGTGAGTGAAGCCTGGGCAAATGCTCTCGATGTGTTGCTCGGCCTGGTCTACCAGCGCCTGTTGCAAGGCCAGCACTTCAGTGGTCAGGGTGCGAGCGTGATCACGCAGAAACAGCCGCAGATCGTTGGCGGTCTGATCGTTGCGCGAGCGTCCGGCGCGCAGCTTGCCACCCAGTGCGCCCAGGCGTTCGGTCAGCAGACGCTCGATGAAGGTGTGGACGTCTTCGTCATCCAGCGTCGGGCTGACGAGACCTGCGCGGAAGTCTTCGCCGATGCGCTCCAGTGCGTCGAGCATGGTTTGGGTTTCCTGCGCATCGAGCAGCCCGGCGCGTTGCAGTTCCCCGGCATGGGCCTTGGAGCCGGCCAGGTCGTACGGGGTGAGACGGAAGTACCGCTCAGGGCAGCGGGACAGGGCCGCCAGGGCTTCGGACGGGCCGCTTTTGAAGCGTGCTCCCCACAAACGATCGGTTGCTTGAGTCATTGTTGTTTTCCTCGTCGGTAACACGAACTGAAGTCGTTACGCAGAGCCTTGAACGCTCGCCGGGATCTTCCGGGCGTGGTTCGGCTCATGCAGTTTTCAAGAGGGCAGTTGCAAGTGGTGAGAGCTGATCGAAGTGTCAGCTTTTAATAGTTTTAAATCAGCGACTTGGCGCTGGCGGGGGGGAATTATTGGTGGTTGCCAAGCCTGGTTTTCTGTGTTCATTATTATTGGCCAGCACTATTTTTGTTGTTGGACACAGACTGTTGAATCGGGCGCCAGAGGTAAATAAGCATTATGGAAACCCCACTTTCCAATTCTGGAAACCCGCCGTTGAAAACGGCCCATCGAGCCCCGTTGGCCCTTAGCGGGCTGGACTTCAAACTGCTCAAAGTGTTCAAGGCAGTAGTCGAGGCCGGTGGTTTCAGCGCGGCTCAAAATGAGCTGAATGTGGGGCTTGCAGCCATCAGCAAACAGATCTCCGACCTTGAAATTCGCATCGGCATGCGTTTGTGCACACGGGGGCGAGAGGGGTTTTGCCTGACCGAAGAGGGGCGTTTGGTCTACCAGGCGTCGATCGACTTATTTGCCTCGGTCGACAACTTTCGAGATCGGCTTAGTTGTGCGCAAAATGAATTGATTGGCGACCTTGGCGTGGGGGTGATCGACAATACGATTTCCGATGACAACTCTCCGTTAGTTGCAGCGCTTAAACGAATAAACGAGCAGTCGCCCAAAGTGCGTTTTCAACTGCATGCTTCGCAACTTGATGAGGTTGAAAGAGGCGTCGTAGAAGGTCGGTTAGTGGCTGGAATAGTACCGGTGTATCAAAAAAGAGAAGAGTTCGATTACTTCGCACTGTACGAAGAAAGATCGGAAGCTTACTGTGCGGTCGGGCACCCGTTGTTCAGCGTTGCGGACGAGCAGATGGGCGAGGATGTGCTCAAGCAGCACGAGTTCATCAACCATCGTTACGCCATTCACCGCGACAAGCTGACGTTTGCCCGATACGACAGTTTTTCGGCCTCGGCGTCGCAGGTTGAAGCGGTCGCCATGCTGATCAAAACCGGGCGTTTCCTGGGTTTTCTTCCGCAGCACTATGCGGCGCCACTGGTTGCACAAGGCACGTTCAGAGCCTTGCGGCCGGACCTGATCAGCTTCAATACACCGTTCAACCTGATCCTGCGGCACAACACGGTACGCAGTCCTTTGGTCAAAGCGTTCGCCCAGGCGTTAGGGGTGGATCTGAAGGCGAGTGTCTGACATTGAGCGTAGAAGTCTGCCTGCTCAGTCGTCGCGAGGTTGGGCGTTTATAGCGCCTGCCAGGAATTGTCGAACACACATTTAAAATGTTCGACGGACAAGTCAAACAGCAGCCCTGTTTCACCTGAAGTGTTGGCTGATATCGGTGTGAGACTGTTCGAGGGAAGACCGATTGATGAAGTGAAAGTACCGGCCACCCCGCGCCCGCCCAGTCATTGGGCTCCCATTCGACAGGGTTTAGAAGATGGTCAACGCTGACAAACGGCGGATTCCGACCGCCATTTACAAGGCGCGATCGGACTGGGTACGACGATGAAGATTGGCGTGGCGGCGCGATTCCCTGTCTTGCATATGTGCAACATTTCACCTACACCTAAAATGCGCTCAGGCCATAACTTGCTTAATCGTGCCGCATAACCGAATTAGACACGAGGTAGTCGCGCTTCAGGTTTGAAGTATTTTCAGAGGTTCCGCGTAAAACAAGAAGTCGAATCCGGGGGTGCATGGATATGGATATCAAGGCAACAGGCAACACCCCCCGTCCACACCCGCGGCGACTCGGATGGATTGGCACTACGGCGCTGGCAATGGGGGGCAGCAACCAGAGTCTCTTCCTGATCGCAGCCCTCTTTGTCGGACAGGACGCAATACCCGGGCAGGGTAGCGCGGCTGTACCGCTCCTGATTGTCGGCCTGTTGCTCAGCTACGCAGCCGCGCCGGGCTGGACCGAACTGGCGCTGATGTCGCCCAATCGGGTCGGCGGGATTGCCGCCAGCTGCGCCGAGGCGTTCAAGCCGTACAACCCGATGCTCTCGACCATCACGGGCGTGTGCTACTGGTGGGGCTGGGTTCCGGCCTGCGGGCTGACCGCGATCTTCTCCGCGTCGGCCATCAAACAGTGGTATCTGCCGAACGTGTCGGTGACGGAGTTGGCTTGCGCGCTGGTCGCGCTCTTTACGCTGGTGAATCTGTGCGGGATCAAATGGACCACGCGGGTGGCGACCCCGGTCGCCACCGCTTCCGCGTTGCTGGCCTTTGTGTCGTCGCTCGCGCCGATTCTCGCCGGTCAGGTCGACTGGCACCAAGCGACCGATTTTCACCTCACCGTGCCGTTCCCCGGATGGTTCGGCAACCTGACCTCGCTGATGGCGGGGCTTTACCTGGTCGGCTTCGCGGCCCCCGCATTCGAGGCGGCGACCTGCCACGTCGGCGAGACCATCGACCAGAATCGCAACGTGCCGCGCGCGATGCTCGCCAGTGCGTTGATGGCGGCGGTGTATTTCGCGGTGCTGCCCGTCGTGTGGCTGGGCACGCTCGGGCCCACGCCGCTCGGCGACGACCTGGCTCTGGCGCTTGGCCCGACCTTCACGCCGATCTTCGGCAGCGGCGCCAAGGCGATGGCCATCTGGTTCATGATGTTCAACATGTTCCACGGTACCCTCCAACCGCTTGCGGGCGCTTCGCGCACGCTGGCGCAGCTCGCCGAAGACGGACTGGCGCCCAGGTTTCTGGCGCTGCGGATCCCCACCGATGCGCCGTGGGCCGCCACGCTAGTGACCGCCGGCGTATCGATCGGGTTGTTGCTGATCGGCGATCCGATCTGGCTGATCGCGGCAGCGAACTTCAATTACCTGATCGCGATTTCGCTGGCGAGTGTCGCAGTGTGGCTGTTGCGCCGCGATGCGCCTGACGCGCCCCGGCCGTACCGTGCTCCGCGCGGCACGATCGGCCTGGGCATCGCCGCTGCGGCTGGGTGGGGGGCATCGACGCTGTTCGGTTTCGAGCAGTTCGGCCTGCCGACCGTGGTGTTCGGGCTGGCCATGGCCTATTCGGGCGCGGCACTGTTCGCATGGCGCAAAATTGAGGATCGCCGGCTACAGGGCTTGCCACTGCTCAGCCCGACACTGCACGTGAAACTGACCGGTGCGATGCTGGCGGTGCTTGCCTTGGACGGGGCCGGCTACATCCTGGCGATCGGCCAGATCCCCGACCAGCACGGCGCGTTCGTGACCGCTCTGGAGGACATCTTCGTCGCGGTAGCGATCCTGACTATCACAGTCGGGATTGTGTTGCCGGGGATGATCGCCCACTCGGCCGAACGAGTCAGCACATCCGCTCGGCGGCTCGCGCTCGGCACGCTGAAGGATTTTTCGAATGCCATGAGTGCGCTGGGTCGGGGCGATATTGACGAGGCTCATGCCCACTTTTCGCTTGAACCGTTGCAAATCCATTCACGGGACGAGCTGGGTCGGATGACTGAGAGCTTCAACCTGCTTCAGGCCGAGATCGGCATCGCCGCGGTGGGACTGGACGGCGCCCGCGAAGGATTGAGACGAGCACGCGGCGACTTGACTAACGCCAATCTGGATCTGCAACGTGCGCGCGATGGCCTTGAGGAACGTGTACGGGAGCGCACGAGTGAGCTCCAGACGGCCAATCGGGCCAAGTCGACGTTCCTCGCCAACATGAGCCATGAGCTGAGAACCCCGTTGAACGCCATCCTGGGCTACGGGCAGTTGCTCAAGCGGGACACCACCTTGAGCGAGCGGCAGACGAGCGCGGCAAACACAATCCAGCAAAGCGGCGAACATTTGCTGATGTTGATTACCGACATCCTGGACCTGGCCAAGATCGAGTCCGGTAAGCTCGAACTCTGTCCCTGCGTAGTCGATCTACCGACTACCCTGTCGGGCGTGGTCGACATTGTTCGCATCAAGAGCGAGGAAAAAGGACTCACCTGCATCCTCGACGTGGCACCGGATCTCCCTCGGTTTGTGCAAGGCGACGACAAGCGCTTGCGCCAAGTGCTGCTGAACCTGCTCAGTAACGCGGTCAAATTCACCGATAGTGGACAGGTGGGCCTGCATATCACGTTACTGTCACGCCTTGAGGGGCTCGCGTGCCTGAGGTTCGAAGTGCGAGATACGGGCGTGGGGATCGCACAAGACAAGCAGCAAGCGATTTTTGAGCCGTTTGAGCAAGTGGGCGAAGTGCAGAGTCGCTCGGGTGGGACCGGGCTAGGCTTGAGCATTAGTCGACAGCTGCTCCGCTTGATGGGCGGTGAAATCAGTGTCGAAAGCCAGCCTGGTGATGGCAGCCGGTTCTGGTTCGACCTGTCCCTGCCAATTGTGGACACTGCACCCGTGACCGCGCTTCTAGTGCAGCAGGTGAGCGGATACCACGGGCCACGCCAGACGGTGCTGATCGTCGACGACATCGCGGCGAACCGCGCGATGCTCGCCGACACGCTGGGCAATTTGGGTTTCGCGATTCGCGAAGCGAGCAACGGCCTCGAAGGGCTCGAATTGGCGCGTACCATGCAGCCGGACTTGATCCTGATGGATATCAGGATGCCCGTGATGGACGGACTGGAAGCGACGCGGCGGATACTGCAGGTCGAGGCCTTGCGGCTGGTCCCGATCATCATCGTGTCGGCGAGCATCACCTCAGAAGATCAGGCCCATGCGCTGGCGGCCGGGGCCTGCGCGTTTCTGTCCAAGCCCATCGAGAATGGACATTTGCTGCAGAAAATCGGTGCGCACCTCCGGCTGGATTGGATCGTCGAGGACGCGATACCGGAGCTGCTTTCATCATCCGCTCAAGGCACGGAGCAATTGGCCATTCCCGCAGGTCCGGAAATGGAGCGCCTGCACGAGTTGGCACTGGCTGGAAACATGCGCGGCATCAAGCAGTGGGCCGGCGAACTCGCCGCGCGCGATGCGCAATATCAGCCGTTCGCAGAAAAGCTCCAGAAGCTGGCGCAAGGCTTCCGGTCCGAGGCTATTGTCAGGCTTGTCGATACCTACATGAACCCCACGCCGGTGGCCGAATGACAAACTTCCCCGTGACGCCCGAAATCGACACGCATACGATCCTGGTGGTCGACGACACGCCGGCCAATCTGGAGTTGGCGGTCAACTACCTGGAGGAGCACAATTTCAAAGTGCTGGTCGCGCAGGCCGGTGAAGAGGCGATCAAACGGGCTCAGTTGATCGTTCCCGATCTGATTCTGCTCGACGTGATGATGCCGGGCATCAACGGTTTCGAAACCTGCCGACGCCTAAAGGCAATCGATCTGACGCGCGAAATTCCGGTGATTTTCATGACCGCGCTGACCGATCTCCGCGACAAGGTCGCCGGATTTGCCGCGGGCGGCGTCGACTATCTGACCAAACCATTTCAGGTTGAGGAGCTCTTGGCCCGGGTCAAGACGCATCTGGCGTTACAGACAATAAAACGGCAACTTGCCGCGCAAAACACCGAGTTGAAACAGGAATCGGCGGTGCGCATCCAAGCCGAGGAGAATCTCCGGAGCATCGCGGCAGAACAGCAGACCATTCTCGAAAACGCCGCTGTCGGTATCGCATTTCTTAAGAATCGTCGGATTGTCCGTTGCAATCACATGTTCGCAACGATGTTCGGATACCGGATCGACGAGTTGATCGGATCGTCGACACGCTCGCTGTATGTCTCAGAGGAGGCGTTCCAAAACCTCGGAAAGCACATTTTCGCGGCAATTGAGGTCGGTAAAACACACACGATCGAAACCCAACTCCGGCGCTGCAATGACACTCTCTTTTGGGTCGAGTCCATCCTGACAGCGATTGATCCGTCCGACTTAACCAGTGGGGTGATCTGGCTTGCACACGACATTGATGCGCGCAAGCGAGCGGAATCTTTGCGCGCTGAACAAGGGCGTGCACTCGAAATGATCGCGACCGGTTCCCCGCTGGAACGCGTTCTCGACAGCATCACCCTACTTATCGAGTCCCAATCCGAAGGGGTGATGGGCTCGATTCAACTTCTCGACGACGACGGCCTGCACCTGCGGCATGTTTCGACCGGGCAGCTTCCGCAAGCCTATGCCAAGGCCATCAACGGCATTGCCATCGGTCCGCAGACCGCCTCTTTCGGCACGGCGGTCTACCGCCGCGAGCCGGTCACCGTGGCCAATATCCAGGCCGATCCACTGTGGGACGATTACCGCGAATTGGTCGCCCCGTTTGGTTTTGCGGCCTGCTGGTCGTGGCCGATTCTGTCACGCAAGGGCCAGGTGCTTGGCGCACTCTCACTGTATGGCAAGACGGTACGTGAGCCCTCCCTGTCCGAAATCCAGCTCGTCGAGATGGCGCTCCGAATCGCCAGCATTGCGGTCGAACACAAGCGTGCGGAAGAACGCATCAAATATATGGCGCACCACGATATATTGACTGGCCTGCCCAATCGCACCTTGCTCAAGGATCGTCTCGACCAGGCCATTTTGCATGGACAGCGCTACGGTCGCTTCGTGACGATAGTCTTTATCGACCTGGACAATTTCAAGTTGATCAATGACAGCCTTGGTCACAATGTCGGTGACGAACTGCTGCAAATCATCGCGCGCCGAATGGAGCAATGCATACGGCGCGCCGATACGGTGGTGCGGTTGGGCGGCGACGAATTCGTGATCATCCTGTTCGATCAACCGACCCAAACAGAGACCATTGCCGGCGTGATCCAGAAAATAATGGATATGGTCTCGCAGCGAACCATGATTGGTGCCCATCAGATCGATGTAACGTGCAGCATGGGTATTTCGACTTTTCCGAACGATGGCAAAGATACGGATACCTTGCTGATGAACGCGGATGCCGCCATGTATCTCGCCAAGGAACTTGGTCGCAACAATTTTCAGTTCTTCACTTCAATGTTGAATACCAAGATTCGCGATCGGATGGTGATGCAGGAAGGACTTCGAAATGCTATCACCCGCAACGAATTTCTGTTGCTGTACCAACCGCAGGTCAATCTACAAACACGCCGCATCATAGGGGTGGAAGCGCTGATTCGCTGGCAGCACCCGCAATCGGGTCTGATTAAGCCGGAACACTTCATCGCACTTGCGGAAGAGACCGGACTGATTGTACCGATCGGCGACTGGGTGCTGCGAACCGCCTGTAAACAAAACAAGGACTGGCAGTTACGAGGATTCCCGCCCACCACCGTTTCGGTGAACGTGTCCGCGCGCCAGTTCAGGGAAAAAAATCTGGTCGCGCGCGTCGCCCATGCATTGCAGGAAAGCAAACTGGAAGCCCGCTATCTCGAACTGGAACTCACCGAAAGTATGATTATGCGGGATATCGAGCAGGCTATCGTCACCATGAATCAACTCAACCTAATGGGCGTCGCACTCTCGATTGACGACTTCGGCACCGGTTACTCCAGTCTTAGCGCACTGAAAAATTTCCCGATCATGCGACTGAAAATAGATCAATCGTTCGTGCGCGACATCCACACCGACCCGGCTGACGCGGCCATCACCAAAGCGGTGATTTCGTTGGGCCACCAACTGAATCTCAAAGTCATAGCGGAGGGTGTCGAGACCGACGATCAGCTTACATTCCTGCGCAACAACATGTGCGATGAAATGCAGGGCTATCACTTCAGCAAACCCATTTCACCGCATGAAATTGAAGAACTGTTTTCGGCGAATGACTTATCAACCGAAGACCGGTAACCCGCCAATTGGCTTAGCGTGCGGTATTTTCGCGTTTCTGAGGCGACCCCATAAACGCGGTAGGGTCGGCGCTGCCAAACGGAAGAGGGCGGTTGAACGCTCTACGGCGGGCAGTGCGCTGGCATCGGCGAGTTGGGCACGGCGGAGGGAAGGCGTCATGGGCGTAAGCTTAAGCAAGCGCCCTGACAATGTGCAACCCGTTCAGGGCTGCACAGGTACCAGGTGCAGCAGAACATAATCGTTCTTGTCGAAGTTCCCGCTCAGCACCGGTTGCAGTGACGCCAACCGGGAGCCTTTCAGGGCTTCGTAGTCGCTCTTGTCCATCACCAGCCACGCAGGGCCTGTCAGGCTCTCTAGCTCTTGCACCGATTGGGTGAACAGCGGAATCAGGTCGTGATCGACGTTGACCATGAACTTGATGGCCTTGGCGTCTTTGCCCATGGCGTGCAACACCACGGGAGCCGGGTCTTTCTGAATCAGCTCAACGGCTGCACGACTGAACGTGCGCGTGTCGTAGAGCGTACGCTCCACCGGCTCGAACACCAGAATGTAGGTCGACCACAGCGCCAGCACCGCAGCGAACGCCAGGCCCACCGCACGCACATGCGGCTTGAACAGCAGCCCGAGTGCGATCACCTGCAACACACCGAGTATCACCATCACCGCCGTCAGCGAAGTGAGATGATCCGGAAAACGTCGCTTGGCCACCACCAGCCCGATGATCAGCAGGCCAGGCATCAGCAGCCACAGGCCCTGCATCAGGCCGCGTAGCCACTGGAATACCCGACCCTGCGCACCTTGGAACGGATACGCCGCGACGATCGCCGCCATGGGCAGCATCGGCAGCATGTAGCGGGCTTTCTTCGCCATGGGAATCGACAGGCCAATCATTACGATCAGCCCGGCAGTGGTGCACAAGGTCAGCAGACGTAATGCCGGCCCACGGTCCTTGCGGCCAGTCAGCAACACCGCGGCCAACACCGCCACTGCCAAGGGAAAGGCCAGCGCATAGTTGCCCAAGGAGCTGCTGAAGTAATACAGCGCGCCGCTCGCACCTTCGCGACCGTCCATGCGCCCCATGAACTGCATGCGGATCACGTCTTCTACGAAGGTCGGGCCACCACTGACGTTCGCCAGCCACAGCAACAGGCCGATACCGGCTGCCAGCAGCACTGCCGCCAGCAATCCGACGATGATCATCCGGCGCCACTGGTCATTGAGCAGGTAATAAGTGCACAGCACGCCGGTAGGGACCACTAAACCGATCGGCCCACGTATGGCAAAGCCCAGCACCAGCAACACGAGTATCAGCAACAGTCGTCGCGGTGCGTGGAAGTGGTCAGCGGCATAGCCCAGATAGAACACGGCGAAGGTCACGGCCGCGACCATCTGGTCGAGGGACACGGCGCGGGTTTCGGTGATGAACATATTGCTCAGCAGCATCAACGCGATGCTGATCAATGCCCAGGTTCTGGAGTAGGGCGCTACCAGCCGGTACATCAGCGTCACGATCAACGCTGATGCGATGGCGCTGGGCATCCAGGCAGTCAATGCATTTACCTGGCCAAAGGGCAACGAAAGCAGCCAGGTAAAAAACGTCGAGGTGGCCCAGTAATCGGCGTAAGGCTGGCCATAGGTGGTCGGGAAGAATCCCGGCCCATGGCGCAGCATTTCCTGGGCAAACAGTACAAACCGCGAGTCGAATCCAATCGCCGATTGCTGGTAGACACCGGCGCAGAACAGCAGCAGCGCCAGTAGCCCCAGACCTAACGATTGTTGACGGATCCCTGTCGATGGATAGGTGTGCACGCGGCCTCCTGGGCTTAGACGGAAGAGGCTGGCCACTGCTGCTGAGGGATTGGCAGATTGCGCGACTCGCCACGACCCATCGGGAAGTACTTGAAGCCTTTGCGTGCCAGGCGATCGGCGTCGTACAGGTTACGGCCGTCAAAAATCACTGGAGCTTTGAGACGCTCTTCGATCAATTTGAAATCCGGTGCCTTGAACTGTTGCCATTCGGTGCAAACGATCAAGGCGTCTGCGCCTACCAGTGCGGATTCCGGCGTGCCCATCAGCGACAGGTTCGGTTGATCCGGGTACAGGTGTTGAGTTTCCTGCATGGCTTCAGGGTCGAAGGCCCGTACGTGCGCACCGGCAGCCCACAAGGCTTCCATCAGCACCCGGCTTGGCGCATCGCGCATGTCGTCGGTGTTGGGTTTGAACGCCAGACCCCAGAGGGCGAAGGTCTTGCCTTTCAGCTCACCTTTGTAGAACGCGTTGATGCGCTCGAACAGCTTGTGTTTCTGCCGCTGGTTGATGGCCTCGACCGCTTGCAACAGGTCGCTGGAGCAATTGGCTTCCTGGGCGCTGTGGATCAACGCGCGCATATCTTTCGGGAAACACGAACCGCCATAGCCGCAGCCAGGGTAGATGAAGTGGTAGCCGATGCGCTGGTCTGCACCGATGCCCATGCGCACGGCTTCGATATCCGCACCCAGGTGTTCGGCCAGTTCGGCGATTTGGTTGATAAAGCTGATTTTGGTCGCAAGCATGCAGTTGGCTGCGTACTTGGTGAGTTCGGCGCTGCGCAGGTCCATGAACATGATGCGGTCATGGTTGCGGTTGAAGGGGGCGTAGAGGTCGCGCATCACTTCACGGACTTCTTCACGTTCGCAACCGATGACGATGCGGTCAGGGCGACGGCAGTCACTGACGGCCGAGCCTTCCTTAAGGAATTCCGGGTTGGAGACAATATCGAACTCCAGCGTACGCCCGGCTTTCTTCAGCACTTCTTCAATGTGCGCGCGCAGGGTGTCGCCGGTGCCGACCGGAACAGTGGATTTTTCCACGAGAATCAGCGGTTCGACCCGATGGCGCGCGACCGCATCACCCACGGACAAGACATATTTCAGGTCGGCCGAGCCGTCCTCGTCCGACGGCGTGCCGACCGCGATGAACAACACCTGGCCGTGCTCGATGGCCATCTTCTCGTCGCTGGTGAAGTGCAGGCGCCCGCTCTCCAGGTTCTCCTTGACCATGCTCTCCAGCCCTGGTTCAAAGATAGTGACGTGGCCTTTCTGCAGCATTTTGATCTTGTTCTGATCGACGTCCATGCACACGACATCATGACCGACTTCAGCCAGGACAGTCGCCTGCACCAGACCGACATAACCGCTACCAATTACACTGATTTTCATGAGGCATTCCTGACTTCTGGGGCGCTGGCAGTTCGAGAGTTAATAGTGATGACACCGAGGATGACCAAGGCCACCCCAAGTGTTTTGGAAAGACTGAAATTTTCGTTGAATAGCGGCAGGCTGGCGGCCAACAGATACACCAGTGCATAGCTGATACTCAACAGCGAGTAGGCCCGGCCCAGCGGCAGATCGCGCAGCGCGGCGAGCCAGCACAGCATGGACAGGGCGTAAGCGCAGATCGAGGCGAGTACCACGCCGAGCGCGAGCAGGTCGATACTGCCAGTGCTCAGGGCCTGCAGCCACTGATCGGGCAGCGGTAAATGGCTCATGCTCCAGCGCATACCCAATTGGGCGGCACTGACCAGCACCACACTGCCCATGGCAAAGCTGATTCCGCGACGAAGGCTCATGCGTGCCTCCCGAGCAGAACGACGCCGGCGATGATCAGCGCAACACCGATCCAGTGACGGCGATCAATGGTTTCGTGGAAGACGAAGTGGGCGGCGAGGGTGATCAGCACAAAGTTGAGGCTCAGCATCGGGTAAGCGATACCGACTTCCAGGCGCTGCAACACCAACAGCCACACCAATAGGCCAAAGCCCAGACTGGCCAGTGCCAGCCACAGCCAAGGCGTGAGCAGTTTCTCGCCCCAGCCGGAGTCTTTGCCGCGCCAGCTTTCGACGGCGTATTTCTGGGCGATCTGGCCCAGGCAGGTCAGCAGGCAGGCCGACAACAACAGAATCAGGGTCATGGCGCGCTCTGCGGGATGATCAAAATAACCATGTTGCCTTGCTCATAATGCTTGCCATCTTTAGGCAGCAATTCGAGCTCGCGGATTTCGTCGTCACCCTTGACGCGCATGACCACGCCGACCGGGCCAGTCTTGCGGGCTTCGCTCATCCACTGCTGCACGTGCTCGGTATCGACCCGACGTGCAGCGGCATCCGGGTACTCCAGGCCATATTTCACTTCGCCGATGCTGTTGTACAACGCCACTTCAGGGCGTTGCAGACGCCAGGCCAGGGCGGACGCGGCGCCCAGGTCATTGCTCAGCAGGCTTTTGGTCTGGCTGAGTTCGTCAATGTGCTGGAGGACAAACTGGTCGGGCATCTTGTTGTAGACCACCGAGTGCGGCAGTGCGGCCGGCAGAATGGCGATCAGCAGCCCGCTGCCGATTGCCGGTGCAGCCCATGCGCTCAACGGTCGGACCACCAGCAACAGGTTGGACAGGATCCAGCCCATGAGCACGATGAACACCAGCACCAGATTGTGCATTTCATCGACATACACGGGGTTTTTCAGTTGCAGGTAAACCATCGCCAGCAGGGTAGTCAGACCGATAACCAGGTTCAGCAGGCCGTTGATCTTGAACAGCCGGCTTTGGCCCTGGTTCAGTCGGTCAATCAGCGCATTCCCCATCAACAGTGCCAAGGGCAACAGGCACGGCAGGATGTAGGTCGGCAACTTGCCTTTGCTCAGGCTGAAAAACGCCAGTGGAAGGACCAGCCACAGCAGCAGGAAACCGCTGCTCGCCTGACGTTTGGTTTGCCAGGCTTGCTTGAGCGCCGAAGGCAGGAACGCCGCCCATGGCAGGCTGAACGCTACCAGCATTGGCAGATAGAACCACCACGGCGCTGCGTGTTGCGCGTCGTCACCGGCAAAGCGGCGAATGTGCTCGTGCCAGAAGAAGAAACGCCAGTAATCGGGTTCCTGCGCATGCACGGCCAGGACCCACGGCAGGCTGACGACAATCGCCACCACGATAGCCATCGGGCCGTACGCCAGCAGTTCACGCCAGCGCTTTTGCCAGATCATGTAGGGCAGGGCGATCAATACCGGAAGCAACCAGGCCAGGAAACCCTTGGTCAGGAAGCCCATGCCGCAGGCCAGCCCCAGGGTTGCCCAACTCATCAGCCGCGCATTGCGATTGCTGCTGTCCAGCGCAAACCACAAGGCCACCAGGCTCAGATTGACCCAGAACGTGAATTGCGGATCGAGGTTGGCGTAACCGCCTTGACCGGCGACCACCGCGAAACTCATGTAGAGCAATGCGCTGGCGATGCTTTTGCGCGGATCGTTCCAGAGCCTGCGTGCGATCAGGTAGGTCAGCACGATGCTCAAACCGGTCGCGAGTGCCGACGCAATGCGGACACCGAACAGGTTGTCACCGAAGAGGGCCTGGCCGATGGCGATCATCCAGTAACCGGCAATCGGTTTTTCGAAGTAACGCAGGCCCATGAAATGCGGCGACACCCAGTTGCCAGTCAGGAGCATTTCCTGACTGACCTGGGCGTAGCGGGTTTCATCCGGAATCCACAGGCCATGCGTGCCCAGCGGCAACAGATAGACCAGACCGAAAGCAATCAGCAACAACGGCAAAGCCCAGCGTTTGCTCATGCTCCCTGAACTCCCAACCATCCTTCACGGCCTTCAAGGGCACCACGTATTACGCGGCCCTGAGGCAGAGTTGTCGGCTGGGCGGGTAACAAATCACCCAAAGGCTGGAACTGGATGCCGCGCTGGCGCGCGTCGACCAGCAGTTGGCGGAAATCGTTAGCCATCAGAATCCCTTCTACCTCCGCATGTATCGTATATACGTTCAGCTTCGAGGGGCTGAATCGGTCAAGAATGTATGAGTTGAACTCATTGGCTGCAACGACGGGACCCACCACTTCATCGAAGGTTGGCAAGTCGACCGGAATTTGTGGCGTGCCGAGGCTGCCGTCTGCCAGCCGAGGCTGGAACAGGCTTTGTCCGCGACAGTCGCTGTTGTAACGAAAGCCAAAACGCTGCTTGGCTTCGATGACCCGCTCGTCGGCACGCCAACCGGCGGCCGCCGAACAGTCCACGCTCTGCCCGAGAATATCGCTGAGGGTGTCTACGCCCCGGCGAATCTGCTCGATCAGATCGGCGTCGCTCCAGCGCCCTGCGTTGGCTTGCCAGCCGTGATGATCCCAGGCGTGCAAACCCACTTCATGGCCAGCCGCGAGGGTCTGGCGCATCAGGTGCCCCAGGTCACGGCCGATGGGTTTGCCTGGCCAGGCAGTGCCGGCCAGCAAAATATCCCAGCCGTACAGACCCGCGGCATTGGAGCGGAGCATTTTCCAGAGAAACTGCGGACGGATGAGGCGCCATAAATGGCGCCCCATGTTGTCCGGACCAACGCTGAAAAAAAACGTCGCCTTGACTTGTGCTTCATCGAGCATCTCCAACAACCGGGGTACCCCCTCACGGGTACCTCGGTAGGTGTCGACATCGATCCGAAGACCTGCCTGCATCAGCGCTTGTCCGCGATTTCGAGCATGGCTTCGCGCAGGAAGAAGTCCAGCGTGTTACCGATGGTTTCGCTCATCTCGACGGTTGGCTCCCAGTTCAGCAGGCGCTTGGCGTTTTCGATGCTTGGCTTGCGGTGTTCCACGTCCTGGTAGCCAGCGCCGTAGAACGCCTTGCTCTCTACGTCGCGGAAACCGGCGAACGGAGGGAAGTTGGCGCGCAGTGGGTGAGCTTCGAACTGACGCAGCAGCTCTTCGCCCAACTGACGGATGCTGGCTTCGTTGTCCGGGTTACCGATGTTGATGACCTGACCGTTGCACGCGTCATTTTCGTTATCAACGATACGGGCCAGGGCTTCGATGCCGTCAGCGATGTCAGTGAAGCAGCGCTTCTGCTCGCCGCCGTCGAACAGACGGATCGGGGTGCCTTCCACCAGGTTCAGGATCAGCTGGGTGATGGCGCGGGAGCTGCCGATACGTGCCGAGTCCAGACGGTCCAGACGTGGGCCCATCCAGTTGAACGGACGGAACAGGGTGAAGTTCAGGCCTTTGGCGCCGTAGGCCCAGATTACGCGGTCCAGCAGTTGCTTGGAGACCGAGTAGATCCAGCGTTGCTTGTTGATCGGACCAACGATCAGGTTCGAGGTGTCTTCGTCGAAGTTCTTGTCCTGGCACATGCCGTAGACTTCGGAAGTCGACGGGAAGATCACGCGCTTGTTGTACTTCACGCAGTAGCGAACCAGTTTCAGGTTCTCTTCGAAGTCCAGTTCGAATACGCGCAGCGGGTTGCGGGTGTATTCGATCGGGGTGGCGATGGCCACCAGCGGCAGAACCACGTCGCACTTCTTGATGTGATATTCGATCCACTCGGAGTGGATGCTGATATCGCCTTCGACGAAGTGGAAGTTCGGATGGCTGCGCAGACGCTCGATAGCGTCGGAACCGATGTCCAGACCATAGACGTCGTACTTGTCGTCACGCAGCAGGCGCTCGGACAGGTGGTTACCGATGAAACCGTTGACGCCAAGGATCAGTACGCGGGTGCGACGCGGGGCACGGCCCGATTCAGCGCCACGCAGTACGGAACCGTCGACCAGACCCAGTTCGTTGGCCAGTTGCGGGCCGCTCAGGTACAGACCGTTTTCGTTACGCTGACCGGAAGTGACGACCAGGGAGTCTTCGCCGCAAGCGATACGCAGAGGATCAACGCTGATCACGCGGCCTGGTGCCAGACCTTCGTTGCCCTTGACGACTTCAGCGCTCCAGACAATCAGTTTGTGCTCGCCCACGGCGCAGAAAGCACCCGGGTAAGGCTGGGTCACGGCGCGAACCAGGTTGAACAGCTCTTCAGCCGGCTTCTTCCAGACCAGTTTGCCGTCTGCTGCGGTACGACGACCGAAAACAGTGGCCTTGGACTCGTCCTGAGCGGTTTCGGTGATTTTGCCCTGGACCAGCAATGGCAGGGTGTCGCGCAGCAGGTTGGAAGCGGCTTCGCGCAGCTTGCCGTGCAGGCTCAGAGCGGTATCGGCACGCTCGATCGCAACACGTTGCTGGGCGATGATCGCGCCAGCGTCGGCACGCTTGACCATGCGGTGCAGGGTCACGCCGGTTTCGGTTTCGCCGTTGACCAGTACCCAGTTCGCTGGGGCGCGGCCACGGTAGGTTGGCAGCAACGAGCCGTGCAGGTTGAACGCGCCTTTGCGGGCGGTAGCCAGCAGTTGCTCACCCAACAGGTTGCGGTAGTAGAACGAGAACAGGTAGTCCGGGTTCAGTTTGGCGATGCGCTCGATCCACAGTGGGTGGTTGGCGTCTTCCGGTGCGTGCACAGGAATGCCTTTACGGGCGCACAGTTGCGCGACTGAGCCGTAGAAGGTGTTTTCCTTCGGATCGTCAGCGTGGGTGAACACGGCAGCAATCTCGAAACCTGCGTTGAGCAGTGCTTCGATACCTGCACAGCCAATGTCGTGATAGGCGAAAACAACAGCTTTTGAACTCATGGCGAAACCTGATCAGTAGGGGTGGAAGGCAGACCGTCGACAGTGACAACGGGAGCAGGGGCAGCGGGTTGGTTACGTAGGATTTTTTCGATAAAGAAACGCGGTCGGGCGCGGACATCGCTGTACATGCGGCCCAGGTATTCACCCAGAAGGCCCATGCCGATGAACTGGCCGCCCGTGAACACGAAGAGCACGGCGAACAGTACGAAGGTGCCGCCACCCGCCCAACTGGCGCCGAAGATCAGGCGCAGGAAGATCAGCATAAAGGCAAACAACATGCCCAGCGCCGCCAGACTGAAGCCAATGATGCTCAGCAGGCGCAGTGGGGTAGTGGTCATGCAGGTCAGCAGATCGAACATCAGGCTGACCAGGCGCATCGGGCTGTATTTCGACTCGCCATGCTCGCGCTCGGCGTGCTGCACCAGAATCTCGGTGGTGTGGCGGGCGAAGCTGTTGGCCAGGATCGGGATGAAGGTGCTGCGTTCACGGCAGGCCAGCATGGCGTCGACGATGGTGCGGCGATAGGCGCGCAGCATGCAGCCATAGTCGCTCATGGCGACACCGGTGGAGCGTTGAACCGCCAGGTTGATCAGCTTCGACGGCCAGCGGCGCAGGGCCGAGTCCTGGCGATTGTTGCGCACGGTGGCAACGACGTCGTAGCCCAGTTCGGCTTGTTCCACCAAACGAGGGATTTCTTCCGGCGGGTTCTGCAGGTCGGCGTCGAGGGTAATGACCACATCGCCTTTGCAGTGTTCGAAACCGGCCATGATTGCCGCGTGCTGGCCGTAGTTGCGGTTGAGAATGACCGCAACCACTGAACTGCCTTCACGCTGAGCGGCCTCTTCGAGAATTTGAGCCGAGTTGTCGCGGCTACCGTCATCGACCAGTACGATCTCGTACTCGTGCTTGAGTTGCTTGCAGGCCGCTTCGGTCCGGCGTAGCAGTTCAGGCAAGCTTTCTTCTTCGTTGTAGACCGGGATAACGATCGACACGCAGTTAATTGGATATGGCTTCAAAGGCTTCAGTCCAGAATGTTTTCAATGGCGCCAACGACGCGTTCGACATCGTCGGTAGTCATGTCGGGGAACAGCGGGATCGAGCACAGTCGTGCCGAGTTCCACTCGGTGTTGGGCAGATGGATGCCCGGGAATCGCTGGCGGTAGTAAGTGTGCAGGTGGGTGGCCACAAAGTGAATACCCGTACCAATATTCTGTTCTTGCAAGGCTTTCATGAAAGCCTCGCGGTCCATCCCGCAACGTTCCGCATCGATGCGCAGTATAAACAGATGCCAGGCGTGCTGCTGCGGGTAAGTAGTCGGCACACTCAGGGGTTGTACCGGCAGGCCTTCCAGACGTTGCAGATAGGTCTGCGCCAACACTGTGCGTTTGGCATTGATTTCGTCGAGGCGCTGCAACTGCACCAGAGCAATGGCGGCGTTGATGTCGGCCAGGTTGTACTTGAAACCCGGCTCGATGACCATTGCCTGAGGTTTACGGCCGTGGGTCAGGCGATCGTAAGCATCGACGCCGAGGCCGTGAAACTTGAGCATGCGCACACGATCGGCCAGCGCTTGATTGTCGCTGACGAACATTGCGCCTTCGGCGCAGGTCATGTTCTTGATCGCGTGGAACGAGAAGATTGCGGTGCCCTGAGCGCCAATGGCGCGACCACGGTAACGGGTACCGGCAGAATGGGCGGCGTCTTCGATGACGGCGATACCGTGCTTGTCTGCCAGTGCATAAAGCGGATCGAGATCGAACGCGGCGCCGGTGTAGTGCACCGGGATGATGGCTTTGGTTCGCGGGGTGATGGCGGCTTCGATGGCCTGGACGTCGGTCATCAGGGTGTCACGGTCGACGTCGACAAATACCGGGGTGGCGCCCAACAGGCAGATCATGTTGGCGGTCGAGACCCAGGTCTGCGACGGCGTGATCACTTCATCGCCAGGGCCGATGCCCAGTGCCAGCAGCGTGATGTGCATGCCGCCGGTGGCCGAAGACAGCGCTACGGCGTGCTGGCAACCTACGTACTGTGCGAATTGCTCTTCCAGCTCCTGGTTCTTCGGCCCGGTAGTAATCCAGCCGGAGCGTAAAACCTGCTCAACGGCGGCGATTTCTTCATCACCGATGCTCGGGCGGGAGAAGGGGAGAAAAGCCTGATTCATGTGGACCTCGGGTTCGGAAATATCAACAGCCTGGATGGGCAGCACATCAGCGGTCACAACTTGCGAATCAGCTCGAAGCGGTGCTTCGACGCGTCATCCGTGACAGCATGGACGAAAAAACGAAAAGTATATCAATCAGTTAACCAATCTTTTGGAAAAAGTGCACTAATTGAGTTTAATTTTGTCAGTCGGCAGTTTGAGCGACCCAAAGGCATCGCTCCGGATGCGCAGAGGGTAATCTCGAAAATGTGAAAGGGACATGAAAAACCGGTACCGAGAATGTTTAACTGTAACCTTTACAGCAAATATTCAGGCTTTTTCATACCTTAAGGTCCTTATGACAGCCTTCGCCATTTTTTTGGCACTACCAGGAAGCTCATCATAGGGGCCGCGCATTGCCGATCCGCTACCCTGTTTATCTCAACTTTCCATTGTTCTCAACACAAATTCCGTGAGTTGAGGGGCGTTCATTTAAGGCTGGTTCCGTTTGATTGATCTACCTGACACCGCATTGCCTCGCTGCGCCACCGCCCCGTCAGAAATGACAGCCATTCGGTCGGCCAAACCCAACCCGCTGACGTTTTATCTGGCGCGTCTTGCCCCTTCAAGTCAACTGACCATGCGCTACGTGTTGCAGGATGCCGCAGATCGACTGGGCTTTGAAGAGCTGAACATCGAAGAAATCCCCTGGCACGAACTTCAACCCGAGCATGTTATCGCGCTGGTTGCGACGCTGCGCAGTGACGGTTACGCCCCCAACACCTCCTCACTTTACGTCAACGCTGTACGCGGCGTGATGAACGAAGCCTGGCGTCTGAGCCTGATCAGTCACGAGCACCTGCTGAAGATGCGCTCGGTCAAAGGCATCGCCGGCACCCGGTTGTCTCAGGGGCGCAACCTCAAGCGCACGCTGATTCGCGACCTGATGGCGGTCTGCGCTGCCGACCCAAGGCCTCAGGGCCTGCGCGATGCGGCGATTATTGCGATTCTCTATGGCTCGGGGATGCGCAAGTCCGAGTCGGTGAACCTGGACCTGACGCAGGTCGACTTTGCCGAGCGTAGTCTGCGGGTCACGGCCAAAGGTAACAAGCAATTGATCAAATATGCGCCGAGCTGGGTTTTTGCCAAGCTCCAGGCGTGGCTTGATTTGCGTCGTTCACTGTTGTCGCCAGGGCAGGAAGACGATGGGTTCCTGTTCAACCGGATTCGCCGCGGCAGCCACATCACCCGCGAGCGGATTACCAAGCACGCGATCTACTACATTGCCCGGCAACGCGGTGCGCAGGTGGGGGTGAAGATCATGCCTCACGACTTTCGCCGTTCGTTCATCACCCGGGTGATCGAGGAGCATGACCTGTCGATCGCCCAGAAACTGGCCCACCATAGCAACATCCAGACGACCGCCAATTACGACGTACGCGATGACAACGAGCGGCGGCGGGCGATTGATCGATTCGACCTCTGAAGGTGATCGATCAGGGCGCTGCAACCGCCTGCCGGCGAAGGGGCTCACTCAGTACGTGGGCAAGACCCAAGGTCGAAATGTGCACCAGACTGCCAGCGGCCGGTGCATGTACGCCAGAACTTCGCACCAGCAACGAGCGGCTCGTTGACTGTCCATCCGTAGAGGGTGAGGGCAGTTTCAGTTCCACCGTCAAGGTGCAGGTATTGCCGCCAAAGTCGCGATCGGTCACTACCCCGATGCAGCCGTCCACTTGTTCCAGATCTGCGGCCTGACTGGAAATCTGCAACTGCTCGGGCCGCAACATGATCTGCGCCGCGCCGTTTTGCGAGGTGGTGGAGACATGAACCCGCCCCAGGTCGCAGGTCGCGTAGCCATTTTCAACCCACGCCGGCATGACCACCGCATCCCCCAGAAACAGCGCCGTTTCTTCATCATCAGGACGCAGGTACAGGTCCATCGGTTGACCGGTCTGCACCAGCCGGCCTTGACGCATCACGGCCAGTTGGTCGGCGAATGACAACGCCTCGGACTGGTCGTGGGTCACCAGAATAGTGGTGACTCCGGTGTCTGACAGCAGTTTGGCAACCATCTTGCGCATGGACGCCCGCAGGCCGGTGTCCAGTGCAGAGAAGGGCTCATCCAGTAGCATCAACCGAGGCCGTTGCGCCAAGGCGCGGGCCAGGGCTACCCGCTGTTGCTGGCCACCGGAAAGTTCGTGCGGCCAGCGTTGGCTCATGCGCGAATCCAGCGCCACCATGTCCATCAACTCGGCGACGCGAGCTTGCTTCAAGGCAGAGTCACCCGAGAGTCCAAAGGCGATGTTGCCGGCAACCGTCATGTGCGGAAACAACGCGCCGTCCTGCGGTACATAACCAATCATGCGCTGATGCGCGGGGACTTCGGTCGAACCGTCGACCAGTGTCTGGCCGTTGAGCGAGATGCTGCCCGAATCAGGAAACTCGAACCCGGCAATCATCCGCAGCAAGGTGGTCTTGCCCGAGCCGGAAGGGCCGACGATAGCCGTGCGGCTGCCCGCAGGCACTGTCAGGCTGACGTTGTCGAGGGCGGGCAGGGCGCCGAAGGTTTTGTAGATGGAGTTCAGTTCGAGAGCGTTCATCGGCCTGCCGTGCGTTTGGATTGATGATAGAGAAGCGCGGTCAACGGAAGCGAAAGCAAAATCATGATCAGCGCGTAAGGTGCCGCAGCGGCGTAGTCGATTTCGCTGGTCATGGCCCAAAAACCGGTGGCCAGGGTGCGGGTGCCGCTCGGCGAGAGCAGCAGGGTGGCGGTCAGTTCATTGGTGATCGCCAGGAACACCAGCGCAGCACCGGCTGCCGCTCCCGGCGCTGCCAGGCGCATGGTAATCAGCCAGAGCGCCTTACTCGGCGAGCTGCCCAGGCTGCGGGCGATGTTTTCCAGCTCTACCGGCGCCTGGGCAATGCCGGCGCGCAAACTGACCAGCGCGCGTGGCAAGAACATCAGCAGGTACGCCAGCAGCACAGTGATGGTGGTCTGGTAAATCGGCCGGGCGAAGTTGATGGTGACCGTCACCAGTGCCAGCGCCACGACGATCCCCGGCAACGAGCTGGTGATGTAGTTGCAGCTTTCCAGAATACGATGCAGGCGCCCCGGCGAACGGATTGACAGCCAGGCCACTGGAACCGCCGCGCAGGTGGTAATGACCGCGCCGATGCTGGCCAGTACGAGGGTCTGCTTCAACGCCGGGAGAATTTCCGCCATGCGCCAGACCTCCGAGCCACCGGCAATTAACCATTGGGCCAGGGTAAACAGCGGTACACCGAGTGCCAGCACGCTGCTGATGATTGGCAGCAACAGCATGGCGGCTTTGGTATTGCGCGTCAGACGCTGAGTACGTTGCAGTCGTGCACTGCCGGAACCGACCCGCGCGTAACGCGCATGACCACGGGAGGCGGATTCAGCGGTCAACATCAGCAGGCAGCACAGTGCCAGAACCCCGGCCAGCATGTTCGCCGCCGGACCGTTGAAGGTCGACTGGAACTGGTCAAAGATTGCGGTGGTGAACGTGTCGAAGCGAATCAACGCGTACAGGCCGTATTCGGCCAGCAAGTGCAGGCCGACCAGCAAGGCTCCGCCGCAAATCGCCAGGCGCAGTTGCGGTAGCACGACCCGGAAAAACACCGCCCAGGGCTTCAGCCCCAGCGATTCGGAGACATCTTCGATGGCCGGGTCCAGGCGTCGCAGGGTGGCGGCGACGGGGAGATAGAGGAACGGGAAGTAGGCGATAACCGAAACCAGTACCCCGGCAAACAACCCATGAATCGGTGGTACCAGGCTGACCCAGGCATAACTGTGGACAAAGGCCGGCACCGCAATCGGTGCCGTTGCCAGCACCGACCAGAGGCGGCGGCCCGGCAAGTCGGTGCGTTCGGTCAACCAGGCGAGTGCCACGCCGAGCGCGACACACAGGGGAATCGTGATCACCACCAGCAACACAGTGTTGATCAAAAGTTCGGCGACTCGAGGCCGCAAGACCAGCTCGGCGATCGTCGCCCAGCCGGTCTTGATGGAAATGCCGATGACAAACGCCAGCGGCAGCAGCGCCAGCAACGACACCAGAATGGAGATTGCGATCACCCACGTGCCGCCGCGCCCTCCGGGAGCGCGGCGAGGGTGTGGACGTGAGCTGGCTAGAGTCACCGGGTGGGCGACCCCGGCTACTTCAGCAGCTTCTGGCAGCGCGACTGGCTTGGACATCAGATTACAACAACCCCGCCTGAGTCATCAGCTCGACAGCTTTTTTGCTGTTGAGTTTGGAGGCGTCGACGGCAGGCGCGTCAAGTTGCGCCAGCGGCACCAGTTTCGGGTTCGACTCGGCATTCTGGCCTACGGCGTATTCAAACGACTTGCCGGTTTTCAGAATGGCCTGACCTTCTTTGCCGGTGATCCACTTCAGGAAAGCCTGAGCTTCTTCCTGGTGTTTGCTGGAGGCCAGAACGGCGCCACCGGAGAGGCTGACAAACGCGCCCGGATCTTTGTGCTTGAAGTAGTGCAGCGAGGTGTTCTTGCTGTTTTCGCCGGTTTTGCTCTGATCGACGAAGCTGTAGTAGTGATAGATCACGCCGCCTTCGATCTGGCCGGCATTAACGGCTTTGAGCACAGCGCTGTTGCCGCGGTAGGCGGTGGCGTTGGCTTTCATGCCTTTGAGCCATTCCAGGGTGGCAGCTTCGCCCTTTTGTTCCAGTACGGCGCTGACGATGGCCTGGAAGTCGGCACCGGCTGGCGAACCCGCCCAACGGCCTTTCCAGCTTGGGGACGCCAGGTCCATCAGAGACTTCGGCAGATCGGCTTCGGCCAGTTTACTTTTGTTGTAGACAAACACGGTGGAGCGAGCGGCGATGCCCACCCACTTGCCATGGGCTGGGCGATAGGCCGAACCGATTTGTTCCAGGGTCGATGGCGCAACAGGGGTAAACAACCCGGCGTTATCTACCAGCACCATAGCCGGGGAGTTCTCGGTCAGGAACACGTCAGCCGGGGAGGCTGCACCTTCTTGCACGAGCTGATTGCCCATCTCGCTGTCATCGCCGTTGCGCAGCGTGACCTTGATCCCGGTTTCATGGGTAAAACCTTCGACCCAGGCCTTGGTCAGGGTCTCATGCTGAGCGTTGTAGACGACGATGCCTTCGGCACTTGGCGCAGCAAAGACATGGCCGGCACCCACAAGAGCCGTGGCGAGCAGCGCGGTTTTCAGAAACGAAGGGAGACGAGGATTCATTTTGTTAGCAGCTCCTGCAGTTTTTTTAAGAATCTTTAAGAATCAGCTGGGCAAGCCTGTCAATCAGTTCCTGCAGTCCCTGCAGCTTGCTCAAAACAATGCGAATCATTCGCATGCCTTTCATGCGCCGGCAATTTAGTGTGGGATATGTGAAAAAAACGTCAAAACAATCATTAATCAATGTCGTTTGTATTTAGATTGAGTCGCTCGGTTGCATTTTGAAGGGCAGAGCGGTCTGAATTCAAACGATATCGTCGACGAGGCTCACTGATTTCACGTGAGCAGTGCTGGAAAGCATCGAGAGGCCCAATGGGCCTCTCGATGCTTTTTCATTGGGCGGGGGCGTTGGGGATGAAGGCGACGCTGGCGTCCGAGCGCGGATGCATCAGCCGTTCGCCGTTGTCGGGTTGCGTGACGACGGCTTGATGGTCGACGGTCAAGTAGTTCAACGGCAGCTGATCGCCACGCTTGTATTGCGCCACAATGATGGTGCGCTGCGGGTTCCACTGCTGGCCGCTGGTCTTTTCCAGCCACGCCATGAACTGTGCGCTGCTGCCTTCACGGGGGAAGTCCTGGGTGTCAGGCACGTAGTAGAAAGGCGCACCGTCGTTTTGCAGGTACATCGGGACTTTGTTGTCGACCTCGACCATCACCATCCGCCATTGATTCCACGGTGCAATCAGGCTGGCTTGAGCCTTGACGTCCTTGCCGAACTGCACGACGCCGCCACCACCGTTACTCCAGGGCACGATAATCCCGAGTATCAGCAACAGCAGGGCGGTCGTGACGCCAAAGCCGATCTTCAGCCCGCGTCCTTCGACTTTGCCGGCAGCACGCCGTTGTTCCATGCGCCGGGTGACCCACCAGGCCGCCAGCAGCTGGGCAAACGGCACCAGCGGCAAGACGTAATAACTGCGTCGACTACCGCTGGCAGTGAAGAACAGGAACAGCAAGCCCAGACCCCAGATCAACCAGCGGGCATTGGGTTCGAGCGTGCGCCAGTTGCGAGCCGCGACCCACAGCCCAAGCACCCAGTACGGTGCCCATGGCAAGGTGTAGACCGGCAAGTAAATCAGGTAGGTGTAAATCGGCCCGATGTGGTCGAACGGCTGGAAAAACCGCACTACGTTTTCCCGGAAGACCAGTCCCAGACCACTCTCGGCGGAGGTGGGGGCACCGTAGATATTCGACAACACGAACGGCACCGCGTAGACAACGCCGCCAACCAGCAGGGCGACGCATAGACGCAGGTTGAGGTGACGTTTCCAGCGGCCGTCTTGCAGCAGATGGGGCAGCAGTAGCAGCCCCGGCAGGATGAAACCGATCAGGCCTTTGAACAGAGAGGTCACGGACAGCAGCAGGAAGAATACGCAATAGCGACCGAGACGCGTATCGTCCGGGCCGCGCCAATACCACCAGACCGCCGCCAGCACACCGCACACGGTCAGAATGTCAGCCGTCGCGACCCGGGCCCAAAAGACGAAATAGAAGGTGGTTGCCAGCATCCAGCCGGCGATCAGGCCGGTGCCTTTGCGAAACAGCTGCTCGCCGATCAGGTAGACCAGCCAGACACTCAGCCAGGCTGAAATCACCGACGTCAGGCGCAAGGACCAGTGGCCAAGGCCGCCTGTGAACCAAGTGGTGGCGGTAATCAACCAGTAGGAGGGCAGCGGCTTGTCGTAATAGGAGCCGCCCATGAGGTACGGGTCGAAGTAGTTACCGCTTTGCAGCATCTGCAACGTGATATTCGCCCAACGGGTTTCCGGGCCCCAGAGTTCCCGTGTGCCCAGCCCCAATAACAGGAGAAGCGCTGAAACCCCAAGCAGGATCAGCAGCGCGCGTGTTTCCGTTTCCCGCGACTTCATGTGGTGTTTCCTGTAGGTCTCGACCGCCAGCCGCCGGATCGCTCCGTGCCAATGGACGCCGCGACCTGCGCGCCAGGGTCAGAAAGTGCAAATCATCTACTTGCCGGGTGACGATAGGGATATCGTCACCCGGCAAACCAGCGCATCAGGATGATGGATCAGGGTTGTTTCGGGAAGATCAGGATCTCAAGTTCGCCCCGCTTGTAATGTTTGCCATCGATTGGCAGCAGCAAGACTTCCTGTTCTTCCAGGGCGTTTTTCACACGCATGACCACACCCACCGAACCCTTTTTGCGGGCTTCGGTCATCCACTGCTGGATGCTGTCCATGTCGACTTTGCGGTGTGCGGCCTCAGGGTAGTCAGTGCCGTACTTCAGCTCACCCACCGTGTTGTACAGGTCGACTTGCGGGCGTTTCAGGCGCCAGGACAATGCCGAGGCCGCGCCCAAATCGTTACTCAGTAAAGAAGTGGTCTCGCTCAACTCCTGAACATGCTCGGCGATGAACTGGTCAGGCATTTTGCTGTTGACGATGGCGTTGGGCATCGCCGCCGGTAACAAGGCGACCAGGAGCCAGATTCCCAGCGCCGGGGTGGCCCAATAGACCAGAGGTCGAAGGGCTTGCAGGGCGTTGGCGATGATCCAGCCGGCCAGCACGATGAAGCCCAGCGACATTGGGAACATTTCGGTGTTTTCGAAGATCGGCCTGGTGATCTGCAGATAGATCAGGACAATCAGGGCAATCGTCGCGATCGCCGTGTTGAGCAAGCCGTTGATGCGAATCGACCGGCCACGGGCCTCGTTCACCAGATCGATCAACGTATTGGCCATCAGCAAGGCCAGCGGCAACAGGCACGGCATGATGTAGGTTGGCAGCTTGCCCTTGCTCAGGCTGAAAAACACCAGCGGCAGGAGCATCCACAACAGCAGGAAACCAGTGGTGTTCTGAGTCTTGTTTTTCCAGGCCTGGGCCAGCGTCGATGGCAGCAGGGCCGCCCACGGCAAGCTCGAAACCACCATGATCGGCAGGAAGAACCACCACGGCCGGGTGTGCTGGGCATTTTCGGCGGCGAACCGGCGAATGTGCTCTTGCCAGAAGAAGTACCGCCAGAAATCGGGTTCCTGGCTGTGGATCGACAACACCCACGGCAGGCTGACAACAATGGCGACAACCATCGCTACCGGGCCATAGCGCAGTAACTCGCCAAAGCGCTTTTGCCAGATCATATAAGGCACTGCGATCAACACCGGCAACAGCCAGGCAAGGAAACCCTTGGTCAGGAAACCCATGCCACAGGCGAGGCCGAGCAGGGCCCAGGCACCGAGTCTGCCGCGTGGGGTTTTGTTATCCAGGGCAAACCACAGGGCAACCAGGCTCAGGTTGACCCAGAAAGTGAACTGCGGATCGAGGTTGGAGTAGCCAGCCTGGCCGGCGATCAGGCCGAAGCTCATGTAGAGCAGGGCGGCAGCGAAACTCTTGCGCGGATCGTTCCACATCCGACGGGCGATCAAATAAGCCAGCCACACACTCAGCCCGGTGCTGACCGCCGAGGCAATACGCACACCAAACAGGTTCTCGCCAAAGATCGCCTGACCGATGGCGATCATCCAGTAACCGGCAATGGGCTTCTCGAAATAACGAAAGCCCATGAAATGCGGAGACACCCAGTCACCGCTCAGCAACATTTCCTGGCTGATCTGCGCGTAGCGGGGTTCGTCGGGAATCCATAACCCATGGCCCACCATCGGCAGCAGGTAAAACAGGCCAAAGGCCAACAACAGGCAAGGTAAAGCCCAGCGTTTGATCATTTGACTCGTGCTCCCTGCGACTTCATGCGACGGTTCGGATTGCTGCGTGAGCAATCAGTAAAGTGATGCGTGACGAGTATGATTTTTCGCTTCATGAGACGGCCTTGATACCGGAAGACATTGCTCGGTTTTTAGTGTTTTGGTTATGACGTTCGGTGCTGCGCAGGCTTTGTCCAACAAAGGCGCGCGCTGGGGCATAGACATCGCTGTAGCGACGATCCGGCCGTATTATTCGGCAAAAGAAAAACGGCGACGCATGACATTAAAAAATAAAGTTATTCAGCTTGTTTCAAGCGCACGCAAACGCTGACGAACTGCCGTAGTGGCGACGTTTTGAGTTCGTTAACCGCGTCTGCGTGCACTGACCGCAAGCACTATTTGCTGGCGAATCGTTTATCCAGCACGGTTGGCCAGTCCTGGGAGTTCACAATGCCGAGGATTTTCAACTGCCCGTCAGCGGTAACCGAGACGAACAGGGCGCTGGTGTACTCACTGGTGGGGGCATGCTTGAAGCCGGTTTGCTTCTCGAAGTCACTGATGCAGCCGCTGTGGGTGACCAGGACCAGGTTGCGATGCGCGGTTTTGTGTGCAACGACATCGTCACGCATGGCCTTGCCGCACTGGGCCAGCCATTCCTGATGCGTCGCCTCTTTACCGAACATGTATTGCGCGGTTTGCATCGTGCGGGTCGCCGGGCTGCTGAACACATCCGCATGGTCCATGCCCAGAGCGTTGAACCCCTTGCCCACCTCGGTCGATGCCGCACTGCCTACCTGGGTAATACCGTCGGCCGGGCCCAGGCAAGGATTTTTCGACTGATCGCAACGTTCGGCATGCCGAACCAGCACCACCACATCCCCAGCCTGCCAGTGTTCGAAGACACCAGCCGTTGCCATGTGATTTCCTTCCGCCAGCATCGCAGGAGTGTGGGGCCACAAGACGAAACCGGTGACCAGTGCTGCCACGATCACCGCCGATGCGGCGAGGGTCACTTTCATGAAGCGGTTTTTGATCGCCCGTTTAGGCGAGTCCTTGGGCATTGCAGAATTAACCACGCCTTTCACCTGTCAATAGTATTGGGACGAAGAAGTTCGACACCGTTCAAGCAGGCAGCTTAGTCAGTACATAAGAAACGCGAGCATTGAAGGTCGAATTGTGCCGGTCAATTTAGGGGCAGGCAGGTGGGGGATAAGTGAAACGAATGTGAAAATTTTGCGGGGACTCTTAACCTTCACTTAATCAAGGCTAATTAGTTGATTTCAAGTACATTGCCCACCATGGGCGCCGCCTCGCCGGGACCGCGAGTGCGGTCGTCGGGGGAGTCGGCAAGTGCCCGCTCAGGCGCACCTGTTTCAAATTGCTTCGTGGGGCGGCTTCCCCAGCAGATCTATTCTGCAACCCGGGCCGGCGTCGTAAACCGCCAGTTTCATGTCGTGTAACCGCGCCACCGCCGAGACCATGCTCAAGCCCAATCCATTGCCGGGGGTGTGGCGACTCAGCTCTGAACGGTAGAGCCGGCGAAATACCGCCTCGCGCTCGGCTTCCGGAATGCCCGGACCATTGTCGGTTACCCGAATACCGACGTCTGCTCCATCAGCAATAACCCTGAGACTGACGCTGCTATGGTCGGGAGAGAACTTGATTGCGTTATCCAACAGATTGCAGCACGCATCGAACAGCAATTGGGCATCACCGGCGATCAGCGCTGACTCCGTGCTGGCATGGAACGCCAGGCTGATGCCGCGCTCCTCGGCCAGCGGTTCGTAGAGTTCGGCGGCATCGGCGCCAATCAGGTTCAGATCGACCGGTGCAAAGTGGCTGCGTCGCGCACTGTCCTCAATCTCCGAAATGCGCAACAAGGCACGGAACGTCATCAGCAAGCCCTTGGCCTCGGCCAGAGCCGAATCAATGCTGGTGGCATATTCGTCCTCACGCAGACCTCGACGCTGCGCGCGCTCAAGGCCCGCGATCAGCCGGGTCAAGGGCGTGCGAAGGTCGTGGGCGATGTCGTCGCAGACACCTTTGACCTCGCTCATCAACCGTTCCAGTTCATCCAGCATGCTGTTGACGACGTTGGCGAGGCGGTCGATGTCATCGTTGTTGCCCAGGGTTGGCAAGCGGCCACTCAAGTCGCCTTCGATAATGCCTTTGATCGAATCGCTCAACCGGTCGAGCCGG
Organism: Pseudomonas sp. GW822-FHT02D10; assembly: GCF_058802345.1. Taxonomy (NCBI): domain Bacteria; kingdom Pseudomonadati; phylum Pseudomonadota; class Gammaproteobacteria; order Pseudomonadales; family Pseudomonadaceae; genus Pseudomonas; species Pseudomonas sp. GW822-FHT02D10. The sequence goes on from NZ_JBXAOB010000001.1 coordinate 101,601, forward strand.
CGCCGCGCCGAGTAACCCAGTCCGATCGCGCCTAACAGGCCGACCACCAGCAGCAGGACCCCACCGGAAATCAGTGCATGGACCAGAAGTTCGTCGAACTCCTGGATATCGTGCATGTCCTGGGCGACCAGCAGGGTTTTGCCGTCTTCCAGTCGATGGGCGATAAACCGCACGGGACGAGAGCGATCGTTGCTTTTCTGCCAGTCGAACTCGGTGGGGCGATCATATTTGCTGAACGCTGGCAGTTGATGAATGGCGCCGACAATGTACTGGTCCTTTTCATCGAACAAACTATGGGGCAGGCGGCCTTCTGTGTCCGAACTGGCGTGTTTGCGGATTTCCTCTTCACGCAGCTGCGGGGTTTGCTGGCTGCGACTCTCTACCTGGCGATACAGCGCAGTGTCGGCCTCGGTCTTCAGGTAAAACGCGGTCTGCCAGTAGATGTAGCCAAACAGCGCGAGAAACGAGCAACCGAACAGTCCCAGAAACATCAGGCCCGTGCGAAAGCTGATGGTGCGCGGAATCTCACTCAGGTGAACGGAGAACATAACCGGCCCCCCGAATGGTGTGGATCATCTGCGCTTCGCCTTCGGCGTCGATCTTGCGACGCAGACGGCCGATGTGCACTTCGATGACATTGGTGCGCTCGTCATAGCTGTAATTCCATACGGCTTCAAACAACATGGTGCGCGTGACCACCTGTTCGGCGTTGCGCATCAGGTGTTCCAGCAGCGCGTATTCACGCGGAACCAGGTCGATGGTCCGATCGCCACGGCGCACACTGCGCCGTAACAGGTCGACGTGCAGGTTGCCGACGCGCAGCTGATTGTCCGGCTCGCGGGTGCTGGGTTCGGCACGGCGACGGCTCAAGGCGTCCAGCCGTGCGGTGAGTTCGATGAATTCGAAGGGCTTGGTCAGGTAGTCATCGCCACCGGCGCGCAAGCCTCGAACACGTTCATCCAGCGCACTCAGGGCACTGAGGATCAATACCGGCGTGCTCACACTCGCCGCCCGCAAGGCGGTCAATACGCCCAGCCCATCGATGCCACCGGGCAGCATCCGGTCGAGGACGATCAGGTCGAAGGGCTCGCCGAGGGCCTTGAGCAAACCGTCACGGCCGTTGTTCACGCAAGTGACCGTAAAGCCGTGATCCTGCAGTGCTGCTTCAATTTCACGAGCGGTGGAGTTGTCGTCTTCGACGACCAGAACGTGGGTCATGGGAGTTGAACCGGCCACTTGAACGAGTGAGAGATGGCATAGTGTGTCAAATCCAGGCAGACGCCAACGTCGCCGCCAGATAAATAAAAGTTTAGTTTTTTGTTATGAGAGGAAGCTCCTTGCGCATTCTAGTCGTTGAAGACGATGCCCAGACCGCGACCTACCTGTTGCGTGGGCTGACGGAAAGCGGGCACGTGGTGGATGTCGCCGAAGAAGGCAACGATGGCCTGGCCATGGCGTTGGAAGGCATTCATGACGCGTTGATTGTCGACCGGCGCTTGCCGGGGCTCGACGGTATCGCGTTGGTGCGGGCGATACGCAGTCGTGGCTTGCGTATTCCGGTGTTGATGCTCAGTGCTCAGTCGACCACCGCGCAAAAGGTCGAAGGCCTGCAAGCCGGTTGCGACGATTACCTGGCCAAACCCTATGCCTTCGCCGAAGTGCTGGCGCGACTCGACGCCTTGTTGCGCGGTGCCGATCAACCGAGCGCTGGAGGGCGCAAGCTGATCGTTGGAGAGCTGGAACTCGACTGCGCGACGCGTACGGCGGTGCGTCAGGGGCGCAGCATTACCTTGCAGCAGCGTGAAGCGTTACTGCTGGAAAAACTCATGCGTCACAGCGGCCAGGTGGTGACCCGCGACATGCTGCTCGACAGCGCCTGGGATTACGCTTTCGACCCCAACGACAATGTCATCGATAAACATATCCATCGTCTTCGGCGCAAACTTGATGAAGGTTTCGAGTACTCGCTGATCAAGACCATCCCGGGTGCGGGCTACAGCTTTCAGGCCGGCCCCGAGCCCGATTAAACAAAAGTTTACCTACAGGCGAACGCTCTGCTAGGCGCTGTTGGCTATCTTCGGCTCATTCGTGGACTTGCTCCACAAAGGCTTGAGCCGGAGATCGCGTGTCAATGTCAGTTGCAACCTCACCGAGGCGTCACCTCTTACCGATGTCGATACTGCTGGGCGTCTTGATGCTCAGCGGTTGTTCGATGGTGCCCGCTTATCATCAGCCGGACGTGCCGCTGGCGGCAAACTGGAATGGCGCCGAACAAACCTCCGCCGCACGAGGAGGGCAGTGGTGGAGCGAATTCCACAGTGCTGAACTGAATGACCTGATCGCCCGCGGCCTCTCGGCCAATTACACCCTTAAAGCTGCGGCCAGCCGCATCGAAGAAGCACGCGCTTCGGCTCAGGTCGTCGGTGCCGGTCAATATCCGACAGTGGCGCTGGGTGGCAACGTTCAGCGTCAGAATAATTACGGCACCACGAAAAAAAGCAGCGTGTTCGCCCAAGCGACCTACGAACTGGACTTCTGGGGCAAACAACGCGCGGCCGCCGATTCCGCCGACGCGCTGGCCAATGCCAGTGTGTTCGATGCACAAACCCTGCGCATGAGCCTGGGGGCGAGCATCGCCGACAGCTACTTCCAGGTCTTGTCGCTGGAAGAACGGCTGCGCCTGGCCCAGTCGATTGCCGATGACGCCAGGCAGGTACTCGACCTGGTCGAAGTCCAGGCCAGTCAGGGCGCCGTGTCCAATCTTGAAGTGGCGCAGCAACGCAATGCCCTGGAAACCTTCCAGGCGGCGATGCCACCTTTGCGTCAGCAGCGCGATCTGGCGCTCTATCAATTGGCGGTACTGGTGGGCGAGACGCCGCAAGGTTTCCACCTGAAAAGCGCAGGTCTTGACGGTTTGCAGGTTCCGCGTCCGTCCGCTGGCTTGCCGATCGGCCTGCTGCGTCAGCGGCCCGATGTGCAAGCCGCTGAAGCGCGACTGGTCTCGGCCAACTTCGATGTAGGCGTGGCCCGTGCGGCGTTTTTGCCGAATCTGTCGCTGGACCTGATCGGCGGTATCGACACTATTGCTGGCGGCAACATCTGGAGCGTGGTCGGCACATTGGCCCAACCGGTATTCACCGGCGGCCAGCTCAATGGCCAGTTGCATTTTGATCAAGCCCACGCACAGGAACTGACCGCCAGTTACCGTGAATCGGTGATCGAGGCGCTGCAAGACGTCGAAACCCAACTGAGCGCCACCCGCGAACTGGACAAAAGCTATGCCTTGAATCAGGCCGCGGTGGACTCCGCCCGCGAGGCCGCCAGGTTGGCGCAGGTTCGTTATCGACTGGGTTCCACCGACTTCCAGACCTTGCTGATCGTCGAGCGCACCCAGTATCAGGCCGAAGACACGTTGTTGCAGGTACGCCTGCAACACCTGCAGGCCGCTGTCGGTTTGTTTCGGGCGCTGGGCGGCGATTTCACGCCCGACGCCATCGCCTCTCTTTCTCCTTCTCAGGCGTCTCACCCATGAATGCCAAGCCACGCGTTGCGAACCCTCGCCATCGAGCACTCTCCTGGGCGCTACTGGTCCTCCTGATAGGTGCCGGCGTCGGCGGCTTTCAGTGGATCAAACGGGCCCAGGCCGCGCCCACCAAGGCTGAAGCCACGGCAGTGCCGGTGCAACTGACGCAAGTCAGCCAACAGGACTTGCCGATCTGGCTCAGTGCGATCGGCAACGTTCAGCCGCTCAACAGCGTCAATGTGCGGGTTCGGGTGGATGGCGAGTTGCAGAAAGTCCTGTTCAAGGAAGGCCAGACAGTGAACGCCGGCAGTCTGTTGGCGGTGATCGATCCACGGGTCTATCAGGCGCAAGTGGCGCAGGCGCAAGCGCTGGTGGCCAAGGATCAGGCACAGCTGGCCAACCTGCGGGTGAATCTGGACCGGGCCAGCAAACTGGCGGCCGCCAAGGCCGGGCCGACCCAGGATGTCGACACCTATCGCGCCGAGTTGGCGGCACAGCAGGCCACGGTGCAGGCTGACCAGGCGGCACTGGATAATGCGCGCCTGCAACTGGAGTTCACGCAGGTCAAGGCACCGTTGACCGGGCGCACCGGTCAGCGCTTGCTGGATGTTGGCGCCATCGCCCATGGCGCGGAAGCCACGGGCCTGGTGACGATTACCCAGATGAACCCGATCTCGGTGGCCTTCGCGGTCTCCCAGGACGAACTGCCGCAGATTCTCGAAGAAAACGCCAAGAACGCCTTGCAAGTGGTCGCCATGACCCGCGACGGCCATCAGGAAATCGCTCGCGGCCGTCTGAGCTTCATCGACAGCCAGGTCGCTGCGGCCAGCGGTCAGATCCAGTTGAAGGCCGAGTTCGACAACAGTGCCAACCAGTTGTGGCCCGGCGAACTGGTCAGCGCGCGCTTGCTGGTCAGCACCCGTCAGGACGTCACGGTAGTGCCGGCCAATGCGGTGCAGTTCGGTCGTCAGGGCAACTTCGTCTATGTGGTGGGTGCCGATCAGCGAGTGCAGACGCGTCAGGTCGATGCAGCTGCCGTGGTCGATGGCCAACAGTGGATTCGTCAGGGGCTGGCCGCTGGAGAAACGGTGGTGGTGCAAGGCCAGTCACGCATCGCGCCGGGCGTCAAAGTCGCGCCGATCAAGGCTGACGAAGCCGCTGCGCTGGTGTCCGCCACGCCCGTGGAGAGTGCGCGATGAAAGGGCTCGCCGGACTGATTCAACGACGCGTTGGCCTGAGCCTGTTGGCACTTGGGGTCATGCTGCTCGGGGCTTTTGCTTACTTCCAATTGCCGGTGGCACCCCTGCCTACGGTTGATTTCCCGACTATTCAGGTCACCGCCAAACTCTCCGGGGCCAGCGCCGAGACCATGGCTTCATCGGTGGCGACGCCACTCGAAAGAGCGTTTGCCGCCGTTCCGCAAGTCACTTCGATGACCTCATCGAGCGCGGCCGGCAAGACCCAGATTGTCTTGCAGTTCGATCTGTCGCGGAACATCGACGGCGCCGCGCAGGATGTGCAGACCGCGATCAACACCGCCACCCCGAACTTGCCGAAGACCATGACCAGCACGCCGACCTTCAACAAGGTCAACCCGGCGGAAGGTACGGTGTTGTCGCTGGCCGTGACATCGCCGACGCGCACGCTGCCGGAACTCGACCGTTACGCGGACAACTACATTGCCCAGCGTTTGTCGCAGATGCCCGGTGTGGGGCTGGTGGATTTTCATGGCGAACAAAAACCGGCGGTGCGCATTCAAATCGACCCGGATGCGCTAGCCGCGCGCGGCCTGAGCCTGGAAGACGTGCGCAGCGTGATCGGCGTCAGCACGGTGGATCAGCCCAAGGGCACCCTTGACGGACAGACCCGTTCCATCACCCTCGGCGCGACCGACCAGATGCTCGACCCGCAGCATTACCGGGATCAGGTGATTGCCTATAAAAACGGCATGCCGATCAAACTCGGTGACCTCGGCCGGGTAATCGCCGGTGCCGAAGATACCCAGCAGGCCGCGCAGTTGGGTGCCGAGCCGACGGTGATCGTCGACATTCACAAACAACCGGGTTTCAACCTGCTGTCGACCATCGCCACGATCAAGGCCAAGCTGCCCGAACTGACCGCTTCATTGCCGCGTGATGTGCAGGTCCAGGTGGTGGGCGACCGCACCCAGACCATCGAAGCCTCGGTCAATGACATGCAATTCACCTTGCTGCTGTCGATTGCCCTGGTGGTCGTGGTGATCTTCGTGTTCCTGCGCAAGGCCACCGCCACCCTGATTCCCAGCCTGACCATTCCGCTGTCGCTGGTGTCGACCTTCGGCGTCATGTATTTGCTCGGCTACAGCCTCGACAACCTGTCGATCATGGGCCTGGCGATTGCCGTCGGTTTTGTGGTGGACGATGCCATCGTGGTGATGGAAAACATCGTGCGCCATCTGGAAATGGGCAAGTCACGCCTGCAATCGGCGGTCGATGGCTTGCGCGAAGTGGCGTTCACCATAGTCTCGATGACGGTGTCGCTGATCGCGGTGTTCTTGCCGATCCTGTTGATGTCGGGGATCGTCGGGCGCCTCATGCGCGAGTTCGCGGTCACGGTCAGCGTGGCTATCATCATGTCCTGCATCGTCTCGCTGACCATCACGCCGATGCTCTGTGCCTGGCTGCTCAAACCACATGCCGAAAGCGAGGAGGGGCGTTTCGCCCAGGCATGCGAGCGGGCGTTCACTGGCTTGCACAACGGCTATCGCCGCAGCCTCGACTGGGTACTCGACCATCAGCGTCTGACCCTCGGCGTGGCGTTGGCGACATTGCTGGCGACCGCGGTGTTGTACGTGAGCATTCCCAAGGGCTTCTTCCCGCAGCAGGATAACGGCCTGATCCAGGGCGTGGCCGAAGCCGCTGCCGATATCTCGCCGTTGGCCATGCGTGAACAGGTCAACCGTGTCGCCGAAGTCGTCGGTCGTGACCCGGCGGTGGCCAAGGTGTATTTCTGGATCGGCCCGAACCCGACGGTCAGCCAGGGCAAGGTGATGATCAACCTCAAGCCGTTCAGCGAGCGCACCGACAGTGCCCGCGAGGTGATCAGCCGCTTGCAGCCGGCCCTCGATCAGTTGTCCGGGGTCAAGGTCTACCTGCAGGCTAACCAGGACATCCAGATCGGTGGCCGCGCCAGTAAAACCCAGTATCAGTACACCCTTCAGGACCCGGACAGTGCCGAACTGGACCACTGGAGCGGGGTGTTGCTGGAAAAACTCAAGACCTTGCCGCAACTGCAACACGTGACCTCTGACCAGCAGCAGGCCATTGCGCAGGCAACCCTGGTGATCGACCGTGCCACGGCAGCGCGACTGGGCGTGACGGTGCAGGCCATCGACGACGTGCTGTACGACGCCTTCGGGCAGCGTCAGGTCGCGACGATGTTCACCCAACTCGACCAGAACCATGTGATTCTCGAACTGGACCCGCACTGGCAGACGTCCACCACCACGCTGGACCATTTATATGTGCGTGCAAGTTCCGGAACCTTGGTGCCGATGAGTCTGTTGGCGAGCATCAAGACCGAGCAAGTGCCGATCATCATCAACCACCAAGGGGTGTTTCCGGCCATTACCCTGTCGTTTGACCTGGCACCCGGTCAGGCCCTGAGCGATGCGGTCAGCGCGATCAATCAGGCGTCCCTGGCGGTGGCGATGCCCGACACCGTGGTCGGCAGTTTCCAGGGCACTGCCCAGGCGTTCCAGGACTCGCTGAAATCCCAGCCCTGGCTGATTCTGGCGGCGATTCTGACCGTCTACATCGTGCTGGGCGTGCTCTACGAGAACGCGATTCACCCGTTGACGATCATCTCGACCCTGCCGTCCGCCGGGTTCGGCGCGCTGCTGGCACTGATGCTGTGTGGACAGGACCTGTCGGTACTTGGGATGATCGGCATTATTCTGCTGATCGGTATCGTCAAGAAGAACGCGATCATGATCGTTGACTTCACGCTCTCGGCCCAGCAACGTGGCCTGTCTGCCAGAGACGCCGTGCGTGAAGGCTGTTTGTTGCGGCTGCGGCCGATCCTGATGACGTCATTGGCGGCGCTGCTCGGTGCGGTGCCCCTGGCGTTCGGCCACGGTGCCGGCTCGGAGCTTCGCCAACCGCTGGGCATCGCCATCGTCGGTGGCCTGGCGGTCTCGCAGATCCTGACGTTGTACACCACACCGGTCGTCTACCTTTGGTTTGAGCGTCGGCGTCGCAGCCAAAAACTCGTCGCGCAAGACATCAAGGTGTGAAGCCGGCATTCAAACACTGGAAAGACATGGACTCCAAACAGAGCCTGACGAAACGGATTGTGATTGTTTTCGCACTGATGACTGCGTTTGTCGCGGGGGTCTTTGCGGTCGGTATTGTCGTGACCGTGCACGTCGTTGAAGGAAAGCTCACCACGACCAGTCTGAGTGGCGGGCTGCAACGTTTGCTGCTGATGGACAACACCGACGACTGGACCCATCGACCGGAGAAAGACGAGCTGTTTTTCTTTGAGGGCGGGCTGGGCGAAATGACCCCCGACGAACAGCTCAAGGCGCTGCATCCGGGCTTTCAGGAAATTGTCTATCGCGGCGAGGACTACTACGCCGTGGTGCGGGTGGTCGACGGCCGCCAATACATCCTGCTCAAAGATCAGCAAAGCCACGAACAACGCGAACGGGTGTTGTACGCAGTGGTGATTGTCGGGTTCGTGTTGAGCATCCTGCTGGCGATCCTGTTGGGTTGGCTGCTGGCCCGACGCGTCATGGCGCCGGTGATCCGGCTGGCGCGCCAGGTGCGTCACCGCGACCAGTTACTGGAACTCGCGCCACCGCTGGCGCCCGAGTATGCCGTCGACGAGGTTGGCGAACTGGCGGTTTCCTTTGATCAAACCCTGGGCCGACTGCGTGAGGCACTGGGCCGGGAAAAACTCTTCACCAGCGATGTGAGTCACGAGTTGCGAACCCCGTTGATGGTGCTCGCCAGTTCGTGTGAGCTTTTGCTGAGCCATCGTGCCCTGGATCAGCGCTCGATGGCCCAGGTCAGCCGTATTGCCAGGGCCAGCGATGAAATGCGGCAACTGGTCGACACCTTCCTGATGCTGGCGCGTGATCGGGACAGCGACTCCGGCAACGGTGTCAGCGCATCCTTGAAAGAAGTCGCCGACAGCCTGGCGGAAATATGGGGCCGGCTGATCCGGGAAAAAGGTCTGGAGTTCATCTACGTCAACGAGCAGGCCTCAAACACCCCCTACAACCTGACGTTCCTGCAATCGGTGATGGGCAACCTGCTGCGCAACGCCTGGCACTACACTGATCATGGTTTCATTCGCCTGACCCTTCGTGACCACGGCTTCAGCGTGGAAGACAGCGGGATCGGCATCCCGGAGGAAAAACGCCACGCGATGTTCCAACCCTTTGTCAGGGGCGACGAACACCGGGGCGACGGGCTGGGCCTGGGGCTGTCGCTGGTTCAGCGGATCTGCACCAATCAGAACTGGCGTGTGGAGCTCACCACCCGCGAACCCCACGGCTGCCACTTCGCCGTGGACCTGACAGAGCATCAGGAGCAAGTCCTGCTCTGACAGCGTGGCGATGAAACCGATGGCGGGTTCGAGCACTGAAGCCGGTGCGAAAGTGCCCGTTGGTCGGATCCTGTGACAGGCCGGTCGATTTGCGGTCCTGCGGATCGACTAAGCGGTAAATCGATGACGCAATTCAACGAGGAGAGTGATCATGTCCTATGTCGATGGTTTCATTGCTGCCGTACCCACCACCAACCGCGATAAATTCAAGCAACACGCCGAGTTCATGGCCGCCATTTTCAAAGAGAACGGCGCATTGAGCGTGACTGAATGCTGGGGGGACGACGTGCCCGAAGGCAAGGTGACCTCGTTCCCGATGGCGGTGAAACTCAAGGAAGGCGAGACCGTGGTTTTCTCGTGGATCATCTGGCCGGACCGCAAAACGCGTGACACTGGCATGCAACAGTTCATGGCCGACCCTCGAGTCCGCTCGGAGGGCAACTCAATGCCCTTCGATGGTCAGCGGATGATCTTCGGCGGCTTCGAGACGATCGTAAGCGTGTGAGGTTCGCGTGACCCGGAGCGGGGCGAGCAAGGACGCAGCCCCGTCCCTATTCCTGAGTGGTGATCCTGCAACTCTTGCGATTGCGGATCTCGTTATCCGTCGGCCGCTCTTTGACAAACTCAAAGCGCGGTTCGCCCTCGCTGTACGTGACCAGCCAACCCCACTCCAGTTCAGACTCATCCTGCCCAGGTTTGGGCGGCGCAGCCCACCATGGCTCTTTGCTGACAATCTGGCGCATACCCCCTCCAAGTGGTTTGGGTCCCTTCAACTATAACGTGGATGACCGGGGGCGCCAGAACTCGGGAGTGTTTGGTGCGGTCCGTCTTCTTTTCAGTCCTGCGACATGCTTTTCACGAATCGCTCACATACGGGAGCGCAGATTGAACTGACAAAAGGATTTGACCCCATCAACAGAAAACCCGCCATGCGCGGGTTTTTTGTTGCGCGTCTGTAAATGCCTCGACCTGGGCGGTGTCCAGACGCTCCTACCAACGCAATTCGAAGGCATTGTTCGCGCCCAGCTGGATGCTGCTGCCCAAGCGTGCACACTCGCGAGAAAGGGTGTCGTGCAACCATTGACGGTCATCTCCTTCGGCACGACAGATGCGAAAGCGACGGAGGCGGGTGGGTATCAGGTCCAGCGACTGCAGGTGCCCGCCGGGGTCCAACGAGGCAAAGTATAAGAGCCCCAGGTCGCCGCGAAAGGCTGTATGGTCCTCGATGCCTTCGTAATCGTTCAGAAGATCACCGCAGCCATAGAGAATCAGGCGTTCGCGGTACACCTCGATGCCCTTGACGTGGTGCGAGGAATGCCCGTGCACCACGTCAACTCCGGCCTCGTCGATCAAGGCATGGGCGAACCGGACCTGCTCTCGCGGGATCTCGAACCCCCAGTTGCCGCCCCAGTGAATGGAGGCGACCACTAGATCCCCAGGATTTTTGCCCTCGATAATCCGTTTGGCCACAGGGCGCAGACTTTGCATCGACAAGTCCTCCAGCCGCGCGACGCCCGCGCGCCTATCCGTGGCGGCCCAGTCCGGCGCAATGCCGCTGTCGGGTGCGCCGAGGCCAAACACCAGCAAGCGTCGCCCGCCAGGTTGCGGCAGCACGGCGGGCGCTTGCGCAGATTGCCGGTTGCGCCCGGCGCCGGCGCTGCACATACCGTTGCTCGATAGGGTATCTAACGTATCGGCCAGGCCGGCTGCCCCCCAGTCCAGCACATGGTTGTTGGCCAGCACGCAGCAGTCGATGCCGGCAGCACTGATGGCCGGGAAGTTCTCCGGGCTCATGCGGTAATTGATGCCCTTTTGCTCCGGTCGTCCGCGGCGGGACACCGCAGTTTCCAGATTGATGATGCGTGCGTGTGGCTGGCGAAGCTTGAACTCATCCAGCGCAGCGCCCCAGACATAGTTGAAATCGACTGGGCGGGGAATCGAGCCATTGAGTCTTTCTGCCAGCCGGACGTAATCGCCGGCATTCTTGACGTAAGCTTCGTAAAGCCGCGGATCGCCAGGATGCGGCAGAACTGAGTCGATGCCGCGGGCGGTCATGACGTCGCCGGCGAGAAACAGCTTCAGCGTATCGGTAACAGCTGCCATGGCAGCCTCCCGGATATCCCGAAACACCCTGAGGGCGTGGCCACCGAGACCTCCCAAGTAACTGGCTAGTGGCGGGTAAAGCGCTGGACGCCATCCTGTCCAATATCACCTCATGTGAATATCCACCGTTATCAATCATCAAGCTCCTCGGGTGAAACCACCCACACACTGCATGGCATTTTGTACAAAATGCTTTCTGCTGTGCTACCAATCAATCGGCCCATTCCCCGATGAGCGACCCGGCCCATGACAATCACGTCGACGTCATAGGCATCGGCATAACTGGCCAGGACCTTGGCCGGGTTGCCCATGATCATGTGACGCTGTTCCGGCGGGATGCAATTGCGCTCGGCCATTGCGTTGAAGGTGTCCCCCTGAGCGTCGAACAGCGTCTTGGCTTTGCCTGAAGAAAAGAAGGTCGAAACGTTGTTGAAGTCGAATTCGTCTGCGCTGATGGATGACAGGTCATAAGCGTAGACGACGTCGACCTCGGCGTTGCAGGCGCTCGCCAGTTTTACTGCTTCGTGGAGTATCCGGTCGTTGAGGGCCTGGTACTGACCATCGCGGTGGAAAGGGTCGACCGCCGCAATCACCTTGCGAGGCAACGCATGTGCTGTATTACTGACGAAATGCAGCGGTACCGGACACTCGCGCAGCAAGTGCACGTCCAGAGGTGTGAACATCAGGCGCGAGAGCAGCGATTCATGCTCCAGCGCTTTAATCACCAACTCTATGGGTTGTTCTTTGAGGTGGATGAGGATTTCCTGGAGTGGGCGTTCGACCCATGTCACCTCGGTGGTGACCTCCAGGCCAATCTTGCGCAAGGGCCTGGCCTGTTCCTCAAGCCACTGGCGGTGGCGTTCGACATAACCCAGACGCATCTCTTCCCGGGCCTGGTCGTTGACCAGGCTGGCAGTCGCCAGGCCTTCCAGGTAGTCGAAGGCCACGATGTGTAGCGCCGCACCTTCGGCCTTGGCCAGTGCTGCGGCCCTGCCGAAGGCCGGACTGTGTTGCATCAGTGGCGAGACGATCAGCATAAAGCGTGATTGACCAGACATGACGAACCTCTCATGGGTAGACACAAAATCGGCGGTCTTCTATGGGAGCGATGAATCGTTAGCTCCTGAAACCATGGTCTGATCGTGCCGCTAGCCAGGCGCCCGAGTTTGATCTGTATCAAACGGGCGAGAGGCCGGCCCCGTCGCCCGACATACGGTCGTTTGCTACACCTCGAATCCCGGAATTATTGACCATGATCAATTTCTCGTCCTCGACCCCGGTGCAGCCTGAGGTTCGTGCGTATTTCAAGCCCTCGTACAGGGCGGGAGAGATCATCATGGCAACCATGAAAGCGGCGAGCGCCGCTTGGTGGCGGTGGTGGTGGCCAGCGGTGGCGTAGATCTGTCACCGCTGGTGACCCACCAGTTTCAAACTGGACGATATTGAAGCGGCTTATGAGTTGTTTGGTCATCAACGTGACGGCATGATGAAGGTCGCGATTACACTGTGATGGAGTATTTGGAAGCCAGGACGCACCGCCTGCAGACCCGATTACGGGACTTGAACCGAGGCTGGCTATGATCATTGAAATAACACAACAACTGGCAAGACATCGCTGGCTCGTACACATGGATGGGTGGGAGGCGGGTTTCGACAGTCTGGATGAAGCCGAGGCGTTCGTCAGGCAACTCAAGGCGCGCATCAATGCGCCTCATGCCTGGCCGGTAACCGCCGCCACAGTACCGTTGACCGGACAGGCGCCTGGTAACCAATCTGGCGCTGCCGTTGTGCAAAGGGCGTTGGCTGACCTCGCGAGATAAGTGCCGAGCTCAGGGAGGGCATGACCAGGTGCATATCCAATGAATGAAACCTTCGGCATGGCCAATGCAGCCGCTGCGCTGGGGATCGGCATGCTGGTGGGGCTTGAGCGCGAGCGCCATAAAGGACGGGGTGACAGCCGGGCCTGTGCCGGGTTGCGGACATTCGCGATCACCGCGTTGTTGGGTTATGTCACTGTGCAGGTGGGCGACGGTCTGCTATTGGGGATCGTTGCAATTTGTCTGGCGCTGCTGCTCACCGTGGCTTATTGGCGAAACCTTGGCAACGATCCTGGCATTACCAGTGAAGTGGCTTTGCTCACGGTGTTGGTATTGGGGGCAATGTGTGACACCGCTCCCGAGTTGGCCATTGCCATTGGCGTGGTGATGGCGGGACTGCTGACCTATCGGCAGAGGTTGCATCACTTTGCACGCAGCCAGCTGACCGAAGCGGAAATGCGCGATGGACTGGTATTGCTGATCACCGCGCTGGTGGTGCTACCCCTGGCGCCGGATCGCTTCATCGGGCCGTATGCCGCAATCAATTTACGTACCATTTGCACCTTGACCGTGCTGTTGATGGCGGTAGGTGCGGTGGGGCATATCGCGGTTCGCACCGTGGGCACCCGCTATGGCTATCCGATCAGTGCAATCGCGTCAGGGTTTGCATCCAGTATTGTAACCATCGCGGTCATGGGGCATATCGTCGCCAAGGAACCGGCGAACATCAGAGTCCTTAGCGCCGCTGCGGTGCTTTCCAATCTGGCAACTGTGACTCAAGTGGGCCTGATACTCGGGACAGTCGATCCTGGTCTGTTGCGGCCTATGTGGGGGGCACTGTTATCCGGCATCGTTGCCACGGCGTTGTATGGTGTTTGCTTGATGTTTCCCAAACCGACGGGAGGCGCCGACGAGCCGATCAAGGTCGGTGGTGCGTTCAATCTCAGGCTGGCCTTGATTGTGACGCTGACCATAACCGCTATTACCTTACTGTCTTCGGTGATGCTCAGTTACTTTGGCCAGGTGGGCATAATGCTGACAGCGGTCTTTACCGGTTTTGCCGATGCTCATTCCTCGACGGCATCCATTGCCTCACTCGCCAAGGCCGGCCAGATACCCTTCGATGCCATCGCCGGTCCTGCGATGATCGCTGTCAGTAGCAATTCGCTGAGCAAGTGTGTGGTGGCTTGGGTCAGCGGTGGTCGACGGTTTGCCGCTTATGTCATCCCAGGGCAGGTATTGCTGACGCTGTCGATGTGGACGGGCATCTTGTTGCACTGAGGCGTTTGATGCCTCGCCGTATCCGTTAAGGCAAGGAGCAGCATGCATAGAGCTGATAAAGATCAAGTCGTCTGCGTCTGGAGCGTTCAACCTTGAGTCCTACTCACCGCATTGAAATGGCCGCGTGCCGAGGTGCCTTATGTCGCAGACTCAACGTTTATTGTTAATTGCCCCCCCAGCAATGACCCGTACTCCGGCGTTTGAGCGCGCTACGGCCCTGGCTCTGGCGGCGCAATTACCCTTGCATATCGTGGCGTTCGATTACATCGAAGCCTTGGCGGTGGCCGGTCTGTTTGCCCCCGAGCAAATAAGCCTGGCTCAGGAGGGTTATCTTCAAACGCATCGGCAATGGCTCGAGCAGCAAGCCGAGCTGGCGAAGAAACACGGGGTCGAGGTCACGTGTGAAGTGGTCTGGGTCCAACACCCCTATGAAGAGATCCTTCACTTCGTCAACGAGATGCCCTTGGCCCTGATTATCAAGGATGCCCAGGAGGAGTCTGCGTTGAAGCGGATATTCTTTACCCCACTGGATTGGCAGTTGCTGCGCGACTGTCCGGTACCGGTGCATCTGGTCACCAACGCCTGCAACCCAAGGCCACGCAACATGCTGGCGATCGTCGATGTGTTGCGCAGTGAAGACCAGGACCTGGTGTTCAACGATCAGATTATCGAGGCGGCAGTGAAACTGGCCGAACAGTGCGGCGCCCGCCTTGAGTTGGTGCATGTGTATGACTGGGTAGCGGTATACGCCTCGGACATGGGCTTTGGCGCGTTGCCCCTTGCCACCGGTGTCTATGAGGCATTAGGGGCGGCTCAACATGAAGCATTTGCAGCCTTGGCCGAGCGCCATGGCGTTCCACCTGATCGTCGCCACTTCATTGAGGGCGCACCACTGCAGAGTATCTGCAAGTTCGCGACCGATCATCTGACGGACGTCATCGTCATGGGGACGGTGCAGCATGGTGGGTTGAACAAACTTTTGGGCAGCACCGCCGAACATCTCTTGCATCAAGCGCCGTGCAGTGTGCTGGCGATCAAACCGGGCGAGCTGTTGCAGTCATAGATGTTGAATCGCCCCTTGGAGCGCCAGTGTCTGGTGCTCCAAGGGGCGTTTTTTTACAGCATGAGGCGATGAATGACTTGGCGGGTATCGTCAGGATCATTATGGACTTCAAATCCCAGGGCTTTTGCCAAATCACGCATGGGGGCATTGCTTGAGGCATCAATGGAATACATCTGATGAAAACCGTTCTTGCGGGCGGTCTTGATCAAATGCTCCATCAACAGCGTACCCAGCCCCAGGTGCTGCCATTCATCGGCGACCGTGATCGCGCATTCGCATTCATGTTCGGCGGTGACGGCATAGCGGCTGATACCGATTTCGATCAATTGACCGTTTTCGTGGATCAAGGCGATGTAAGCCATGCGCTGCTTGCAGTCGATGTCCATCAATTGGTCGAGCATGGCTGTACCGGGTTCATTGATTTGCGCAAGAAAGCGCATATGCCGGGATTCGGGGGACAAGCGCTTGATGAAGGCGTACTCGCGCTCGCGGTCCTTTTCCATCAATGGCCGGATCAGTACATGTCGGCCATCCCTGAGCGCTTCAATCCAGTATTGTCCAGAGACCGCGGCATAGGCGGCAGCGGCTCGCTCGTTGTGGTCTTTGACAGTGAGCATGGTGCAATCCTCCATCTGACATAAAGGGGGCGCGTGCGGTAAAAGGCCACGCGGTTCATTCCTTTTTACGCCATTGGCGGCGGTCGAATCTGATCTGGATCAGATACTCGGTGGGGTGTCATCAATCGCCTGGACTTGATGTAGATCAACCTGACTGGGGGGGAAATGGGCGCAGTCTTGGAACATGCCGGTGGATCGACCGGCGTCGCGCCGAGGTGTGTGATGGGTCAATATCAACGTTTACTGCTGATCGCCGACCGAACCCTGCATCAATCTCCGGCCTTGCTGCGCGCGGTCGCCCTGGCCAAGGCGAGCGGGGCGGCCTTGCACGTGTGTGCCTTTGTCGAACCGGTGCCGATCATTCATTTGTGGGAGGAAAAAGTCGACGAGGTGGCTTTTCAGAGCTATCTGCGTCGCTATCGTCGCTGGATGTCGGAGGAAATCCAGCGGCTGAGCGGAGAGGGGCTAAAGGTTTCGGTCGAAGTGGTCTTCACCACCCATCCACTGCTGGATATCTTGAAGCAAGTCGAGGAGTTCAAGCCTGACCTGCTGATCAAGGACGCCACGTTGGAGCCCGCGCTCAAACGGGTGTTCATCACGCCACTCGATTGCCATCTGCTGCGTGAGTGCCCGGTGCCTGTGCACTTGGTCAACCAGGCCCGTTACGGTTTGCCTCATCGGATCGTGGCGGCGGTGGACCCCTTCGACCCGCAAACCCAAATCAGCGGCCTCAACGACACCATCATTCAAACCGCGAACGCCCTTGCCCTGCAGTGCGATGCACCACTGCATTTGCTGTACGCCTATGACTTGTCGCCAGCCTTCAACGGTGATTCAGCATTGGTCAACGAAGGATGGGGTGTGGATTTCATCGAGGAGCTGCGTGAGTCCCTGCACCTGGCATTTGTGACCCTGGCCGACCGCTACGGTGTACCCCCTGAACGTCGGCACTTTGTCATGGGCCAACCGGTTCGGGCATTGAGTGAATTTGTCGAAGAGTACCTGGCCGATGTGGTGGTGATGGGCACTGTGCATCGGGTCGGGTTGGATCGGTTGATTGGCAGCACCACTGAACGGGCTCTTTATTCGGTGCCTGGCAGCATTCTGGCGGTGAGGTCACCCGGTTTGGCGGTCAGGGGGTATGCAGCACCATAGCGCGCATGACGATTCTCCAGAGGCGAAGATACCTACGGCGTCAGAGAGGTGTGTCCCGGTGACAGCCTGCGATCAGATGCTTGAGCCCGTCCATATTCAGGACTTTGACGTTACGGCCCGAAATTTCGACCAGAGCCTGGTCGCGCAGGTGGGCAATGCCTCTGCAGACGGTTTCCAGGCGCAGCCCCAGGTAGGAGCCGATCTCTTCGCGACGCATCTTCAGTACGAACTCCCTGGATGAGTAGCCGCGCATGTTAAGCCGCTGCGACAGGTTCAGCAGAAAGGCCGCCAGCCGTTCGTCCGAGTTCATATTACCCATCAACATCAGCATGTCGTGATCACGCACTATTTCGCGGCTCAGGAGTTTGTTCAGGTTGTGCTGCAGTGAAGGCAACTCATGGGCGAGCTTCTCTAGCTGGGCGAAATGGATGGGGCACACTTCGCTATCCTCAAGAGCGAAAGCGTTGCAGGCGTGCCGCTCTTCGCTGATGGCGTCCAGGCCGAGCATCTCGCCGGGCATTTGAAAACCGGTGACCTGCTCGCGACCGTCTAGAGACAGCACATTAGTCTTGAAAGAGCCTATGCGTACTGCGTAAAGCGAGCGCAATGGATCGCTTGTTCGATACAACGCTGCACCTTTTTTGACTTTCACGCGCTGGATGATCAGGGTGTCCAATCGCTCGACTTCCTGGCCGGTCAGGCCAATTGGTAGGCACAACTCCAGCACGCTGCAGTTGGAACAGGCAGCCTTGAGGTAATGAGCCTGATGGGGGTGGACCTCAAACGGTGACATGACGCGCCCCTCAATGAATGTATCAAGCATAGGTGTTGAGAACCCAGGCCAGCCCTTAATGTGTAAACCGGGGGGAGGATGTACGACGAACGGAGATGGGGCCTAACAGATAGACACTAGGTGCGTGGAAGCAATTGTCCACCCGAGGCGGCTATTTGCTCTTCCAGTATTTCTGCATCTCGAGAAACAGAAACGATGCGGTCCAGGAGATGAGCACCAGGCCGGTCAGTGCCTGCAACCCGGTCAGGTACTTGAGTTTGCCCATGGGCGAGATATCGCCGAATCCGATGGTGGTAAAGGTGGTGAAGGAAAAGTACACGCAGTCCATGAACGAGCCATCGAAGTTACCTCTCAGACCTCCCCACTCGCCCGAGCGTGTCATCAGGTAATAGACCAGCGCGAAGCACCAGACTTCCAGAGCATGGGCGAGTAGCGCGCCAAATACCCCGACGACGATCCGGAAGCGACTCCAAAGCTTGAGCCTGGGTAGCCAGTCATTCAGGCGTAACAAACATTCGTAGTGGATAATCACAGCCACGATTACCACCAGTGTATTGATCAGCGTTACCGCAAGCATGGCGAAGTTCCTGTGCCGATAGCCCTTTGGGCATCTGAATACGATTCTAGACGCCATCAGCTCGGGAACCGGGTTTACGCTGAACCCCGAGCTGTCAGACCCTGTTGTGCATCAGGCGATCAGCAGGTGATCTTCCACTTTCTTCACTCCTGATACGGACTAGGCGTGTGGGCCGCTGTGTTCGATACGTAGCTCGCAACGGACAGCGGGAGCCCGGTAGCTACTTATGGTTCTACGCTTGGGGCCGGGCATTTATTGAGCGGTATCAACAATATTTCTTTCAGAAAAGGCGCTTTTCAGTCTTAAGCGTACGACGACTGCTTTTTGTGATCTTTATCAACCTCATCCAACGCCTTCCACTCACTATTGATATTCATCAGTGATGTTTTTTTCGTCGATCCGTTTGCTGATGGAAAGCCAGCACAGGTGTGCTGTTCATCAGACTCAACTGACAAAGCGTCTGCCGACGAGGTGTGTGATGTTAGACATTCACCGTTTACTGCTGATCACTCCGAGCGAAATGGCCCGTACCCCCGCGTTTGATCGGGCAGAGTCCCTGGCCAGAGCGACAGGTGCGATGTTGCACATGGTCGCTTTCGATTACGTCGAAGCATTGGCTGTCGCTGGGCTGTTTGACCATGAAGCCATGGTGCAGGCGCGCGAGGGGTACTTGCAGGTACACCGTCACTGGCTTGAGCAGCAAGCCCGGTTTGGGCAGTGCAAAGGCCTGCAAGTGACCACGGAAGTGGTCTGGGCCAAACCGAGTATCGAGGAGGTGCTTGAGTACGTGAATGACTTTCGGGCGGACATCGTGATCAAGGATGTACAGCGTGTATCGGCATTTAAACGGGTTTTCTACAGGCCCCTGGACTGGCTATTGCTGCGTGACTGCCCGGCGCCCTTGCACCTGGTTACCGATGCAAGAAACCCGTCGCCCATGAAAATTCTCGCGGCGATCGACCTTTCCCATCTCGAAGAGCTGACGCAAGGGCTCAATGACCGGATTCTCGACATGGCCTCGACGCTGGCCTCGTCCTGTGGAGCGAAGTTGCATCTGCTGAACGTCAGTGGCTGGACAGTAGAGGGTGACTCCGAGGTAAACCTGCAAAACCTGGCCCTGAGAGAAAGTTTAAGAGATGCCGTCAACGACGCCCAGGAAGAGGCCTTTGATACGCTCGCCGAACGCTACGGGGTTCCACAGGTACGACGGCATCGAGTGACCGGAACTCCCCACACAATGATCGAGCGCTTCGCGGCGAATAATGCCTTCGACATGATTGTTATGGGGACCGTGCATCATAGGGGGGTAAGCATTTTTATTGGCAGTACCGCCGAGAGCACGCTGGATCGGGCTCCCTGCAGTTTGATGATCGTCAAACCGCTGCTTTAGCGCCGAATAGTGGTGATGGAGGCTGATATTGGTCGTTGGTACGGCCTCGGTTGATAAAAATCAAATGCCCAGGGACGTAAAAGAGCGATCAATAGAGCCCCTATCAATGTTCAAGGAGATGGGCATGCGAATGACATTTCTCGGTGCGGCTGGCACGGTCACGGGCAGCAAGTACCTGCTGGAGCATAACGACAAACATGTACTGATCGATTGCGGCCTGTTCCAGGGCTACAAACAGCTGCGCTTGCACAACTGGGAGCCTTTTCAGCTGCCGGTTCGAGACCTGGAGGCCATCGTTCTGACCCATGCTCATCTGGATCACAGCGGCTACCTGCCTGTGTTGGTGCGCAACGGTTATCGCGGCCCGGTCTATGCCACGGCCGCCACCTGTGAGCTGGTCAAAATCCTGCTGCTCGACAGTGGCCGTTTACAGGAGGAGGAGGCTGAGTACGCGAATCGCCATGGCCTTTCCAAGCACGACCCGGCCTTGCCGCTGTACACCGAACAAGACGCTGAGAGGGCGCTGAAGCTATTGCGGCCAATGGCGTTGCACCATCGGGTCGACATTGCCCCAGGGATGAGCATCCAGTTGCGCTGCGCCGGACACATCCTCGGTGCGGCCACGGTGGAAGTGGTCGCAGATGGCATCACCCTGGTGTGCTCCGGGGACTTGGGGCGGCCGAATGATCCGTTGATGTTCGCCCCGGAAACAATCGAACAGACCGATTATTTGCTGGTGGAGTCGACCTACGGCGACAGTCAGCACCCTGTCGAGGCTCCAGAGGAGCAACTGGCCGAGGTCATCAACCGCACGGCACTTCGCCACGGCATTACCCTGGTGCCGTCGTTCGCCGTCGGTCGAGCGCAGTTGCTCATGTATCACCTGTATTGCCTGAAACAGAAGAAGGTGATCCCCGACCTGCCGATCTACCTCAACAGCCCCATGGCCACCGATGTTACCCGCTTGTATCAGCGCTTTCGCAGCGAGCACCGGCTGTCTATGGAGGAGTGCGAAGGCATGTGCCATGTTGCGCATTTCGTGCGCTCGGCCAGAGACTCCATGGATCTTGACCAACAGCACATCCCAGCGGTGATCATTGCCGCCAGTGGCATGGCCACCGGGGGGCGGGTGCTTCACCACCTCAAGGCGCTAGCACCCAACCCGCTCAATACGTTGCTGGTTCCCGGTTTCCAGGCGGGGGGAACTCGTGGTGCACAGATCGTCGCCGGGGCTCCATCGGTGCGCATCCATGGCAAGGACGTGCCGATTCGGGCCGAAGTGGTGCCTATGGGAAGCTTGTCTGCTCATGCCGACGGGGATGAAATCATGCAGTGGCTGAGGGGCTTCAAGCGGCCGCCGAAACACACCTATGTCGTGCACGGGGAACCCAATGCCTCGGATGTGCTGCGCCGACGCATCAGCCTGGAGCTGGGGTGGTCGGTCTCGGTGCCGGAGTACCGTGACAGCGTTGAGCTGACGGGCGCTCACTAATTTCACCAAAAGCGCGATGACAAAATTTTGGGTTCTGGCTGACACGAGAATGAGAAAGTCAGGCTCAGCATAATCGTCTAGTCGAGACGGATACACTACTTCTGCTGATGCAGGTATTGCTGTATTGCATCAACCTCAAAGAGCAAAAGAGTAGGGCCATCATTGCAAAAAAAGCATGCTTCATTTCCGGCTCCTTAGCAGCTGTGTGAGTCACAAAGAAGGGAGAGCGCCTTTCACGGCGTGAACCCTTGAGTTGCTATTTGGTGAAAGAGTAGCAGGTCCAATAGGAAGGGATAGAATAGGGCAGGGCGAAGGACTGGAGCTATCGTTGCATCAGCACAGTATTGAAGGCAGCCGATGTCATGGACGTCGTGACCATCGTTGTTTTGTAGGGTGTTGAGTGAAACGTGGGAGGTGGCCGGATTATGGCTGGGTTTTGCCAGGCATCCGTGCCATGCCGAACGCTAACACCCACAGCACATTGATGATGGCGAAACCAGAACATAGCGCTTTCCCCGGAACCGAATGAGCGGGATTTGGTTTTTTCAACCTACAGCACACCGACTAGCTATTGGCATTTGAGCGTATTGCTGGACAGCTCAATATGTTGGAGGACTCAACTCGGGAGGCGAGAGTCATCGCTGATGCCATCGATGACTTCATCAGGAAATACTACGATCATATGGAAGCTGAGGAGAGCATTTTCTTTCCGATGGCAGATAAGTGGCTATCAGACATCCAGTGGCAGGAAATAAAACATCAGTGGCATTAATCAGAGTTCTTACCGTCCTCTTTCGCTAGTATTGGGGTCCGACTTAATACTTGAGCTCGCAAAGTAATCACGCAAAAAGATCTTGCATTTTAGAAAGCCTGACTATTCAAGCAGGGGCGCCCTCGGGTAAATAGCCGTATGGGCAGGGCGCTCATAAGTTAGCTCAACTAAATGAACGTTTAGTTGAGCTAGCTAATGTTCTCCATGTAGAGCCTGTTAGTGTGCCTTTGGCGGTTGGTAGTGCATTGACTATCCTCTAAAGCACAAATCACTCGTCAGACTTGCTGCTCCAAGGCGTTCTGATGTTCTCCAACCCATTCTTGCAGGGTGCCAAAAAATGGAGAGGTCCGTTGAGTTTTGTACGTCTGAGCTCGACGTTTTATTGGTAGATAAGGAGGGGCAACACCTACCGAAACCGATGATTACTATCACGGCTGACAGAGCAACACGAGTGATAATAAGTGTGACCATTTCAACCGGAAAACCCCGGAGCTCGAACAGCGATACGGAGGCTTGAAATCCCAGGAGCGCTAGGCAAACCAAGGTTACCATGGAGGTTCAGTACAACGCTGTAACTCTGTTTTTTGACTTGTTAACTACGGTGGTTAACAAGTCAAAGTTGTGGTTAACAACGGTAACGGACTGGCATTTTACTGAGCATTTCATCCAGTCAAATTCTGGTGAGCTTCCAGGGTATTTGGTGGCAGGAAAAGCTCTACAGCCTTCAAGCACAAAAAGTGCAACGCCAAACCTAATTTTCAGGTGCATCAGCCGGCGCCTGTCTTCTACACGTAGGCAGCCCTTGAAATCTACGCGCCAACTCCATGCTGAACGCTTCAGATTTCACACAGCGACGCGCTTGCAGATAGACCTGTGACGTAAGTAATGCCGTAAACGAACAAGCCGCCCCCAGAAAGCCTTCTTAAATCAAACGAATAGGCAAAATCAGGCGCGCCGAAGCCCGCCACGACCCACACCGGTCTGGTAAGTGAACTCGTTAAGCGGAGACCACGAGGACCAATGGAGACCAAAAATGAACTCGTCGTGGATCATCAGTGCAGGCTATCGGTGTGGCCCTCCTTTAAAAGTGGTTAAACGCTCAAGCCCTCAGGAACCGTGGCTTCTAGCGATTCTGACTTTTAAAAATGGCTGAAAGCCTAGATGCAATAGTGGATTTGATCATTTTAAAGAGAGTGCAGTCTTAGCCCGTATACGCACGGGGGGGCTTAAATAACAGCTGCATCCAGGTTTTGGTAATGGCATCCAACCTATTGATTTGTAGAAGTTTTTTTTAAAGGTTTAAGCCCGTGAGGCCTGGAGAAATCAGCCAGTTCTAAAAGTCCAGAAGGATCGCTCCTGTTTTCCGTCGTAAAGCCGTTGTTCAAGGAGCGTTTACTAACACGGGGGATCAGGGAGGACTCAAATAGACAGTGACTACTCTCAGCTACAGCCTTGTGCACGGAAACAAAGTTGGATACATGCCTCGTGAACGATGGTCAGCGCGCGGTAACGCCTTCTGTAAGCCCCATAGGGCGCTGGAGGGCACATTACGTCGACTTTTAACCATGGCTGGCTACGAAGGGGGGAAGGGGCTAGGTACCCCTTGCTATGCCATTGAATGTGGAGTGCGGGTCACAGGCTGAGATTACAGGCGCTCTGATAGGCTGACTTGGCTCGCTGTCAATATAAGTAAAAGCAGCTTTTTAATACAATAATTAGCCTATTTTGGCGTCGGAAACAGCTCCTGGGACTCCAGTTTATAGAGTCGTGCCATTATCTTGGCGGTTATTTCGAGTCCCAAAATCGAATAATTTCTTTCAAGGCTGTCAATTGATTTGGGGCTGGCTCAGGAAATGCCCCCTCCAACGTGAATGAGGTTCATACATCAAGAGTTCGTACCTAAATTTTATTCAGCTTAGATGTATTTATTGAATAATTGACACTTCACGCGGCGAGCGGAAAATTTTATTAAATAATAATCCATGACTCGTAAATACGGCGCTCACAGGTGCTTGGCCCGCTTATTGCTGGAACTAGGCGTGTCAATTAATTCAATATTTTTAAGTTCGGCGTCAATTAACACAATATCAAGTTCAAGTCCTTCGTCAATAAACGAAATTTAAGTCAGTGCCTAACGCAAAATTAGTTGATGCCTAACGCCAAATATATGACTGTTGACAAGTTCGGGGGGTTTAGAACTATGCTTGCACACCTAGATTTTCAACCAGTCGGTGCCGAGTCCTTATGTTGCAACCCATAGTCGAAGGAAACTTAGTTAGCTTTGAGGAAAAGGTATATCGAGTAATAGCTTGTGGAGTTGATGGCAACATTACCCTAAAAAGCCTGGAAAGTGAGCACTCCTTTGATGTGCTCTTTACTCAGGTAAATCTGGTTGAGGTCGATCAAGAAAAACATGAGCTATACAACGATCGCCGTTTGATTTGGATGGAACAAACAGACGTCAATATCAAAGAGTTGGCTATTGCTTCGGATCGAGCAAAAAATATTAACGACTACTTACAGGGCAAAATTTCACGGGCAGAGCTTATCGAAAAACTCGACTCATCAGAAACAACGATTCGACGTCTATTGAAAAGATATGACCCAGAACTCGGTGCTGTTTCTCTTGTTAGAAGTGTCAGGGGGCGTAAAAAAAATTCACGATTGCTTTCTGATATTCAAGAGAAAATCATGGAGAAAGCAATTTCGAAACGCCTCAATGATAAGACTAAAAAATTAGAAGCGTTTTCTTCTCTTTGGGAATATGTCGACTCTCTATGTCATACCATGGGTGTTAAAACCCCGAGTCTTAATGCTCTGAGGCGAAGGCTTGAATCGTTCGGGCAGAAAGCCGTTTACTCCCTTCTGCACGGCAGAGAGCCGATGCTTCAAAAGTTTGATCTGAAACCAGGGATGATTCATGTAGATACCATACTTACTATGGTGCAAATCGACCACACACGGGTGGATGTAATTATCTGCGACGAGCATGGTCGGCCACTCATGCGGCCTTGGCTGACGGTAGTTATCGAACTTAAGAGTCGCGTTATTCTTGGTTACTATCTTGCACTCCATCCGCCTAGCTCACTCAGCGTTGCCATGGCGATGCTTTCTGCCTGTTTTCCTAAGCAAGACTTTCCAATCGCTCTCGGTGGTGGTCAGAATACTCGCCACAGGTACTGGGGAGTGCCTGGTGCAATTGGTATGGATAACGCCGCGGAATTTACTAGCCCAGAACTTGAAGCCACCCTGCAATATTACAAAATCGTCCCCATGCTGCGGCCTGTTGGAAAAAAGCATTACGGAGGGCACGTTGAACGGATTATCGGTACGCTGATGGGGAAGGTGCATCTTCTGCCAGGTACTACCTACTCGAATGTGCTGAAGAAAGCAGACTACGACTCTGCCAAGCATTCAGCTATGACCTTTTCAGCATTTTGTGAGTGGTTCGCAAATGAAGTGGCGATCTATCATGGGCGTGCTCATGAAGGGTTGAACAGACTTGCGCCGTTCGAGGTTTGGGATGCAGAGATGGCCAAGAAGGGGCCGGGTTATGTACCTCCTATGCCGGGGAACTTTCAAACATTTGCTCTTGACTTCTTTCCAAGTGTTATACGAACGGTGCAACCAAAGGGTGTCGAGTTTAGTAGGTCATTCTACTCTTCGGCAATACTCAGAAGGTTCGTTGGTTCACGACTTTCGTTTAAGTACAATCCATTGAACCTTTCAAAGATATGGTTGCGCCAAGATGGCCGGTATCATGAAATTCCTTATTCGGATCTGACGAAAACACCTGTCTCGTACAGCGAATACTGGGCGTTTTCGCGACCTCGCGACCGTCGCCCGGGAACACTGGTGGACGAGGAGTTGCACCAAGTTCGCTTGGAGAATCATGAGTTAGTGGAAAATTCAAAGGCTACGACCAAACGGCTCCGGCAAAACGTCGCCAAGAAAGTTACGGCCGCTGAAACTATGTCTTTTCTTTCCTACGGCGGGGAAGGACATCTGCTTCAGGGAAAAACCAAAGAACTTAGTGTTGATCAAACTCGTAAAACACTGAAGTGGGAGAATTGATGTTGGATGGAGAACATTTGCATGAGAATCAGCGTTATGCATTGGCCTTATCAGATGAGGAGCGCTGCCAGATCATTCGGCAAGACATCAAGGTCGACACGGAGCATTTGCTCACCGTTTCTAACATTGTTCATAATATGCTTAACATCACACGTGGCAGTATGGAGGCTCCGTGTCTAGTGGTGTCCGCCGGTTCTAATCACGGCAAAACAACAATTTGCAATGCGGTTAGGGGGATGAACGCCTCATGGCGCCATAAAGTCAGGTATGTCACGTTCGTCAAGGACACTGAAAAAACAAAGCCTATGGTGAAACTCTTGACGGCCTTGGGTATGGATCCTGGGAAAGCTGGGATTCCTATTAGTATGGTAGCCGAATACTGCATCGCTAACGATATTCGCGGTGTATTTATGGATGAGTTCCATGACTCTATCAAGGGGCTTTCTAAGGGTGAGCAGGATACATTCCTCTCCTTGTTGCGAGGTTTATGCGGGGCACCGGCTTATCTCAGTTTTTTCGTTTTTGGTATTGATGAGGCTCTCAACGCGCTCGCGATCGACGCTCAGTATGTACGCCGATTTGAGCTTTACGAACTTACTCCGTGGTCTAAAACAGATGCGGAGTATCTTAATTTTTTGGATACTTGGGAAGAAATCGTTCCCCTCGCCAAGAAGTCGCATCTTTCCTCTAAGCCAATCGCCGATTATATCTATGGCGTTACATCGGGGGTAATTGGAAATATCTGCTCTCTACTTCGAGCGGCGGCCTGTTTGGCAGTAATATGGGGCGACGAGAAAATTACTCTTAAGTGCTTGCAGGCCGCTAATCGGTCAAAATGGAATACCCGCATACTCCCGTCAGAAGTTGACGAATGAAGTATCTATTGTGTCCGAAGCAGCATCAAGCACAACAGGGTATTATGGGAGGCTTTTCCGATAACGTATTTACTATTTTGGGTGGGGAGGCTCGAACAGGAAAAACTACAGTTGCCATGAGGTTACTTAAAAGTGCCGACCGGGCACAAGTGTATACTGCTTATGTGCCTGGAAGGTTTACTACGGCATATGGCAACGTCTACTCGGCATTCGCGGCAGCTCTGGGCCTTCCCTTGAACAGTCATTTTATGTCTTTTCGAAATGTCGAACATGCACTTGACGATCTGATCGGTGGTCGAGAGTTTCGTCTGGTGTTTGACGATGCAAGAGTTCACTTTGGCGGCGGTGCGGAGCAACGAAATAATTCCATTGATTTAGTCGGGGCCCTGCTACGGCGATTTCAGAACTTAAAAATATTGGCTGTGTCTGGGCTCAATATTTTAGATGGAGATCTGAAAAAGGTCGTTGCCAAGGAGGCTCGCTATGTCGACATCGGCTTGTGGCAGGATGACCAACAGTTCCGAACCTTCATTACACGGGTTGGGGAGGCATGTGGCTTCAAACGTTCTCAATTGCTCAATGACGATTTCATCAAGGGTCTTTTGGATAGATCTCATGGTGCCAGTGGCGCTCTCATTCAAATCCTCCAGACACTAGCGCGTAACTCCAGCTACAAGGCTTGTCCATCTTTGCCAATCGAGTGTCTGCGTAACATGTGGAATTTCTAACTTGCTCGACGAGTTCTCATCAGGGGCAGCGCCTCGTTTCGTTCTGGGAGAAACGCTACTTTCCTGGGTGATGCGGGGGCTTGCCCACAACAAGCTCCGAAACCCTCACTTATTTCGGGAGGCAATCAATCGAGGCCTTTCTGTCCCCAAACGCGTGCTTCCCGGGATAGTGGAGTCGTGGCCTTTCCCCGCATTCGAGGACATTGAGTTTGATTGTGCCACAGAGCTTTTCAAAGTGATGCGTGCCACCTATGGTACCGATGGGGTTTTGATGCAGCAGCTGTTTGCCTCCCGGCAGTCTCGTTTGCTTCACATTCATTACCGACACGCCTACTGCTCTACATGTCTAAAAGAAAGTATGCGGAGAACAGGATTTCCTATTTGGCGCCAATCTTGGTGTTACATGACCAGCGCATATTGCGTTGATCACCGACGCGTGTTGGTGAGGCCTCGAGATACGTTTACCCCCGAAAGACGGATCTGGGATGCTTACCTCTATTCAAGAGGGGAGCGGCCAGTGAAGCACTCTTTATTTGATCGGCGGATTGCGGGAATCACAATACGCGTGCAGCAATGGATTGAATCTCTGGTAGTAGGGCAGGCACTCAACGAAGGGGTGGAAACTCTGTATGGACTGCTGCTTGCGAAGCGGACGGCGTTTGCACCCGGTGGGATAGCATCAGCAGGGTTTTCTCGCACTCAACAACTCCTGTGCAAAGTAAACTTGGATCTGCATGAGCGCATCGAGTTTGGATTGAATGACAGTGATCCGTACCAGCGGATGGGGGCTTTGCTTTTGATCGGATGGTTGAGCGGTATGGTTTCACCGGCAGAAATCGTCTACTTGGGGCACCATGACCATTGCGTCCGCAGAACGCTGCCACCCTCACCACAGCAATTGGGGCGCTTGGTAACCCTGACCCTAAGTGCAGAGGAAGTGATGGTCGTTCGAGAGAAACTGGTCAATCTGGGGGAGATACCATCCACCATGATGTCGAGTTTTTTGGAAGGTTTAGATGAAGCCACATCCCGCTCCCTTCGTTCAAGCCGGCCAAAGCGTTAAATCGTCCACGCGTTACTGGGCCAAATCATTCCGCAGGCGATGAGGTCTTCAAGACCGCCATTCCCGGAGCGCCGCCAAACTCAGTCACCCAGGCAGCGCCGGAGTGAAGACTTCAGGCGTCGTGCATGACTGTTTTTGATCTCGATCAAAATCTAGTAGATCTAGGCGCATTTGAGACCACCACTGTTCAAGGCCGTTTTTGGAAGCTTCAATACGGCAACGTTACTGCGGTATTAGAAGCTCACCAGCTAGCGAGTTACGACTAGAGTGACCCACTCGGTTCACATATACCGGTGAAACCTTGAGGCCAGGCTAGCTCTAGGATCGAGCTCTTGATCTACAGGGACGCGGTGATGGTTGCGAACAAGCCAGACAGCAAGGTGAGCTATTGACCGTCAGGCTTACCGTCGACGCGACCATGGAACCAGTGTGGGAGCTCATCTGCGATCGTTATCCTACACGTCGTGTTCTATCCAACCGTGATCGCTCCCTTTTTGGTGTGGTGCGCTTAGCCGGCGATGAGTCTCGTCACCTGACCTGGGGGCAAGGCTCTGTACTTTCTAGAATGACAGGCGATCAGGACGGCGCCGCTCAACAACTTGCAGAGGCGTATCGGGTTGCGAAGCAAACAGCCAATTTGTCATCCATTCCCTCGTTGGTAGCGGCGGCCGGACGCGCTGAGCAATTGGCCAAAGAGTTAGGCGCATACGTCAAGGATGGTTTTGCTCGGGATCTAGAGCTCGGTCGAGGCGGTTTTAGTTCAGGTTCTATTGCTCTACATGATGGTACGACACCACTTAGGCTGTCCGGTCTAGGCACACGTCGATTAGCTACTCTCGCGATCCAGCGAGCCTCGATCATGAAAGGGGCCATCGTTCTTGTTGATGAGTTGGGGCAGGGGCTGGAACCTCATCGTGT
The DNA here is from genome assembly GCF_058802345.1 of Pseudomonas sp. GW822-FHT02D10. Lineage (NCBI taxonomy): Bacteria > Pseudomonadati > Pseudomonadota > Gammaproteobacteria > Pseudomonadales > Pseudomonadaceae > Pseudomonas > Pseudomonas sp. GW822-FHT02D10. The sequence goes on from NZ_JBXAOB010000001.1 coordinate 131,434, forward strand.
TCTCGGAGCGGTTTCGGCCCTTCGGACTGCCCATGAGCGAGCGTTGGCTGCACGCACTGCTACGGGTCAACTTCTGATCACGACTCACTCAGATGTGGTGCTTTCGGAGCTGAAGAGCGAATCGATTTTTGTAATGCGTCGATTCAATGGCGTCGCATGGATCAATCGGGCGCAAACGGATGCATTGGCTAAAGTCCTGAAGCACGCGCCGAGGGCATTATTCGCCCGCAGGATCCTTGTCTGTGAAGGTGCGACTGAACTTGGCCTGATACTCGGGCTGCGAGAGCTCTATAGGTCTCGCCACAATGATGTACCAAATGAGCATCTTGGTTCAGCCATCGTCCTCATTCACTTGCCGCTCTTGACAAATTACTTCGCCTGCCAGCGAAGATACCTCGGCTATCGCTTTCTCCAATACTCCCTCACCGACGTCAACGCCAGCCCCAACTGCGCCGCTGCCTGCTGCTGCGTCGCACCTTCCGCTTTGAGTGCCAGTACCGCTCTCTCATTATCTGCGTTTAGCGGTTTGCCGCGTCCTCGTTTTATCAGGTTACCCTCAGCGTCAAACTGATCGCTGAGCACCTTCATACCACCCTCAGTTTCGAAGGCCGCCACGTCGGTCAATGCACGGCCAATTACGGTAAGTGGCTCCTCACCCTGGCGGTGGGCGATGCAGAGGGTAAGCATCGCTATGGGATCGAGACCAAGTGATTGCGCCAACTCGTCAAATTGCTCGACGGTGATGCTGGTCTGCGCGTTCTCGAGAGCACTGACTTTACGTCGGTGAGTCGCATCCGAGACGTCAGCGTACTTGGCGCGCCGGACGAGGCGGAGCGCCCGAAGTACGCCTGCAAATGCGGTTCTCAGTTCCATGACTTTCTCAAAAGTCAGGATATAGCCATAACTGAGGTTTACGAATAAACGTCAATATAGTGTATTATCCGTTGAAGCGATGCCCCAGTGGGCCGCAAGCAGTGGTGTGAAGATAGTGGGGCATCACCAGAGCTGTCTCAAGGAGCATCAAGACCGCCTAACCCGTGATGGGTACTCCGGTTCAAGAGCCCTTTCTGGTGGTCATCCCTCAACGAAGACAGCAGATTTATTGACGGAGGTTTGAGATTGAGCACGCATAAAAAAGAAGGTGCTGAGGAGCTACTCGATGGCGATCCTGGCGTACCTCGCCAAGGTGTCGTGGATTCAGATGAGATTCTGATGGGGCTGGTGCAGGCCCTCTATCCCCGCAAACCGTATTGCTTAGTGGAGGACTGGACGATTTTTCGAGCCGAAGTCACCGAAGACGAGCTACAAAAAATCCACGCGGCGGGACAGCTCCCGCTTGTGTTGTTTGCTCACAATGTACGCTTCGACAGCCAGCGTCGTTTTGATGTCGGCGACTGGGTGCGCAGCACTTTTGCGGTTTCGTTTGAAGATGGATTTCTTTTCGAAACGAGGAACACTGTGTATGTCCTTTGTGGGGGCGGCCACGAAAAACCAGCGAGCCTCAAAACAATTTTTTCTTTCTTTTAGACGACGCGTTGCCCAGGCAATGATTTCCAACTGAGACAAGAATGTTCAGAACCAAAATCGAAGACATTGAGGGAGTACCTGGTATGTTCGGGGAGGGTCTCGCTCACTGGCATGGCATTTCGCGAGCGTTGAATATTCACTGGTACCACGTATGCGTTAGAGAGAGGCACGACGGTCGATTCGTAAACATGATTGAGATGTTGAATGACGAGACACGGCTGCTTGAGCTTCTTGAGTCGCAGAATGAAGACTTTGTCATTACTGAAATCCAAGCGTTGACACCCTCTTGGATGAATGGCGGCAAAAGTTGGCGAATGGAAATAATCAAGGCGATTTCCATCGGCCATGACCGTAATGGCTGCGTGATATGCGTGCTTGAGGTTGAGAGCGGCAAGATCTACACAGACACTCACGATCGCTCTTTCAAGCCGGAGGCGTTAACTAACGTCAGAAAAATTTACTGACGTTTTTACTCCATCGCTGGGCGAATACTGAATCGGAGAAAATTAATGAGCGACATCCACGAAGTCGATCTTCACTCAAAGCGTCTTACGGAGTTCCAGCTGCGTCGGATCGTTCGTGCAAGTGAATACGTCTATGACGCGCCGATCACTGCATGCTTGAGCGATGTCTTCGTATCAAATGGCGTGGCTGTTGGTGTGGTTTTTGGCCATACCAAGATGGATCGCTTTGGGCGTTTCGCGGATGGACATTTGATGCGCACATCCAGCATTCGCTATGCAAAAAAGGAGGGGAAGTTCTGGGTGTTGACGACCATGAATTCGCGATATTTGGTCGCTTCTTTCATGAAAGGGGTAGGGCGGCCAAGTTTCAGAGCTTTCATGCAACCCGCTACGAATGGGTCTCCCGTGTCACCGACTGTTCAGTGAGCACAGGGCACGCCAACGCAGCATGGGAATCTGGATTTGATATGGCTCGGGAAGACGACGATACCGTGTATTGCAATGTTCAAATGTCCCTTGCTAGTGGCAAGGAGCTGCGTCAGCTAGTAACAGCGCTTCGTGAATCGGGATCTCATCCGAACCTCGATGCTGTTTTTGCTCGTATGCAATTTGAGCTGACGATGACGATCGATATTGTTGAAAACCCACCGACGTGGGGTGCTGGAGAACCTACGAAGCACTGATTAGCCCAGGCAATTGTTCGCTGGCTGATGAGGACACGGTGAAGCTAGGCGCTTGCGCGAAGGAGCGATTCAATCGTCATGGTGCAACTTGCTCGCCTTTCACTGGCTCATATTTTTCCTAGCGCACCTAGCGAATGAGCTTGAGGAGTCACAGATGAAGGTTTACGTCCTTTCAGACCTACACCTCGAGTTTTCTGAATTCGTGCCGCCTCCGAACGACGCAGATTTGGTGATCTTGGCGGGAGACATCCACACAAAATGTCGTGGCGTGGAGTGGGCGAATCAGACGTTCGATCGTGAAGTCATTTATGTCTGTGGGAACCACGAATTTTACGGTGGCCACATCGATCACACCCTTCACAAAATGCGAGACGCTGCCGCACCCAATATTCACGTCCTGGAAAACCAGGTTTGGATTCACGATGAAATCCGGTTTTTGGTCACAACAGGGTGGACGGATTTCTCATCTACCGGGGACGTAATCGCGGCGACGTTGATATGTGGGCAATTGATGAATGACTTCAAGATGATTGCGACTGAGGACAACTTTCGCCGTCTATGCCCAGCAGATGTGATTGAGCGAAATCGCGTGGCTTTTGAATTTTTGAAGCGCGAGCTTAGCGAGCCATTTCATGGCAAAACCGTCGTCGTTACGCATCATTGCCCTGTCCCCGAAGCGGGCCGTGAAAACTATGACGGTCATCTCAGCGCCGCATTTTTCAACCGCTGGCACGCGCTTCTGCCGCTAGTGGACGTGTGGATTTTTGGCCACACGCATCGAGCGGTGGATATCTCGTTAGGTGGATGCCGAATCATTTCGAATCCCCGTGGTTACCCAGGGGGAAACGCGGATTTTGCCCCCAATTTGACTGTAGAAATCTGATCGCTGTAGAGGGGGACGCCCAAGTGCACTGGATCAAAACTTATGGAGCGGAGCTGTCTGACTTCCGGTTGTACAGGCTGCCGAAGGTCATTGAGCGAGCACGCAAAGCTGTTGCTGATCCAGACGTCCTTGGCTATTTGCTATGCGCATTGGAGCGTCCTCCGCGCATGACTGGGCTTTTGTTTTGCGATCATGCCAGGAGCTTTCCGGAAGGGTTGCCAATCCATACGCAACCCATTGCTGATCGACACAATCGAGATGGATACGAAGTCGTGATTGCAGCCGATGGCGGTAAGTATGTCGTAGCCCACTGGCTTTATGACAATGGCGCTTTAGACCGGTTTGATCGAGTTCACTGACGTCGGTATCGAATGCTAAGAGGGTTGATAGTTGGGATTCCCAAAGAGCGTGTTAGAGGCACAGGAAATTGATTTCGGTTTCCGGATCAGCGGATACATTTGCTTTGCTGAGATTCAGCCTCCGTGCATGACTGGAGTTGTTTTTTCAGAATCGCGGGGCCGATTTGTAGACGGCGGGAGAATCCGCACTTCCAGGATCGAAAGGGTGTTCGAGCTTAAGGGATATCGGGTTTGCGAGACACGTAATGGTAGTAGGTACGTGATCTGCCACTGGTGGTACCAAAACGGTGCCTTGCCCCTGGTCGATATCATCCACTGACTTGATGCAGTCATGCCCTCGATGATGTGAGTGCGATCCGCTGGCGAAGTGATTGCTTCAAAAGCTCCGCACATTGTCGCTGAACACTCCAAGGGCCTCTACGTGTTGGTTGTAGGCATCTAATTCCTCCCTGTTCTCTGCCAGCCATTCCTCGTGCCGCTCCGTACGCAGCGCCTCCGCTCGATTCCGCTCCATCATCGCAGAGAGGATAATGTCTTCCTGTTGGTGCATGGCCATCGCCTCTTCTGAATCGCTATCAACAAGATACCGGTAGCCGTGTTGCCGCAAACTGCTAGCCCCGGCGTTAGATTTTGGGCTCTGGTTTGTACTCGTCAAGCACGAAAACATGACTACCGCGCATCCTCGTCCTGCATCACCTCTTGGCTAAGCTACTGCGTGACAAGGGCAACAGCTTTCCGAAGGGGGAGAGTCCTTAGACGCATATGGGCCTGAGCCGATGGAAGCAGCTCGCATTCGACGCATCAGTTTAAAATTCTGAGTCGGGATTACTCTCCAACCAGATAAGGGCGTCGAGTTGAGCAATGTTTTTCGCTGGATAATCTTTCGCGCGCTCGAGCGCTATACGAAATAGGCGTGCACAGCGAATGTAGTTCTCGCCCTCGGTCGCGCCTCGTACTCTGTCTAGGCTTGAGTCTCGTAGCCAATCTCTGACTGGTTTATTGAGCACGTGGTATTGCTTCGGGAAGAATTGGCAGAGCATCTCTGAGAGGAGGGCGCCTCTGGTGTTCACGCCAATGTGGTGCAGGCGATCAATTTCTACCTTCACGACACGATCTCGGGATACTACCTGCGCGTCCAATATTCGCACCAGGCTTCTCGCAAGCTCTTGAAAATTACTACCTCGCCCGTGTCTTTCCCAACCAAGACCTTGGAACCGGCTTCCGGTATGGAGTGACCATAGCTCGTTTAGGTTGCCGTAAAAGTCTAGGTTGCGAGACGGATTCCATGCGCGGGCTCTCGCAGTCGTCCGGAATAAAGTTTCGAGGTCGGGCCTGACGCTTTTGAACAGGCGCATCTGTTGTCGTCGTCTGGCGAGAACGGCCGCGTAACGCTTGAGCGTATGGGGATCGGGTAGTATCAGCTCAAAGACAGCTCCATCATCTTCGCCTTCTGTTTCTGATGTATCTGGTGATTTCGGCTTCTTAGGTTGGATGGCCTCTCGGTAGCGACGAATCCAATTTTCGTCGAGGGTTACACACATGTTTGCGAGCTTTTCGATCCACTGTTCGGCGGCTTTGAAAGTCTCATCAGAAATCAGTGAGTAGCCATTAGCTTCGTAATTGGTAGAGAAAGCAGCTTTAGAGAGATTTGAAGAACCGACAAGCGCGTAGGATTTGCCATCCAGTTCTCTCCAAAAAACGGCCTTCGGGTGGAATCCGTCTATTGTTTCCGCGGCGAGAAAATCATCATGCCTGTCTGAGGGAAGCCATCGGAGTACGTCCTCGCAAGCTGCCTTGCGGGTAATTCCAAAGTCTTTGCCAACTATGAACTTGAATGACTCGCACTGGTGGCCCAGGTCGCCCTTGATGTCCCAATGAGTCAGGTAAGCGCTGACGATGTACAGATGAGTCGATTCGCGAAGGGCGCGACGATAGACGTCTTGAAGCTCGGTGCCGGAACGTTTGGGAAGTAAAAGCAATTTCATGCAAAAAAATCCGCGTTGTTGTTGAGGTGGCGTCGCTGGGTTTGCCAGTGGCAGCGGTCAGGTCGAGGGTTACCAAAGTGGCCTTCGGTTAGCCCAATACAAACGAGCCCGGAATACGGCGAAGAAGCTGGTCTTCTGATTCGTTGTATAGCCCAATCAAGCTCGTGCAGTCTTCATCAAGTTCATCACCTTTCCAAATCGAGTCTTGGTGCTAAGCTGCCATCATCATCCGAGGCTGTTCGTGGTCTGAAACCGATCAACCAATACTTCGAAGGAATGAGATATGGGCTGGAAAGGAACGTTGCGTTCGATGCAGGCAGCTTCGCGTAAAGCTGATCGTAACGCCCAGCGTAGGCAACGTGAGCTTCAGTCACGCCAAAAAGAATACGCCAAGATGGAGGCGCTTGAGCAAGCAGCCTACGAAGTCGAAGTCTACGGAAACCTAATCGATGTTCTGCTCTCCGTGCATAAAGAATGTGGGGAGGAAATAGATTGGCAATCATTCGTTGATAGGGCTGAACCCGTAAAGCCCGCATTCGCAGATACGAGTGAAGCGCATGCTAAAGCTCAAGAGCAAACCTATAAGCCTGGTTTCTTCGCAAAGTTGTTCAAGCTCGAAACGCGCCAACGTAAAAACTTGGCTGCCGCCATTGAGACGGGGCGCCTACACGATGCTAAACAGCATGAGGCCGCTGTCGCGAAGTGGCGAGTCGAGCATGACTCTTGGCACCAGGAATACACTATCGCGCAGGGTGTCCTGAGCGGTACAGGGAAGGCGAAGCTAGAAGCTATCAAGCTCGTCGATCCATTCACTGACATTTCTCATCTCGGCACATCGATCAAGTTCTCAATAGGGGAAACGGGTCTAGTGGAGGCTAGTCTTGGCGTTCATGGTGTTCGCGTCATTCCAGCTGAGATCAAGTCCTTGCTGCAGAGCGGAAAGCTTTCAACGAAGAAGATGCCAGCCGGAAAGTACAATGAGCTTTTGCAGGACTATGTGTGCAGCTGTGTTTTGAGGGTAGGGCGCGAGCTTTTGTCGATGCTCCCTGATGACCTTGTGATCGTGACGGCCATCGACGCTGTGCTGAACTCAGCTACGGGGCATATAGAAGAGTTACCTATATTGAGCGTAGCGCTCTCCAGGCACACCCTGGAAGCATTGAATATGGATTCGATCGATCCTTCCGATTCCATGAAAAATTTCGTGCACAACACATCCTTTAAAAAGACGTCCGGTTTCCAACCTGTTAATGCGTTGGATGCTCGACAGTTCGTCACGAACGCCTAACAGATAGACGGTCTTGGCGAACCACCTTTGAAGGGGACTGCCCCCGGGAACCCGTTATAAGATGGCGATCATTTCCGGCGCCTACTTGCCGCGTTGAGCCCACTCACCATGCTCCGCGTTCATGTGCGCCACCATAGGCAGGATAGGGGAAGCGCATGAGCGCCTGCTTGATCCAAAAGATCGCCTGGGGCGGTGGCAACGCAAGCTACTGGACTTGTCGCTTCGCAATAATTTGCTCAACTTCAAGGCCGGGAAAAAGTCTCTGAAGCTCGAGTCTCCCGATCCTGCAGCGCTGGAAGATTTCCTGGCCAGCGGTAAAAAACTGAAATTGCTGACACGTCCCGACCTGATGGATGGGGCTGACCCACGTGACCAGGTACTGTACGAATTACGTGAGCGAGAAGATGTTCGTCGTCTCCACGCCCTGGACGCCTTGAAACGGAATGAGGTGTTTGTCGGCCTCTCCAGCACTGAAATGGAAGCACGGCTGATCGAACTCTATCGGGGAGCTCGAACTGCCTTGCAAGAAGGGGGCTCTAACACCCTTTACCTTGCTCTGGGTTTTCTCAGCTGGGAGCGAGCGGACAAAGGCGGGCAGAAGTACCGGGCGCCGCTTGTCCTGATCCCTGTGACGCTTGAGCGCAAAAGCGCGCGTTCAGGTTTTTCGATGGTGCTGCACGACGACGAACCTAGATTCAACCCGACACTCATCGAGATGCTTCGCCAAGATTTCGAATTGAATCTCGGGTCGCTTGAGACCGAGCTCCCTCGGGACGATTCGGGCCAACACGTAGACAAATGACTGAATCAATCCAGAGGAAAAGCTTATGCCTGTTGTACGTGTAACCTGGTTCGACGATAAAGACCAGGATGCCAAGAAGCACGTTGCCGCAGAGATCACTCAAACGCTGATAAAACATACCGGGGTTGATCCCAAGTGGGTCTACGTTCTTTTTGAGGATGTCCCTGCCAGCAATTGGGCCGTAGCGGGGGAATTATTCGAGTCGGAAAAGTAGATCATGCGTCGACAGGCTACATAAGATAAGGACAGCTATCCCTCTACTCAAGGCTAGGGAAGCATCCGATTCGTGGCGGAGACCCCTAGCGCTGAGGCAGGTGATTTAGGACGTGGATGGCGCCGTTGGTGGGATCTCCGTCAGCGAGCATCTGTTTAAGGCGTTCACGTTCTTCAGTTCCAGGTAGTACACCAGAAGTCGTCGCCTCCATCACCGGGATTCCTTCTGCGTTAAGTATCCTGACTTCGGCTTTTGCGTGACCGCGTTCATCTACTTCAGTGATGAGCCAGTGACAGGTGATCTGTTCTTCCGCGTATACCGGTCGTTTAAACTCGAAACTCATTCCTGTTGCTAGCCATCCTATTTGCCCCCCAATCTCGGTGAGGAGGCTGGCTGTCAGCAGGCCATGAGCAATAGGCGCCTTGAACTTGCGCAGATCCGCGTAGCGTGCGTCGCAGTGAACCGGGTTGTAGTCGCGAGAAATCTGAGCGAATTGACGAATATCGTCCTCGGAAAAACAGCGGACTATCGTGAACCGGTCTCCGACCTCAAGACCTTCGGCAGCACGTTCTCTTGGACTTTTCATCACAACTCCTTGGAAGGTGAGGGGAGGCACCTAAAAAGTATGTTCAGGGCCTGGAAATGTTCCTGCATTCACCTCAAGCGCAAAGTCCCTCGCTGCCGTGTGAAGTACCGATCGAAGATCTGCGTACTGTTTGACGAATCGCGGCAGACATCCGCTGCGTAGCCCGGCCATGTCCTGCCAGACCAGCACCTGGGCATCGCATTGGTTACCTGCTCCAATCCCGACAGTCGGGATTGAAATGGCTTCAGAGATCGCTCGACCCACATCACCGGGCACCATCTCAATCAAAACAGCAAAGGCACCGGCGGCCTCAAGCGCTTTGGCTGCGTCTATCAAGCGCTGCGCATCTTCGCCCCGACCTTGGACACGGTAGCCTCCCAGTTGATGTTCCATCTGTGGGGTGAAGCCAATGTGCGCCATGACGGGTATGCCTGAACTCACGAGTTTCTCGACCTGAGGCAGCATTTCGATACCACCCTCGAGTTTGACCGCATGCGCTCCAGCTTCTTTCATGAAACGTACGGCTGTGTGGAAGCACTGCTCCGCCGAGGCCTGATAAGAGCCGAATGGAAGATCAGCAATTACCAGTGCTCGTTGTGTCGAACGGCTTACTGCACGAACCAGAGGGATCAGTTCGTCAACGGTAATGGATAACGTGGATTCATTACCGTAGACATTGTTGGACGCAGAGTCGCCGACTAGCAGGACGGGTATTCCGGCTTCTTCGAAAATAGCTGCGCTGTACATGTCATACGCGGTGAGCATCGCCCATTTCTGCCCCTCTACTTTCATCTGTTTCAGATGCGGAATCCGGATTCGTGGCGCCTTGGAGACTTGTGGAGCACCGCCATATGGTGAAGGTTGATCGGTCATGGTGTTTGCCTCGTTTAGAAAATGGATCAACCCAGCACCTGCTCGGTGAGCAGAACGACCGCGATGATGATCATAGCCGCGCCGGAGAAACGGCTGACGAAACGAGCCGCGACTGGACGCGCTTGCAGCACCACCTGCGAGCCAAATCCGACCAGCAGATAGATCACGCCGCAACTGACCGTGTGGATGAGCCCCAGGGCAATCATCTGCATCGGAACAGGCCAGGCAGCGGTGGCGTCGGTGAACTGAGGCAACAGCGCCAGGAACAGCAGGAATACCTTCGGATTCAGCCCGCTTACACAAAGCCCCTTGATCGCCCAGTGCTTCCAGGAACTCGACGCCTGAACATCATCAGAATGTGGTGTAGCGGGGTGGGCAAGCATATTTAGACCTAACCAAAGCAAATAACCTGCCCCGGCAACGGTCAGCACGGCCAAGGCAGTGGGGTGGTTGGCCACCAGCGTGCCGACACCACCGGCAACGATCATGGTTGCGATCAAATGGCCGGACAAGAGTCCGCCCACGGCAGGTATGACGACTCGGCCCTTTAGGCCCGCTGAAATCGCATAGGCCCAATCTGCGCCCGGCGTGATGACGAATAGAATCGACACGGCCCAAAAGGCAACAAAAACGCTCAAGGTCATGGTGCTGCCCACCTCAGTTGCTGGCATATCGCTCGTTGCATCGTCTCGCTCCAATAATTACTGATACGAGGAAGAATAATGAAATCTTGTTAGAATTTACTTCCAAAGATAATCATCGGATTGCTGCAGATGGGGAGATTCTTCTAAATGGACAGAATTGATCGCAAGATTCTTTCTGAACTGCAAAAGGACGGTCGCCTTTCGGTCACCGAACTCGCCGAACGCGTGGGGCTGAGCCTTTCCCCTTGCCATCGACGGGTGCGGGCACTGGAAGAGTCGGGTGTGTTGCTCGGTTATCGCGCACAACTTGATCCAGGCGCATTGGGCCTTAACTTTTCCGCCATGGTATTTGCCACATTGCGTGAAGGTGACAGGCAAGCGGTTGAGGCTTTCGAGAGGGCGCTGGTTGATATCCCGCAAGTGGTCGACGCTCAACGATTATTTGGCGAGCCGGACTACCTGTTGCACGTCATTACTCAGGATTTACCTGCGTTTCAAAGGCTCTATGATGAGAGCCTTTCAACGCTGCCCAACGTGCAACGTCTGACCTCAACGCTTGTCATGAAACGGGTCGTTCAGGACAGACCTCTTCCTTTGTGATCGGGGCCAGAGTGTCAGGATTGGCTGGCCGCCTTTTGAGCGAGTTTCAGTGAGATCAGAAGAGAAACGGTCAGCAGGCCAGCGATGAAAAGTCCAACGCCGAGCCAGTGAGCACGCTGCCAGAACATCCCTCCCCAAGTACCCACAACGCTGGCTCCTATGTAGAAGAAAATCTGATAAAGGGACGTAGCTTGTCCTTTTGCAGTCTTCGCACATCGACCGATCCAGCTACTGGCAACAGCATGAGAACCAAAAAAACCGAAGGTGAAAATCACTGTGCCAATGACGAGTGAGTAGAGATTATTCACTAGCGTGAGCACTACGCCGATCAATGTCAGGAGAATGATCTTCCAGAACACTTTTGGTCGTCCGACTCGGTCTGCCAAAGAGCCAATTTTGGCCGAGCTGTAGAGGCCTGTCAGGTACACAAAAGACAACAGACTGACTGTCTGCTGGCTGAGAAAGAACGGGCCTTGGAGTAGGTGATAACCGATGTAGTTGAAAAAGGTTACCAGGCTGCCCATCAGCAAGAATGCTTGAAGGAAAAGGAGGCGCAATGCCGAATTTTGGAAGTGGAGAAGAAACCCTCCCACTAAATTTTTCGTGTTGATCGCGCGCGGAGTGAAATGCCTGGACTCCGGCAAATAGCGCCAGAAAAGTACTGCGGCAAACACACCAACTATGCCTATCGCACCCACCGCGATGCGCCATGATCCGTACTCCAGAATCAGGCCACTGAACAGGCGTCCTGACATACCTCCAATCGCACTGCCGCCAATGTATAAGCCGATCGCGACGCCTATGTTGCGAGGATGTATCTCCTCACTCAGGTAGGTCACAGCAAGCGCCGTTATGCCGCTAAGCGACAACCCGAGGAGCGCACGCATCACTAGCAAGCTTTGCCAGTTTGGCATCATCGATTCCAGGATCGTGCATAGCGCAGCCCCCATCAATGCGACCACCATCACACGCTTTCGACCTAAGGCATCTGAAATTGGGCCAGTAAAAAGGAGGCCAATTGCCAAGGTAATGGTTGAAACAGACAAGATGAGACTGCTCTGGACTGCACTGATTGAAAAAGCCTCTGACAGAGCAGGCATCATCGGTTGAACGCAATAAAGCAGAGCAAAACTGGAAAACCCACCCGCTAGAAGTGCCCATGAGGTTTTACGAAACTCAGGGGTTCCTGTCTCGATGTATCCCGAGGCAGCTGGTAAGTCAGATGGCACTTGGTTTTGCTGGTGGGAGGAGGAGGGGATGAGTACTTTCGAGACAGCTGTCACGTTCAATTCCGCTAGGTAACCGAGGATGCATCGCATAGCGAGCCGGACGATGCCGGCTCGCGCAGGAGTTAGTAGATAACCGACTCAACGATGGGCTGATTGTCACGTATGCGCTCATAACCTAAGGGCGACAGATCCAGAGTCTGGTATTTGCCGTGAACGATCAGTTCAGCCACTCCGCGGCCAGTTGCGGGGGAGTGCATGACTCCATGGCCGGAGAAACCGGTTGCGAATACGAAGTTGGTGATTTGGTCGTGTGCGCCAACGACGCCGTTATGATCCAGCAGATTCATTTCATAGTGACCTGCCCACGACCGTTGCAGACGAATCTGTTCCATTTCAGGGATGCGGTGTGCCAAAAGTGGCCACAGTGTTTCTTCGAGCAAATGATGGCTCGGCTCGAAGTCGCCCTCGGCATGTACGTCCACTGGTTCCTCCAGAGCAATACCAGCAATGAATCCATCGCCTTCCGGACGAATCCACGCACCCGAATTATCAAAGAGCATTGGAAAGCCTTCGGTCGGCACCGGTGTTTTGATGTGAAAGACGGTTCGCTTACGGGGCTCTACTGGAAGGTCAATCCCCAGCCAGCTTGCGACTTTTCCGCTTGCCGGCCCAGCGGCGTTGACGCACCAGGCACATGGCAAACTGGTTCCGTCGGAGAGTTGAACGGATTCGACTTTGCCATCGCTCTGGGTGATGCTGCAGGCTTCACCTTGTACATATTCAACGCCAAGTTTTTTGGCTTCACGGCGAACCAATTGCAGTAGCGCCCAAGCGTCAAACCAGCCTTCGTTGGCGGCTCCATAGGTCGCGATTCCAAGGTCTTCGGCGTTGATCCAGGGGAAGCGCTCTTTGGTTTGTTCAGGGGTCAGAATATCAACCGTGGCGCCATGTTCGCGTTGCATCAAAGCTGTGGTGCGTTGCACGTCGGCTCCATCTGGCGAACCGAGCATGAGATACCCACGCTCCTCAAAACCAATGTCGGCATCTTCACCAAACCACTTCTTGATGTCTTTGAAAACTCCTGCACTGAACAGGCTCATATTGATGTTGAATGGGCAGCCGAATTGGGTGCGGATCGAGGACGCGGATAGCGCAGTGGAAGAGAACTGATAGGTGCTATCGCGCTCGATAACTTTGATCGAACCTTTATGGCCCTCACGTCGCAGGAAGTAAGCGACGAAGCTGCCGATGATGGCGCCGCCGATGATGACAACTGAATCGGTTGGGTGGGTCACGGGGAAATCCTCAAGTAGCGAACTCGGCACAGTCTGCTGTAACCGGGTAGCGGTGGCTTGTGATTTACTCCGTGGATTTTTACGGCTTTCTGCATAGTCATTTTTGCCCGCGCGATCTAGGATTGTCACGTTGAGTTAACGCAGGTTCCTCCTCAGCTTGTATGTTTACTAGCATTTCTTGAGCATGTTCGGTGCGCGCTTGGTAGATGATGCCCCCATGGGGTGCGGTATCCTTGGCGGGCTTCTAGCGGGAGGTTGCACAATGAGATACCTTGATTTTCCCCTATGCCTCTGGCTAGGCTGGTGTAAGGTAAATCCCAGTAAGTGTTGGATCGGATGCAAACATGTTCAGGTGTGATGATTTGCTACGTAGCGTCGACGAAAACCTGCCATTGCTGGAGCAGGTGTTTGATCGACTCCCTGATGTGATGTTTTTCGTCAAAGACAGTCAAGCACGCTATGTAATGGTCAATCAGGCGATCGTTGATCAGGCAGGAATGCGTAGCAAGCAGCAGGTTATAGGCTTAACCGCCGATGAGCTTTTTCCTGGTACAGGTCACAACACGTTGGCTCAGGATATGAGCGTGATCAACGACGGGAAAAAAATCGTGGATCTGCTTCGTTTGTATTTCTCTGCTGACGGAAGGAAGCAATGGTGTCTCAGCTCTAAATTCCAATTCAAGGATCCGGTGACGGGGAATTTTGGCCTGGTCGGGATATCGCGAATTTTGCCTAGACCGGATGAGAAAAAAAGTAGCTATAAAAGACTGATGGATTTCATACGAATTCTGGAAACAGATAGCGATCAAAAACTGCTTATTTCGGATGTTGCCCAGAGCGTCAATCTGTCCGTTGATACGCTGGAGCGTTTAACGAAAGAGATCTTCCAGCTTACGCCCAAGCAGATGCTCATCCGGATTCGTATAGACAAGGCCTGTCGATTGTTGGAGGAGTCGCAAGCCAGTATCACCGACATCGCTGGCGAGTGCGGCTATGCTGATCACAGCGCATTTTCTCGTCAGTTCAAAGCCGCAACGCACTTCACCCCTCAGCAGTACCGACTGAGCCTTCAGGCTCAGTAACTCCTCGCTTATCCGACTTTTTTCATTTGGACGCTGCTGTATCCAGGTGGGGAATTTCGCGCCCGCTTGCCCGCATGCTATGCAAAAAACCGCATCGAATCGGCTGTGTTAGTGCAAGCCAGTTCCCGCATGTTGTCGGCAGAATGAGCACACATGCCAGGGCCGGCACCCATATGAAGATCAATAAAATAAGCCCTTGATGTTGGCGGGCGGCTTCCCAGAGTTTGCCAACTTTCTTCTGCTGATCCCTTAAAGACCTTCTTTTTCAGTCGCGTTGTGCAGTTTGCGGTTTGGAGCTGAGGGTCGCAATAGAGCTGTTCTACCTTGGAGCGAGCGATATGAGTGGTAAAGCGAAACCGTTTTTGGTGAGTACAACCTTGGCAGCTGCGTTAGTCAGTGGTGTCGTTCATGCTGATGTGGTGATCGGTGTGGCAGGGCCTTTTACGGGCACCTATGCAGCTTACGGGGATCAGGTTTGGCGCGGGGCACAGGCTGCCGCTGACGTCATAAATAAAGATGGTGGTGTCAATGGCGACAAGATTCGCCTCGTGAAGGGCGACGATGCTTGTGACCCAAAGCAAGCTGTGGCTGTTGCGAACCGGCTGATCGAATCAGACAAAGTGGTCGCAGTGGTCGGTCACTTCTGTTCGTCCTCGGTTATTCCGACGAATGAGATTTACGCTGATGCTGGAGTCATCACCATTAGTCCGGCAGCAACCAACCCCAAAGTGACTGAGCGTGGGTTGCCGACAGTTTTCCGTAACTGTGGACGTGACGATCAGCAGGGCATTGTCGCAGGCGATTACATCGTTGATGTCCTTAAAGCCAAGCGAGTCGTGATTATTCATGACAAGGACACATACGGTCAGGGCCTGGCCGACGCAACAAAGGTTGAGCTCAACAAAAAGGGTGTAAAGGAAGTGCTTTACGAGGGACTGACCCGTGGAGAGAAAGACTTCAATGCCCTCGTTACTAAAATTCGAGCGACCGATCCTGAAGTGGTTTATTTCGGTGGTTTGCACCCAGAGGCTGGCCCGCTTGTACGGCAGCTGCGTGAGCAGGGTGTGACAGCGAAATTCATTTCTGGCGATGGCATCGTGACTGATGAGCTAGTCAGCGCCGCCGGGGGGGCTCAGTACGTCAACGGCGTGATGATGACGTTCGGGGCTGATCCGCGTAACAACCCTGCTGGCAAATCGGTTGTTGAAAAATTCCGAGCCAATGGGTACGAGCCTGAAGGCTACACCCTGTATTCCTATTCTTCGGTTCAAGCATTAGCGGCAGCGTTCAATGCGACCAAAAGCACCAACGGTGAGAAGGCTTCTGCTTGGTTGAAGAGCCATCCGGTACCTACTGCGATTGGTAATAAAGAGTGGGATAAAAACGGTGATCTGAAGGTTTCCGATTATGTGATGTACCAGTGGGGCCCCGACGGCAAATACAAGCAACTTTGACCGGGTGCTCACTTGCCTCGACCCGTTAACGGGTCGAGCGCAGGGTGCGTGTTTCTCAATTCACTGACGGAATTCTAATCGTGGACGGCATCTTTCTTCAGCAGATGGTGAATGGCCTGACGCTTGGCTCTGTGTATGGGCTGATTGCGATCGGATACACCATGGTCTACGGCATTATCGGGATGATCAACTTCGCCCATGGCGATGTGTATATGGTCTCTGCGTATTTGGCCGCTATCGGGTTGGCAGTATTTTCTTTTTTTGGCGTCCAGTCGTTTCCCTTCCTCATTCTAGGCACTCTGGTTTTCACAATCGTGGTCACCGGTGTTTATGGCTTGGTGATTGAGCGCGTGGCCTATAAACCGCTGCGTAACTCGACCCGATTGGCACCGTTGATCAGTGCCATAGGCATGTCTCTGATCCTGCAGAACTATGTGCAAATCAGCCAGGGCGCGCATCAGCAGGGCGTGCCTACCTTGCTTGAAGGATCGATGAGGTTTTCGATCGGCACCGGCTTTGTTCAGCTTACCTACACCAAGATTTTCATCCTGATTGCAGCTTTCGTCGGCATGGCGATCCTCACGTGGCTGATCAAGTGCACGAAGCTTGGACGGATGTGTCGCGCCGTGCAGCAAGACCGAAAAATGGCCTCGATTCTGGGGATCAATACGGATCGGGTTATTTCTTACGTGTTCATCATTGGCGCTGCCATGGCCGCTTTGGCAGGTGTTCTGATCACGATGAACTACGGCACGTTTGATTTTTATGCAGGTTTCATCATCGGCATAAAGGCATTCACAGCAGCAGTACTCGGTGGGATTGGGTCGTTACCAGGGGCCATGTTTGGTGGTTTGATTTTGGGTGTTGCTGAATCGCAATTCGCCGGGATGGTTAACAGCGATTACAAGGACGTTTTTAGCTTCGCGCTGCTGGTACTCATCCTGATCCTGAGACCACAAGGCCTGCTTGGCCGCCCCCTAGTTACAAAGGTGTGAGCATGTCTTCCATAACCCTGAATAAAGCACTAGGGAATGAAGCGCATCGCTTCAAATCCTACGATATCAAAAAAAGCCTTATCGAGACGTTGGTCGCTGGCCTCTTGGCGTTGATCGTTTTTGGCCCAGTTGTGGGTGTTGTTCTGGACGGTTACAGCTTCAACTGGCAACCCGCACGAGTAGCGTGGATGACAGCGATTGTCATGGCTGGACGTTTTGCGTTGAGCCTGTTTCTACAAACTCAAACAGGGCAGCGGTTATCCCATCGCTTCACTCACGCCGACAGTGGTGTGCATGTCCTAAAGCCTGATCACAGATCACGCCTGCTCTGGATCATGCCACTGGTGGTGCTCGCCGCTCTGATCTTTCCTGCCTTCGCTGACAAGTACCTGATTACCGTGGTCATCCTTGGTCTGATCTACGTGCTTCTGGGGCTTGGCCTGAACATCGTGGTCGGTCTGGCCGGTCTTTTGGATTTGGGTTATGTCGGCTTTTATGCGATCGGGGCTTATGGCCTGGCATTGGGATATCAGTACCTGGGGCTCGGGTTCTGGTCTGTGTTGCCACTGGCCGCGATTGCTGCCGGGTTCGCCGGTTGCCTATTGGGCTTTCCAGTGTTGCGGCTGCATGGCGACTATCTGGCCATTGTGACCTTGGGCTTCGGTGAAATCATTCGACTGGTGCTCAACAACTGGCTGTCCTTCACTGGCGGCCCTAACGGCTTGCCGGTGCCCGCACCTACATTCATGGGCATAGAGTTCGGCAGGCAGGCGAAAGGGGGGGGAATACCGATCCACCAATTGCTGGGCATGGATTACAACCCCAACCTCAAATTCATCTTCATTTATGTCGTGCTGTTTTTGGTGGTGCTGGCTGTGCTGTACATCAAACATCGCCTGACCCGCATGCCGATCGGTCGCGCATGGGAGGCCTTGCGTGAAGATGAAATCGCCTGCCGCTCTATGGGTCTGAATCACGTCCTGGTCAAGCTCTCGGCGTTCGCCATTGGTGCCTCGACTGCAGGTCTGGCCGGGGTGTTCTTTGCCAGCTATCAAGGCTTCGTCAACCCGACCTCGTTCACCTTCTTTGAGTCTGCGCTGATTCTCGCCATCGTCGTACTCGGCGGCATGGGCTCAACTGTGGGTGTTGTGATCGCCGCATTTGTGCTGACTGTCGCGCCGGAGATGCTACGCAGCTTCGCAGAGTACCGCGTGCTGCTGTTCGGCGTTTTGATGGTGCTGATGATGATGTGGCGCCCACGTGGCCTGATCCGTGTCAGCCGTACCGGTGTACGTCCACGCAAGGGCGTGATGGCCAAAGTAGGGGGCGCGTCATGAGCAACGAAATCGTTCTGTCTGTTGAAAACCTGGTGATGCACTTCGGTGGCATCAAAGCCCTGAGCGACGTTAGCCTGCAGGTGCGCCGTAATTCTATTTTTGCCTTGATTGGCCCTAACGGTGCGGGCAAGACCACCGTGTTCAACTGCCTGACCGGTTTCTACAAGGCAACAGGCGGGCGTATAGAACTTAATGCTCGCGGCAAGAAGACCAATGTAATTCAGTTGCTTGGTGAACAATTTCTCCCCACCGACTTCATCTCGCCAAACCGCTTCGCCAGACGTCTGTTCTACAAGATGTTCGGCGGTACGCACCTGGTGAACCGTGCAGGGCTTGCACGGACATTCCAGAACATTCGTCTGTTCAAGGAGATGTCCGTTATCGAGAACCTTTTGGTCGCCCAGCACATGTGGGTCAACCGCAGCATGGTTGCCGGGATCCTCAACACCAAGGGTTACCGCAAGGCTGAGGAGGACGCCATGAACACCGCTTTCTACTGGCTGGAAGTGGTCGATCTGGTGGATTGCGCCAACCGCCTGGCCGGGGAGCTTTCCTATGGTCAGCAACGCCGGCTGGAAATCGCCCGCGCCATGTGCACCCGTCCGCAGGTGATATGCCTGGACGAACCAGCTGCCGGTCTAAACCCACAGGAAACCGAAGCGCTGAGCGGGATGATTCGCTACCTACGCGACGACCATGACATGACCATCGTGCTGATCGAGCATGACATGGGCATGGTCATGGGGATTTCTGACGATATCGTCGTGCTCGACCACGGCAATGTAATCGCCAAGGGAAAGCCGGAACAGATCCGCAACGATCCGAAAGTGATTGCTGCGTATCTGGGCGCAGATGAGGAGGAGTTGGTATGAGAAAGCCGATCCTCGAACTAAAAGAGATTGACGTGTACTACGGGCCGATTCAGGCGCTGAAGAAAGTCTCGCTGGAAGTTAACGAAGGCGAAACTGTCAGCCTGATCGGTTCCAACGGAGCGGGTAAGTCCACACTGCTGATGTCGATCTTCGGTCAGCCGCGTGCAGCTTACGGGCAGATCATCTTTCAAGGCACCGAGATCACCCACAAGTCGTCGCACTACATTGCCTCTAACGGCATTGCGCAGTCGCCGGAAGGTCGCCGTGTGTTCCCCGATATGTCGGTGGAAGAGAACTTGATGATGGGCACCATCCCGATCGGGGACAAACACGCCAGCGAAGACATGCAGCGCATGTTCGAACTGTTCCCACGCCTCAAGGAGCGCAGGAACCAGCGTGCGATGACGATGTCCGGCGGCGAACAGCAAATGCTGGCCATTGCACGTGCCCTGATGAGCCGTCCCAAGCTGTTGCTGCTGGATGAGCCAAGCCTGGGGCTGGCACCAATCGTCGTTAAACAGATTTTCTCCACTCTGCGTGAGCTTGCGGCAACCGGGATGACGATCTTCCTGGTGGAGCAGAACGCCAACCACGCCCTGAAGCTGTCGGATCGTGCCTACGTAATGGTCAACGGTGAGATTCGTCTCACAGGCACCGGCCACGAGCTACTGACCAACGATGAAGTTCGCAACGCATACCTGGGAGGCCACTGACCATGTCGTTCCAACTCGTTAATGAGTTTGTTGATGTGCCTGCCTAAAAAACTTCGAAATAAGTTTTCTATTATCCAAAGTGAACGGGAGTACCTATGAAACATGCTAACAAGGTCGCACTGGTAACGGGTGCTGCTCAGGGTTTGGGTTTGGCTTGTGCCGAGCGCTTTTTGGCTGACGGCGCCAAGGTGGTATTGGTCGATGTGCAAGAGGATAAAGTTCGTGCACAGGCCGAGCGCCTGGGTGAAAACGCAACGTGGTATGCCGCTGATCTGAGCGATATTTCCTCAGCCATGGCCAAGGCCATTGTAGCGAAGGCAGTGGATCATTTTGGCTCGCTGGATATCGTCGTAAACAACGCCGGAATTATCATCACCGCGGACTTCGTTGATTACCCCGAAGACGCCTTTGATAAAACTCAGCGCGTTAACCTGAAGTCTCCTTTTTTGATCGGCCAGGCTGCCGCCCGCGTCATGATCGAAAAGGGGATCAAAGGTTCGATCATCAACATGTCGTCTATCAATGCAGTGCTCGCCAACCCTACCGCGGTTGCGTACGCAGTTTCGAAAGGTGGAATCAAGCAACTGACAGCCGTTATGGCCGTTGGTTTGATCTCGCATGGAATCCGGGTCAATGCCATCGGCCCAGGAACGATTGCGACCGATCTGGTGATGAACTCGGTAATGGCCAGCCCTGCACAGCGGCACACCGTATTGTCTCGCACTCCAATCGCACGCGTAGGTCAAGCGTCAGAGGTGGCCAGTGTTGCGTCATTCCTGGCGAGTGAGGACGCGTCTTACATTGTTGGTCAAACAATCTATCCAGATGGCGGTCGCCTCATCCTCAACTACACCGTTCCTGTTAACGAGTGAGTCGTTGATATGTCCTCTCTCGATCCCTTGCCAAAAATCTGCATTGCGGGCAGCCAAGGTCTATTTCTTGATGCCACTTCAGCTGGATTCAGTGAGCCAGTACAACAGCGTGTGCTAGCGACGGCGAACCTGATGACTCAATTGCCGGGTGTGCGTGAAGTTGTGCCAGGAATGAACAATTTGCTGGTCGTTTACTCACCCGCGGACACTTCAGTCGGTGCACTCACGGAGCAGCTTTTTCACGCTTGGTCGCATGTGACTGTGAATGAGCAAGTGGGACGAGAGATCGACGTACCGGTTATCTATGGTGGTCATCAGGGTGAGGATTTAGCTGTCATCGCCGAGCTAGCGAAGATGGACGTCCTAACTTTCATACGGCTGCACAGCGAGGCGCTTTATCAGGTTGCCTGTGTCGGCGCGATGCCGGGATTCCCATACTTATCTGGATTGAACCCTAAGCTCGCAACCCCCCGCCGCTCAGTTCCGCGGATGCGGCTGGAGGAGGGCGCGATCATTATTGGTGGTACCCAGGCGGGGATCATGCCGTGCTCGGCCCCTTCCGGTTGGCACGTCATTGGTCGAACAGAACTGAAACTATTCGACCAGCAGCGTGAGTCTCCATCGTTCTTGCAACCAGGTGATCGCATTCGCTTCAGCATCGCTGGAATTGAATCATGATCGAAATTCTATCTACTGGCGCCTTGAACTCTGTTCAGGATTTAGGGCGTAAGGGTTACCTCAATATTGGGGTTGGCCAATCGGGTGCTATGGACAGGCTGGCGTTAAGCACTGCCAACATCATGGTGGGTAATCCAGCTGATTACGCGGGTCTGGAGATTGTCCTTTTTCCGATGCGTCTGAGGTTCGTAACGGACTGTCGTTTTGCGATGACCGGTGCAGACGCTCCAACTCTCTTGGATGACCTCGAGTTACCACCCAATTGGGCGTGTAATGGCAAAGCTGGCCAGATATTGATTATTCACGCCCCGCGTCGAGGCGCGCGCGTTTACTTGGCCTTTGCAGGAGGCATCGATGTTCCGGTGCTAATGGGCTCACGCGCGACGGACTTGAAGAGTGGTTTTGGAGGTTTTCAGGGGCGTGGCCTTATCCGTGGCGACCAACTTACGATGAATCCTCCCCGAGCGAAAAGTCCCGGAAGCTACGGACTCTCTGGTGTTCGTGAGATGCCGTCATTGACTACAGAAACCGTCATCCGTGTATTGCCTGCTGCGCAGTATGAGGATTTCAAGGACGAGGCCCGTGAGCGTTTTTTTTCTG
This sequence comes from Pseudomonas sp. GW822-FHT02D10, assembly GCF_058802345.1. Lineage (NCBI taxonomy): Bacteria > Pseudomonadati > Pseudomonadota > Gammaproteobacteria > Pseudomonadales > Pseudomonadaceae > Pseudomonas > Pseudomonas sp. GW822-FHT02D10. The sequence continues at coordinate 153,469 of NZ_JBXAOB010000001.1, forward strand.
AGCTCTGGCAGGTGACCCAGGAAACCAATCGCATGGGCATGCGACTTAGCGGTGCGGAGCTCAAGTTACGCAGCCCGCTGGAACTTTTATCGCATGGAATTCTTCCCGGCACGATTCAAGTACCTCCTTCTGGCCAGCCCATTATTCAGATGGCGGAGGCCAATACGTGTGGTGGCTACCCAAAAATTGCCAACGTCATCGACGCGGACTTGTCGCTGCTCGCTCAAGCGCCGGTCGGCAGCAAACTGCGATTTCTGGAGATTGACCTGGCTGAAGCTATCGAAGCACAGAAGCAGCTGGATCATGAACTCAATACGCTGGAACGGACGTTGGGCCTGACCCTTTGACTGGCCGGCAGGCCCACTTTTTTATGAGAATATTTTCATGTCACAGCACTCATTGACGGTCGATTTGAACTCGGACATGGGCGAAGGTTTTGGCGCATATACGATGGGCGATGATGAAGCCATCTTGAACATCGTCAGTTCTGCCAATATCGCTTGCGGCTTTCATGGTGGCGACCCTGACATCATGGCTGCTACCTACGCATTGGCAAAAGATCGTGGAGTTGCCGTGGGCGCACATCCCGGCTTTCCCGACCTGTGGGGTTTTGGCCGTCGCAATATTCCATTCTCAGTATCAGAAATTGAGCGGTTAGTGGCGTACCAGATCGGTGCCTCGCAAGCTATGGCGAGTTTTTCCGGGCATACGCTCACGCACGTCAAGGCTCATGGCGCACTCGGAAATCTGACGCAAACTGATCCGGACGTCGCTGCCGCAGTATGCCGCGCTATCCATGCTGTAGACCCTTCTTTGATCTGTCTGGTTATTGCCCTGGGACACCAGGCGCGCATTGCTTCCGAAATGGGCCTTGAAGTGCGCTCGGAGATTTTTGCCGATCGTGCTTATACCGAAGAAGGGCATCTCGTCTCACGCAAATTGCCTGGTGCAGTAATCCACGACCCTAACGAAGCTGCAGATCGGGTTGTACGAATGGTGCGTGCTCAAGGTATCGAAACCCTATCGGGCAAGATCATTCCATGCCCCATCGATTCAATTTGTGTCCATAGCGATACACCGGCTGCTGTCGCAATCGCCGCCCATGTGCGAAGCACTCTGGAAACCCAAAACGTTGTCATTGCCAGTTTCGTTTGAGCGTTAAGCGAATGACTGACGGTATCGTCAAAGCGAGAAGAGATATGAACATAGAGTTTATCGAGCGCCTGATCGAAATTGTCGAACGCTCGAAAGTAGCGGAGCTGGAATACAGCGAGGGAGACTGTCGCATCCGCCTCGGCTTGCACGGTCTGACCGAAGGCGTTCCCGCACAGCGTGGGCTGGTTACCGCCAACATCACTCCTGCTGGCATGTCGACCCAAGATGACTCAAAAGAAACTCCATCCGTGTCATCAGATAAGTCAGGCTATTCAGTGTCCTCCAGTTTGGTAGGAATTTTCTATCGCTCCCCTTCACCAGACAAACCGCCCTTTGTTGAGGTGGGGGATGTTGTCGAGGAAGGGCAGACGCTGGCAATCGTTGAGGCCATGAAGATGCTCAATCCCATTGAGGCTGATCGTAGTGGTCGCGTTGTGGCAATCCTTAAAAATGACGGCGAGATGATTGAAGCCGGCAGCCCTTTGTTCACAATCGAGGCGATGGACGATCATGAGTAAGCCGCTATTTGACAGTGTACTTATCGCAAACCGCGGTGAAATTGCGTTACGTGTATTGCGAGCTGCCAGGGACATAGGATTGCGAACTATCGCAGTGCACTCTCAAGCTGATGCAGGTCTGCGCCATGTGGCATTGGCTGACCAAGCCATTTGCATCGGCCCGGCTGCGGCAAGCGAAAGTTATCTGAACTCCAAGCGCCTGCTTCAAGCTGCGAAGCTGACAGACGCCGGGGCTATCCACCCGGGCTATGGCTTCCTGGCTGAAAATGCAGGATTTGCTGCCGACATCGAAGCAGCAGGACTCGTTTTTGTTGGGCCCAGCTCTGCATCCATCCGCCTGATGGGCGATAAGGTTTCGGCCAAGCAAGCGATGCTGGAAGCAGGTGTTCCATGTGTCCCGGGCTCACCAGGTGCACTGCTTGATGATGCTGAGCAGGTTCGCCACATTGCTGAGACGTGTGGATATCCGCTCATTGTAAAAGCATCTGGAGGCGGTGGAGGGCGCGGTATGCGCATTGTCCGCACGCCGGCTGAGCTGAATGAGTCGGTGGCCATGACGCGTGAGGAGGCCGGGCGAGCCTTTGGTAATCCTGAGGTGTATCTGGAAAAGTTTCTAGAGCATCCCCGCCATATCGAAATCCAGATTCTGGCTGACAATTTTGGCAACGCCGTATGGCTTGGCGAGCGCGACTGCTCGATGCAACGGCGCCATCAGAAAATTATCGAAGAGTCCCCGGCACCAGGCGTCGATAGAGAGGCTATTGAATTCATCGGCGAGCGCTGTGTGAAGGCGTGCCAACTGATTGGTTACAGGGGCGCCGGCACATTCGAATTCCTCTATGAGAACGGTGAGTTCTTTTTCATCGAGATGAACACCCGAGTTCAAGTTGAACATCCTGTTACCGAGTTGGTAACAGGGGTAGATATCGTGCGCGAGCAACTGCTGATCGCTCAAGGCTTCCCGCTGTCGATCAATCAAAGCCAAGTCATCCTTCGGGGCCATGCTGTCGAATGCAGGATTAATGCTGAAGATCCGTTCAGTTTTGTCCCGGCCCCAGGGACTGTGAAGTCTTGGCTACCACCTGGAGGGCCAGGTATTCGCATTGATAGTCACCTGTATTCGGGCTATCAGGTACCTCCCCACTATGACTCGCTCGTCGCCAAGTTTCTCGCGCATGGTGCCACCCGAGAGGAAGCCATCAACCGTATGGCTGGTGCTTTGGGAGAGGCGCAGCTCACTGGCATAAAACACAATATCCCGCTGCATCAACGCCTGATGAGCGAACCAGGTTTCGTTCAAGGGGGATTCGATATTCACCATCTAGAACGCTATCTCGATCAGGATAAGGAGACGTCGCAATGAGCCCCGAATTCATCGAAAAGGTTGTGGTTCTGCTTCAAAAGCATTCTCTGAGAGCGTTTGAATTTGAGCAGGCGGGTGCCTGTTTAAGCCTCAAGTTCGACGCCAAGGCGAACGCTGCATCACCCACTGATCACCTTGAGAAAGTAGGGGAGGAGCCTTGCAAAATTATCCACTCGCCGTCCATGGGCGTCCTGCATCTCGCTCATCCTCAGCGAGATGAGCCGTTTGTAAAGGTCGGGAGTGAGATCAAGGAAGGTCAGATCGTTGCCTTTCTGCAGAACGACGAGCTGCTGGAGGAAGTTAAAGCAAATTGTTCAGGAGTTCTGGTCGCGGCTATTGCTCATGAAGGGCAAGTCATTGGCTTCGCGCAGCCCCTATTTGAACTCCGTTAACTCAAGGTTTTTATCCATATGCACCAGGCAAATGCGGTAACAACTGAGGTGGGCTCTGATCAGCTCATTGTGAACGCTGCTATTGATCTGATTATGGAGGGCGGCTTTTCTGCAATGTCGATGCGCAGTTTGGCTAGGAAGGCGGGCATGCAGGCCGGCAGCCTGTACTACCATTTTCCTAGCAAGATCGATGTGCTCGAAGAGGTGCTGGATTCCTTGCTACAGCAGCGTCTAAACGACTGGCTGACCATCAAGCCAAAACGCGCCAGCGCGTTAACGCAGCTCAATGCCTTCATCTCGTTCCATGTGGGTCGCGTATTGCGAAACGCTAGAGAGGAAGACTTGGTAATGCTCGAGCTCAAAAATCTAAAAGGGGCCCAGCGCGCGACGGTCGTTGCTCAAGATGAGCGGTACCGCAAGGAGCTTATCGCGATTATCAAGCGAGGCGTCTCAACTGGCATTTTCAATGTTTCAGATGTCGATATTGCCGCTCGGGCTCTGATGGGATTGTTGGCCGGCGGAGCAACTTTTATAGCTGATTCCGAATCACTTGCTGTACAGACACTTACCGAACTGTCCCGACGTTTGCTGGGTATTCAAAATAGTCAGAGGCTTAACAAATGAAACTGGATGATCTCTCCAGGGAAGATCTTTCACAGCTGCATGCGCGCGCGCAGAATGATTACATTCGCCTCTGCGAGTTGAAATTGTCGATTAGCATGGCTCGCGGGGTTCCCAGTAGCGAGCAGCTCGAACTCTCGAATAAGTTGCTAGAGCTGCCAGGGATTGGGGATTACCTCGCAGAGGACGGTACGGATTGCCGAAACTACATGGGGCAACAGGGTATCCCTGAAGCTCGTAGGCTGTTTGCACCAGTGCTGGGAGTGCCTGAAAGCCAGGTAGTGGTCAGCGGCAACTCAAGCCTTGCGCTTATGTATGACTGTCTGTCGTTCGCCATGCGCGGCGGAGTACCCGGATCTATACGGCCGTGGCAGCAAGAAAAGGAGTCGGTGGCCTTTCTTTGCCCTGTGCCGGGATACGATCGTCACTTCACGCTCTGTGAAGCTTTCGGCATTCGCTTGATCCCTGTTGCGATGCTGGACGATGGCCCGGACATGAATGAAGTCCGCGCCCTGGTTGCCCAAGATACCTCCATCCGAGGGATGTGGTGCGTCCCGAAGTACAGCAACCCAACGGGTACTGTTTACAGTGATTTGGTTATTGAAGCGCTCGCTTCAATGCCTACGGCTGCGCCGGACTTTCGCTTGTTTTGGGATGATGCCTACAGCGTGCATCACCTAACCAACGAGGATATCCAGATTGAAAACGTCCATGAAGCTTGCACGAGAAATGGCTATCCAGATCGTGCGCTTGTCTTTGCCTCGACTTCCAAAGTCACCCAGGCTGGGGCTGGACTGGCCATGCTTGGCAGCTCGGAGGCCAATATTAAATGGTGGTTGAAACATGCCTCCGTGCGCAGCGTCGGGCCCGACAAAATAAATCAGCTGCGCCATGTCCGGTTCTTGCGTGACTTGAGTGGCCTCAAGGCGCTAATGGATGGCCATAGGGCTCTTCTCAAACCTCGTTTTGACGCGGTGCTCGAAATCCTGGAAGCGAAGCTCGGCCAACACGCTTTTGCGCAGTGGAGTACGCCCAAGGGCGGGTATTTCATTAGCGTGAATGCTTACCCCGGAACCGCGAAACATGTTGTGGCACTGGCTAAAGCAGCGGGCGTTCAATTGACAGACGCGGGCGCGTGCTTCCCCTATGGCATCGATCCTCTGGATCGGCAATTGCGCATAGCACCTTCATCACCTGCCGTTGACGCACTGCGGACAGCTTCGGAAGTCATTTGTGCGTCGATGTTGTTGGCCGCTTGTGAACAAAAGCTGGCTTAACCGTTGCAATTGTTGAGCGGGCTCTTAGGCGCGGTGCCACCTGTGCGGCCAACCTTGCGGTGAAAAGGAAAACTCGGACTATGCAAAAAACCGCAGAAACTGGTCGAGGATCATCAAGACACTGAACCCTTTGCGACCTAAAGTTGACCACAGCAGATTCGTTTCGGCTGTTTTTTAAGCCTCCTTTTTTCAGATCCAGAGTGGTACCTAATGAAAGCTCTCATCGTTTATGCACACCCGGAGCAGGCATCGTTCAACGCATCGCTAAAAAACACAGCGGTGGAAACGTTGACCCGCCTAGGTCATGAAGTTGTCGTCAGCGACCTCTACGCAATGGGGTGGAATCCAGTGCTGTCGGCAGCAGATTTTGCTGACCGCGAGAATGCGGAGTTCCTGGATCTCTCTCGTGAGCAGGAGCACGCATTTGCTCAGAATGCCCAAAGTGCTGACGTTGTTCGTGAGCAACAGAAAGTCGCAGAGGCTGACCTTGTCTTGTTCCACTTTCCAGTGTGGTGGTTCTCCATGCCTTCGATCCTGAAGGGCTGGTGCGATCGCGTGTTCAGTCGTGGTTTTGCCTATGCTGCCGGCCGCAAATACGACTCGGGCCTGTTCAAAGGCAAGAAGGCAATGCTGTGCCTGACGACAGGGACTGCGTCGACACTCTATGAGCCCAACGGCATTGATGGGGATTTGCTGCATGTACTTTGGCCAATTCACAACGGCCTTCTGGCATATACCGGCTTCTCTGTCCTGCCGCCATTTGCGGCATGGATGCCAGGCCGTGTGACTGCTGAGGAGCGAGTGGCTTACCTCGCTGGCTATGCGGAGCGTCTAGCGACGTTGGAAAGTGCTGAACCCTTGTTCATGCACCCGTGGAGTGACTATGACGAAACTCAGCGTCTTAAACCAGGAGTAGAAGCTAAATCCGGTGTGCAATGGAATCCGCTGATCGGTCAAAGCTTTGTCGAATCCGCTGATGCCTTTGCAAAAAAACAGGTGAAGTGATGAGCGACACAAGCATCTTCAAAACTCTTCATCATGTCTGCGTAATTGTTCGCGACATGGACAAGGCTGTCGCTTACTACGAGTCTCTCGGAATAGGCCCTTGGAATCAATTTCCTTCATTGGAAGCTTTCAAAGGGGAGTTGCTTGCTCCGAATGCCGAAGACTTTGTGAAGCTGCACTACAAATATGCCAATCTCGAAAATTTCCAGCTTCAATTATGTGCGCCGCCCGAAGGAAACACTCTTCAACGTCGTTTCCTTGAGGAACGAGGTGAGGGAGTGTTCCATCTAGGGTTCACAGTTCCAGACTGCGATGTTGCGGAATCCGAGGCATTTGCTGTCGGGCTGACACCGATTCTTCGCGGTCGCTTGCCTAACAGAAATGGCTTTACCTACTTTGACTCCGCCGAGCATGGTTCAGGGGTGACACTCCAAGTTCGCGCCGTTAAGTAGCATCAAATTTTATTGAACACTAGCGAGATCTAAAACATCTCGCGAAGGAGGCCTGTCGTGGAAAATAAAGCGAAACTAAGTTGTCTGGTTGAGCGTTTCTTGTCAGCTTTCAGGTTGCCCGAAGGCTTGTATATCGATGTACCTGTAATTTATTAAGCAACGTTATTTTGCTGCCGCAATTCGCGGTGGCTGCATGCTTTTTCTTGCCAAAAATAACAACTGGAGTTGAGCAGACGTGACGATAAATTGGCCAGAGCAAATATTTGCCGAGTTTAAAAAGCTGGATGTAAAGCAAGTTGTGTATGTTCCGGATGCCGGACACAGCAAGTTGATCCAGATGTGTGATGCTGATCCGGAAATTCACTCCGTTTCACTGACTACAGAAGAAGAGGGTGTTGCTCAGTTGGGTGGTGCCTGGGCGGGAGGGCAGCGTGGCGTTCTTCTGGTTCAGTCAAGCGGTGTAGGTAACTGCATCAACATGCTTTCCTTGCAGCATGAAACCCGTATGCCACTCTTCATGATTGTTACCATGAGAGGAGAATGGGGCGAGTTCAACCCATGGCAGGTCGCTATGGGTAAGTCTACTCAAGAAGTTTTGGAAGCGTCTGGTGTGTATGTATACCGCGCCGATTCTGCCGAAGAGGTCGAGGCGACAGTCAGCGCCGGCGCACGCTTCGCTTACCAGACCGGCCGTATGGTTGCAGTCCTGATTGGGCAGCGCGTCATCGGCACCAAAAACTTTAATAAGTGAGTGTGATCATGCAGGCTATTCAGAAGATTAAACCGACTCTTAATCGCCGTGAAGTCGTGGCCCGGATCCTACAAGATCGAGGTGATGCACTAGCTGTTACCAGTCTCGGCAACCCCACTTTCGACGTTGCTGCTGCAGGCGACTGCGCCCAGAATTTTTACCTGTGGGGGGCAATGGGTGGAGCAGTGATGTTCGGCATGGGGATAGCTCTGGCTCAGCCGACCAAACGTGTCATTGTATTTGTCGGCGACGGCGAAATGATGATGGGCCTTGGTTCGTTGGCTACAGTTGCGTGCCATCGCCCTGACAACCTCAGCATTGTCGTAATTGACAACGAGCACTACGCAGAAACTGGCATGCAGCCAGCCCACGCGGGGCGCGGTGTCAGTATCAACGCTGTCGCTACTGCCGTGGGCTTTAGCCAAAGCATTCTCGTGCACGACCAGGAGGGTCTTGAGAAGGCAATCGACACACTTTATAGCCACCAGGGCCCGGTTACGCTGTGTGTGAAGGTTACGACGGATCCAGCACCGACAGCATTGCCACCTCGCGATGGCCCTTACCTGAGAAGTCGTTTCAGAGAGGCCCTTATGGGAAGCGCCAGTCACGTTTGATGATCGGCGTACTTGGAACCTTCAATACATTGATGGCGTGCCTGCGCTATCAATGTATTTGCTTCAAATCTGGTGAGTCATTCAATTTTTGCTTTGTTGTAACCGATTAAAAAGGGAGGCCGTGGGCGCCCTTATTGGCGCTGGGTCGAATTGTAACTGCTTCTCGGGTGGAGACAATAATGATAAAAAAATTCTGGTGTATACGTTTCAAGTGCTGGTGTATCGACATTGTTGAGCGCTTGGGAGAACTTCCAACCTTCTGAAGTAATATTTGTCCGCGACATCGACCTCCAATGATCGCGGATATTTTTTTGGGGGCAGCACTTTACAATGCTGACGCCAAATTTTCTTGCGCCGTATTTTTAATCGTTGTGCTGCGGTATTGCTGTGGGGTGCAATGTAACGTTGCCTTGAACTGCCGGCTAAATGCACTGTGATCCGAATACCCGCACTCGGTGGCTATGTCGGTAATACTCGTCTCGCTATGCTCGAGCATGTCGCATGCCTTTTCGATCCTTGCCTTCATCAATATCTGCTTTGGCGACAATTGAAAAACCTCACGGGTTAATCGCTGCAAAGTATCCATTGAGAGGTCAACCTCTCTGGCAATATCAGCAATCAGCTGCGGCTGGCCAAGGTTTTCTTTAACCAGCCTAGAGAACTCCATTAGACGCTTATAGCCCAGATGCTTCTCATCAGGTCGTGCAAGCATTCGAGATATCCCGACCAGTCCAGTGGCCTGGTCGCTACCATCAACAATTCCGAATTTTGAACTCAGACACCACTGTCGATGACCATCGGCAGAGCGAAAAAGTCGCAAAGCGTCAATTATCTCTTTTCTTGTGTGGATGACACTCAGATCTTGAGCGACGATGCTCGAACTCGTAATTGGAAACAAATCGTCCGCTGTCAGGCCGATGACATCCTGTTTTGTTCGTTTCCCGCTATACCGAACGAGAGTCTGATTAACCACGACGTATCGACCTAACGTATCCTTGACATAAAACATCAAGTCAGGCATGCGATCAAAGAGCTTGTCCATCAAGGAGAGATCTCTGTCGATCCAATGTAGCAAATCTTTACTGTCGATCATTTAAAACGCCGCTCTAGTAAGAAGCCAAGGTGTTAGTTTTCTCGCAATGCATGAGATTAATTTGTGCAGGCGCTGGCTGCTGTGCTAAATGCCGCAAAATATCACGGAGAGATCATACAGCGAATGAATATGGGTCGTTGTATGATTTATCAACGTTTGCGAAGGCTGATGACCATCTCAGTTACGATAGTAATGCTTGCTTTTATGAAGCTATCATCTTCGCTATGCACAACACGGCATGGTTGACGAGTAACTTTGAACTATTGGCTTGCGCTTGGTCAGCGCTTTTTACCGCTTGGTTAGCAAATACCAAGCGGTTTTTTTATGCGTCGAATTTGGTTGCTTAGGTGTGGCCAGGTGAGTTTCTGATGTGAGTGTCAGCAATGATTCAAACGCCCCACGTTTGGCACAAGTGGAAGGGGTGGTGTTAGGCACGTCAGTATCGCAATGTCGCAAAATTGCACGCCAATTGACCACCAGAAGTATTTCCGTTGACCAGGAATTTGCGTTTGTACTGACTTGCTACGATGCAATTTGGTTATGAGAGGAGATGCAAATTTGCAGAACGACTGAATCGCCATCAGGCGCAATGACCAAGTTATGACTACTACTCATGCTTGGGGCTGTATTTGAGAATAGGCCCGGCATTCAACATGAGAATTCGGAGATTTTGCCCGCGACCCGCGAAAGGAAACGTGACCTCGGGCGCTTGCCGCGCGCCAAAGCTGCGGATCATTTATGAGGTTTGAACATGAACGATCTACAAGAACTGATCGATAACAACGCACGTTGGGCCAATGCAATTAAGCAGGAAGATCCTGATTTTTTCGCCAAGCTGGCACGTCAGCAAACCCCCGAATACCTCTGGATCGGTTGTTCGGATGCGCGAGTGCCTGCCAACGAAATCGTAGGCATGCTCCCGGGCGATTTGTTCGTACATCGCAACGTGGCCAACGTGGTGCTGCACACCGACCTTAACTGCCTGTCGGTGATTCAGTACGCGGTCGATGTGCTCAAGGTCAAACACATTCTCGTGACCGGTCACTATGGCTGCGGCGGTGTGCGTGCTTCGATGCAGGATCGCCAAATGGGCCTGATCGATGGCTGGCTGCGTTCGATTCGCGACCTGTACTACGAGAAACGCGTGGAGCTGGGCCAGTTTACGACAGAAGAAGAGCGTGTCGACCGGCTGTGTGAGTTGAACGTGATCCAGCAAGTGGCCAACGTCGGCCATACCAGTATTGTCCAGAACGCCTGGCACCGCGGCCAGAGCCTGTCGATCCATGGTTGCATCTATGGTATCAAGGATGGCCGCTGGAAGAGCTTGAACGCAACCATCAGCGGCCTTGAGCAACTGCCGCCGCAATATCGCCTGCGGTCGATCGACTGAGTCGACCTAAGTTGCTTCATCCTGTCTCCAAAAGGGACGGGCGATCGACGGGCCCGGTCGCTCAAGTAGTCTTGGTCTGAGTTGCAGTTTGTGCAACTGCTGGTCAGTGCGAATGCAAATACCTGGTCAACGAGAACGCAACCAGGTGGTCAATACAATGCCATTTCCCATATGCAGCATCGACGCTGATTCACGGATCCGAAATCACGAGGCGCTGAGCCTGAGGGGGGAGAAGGAGGTCAATAATCGTGGATGATGGGAAAACGGGGGGGAATGTTGCAGACTTCACATGTGACAAGCCGGCCATGATGGCCGGCTTGGGGCAAATATATGATTGATTAGACGGTATCTGGTTTTAAAGCGCCATATGGCATAACAAGGGAGTCTGTTTTCTCGGTGACTGGGTAAGAGCTCGCGGCCCCCCAGAAATAAATCGCAGTCGAGAAAATCGCAAGGATAGAAATGACGGTTGCTTCGCTTACTTTCCCAGGCCCGCATGCCCAGGTAAGTCCCATCATTCCGGCGTAATAAACAACTAACCAAAGTGAAGATCTGATTTCTCTTGGCATCGTAGAACGTGTACTGCTTACTGACTTAAGCGCCAACTGCACGATAAAGATCAAGATCTGCAAGCCTGCCAACCAGGAGATGACGTCCCATCCTGACCACAACACCAGCAAGCTAGCGACGAAGAACGACAACGGCCCAAGCAAAAAAAGCGCTTTTACCTTGAATGGCCGAGTGAACTTCCGTTCCCGCAATGCCGCAACCGAAATTGGAGCGATTGCGTAGCTAAGCACGAGCGCTGCTGAAACGACGCTGATCAATTTTTCCCAGGATGGGAAAGGCAGCGTCCAGGCGACTGAGAGTGCAAATGCCAACCACAATGCCCGACGCGGGATGCCTGACTTTGGGTCAACCTTAGCAAAAGCATTAAGCAGAGTTGTCGATCCTGCCCAACCACAAGCGATCCGTGACGTGGAGTTCATGAAGATGTTGCCACAACCTGTTGGGGACACGACGGCATCAGCAACCACAATAGTCGCAAGCCATACTGCTCCCAGCAGCAACGCAATGTCACGGAAGGGGAGTGGAAGCTTGCTACCCAAATCACTCCAGCCATTGGCCAGCATCTCAGTGGGCAAGCTGCCCAGGAAGGCTATTTGTAAAAGCAAATAGATGACGGCTGAGCAAGCGATGGAGAGCATGAGAGCCAGTGGAATATTGCGTTGAGGATTTTTAACCTCGCTTGCCGCTGAGATGATTGGAGTCAATCCGAGGTATGCGAAAATAATGCCGCCTGCGGATATCGCAGCGCCAATACCTTCAACACCATTTGGAGCGAATCCAGACTGAGTCAGGTTGTCACTGTTGAAATGTCGGAATAGCACCACAACGACGCAGATGGGCACTATAAATTTGAAAAGACTGATGATGTTGTTGGCGAGGGCGAACGATTTGATGCTGAAGTAGTTCGTCAACATGAACAAACAAAGCAAGCAAAATTGAACCATCCACCCTAGCATTGTCGGTGAGCTTGACCCCACCTCGGTCAAAGATGGAAACCATGCGCTTGCGTATTGTCTTGCTGCTACTACCTCGATCGCTACGACGCTGGAGTAAGCAACGAGTGTGATAAACCCCATCATGTATCCCAGCATTGGGCCATGGCTGATGATCGGGTACTGCAATATCCCGCCAGTGGTTGGCATCGCCGCCCCAAGCTCACAGTACATGAGACCCAGGAGAAACACGGCAGCAGCACCAATTATCCAAGAGATGATGCCCGCGGGCCCGGCAATGGCTGCAACGTGGCTTGATGCGAATAGCCAACCAGAACCGAATGTAGCCCCCAGTCCTATAAGTGTGAGATCCAGTAGGGATAATTTGCGTTTGAGATTATTGAGGTTTGACATTCTTTTCTTCCATTCGAAAGCGTGAACAAACAGCGGCCACGCACGAGTTGTGACACATCATTGGCGCACAGCGTTAGAGGTAGGACGGTAAGGACAGCTTGTATCTGGGCGGGACGAACCCGCTTTGTAATCAACTGAGCTTTTTCTTGTTGTTGGATCAGTCAGATTTCCGCGGTAAGCGGGATCTTCGAGTGGAATGGTCAGTCTATCCGCGACTTTTGGCGACGGCTTGCAGGAATACGGTCAGTTAGCCGCTGGTTTCTGCATAGTGCAGGCCAAGTCATCAGGGGCCGAACCTTTTAAAAGAGTAGTTTCCCTGAGCAAAGTCATCGTTGTTAGCCCAAAATATGCTCGTATATTGAGTGGGCTCCGAAGGAAACTATTTAAAACTAACGATTGAATATTTTTTCGGTGAACGGGGGCATCGGAAAATGTGAATGCGCGAAAAAACAGACCGTTAACTTTTGGAGATAGGATTGAAGCTGCTTCGTGTCTGTGACGCTAGGGGTAGACTTTAATGCCCCCTAAGTAACCACAGTGGCCGAGTTTCCCTCGTTGGAGTCCAACGATGATGGCCCGCTCACCGGAGCAGTTTTCGACACAAAATCATAAGACGGGAAGTGATCATGCAGCTCAAAGACTCCAGTTTATTTCGTCAGCAAGCCTATGTAGATGGCGTGTGGGTTGACGCCGACAGTGGCCAGACGATCAAGGTGAACAATCCAGCCACCAATGAGATTCTTGGCACTGTGCCTAAAATGGGCGCAGCAGAAACTCGGCGTGCCATTGAGGCTGCAAACCGCGCACTTCCAGCCTGGAGTGCTCTGACTGCCAAAGAGCGTTCAAGTAAATTGCGGGCCTGGTTTGAGCTGATTATTGCAAATCAAGACGATCTCGCTCGTTTGATGACGCTGGAGCAGGGCAAGCCTTTGTCTGAAGCTAAAGGGGAGGTTGTTTATTCGGCCTCCTTCCTTGAGTGGTTTGCTGAGGAAGCGAAACGAATTTATGGCGATGTGATCCCTGGCCACCAACCGGACAAGCGATTGATCGTTTTAAAGCAGCCCATCGGCGTTACTGCAGCCATTACACCCTGGAACTTTCCGTCGGCGATGATTACTCGCAAGGCTGGCCCTGCACTGGCCGCCGGTTGCACCATGGTGCTCAAACCCGCTTCTCAAACCCCCTATTCAGCACTCGCTTTAGCGGCACTCGCAGAACGAGCAGGAATTCCTGCTGGTGTATTCAGCGTGGTCACCGGGAGCGCTGGCGATATCGGCTCAGAGCTGACCAGCAATCCGATCGTGCGTAAGCTTTCGTTCACTGGCTCCACCGAAATTGGCCGGCAGTTGTTGGGTGAGTGTGCCAAGGACATCAAGAAGGTTTCTCTTGAGTTGGGCGGTAATGCACCGTTTATTGTGTTCGATGATGCCGATCTTGATAAAGCCGTTGAGGGGGCGATCATTTCCAAGTATCGCAACAACGGGCAAACCTGTGTGTGCGCCAACCGGATCTACGTACAGGACGCTATTTATGATGCCTTCGCAGAAAAGCTAAAAGCAGGAGTGGCTAAGCTGAAGGTTGGTAACGGTATGGATTTGGGTACGACCACTGGGCCAATGATTGACGAAAAAGCTGTGGCGAAGATCAAAGAGCACATCGCTGACGCAGTGAGTAAGGGGGCCAGGATTCTTTCGGGTGGGAACGGCTTGGAGGGTAATTTCTTCGAGCCAACTATTTTGATTGATGTGCCCACGAATGCTGCCGTAGCCAAGGAGGAGACCTTCGGGCCACTGGCGCCGCTGTTCCGTTTCAAAGACGAAGCCGAAGTCATTGCGATGGCTAACGACACAGAGTACGGCTTGGCTTCTTACTTCTACGCACAAAATATGAGTCGAGTGTTCCGCGTTGCTGAAGCACTCGAGTATGGGATGGTTGGCATCAACACAGGACTGATCTCTAACGAAGTTGCCCCATTTGGCGGTGTTAAAGCCTCCGGGTTGGGACGAGAAGGTTCCAAATACGGCATTGAAGACTACCTGGAAATCAAATACCTGTGCCTTAGCGTCTAGTTCCAATACTCGGCCAATGAGCCAGCACGATGTTAGTTCTACTGCGTCGTGCTGAGCGACACATGAGGCTGATTTTCAGCCTCGATAGCGTATCCAGTAATGAACTATCGGGAAAACGGTGTCTTCTGGACGTTATAAACCCTGTTGTAGCTGTCGAGACCAACGTTTCATGAATATGATCGATGCAACTATCTGTCTACTTCTGGCGGCCAAGATTCACGGGACGGATCAAGCGCTCAGGGACACGGCCAAGAGTCTTGTCAAGAAATTGCCCAGAAGCTCTAGGGGTATGATGTTTGCCGTTATAAATAGCAAAAAACCGATGGTGCTGCTGTCGCGCATTGTTGAAGATGTACCTGTCCCAGAGTTAAGTCCCGCGACGGACGCTGATGCGAGCGCCCAGGCAGAGGGAAATGCAAATTAGCCGGCGGTGTTTTCCATGGCAACCCATGAGTTATTTGAAGTATCCAATGGCGTCACAGAAGTGTTGATCGACCGTCTGGAATCACCGAAAGCGGTTGCGTTGATCGCCCACCCCCATCCGTTACTGGGGGGTAATGCTAATCACAAAGTCCCCTTCACGATGATGCGTGCCGCTAACGCGCTAGGTGTGAGTGTCTATCGTCCAAATTTCCGAGGTGTCGGGAAATCATCAGGTCAATATGATGGTGGAGTTCTTGAGACTCAGGACATCATCGATCTGACCAACCTGCTGCGCGAAAAGGAGGGTAGGTTACCCTTCATTCTGATGGGATTTTCCTTTGGTGCCTTCATTGCCGCAAGGGTAGAGCAGGCATTGGCACAGGCCTCTCTATCCAGTGATGACGTCATTCTCTGTGGGCTTCCAGATGGCGAGGTTCCTGGCAAGAGACACTACGCAACACCGGTAGTCGCTGGAGCATGTTTGATACACGGGGAGTTGGACGAGAGCGCTCCGCTGTCGCAAGCTCTCCGGTGGGCTGAGCGGAGTAACGCGTCAGTAAGAGTCGTACCAGGTGCGGATCATTTTTTCACTGGGCGCCTGGATATGCTCGCAACTTTGGTCTCTGAAAGGATCAAGTCAAAGATGTAACCGAAACTCAGTCTACGTTTGGGCAAGTCATCTTCTCATCGTAAAGACAAGTCATATGTGCACGGCACTCTACCTCAGCGAATGTAGTGCGTGGGTACAGGCAGTGCACACAAGACCGGATACTTAAGAGAATCTCACCTTCATCGCTGAGCATTCAGATTGATTGAAGCCATCGCGAGTATCCGTTGCGCGCGGATCAGCACTGGCGCGTCGACCATCTGCCCATCAATTTGAAAGGCGCCACGACCGTGTGCGCCGGCGTCAACGACCCGTTGCGCCCAAGCCAACATTTCTGCACCCGGGGTCAGCGCCCGATGGATCACTGGAATTTGCTTGGGGTGGATACACATAGCGCCAGCGAAGCCCATTTCATGGGCGTGACAGATAGCGTGATGCAGACCTTCCAAGTCATCAATGCCTGGGTAGACACCATCCAGCGGCGGCAGCAAGTCGGCGTCCCGTGAGCGCAGCAACAACTCAACGCGTGCTTGATCGAGTACGAACTGAGCTGAGGGTGAGTCAATCTTCAGGTTCAAATCCAACCCATAATCCAATGCACCAAATGCCAGGCGTTGAACACCCTGTCCGGCAGCGATTTCAGCGAGTTTTAAAACCCCGCGTGCACTTTCTATGATTGGCCATATCGGTTTGTCAGTGACAGCAACAGCGGCGACCTGAGCCGCACATTCAGCCTTTGGCAACAGCACTCCGGCAATGCCCGATTGCTGTTGGCAGAACACGATATCAGCGGCATGTTCAGGGTGCTCGGGAGCATTAATTCGCACCCAGACCGATGCTTGTGTTTCGGCCTGCAGAAATGCCGCGAGATTGTCCCGTGCCTGACGCTTGAGGGATTCTTCGACGGCGTCTTCAAAATCGACGATAACTGCATCGGCACCCGCGGCCAGTGCTTTGGCAAAGCGTTCAGGGCGGCTACCAGGCACAAAGAGTGCGGAGCGAATGGTGGAACCGGACATGGAAGGCTTCCTTTTTTGTCATTGTTTAGCGGTTGGATTGCTTCATTGACCTCTGTTAGAGCCAGCTTGTTGGCGAGGCTTTATCGGACACACTGCGTCTGGCCTCGCGTCAACAAGTCGACTCCTAAAAGAGATCGTCGGAGGGGCTGGTCTCAGATGACCCCCGCTGCCTGCAATCGCGCCTGATCTTCGTCGGAGAAGCCCAACTCAGCGAGTATTCCCGTGTTGTGTTCTCCCAATCCCGGCACCGAGTCCATACGCGGGGTGAAGGATGCATTCCGGCCAGGTGGCAAAAGCGCGGGTAATTTGCCGGCGGGGCTGTCGATTTCACGCCAACTGTCGCGGGCTTTGAGTTGTGGGTGATCCCACACACCTTGCATATCGTTGACCCGAGCGCTGGCAATTTGCGCGGATTCTAGTCGGGCCACTACTTCGTCGACGCTCAGTTGCGAAAAACCTTCAACAATGATCTGGCGTAGCACTTCGCGGTTGGCCGAACGTTTGAAGTTCGCCGAGAAGCGTTCATCAGTCGCCAGTGCCGCATCCAGCAGCACTTTTTCGCAGAACAGTGCCCACTCACGCTCGTTCTGCAACCCAAGCATCACGGTATCGCCGCCTTTGGTAGGGAAGGGGCCGTACGGGTAAATCGTCGCATGAGAAGCACCTGCACGAGGCGGCGGCGCGGCGCCCTCGAACCCGTAGTACATCGGGTAACCCATCCACTCCACCAGGCTATCGAGCATGCTCACATCAATGCGACTGCCAACCCCGGTTTTATCGCGCAGCATCAACGCGGACAAAACTCCGGTGTAGGCATACATGCCGGCAGCGATATCAGCGATGGAGCAACCAGCCTTAGCCATCTCATCTTCACCCGGCCCGCCTGTCACAGAGAGAAACCCGCCCTCGCTTTGAATCAACAGGTCGTAGGCTTTTTTCTTCTCATAGGGGCCGCCTTCGCCATAGCCTGAAATGTCACAGACAATCAGGCGAGGAAAACGCTCCTGCAACGCTTCAAACGACAAGCCCATCCGCGCCGAGGCACCCGGCGCCAGGTTCTGAACCAGCACGTCGGCTTTTTCAAGAAGCCCCATAAGGATGTCTCCTGCCTCGCCCTGTTTCAGATCAAGGGTAAGGCTTTCCTTGGAGCGATTGGCCCAGACAAAATGCGATGCCAGACCGTTTACCCGTTCATCATATCCTCGGGCAAAATCACCGCTGCCAGGGCGCTCGATCTTCACCACGCGAGCACCGAGGTCGGCCAGTTGCCGGGTACAGAACGGTGCAGCAATCGCGTGTTCGAGGCTGATAACAGTGATGCCGTCCAGTGGACGCAAGTTATTCTGGGTGGTCATTTTTTGTACCTCGGATGATGCCACACGTGTAGGAACTGCCTTAGGCGGCACGACCGATTTCCGGCCGATCACAGCCTATGGCAGCGCTTGCATGGGCTGTCTTCTAGTTCAGGTTATTCAGGGCGGTGGCATCGCGCAGCTGCCAGACCTGTTGTATCAAGGCTTTGCCCTGGTCAACTGTTCGCGCTCCCGAGAAGGCCAGAAGACGCTGGAATTTGTCTTCCAGTTCAGGCCTAGACAGAGTGTTGCCCGGATCGCCCTTGGGTTCGTCAATGGCTGCTGACAACGTGCGACCGTCTGTAGTGGTGACGATCACTCGCCCCAGCCAACGAGCCGGATAGGCGCCATCAACTTCGCTGTCGAGTTCCATGCTGACTTTTTCGCGAAACGCGGCCACAGCAGGGTCGGTCAGCGCCTGTTGCTCAAACTCGATTAATTGAGCGCTGCCATGTACAGCAATTAAACCCAGCACAGCGCCCATGGAAAACTTGGCCTGGTGCACGGTTTGTGGAACGACTACGCGACCTAGCACGTCGATGGCTGCTTGGTGAACAAGGGTTCTGACTTTGGCGATCTGCTCGTGATGCAGGTCTTCGCGTTGCATCAGGTGCAATAGGGCGTCGGCCGCAGGATGGGTGTGACGGCAAGACGCGTGGAATTTGAACGAGGTTTCAGCCAGTGCCCAACGCGTACCCAGGCGGTCAGATAACTTCTCAGGGACAGAGTCGCGGGACATTCCGGCGGCCAAACCTTGGTCACCTTCGAGAATATTGCGCGCGCCGGTCAGACCATCGAGAGTCATATACGCAGCGAGCAAGCCATCAGCCGCCGCCTTAGCCGTGTGCAGTTGTTTGGAGTCTGCTGCGTCGCGCAAAAACTCCCACAGCCCGGCAGCCTGAGTACCAGCGCTACCCAGCACATTGATAAATTTCTCTGTATCGAAATCAAGCAACTTACCAACGGCGACCGCTGCCGCCAGCGTGCCGACGGTGGCAGTGGTGTGAAATATCGTGTAATGCGAACGACCCAAGAATTCGCCGATGCGGATACCCGCTTCATAGCCGGCAACTGACGCCAGCAGCAAGTCGCGTCCGGACTTACCCAAGTCTTGAGCGGCCGCCAATACTGCAGGAAACACTACAGTGGCCGGGTGCAGCACCGAACTGTTGTGTAGATCATCCTGCTCAACTAAATGCGACGACGCAGCGTTCACGAATGCAGCGAAATACGCAGATGTCCCACGGCCGTTGACCAGGATTTTCGATGGGCCATCGCTAGGCCCCATACGCTGCGCATAACGCTCGAACAGCGGGATCGGGTGCGAGCCTTGGCTGGCCAGCGCAGAGCCAAGCCAGTCAAGAAACAGGTCTTCCGTCCGGTCGAGAACAGAGTTGGGAATGTCGTCGTATTTCAGCTTGGCCAGGAAACCGGCCAGGGCTTGGGTATGGCTCATTATTGCGTCCTCAGAAGCTGCGCGGCAGTTCGAGCAAGTGCTCGGCGACATACGAAAGAATCAGGTTGGTAGAGATCGGCGCGACTTGATAAAGGCGCGTTTCGCGGAACTTGCGCTCGACGTCGTATTCGCAAGCAAACCCAAAGCCACCGTGGGTTTGCAGGCAGGCGTTGGCCGCTTCCCAGGAGGCTTTCGCTGCCAGATACTTGGCCATGTTGGCGCTGGCTCCAGCGTTGATACCGCTGTCGTATTCCTCACAAGCACGCCAGCGCATCAGGTCGGCTGCTTCGATTTCGATGTGCGCTTCAGCGATGGGGAACTGCACGCCCTGGTTCTGCCCGATCGGACGCCCGAACACCACACGGTCGCGGGCATAAGCGCTGGCCTTTTCGATGAACCAACGACCGTCGCCAATGCACTCTGCGGCGATCAAGGTACGTTCGGCGTTCAGACCGTCGAGGATGTACCGGAAACCCTTGCCTTCTTCGCCAATCAAGCTACTGGCAGGGATCTCCAGGTTGTCGAAGAACAACTCGTTGGTCTCGTGGTTGACCATGTTGGCGATCGGTTGCACGGTGAGACCGTTACCAATGGCTTCGCGCAGATCGACCAGGAAGATCGACATGCCTTCGGACTTCTTCTTCACTTCTGCCAATGGTGTGGTACGCGCTAGCAGGATCATCAGATCGGAATGCTGAATGCGTGAGATCCATACCTTCTGCCCGTTGATCACGTACTTGTCGCCGCGCTTGATTGCGGTGGTCTTTATCTTGGTGGTATCGGTGCCGGTGGTGGGCTCGGTCACACCCATCGATTGCAGGCGCAGTTCACCGTTGGCCAGTTTTGGCAGGTAGTAGCTTTTCTGCGCCTCGCTGCCGTGACGCAGCAAGGTGAACATGTTGTACATCTGCCCGTGAACGGTACCGGAGTTACCACCGCAGCGATTCACTTCCTCGAGAATTACTGAAGCTTCTGCCAGCCCGAGACCCGATCCGCCGTATTCTGTCGGGATCATCGCCGCCAACCAACCGGCGTCGGTCAGGGCCTTGACGAAGGTTTCCGGGAAGCCTTTTTCTTCGTCGATTTTGCGCCAGTAGGCAGCATCAAATTCGGCGCACAAGGCGCGCACGCCTTCGCGGATGGCATTCAGTTCTTCGTTGTCATTCGGGTTCATCATTAGGTTCTCATGGGTCAGGCAAGGACACATTTTTAAAAACTGGACGACGGTGTTAGTCGAACAGGACTTCAGCGCTTTGAGCGATTCCGGCATGGTTGCCAGCCCACAGCTGTGCTTTTCCGGGCTCGACAATTCGCCCGCCCACGTTGAAAGGCTGAGGTGCGATCAGAGGACGGACACCGCGATAGGAAAGGCGGCGAAGACGCGCATCGGGATTGGCGCGTGAAAATGCACGCAGGTTCAGGGTGGCGATCATCGGCCCGTGGACTACCAGTCCGGCGTAACCTTCGGTTTCGGTGACATAGGGGTAGTCGTAGTGAATACGGTGGCCGTTGAAGGTCACGGCGGAGTAGCGAAAAAGCAGCGTCGGTGTTGGCTCGATGCTTTCGTTCCAGTCACCCTCATCAAGCGCATGGCCGCAACTTTCCTTGGGTGGATTCGGTTCGCGATAAACGATGTCCTGTTCTTCGCGGATCGCCAAACGACCGTCTTGGGAGTACTCGTGGCGCACGGTGACGAACAACAGCGCGCCGGTGCGACCTATCTTTTCTTCGATATGGGTGATGGTCGACAAGCGATGGGCGTCAGCGCCGACTCGCAGCGGTTCGATAAACTCGATACGGCCACCGGCCCACATGCGGTTGCGGTTGTCAGCCGGGGGCAAGAATCCGCCGCGTGCTGGATGACCGTCCGTGCCGAGTTGGGACTCCGCCACTGGCTCCTGAAAGAAACACCACTGCCAAAGCGGCGGTAGTGCTGCGCCGTTAGCTGGAGTGTCTTCACCAAAGGTAGCGGCGATGCGCTTGATCAGATTTCGGCTCAAATGATCCTGAGCTTCTTCGGTGCGCCCCAGCCAAGCAGTAAAATCTGTATCACCCATGCGGGATACCCTCGCCAGTTATTGTTCTGAGAGGGATCATGCAAGGCGTTTGGTATTCTGAGAATTTGCATTTCCGTATACCAGCGTTCATGTATGCTGAACGCTCAGTGTTTTTTTGGAAACGATCATGCACTTCGATCTGGCCGACTTGCGCTTGTTTATCCACATAGGCGAATCACCAAGCCTGACCCAGGGGGCTCGCCGAGCGTTCCTGTCACCGGCGGCGGCCAGTGCCCGTATCAAAGCGTTGGAGAATCAACTCGATACACGTTTGTTGTACCGGGACAGCCGGGGTGTCGAGTTGACCCCAGCCGGACAACGCTTGCTCAAACATGCACGACTGATCATGCGTCAGGTGGATTATCTGAAGTCCGAGTTCAGCACCAACGATGCCGACTCGGCTGGGCATATACGGATTTTTGCCAACACCACGGCAGTCACCGAATTCCTTCCGGAAGTGTTGGCTGGCTTTCTGGCGAAGCGGCCTGCGGTGACGGTTGACCTGCAAGAGCGTATGTCGCGGGATATCGTGCGAGGGGTATTGGACGGCAGCACTGATATGGGGATTATCGCTGGGCCGGTGGAAGCTACGGGGCTACAGGTGATGCATTTCAGTACCGATCGACTGGTGTTGGTGGTGCCTGCGGGACACGCGTTGGCTGGGCCGAAACCGGTGAAGTTGAAACAAACGCTGGCGTTCCAGCACATTGGTTTGCATGAAGGTACCACGCTACTGAGCTTTCTACGTGACCACGTGGAGCGGCTCGGGCAGAACCTGTCTTTACGGATTCAGGTGTCGAGTTTCGAGGCGATCTGCCGGATGGTTGAGGCCGGGGTGGGGATCGGGATTATTCCCGAGTCTGCTGCGCTTCGGCACAGTCGTACCATGGAGCTTGAGATTGTTGAACTTGATGAGCCTTGGGCGATTCGCGAACGAAGTATTTTGGTCAGGGAGCTGGATGCGTTGCCGGGGGCTGTTCGGGCGTTAATTGCGACACTGATGCCTGCGGTTGCGGAGGAGGAAGGACTAACGCCATCGGATCCATCGTGAATGAATCACGTGATCACCGATTTCTACCTGATTGGTGTCAAGTCCTGGCTGACAAAGTGATTTTGGTTTGAGTACAAAAGGGCCCGAGAGGGCCTTTTTTATTAGTGCAGCGTTCAACAGATTTGCTACGCCGGTAGCGCTCTGAGCTGTAGCGCACTTCCTCCCGGCAGCCGGCCCTATCTCCGAGGTGCACGGTCGGTATTGATTTCAAATTGTGTCTATCAATTGGAAGTTTCAGTTCCAATGTCACGAATTACGTGGCTTTGAGTCTATTCATGAGCTGAGCTCATAGGCATATGTTGACTGAGTGGCCTAGTCGCTTTACCTCGTCGCAGCTAGATTCGCGCTAAGCCTATTAAGCAGGATCAGCCGATGGCTATCGAATGCGTCAATACTATTGAAATACGTCTTTTCGAGACCGCTGAATCGACTTTCGAAGAAACCGCCAAGTCTTGCATCGGAACACTTCAAGATTCCGCTGGGTGTCTCGACTACACCCTGACTCGAAGCACGCGAGAGGCCGGTCTTTGGTGGCTCACCGGCTATTGGGACAGTGAATCCAAAATGACCCTATCGTACGAAAGCGTGCCCATGATGCAGTTGCTCAACTGCCTGGTCGAAGAGGGCGCAAGCCTGAATTTCTGGAGCTTTGTTCCCCAGACGGCCGTAACTCATGGCGATTAACGCGCAGATGCTGCACGGCATCGATCTGAATAGCTTGCTGACGTTTTTGCTGGTTTACCACGAGCACAGTGTCAGCCGCGCCGCTCTTCGTCTCGATATCAGCCAGCCAGCCGTCAGCAACACGCTGGCCAAACTACGGATCTACTTTCGTGATCCGCTGTTCATTCGAGACGCCGGAGCCCTGGTTCCAACGCGACGAGCTCGAACTATTGCTGACGAACTCACGCCAGCGTTCATGCACATCGAAGTTGCTCTGGGACACTTCCAGTCGAAGAGCTGAACTGAATTCAACTTTCGTCGATTAAGTCATCGGAGCCATCAGTGCTGATACGTACCGTGATGGTGGCCTTGCGCCGCCCCTATACATTTGTAGTGATGGCCTTGCTCGTTTTGATTGTTGGCCCTTTAACTGCTTTGCGTACACCGACCGATATTTTTCCGGAAATTCGGATACCGGTGATTGCCGTGGCCTGGCAGTACACGGGGTTACCGCCAGACCAGATGGCAGGGCGAATCTCTACAGTTTTTCAGCGCTTGCTAACCGCGTCGGTTAACGACATCGAGCACATAGAATCCAACACGTACCCGGGCGTGGGCGTCGTTAAGATCTTTTTCCAGCCGGGTGTAGATATTGCTGTTGCAAACGCGCAGATCACGGCCGCCTCGCAAGTCGCGTTGCGGCAGATGCCTGCTGGTATCCAGCCGCCTGTGATCCTCAACTACAACGCTGCCACTGTGCCGATTCTGCAACTGGCGCTTTCGGGTGAGGGCTTATCGGAGCAGCAACTCTTCGACCTGGGTATGAACACCGTTCGGACGCCCTTGATTACCGTGCCTGGTGTAGTGATGCCTCTGCCTTATGGTGGCAAGCAACGCCAAGTTCAGATTGACGTCAACCCTGAAGCGCTGCAGGCCCGTGGACTTTCGGCTCAGGATGTTTCTGCTGCGCTGGCTGCCCACAATATCCTGGTGCCGATTGGCACACAAAAGATCGGCGAGTTGGAATATACCCTGCAGCTCAATGGTGCTCCGTCGGCGATCGACGATCTGGGGTTGCTGCCGGTCAAAGTTGTTGACGGCAGCACGATCTATCTCCGAGACGTCGCCGATGTCCATGATGGCAATGCTCCGCAGACCAATATTGTCCACGTCGACGGAAGCCGTTCGGTGTTGATGTCGGTACTCAAGAATGGATCGACATCAACGCTGGCCATCGTTGATGGGATTCGAGCACAAATCGAAGCCCTCAAGCCAGGTTGGCCCGAGGCGCTGAATGTTCAACCCATCAATGACCAGTCGCTGTTCGTGCGTGCGGCAATCAAGGGTGTAGTCCTGGAAGGCGCTATCGCTGCTGTGCTAACGAGCGTGATGATTCTGCTGTTCCTCGGTAGCTGGCGGTCGACCCTGATCATTGCGGTGTCGATCCCACTGGCGATTTTGGGTTCGTTGATCATTCTGGCTGCCTTGGGTGAAACCCTCAATCTGATGACCCTCGGCGGTTTGGCGCTAGCCATCGGCATCCTGGTGGATGACGCAACGGTGACTATCGAGAACGTCAACTGGCACTTGGAGCAGGGCAAGGACGTCGAGACCTCGATATTGGACGGGGCACGCCAGATCGTTACGCCTGCTTTCGTGTCGCTGCTTTGCATCTGTATCGCGTTTGTTCCGATGTTCTTTCTCGAAGGCGTTTCGCGGTATCTGTTCGTACCGATGGCCGAAGCAGTGATCTTTGCCATGATCTGTTCCTTCATTCTGTCCAGGACGCTGGTACCGACCATGGCCAAGTACCTGCTGCAGCCGCATCAAGTACACCATGAGCCACAGCCGGTTTCACGGAACCCGCTGATACGCTTTCAAAGGGGTTTTGAGATCCGTTTCGACCGACTACGCCAGCGATATCAGCAAGTGCTCGAAAGTGCACTGCGCCGTCGCAAAGCATTCCTCCTGGGTTTCATGACGGTCGTGACACTGTCGTTCGGGTTGGTACCTTTTATTGGTAGCAACTTCTTCCCGACGGTGGATTCCGGACAAGTGCTGATGCATGTGCGGGTACCTGTGGGCACTCGCGTAGAGGAGACCGCCTCACGCTTCGCGCAGATAGAGGAGGCGATACGTAGCATCATCCCGGCCGATGAGATCACCACCTTGGTAGACAACATCGGCCTGCCACCGAGCAACATCAACCTGACCTACAACAATACTGGGGTCATGGGCTCCCAGGATGGCGATTTCCAGATCGCGTTGCGCACTGGCCATCAGCCCACGGCTGACTATGTGAAGAAGTTGCGTGAGGTTTTGCCTGAACGATTCCCGGACAGTACCTTTTCATTTCCTCCAGCGGACATCGTCAGTCAGATCCTCAACTTCGGTGCCCCTGCGCCTATCGACATTCAGATTCGGGGCAACAACGTAGAAGCGAACTTCGCCTATGCGCAGCAGTTGCTCAAGCGAATCCGCACTGTGCCGGGATTGGCCGATGCTCGCATCCTGCAATCGAACAAAGCGCCGGTATTCAATGTCGACCTGGATCGCACCCAGGCCCAGTTGCTGAACCTAACCACTCGCGATGTCACCAACAGCCTGGTCGTCAACCTGGCGGGGAGCAGCCAGGTAGCACCCACCTACTGGCTCAATCCCGTTAACGGGGTGAGCTATCCGATCGTGCTACAGACGCCACAGCCCAAACTGGATTCGTTAGCTGCCCTGGCCAACCTGCCTGTCGGCAACGGTAGTACCGTGAACGTCACGACGCTCGGGGCGGTAGCGGACTTTGAGCGAACGACCGGCAGCGGCATGGTCAGCCAGTACAACGTGCAACCGATGGTGCAAATCCATGCGGCTACCCAAGACCGTGACCTTGGCGCCGTCGCCAAGGACATCCGGCAGATCATTGCGCAAATGACCAATGAGGTACCACGCGGCAGCACGGTTAACCTGATGGGGCAGGTGCAGACCATGGAGCGCGCGTTTTCCGGTCTGCTGTACGGCCTGCTCGGCGCCGTTGTGCTGATCTACCTGTTGATCGTCGTCAATTTTCAATCCTGGGTTGACCCGGCGGTGATCGTTTCCGGATTGTCCGCTGCTCTTGCGGGAATCGTCTGGATGCTCTTTGCCACCGGTACCACCTTGTCTGTGCCTGCGTTGACCGGGGCGATCATGTGCATGGGCGTGGCTACTGCCAACAGCGTGCTGGTGATCAGTTTCGCTCGCGAACGCCTGCAGGAGCTGGGTGATGCGACCGCAGCAGCGCTGGAAGCCGGCATCGCACGCTTACGACCAGTGCTTATGACCGCGTTGGCAATGATCCTCGGCATGCTGCCCATGGCATTGGGCATGGGCGAGGGGGGGGAGCAGAACGCCCCACTGGGCCGCGCAGTGATCGGCGGTCTGCTGTTCGCAACCGTCGCGACTTTGTTATTTGTTCCAGTGCTTTTCAGCCTGGCTCACCGCAACGATTTCCGTACTGAACCCAAGCAGCACCTTGTTTCTGGAGCAATCTGATATGCCTGTGAAAGCCCTCGCGAACTTCAGCACATCCGGCCGCTTTCTGTTCATCCTCGGGGCGGTAGCGACTGCCGGCGTGATTATCATCGTTGGGATTGTTAGCCGCCACTCGCAAGCTGGCCAGTTGGAACAGATTGCGGAGCGTAAACGGATCGCTACGGTCGCACTGGTCATGCCCAGCCTTGTGACGCCAGCTTCCCTGCAGCTTCCTGGGCGTATCGAAGCTTGGTCACGCGCGCCACTGTATGCGCGAGTCAGTGGCTACCTTAAGGGTTGGGACAAGGACATAGGGTCGCCGGTCAAGGCTGGTCAGCTTTTGGCCGAGATCGATGCCCCGGATCTAGACCAGCAATTGCGCCAGGCCCGCGCAGAGTTGGCCACGTCCCGCAGTGAAATGGCATTGGCCAGCACCACGGCCAAACGCTGGGAGCAGTTGCGTGAGAGCGAAGCCGTATCGCTTCAAGAAGTTGAGGAGCGCCTCGGCGATTTCGCCACCAAGCGATCTCAGGTCAACGAAGCTCAGGCCAATGTAGACCGGCTGCAGGCGCTGCAGCGTTACACCCGAATCGTGGCGCCATTTGATGGAGTAGTGACTGCCCGCAACACGGACGTCGGCGCATTGATAAACGTCGGTATGACAGCAGGAAGCGAATTGTTCGTCGTCTCCGATATGAGTCGGCTGCGCGTTTATGTCAGCGTCCCTCAGCGTCAACTTGCGTGGGTAAAAGTAGGTGGTCGCGCCAAGCTCAGCGTTCCCGAGCGTCCTGGAAAGACGTTCGATGCCACGGTGCAGTCGTTGGCCCAAGCGGTCGATGTGGGATCTGGGGCAATGCGCGTTCAACTCAGTGTTGAAAACGAGGGTAATGAACTGCTTCCAGGATCGTTCGCCACCGTGCAGTTTGAAGGTGTGCTTACACCCACTACGCTCAGTCTGCCACCTAGTGCACTGATCGTAAGTAAGAATGGCGTGCAGGTGGCGACGGTGGATGGAGCTGGAACAGTGCAGCTAAAGAAGGTCAGGGTGGCTCGCGACTACGGCACTTACCTTGAACTCGCCGATGGAGTTAGCCAGTCCGACCAGGTCATTGCCAATCCGCCTGACGGATTAAGTTCGGGTGACCAGGTGCGAATTGCCCAGGTAGAGGCCACTGCAGCGAAGTAGATAAATGCACTACTCCCGGTAACGCAAAGCCTCCACCAAAAGAGCAAATGCAGGGGACACCTGGCGCCTGTTTGGATAATAAAGGTGGAAGCCAGGGAACCGAGGGCTCCAATCCTCAAGCACGTGGATCAAGCGTCCCTCTGCAATGTAAGGAGCGGCAATGTCCGTGGGCACGTAACTCAGACCAAAGCCGTCTAGTGCAGCGTCCAGTAGATGATAAACGCCGTTGTACGTGATTTGCCCTGATACGCGAACCTTCAGAGTCTCGTTGTCTTTTTCGAATTCCCAGGCGTACAGACCACCATTTGTGGGTAGGCGCAGATTGTTGCATTGGTGCTGTACGAGATCACGAGGTGTCTGCGGCAGCGTGCGGGTAGCGAAATAAACGGGCGCCCCTACAACCGACATGCACAAGTCCGGGCCAATTCGAGTGGCAATCATGCCCTCGGCGACGTCTTCGCCGAGCCGGACGCCGGCATCGAAGCCTTGCGCTGCGATATCGACGAAGCTGTAGTCGCAGCAAACCTCCACTGAGATGTCGGGATACTCCGGTAAGAAATTTTTTAGCGCCGGACGTAGTACCAAGTCCAATGAATAGTCCATGGCGTTGATCCGGATCTTCCCGGTAGGGGTGTCTCGCAGATCACTGAGTAGCGCCAATTCGTACTCGATTTCCTCGAATCGTGGGCCAACCCTTTTGATCAGACGCTCGCCCGCTTCGGTGGGCGATACGCTGCGCGTGGTGCGGGTCAGCAGGCGCAGTCCCAATCGAGCTTCCAACGCCCGGACAGTATGGCTAAGGGCCGATTGCGATACGCCTAGTTTGGCTGCCGCCTTGGTGAAGCTGCGCTCCCGGGCTACCGCGAGAAAGGCAAGCAAGTCGTTAGCATTTTCCCGAAGCATTGATGAGCCCAGTTCATGAGGTTATGTGGATTCTACCTACTAATCACCTGTATCCGTAAAGGCTACATTCAAACGCTGCATCACCCACGCCAGGCTTCCCCCAATTCGAGGACATCCTATGTCTGCTGTTGGCTTTCCCGCACTCAGGGCACACAGACTGAAATATGCAACTTTGTTTCAAGTGATCGGCGTGGCGCTAATGCTTGTTGCATTCAGTGTTCGCGGTGAAGAGTTCTCATCAGTGACGGTCACCCCGGTGGGCTCTCAACCGTCCACTACAGGCCCTGCGGAATACTTCACAGGGAAGGCCCGAGTTGACTCACGGTTCCAGGGATCAAATGGTGCTCGCGTCAGCGGAGGTACCGTAACTTTTGAGCCTGGTGCTCGTACCGCATGGCACACCCATCCGTTGGGCCAGACGTTGATAGTCACTTCCGGTGTCGGCCTAGTGCAACAGGAGGGACAGGCAATTCATGTCATTCGCCCGGGCGACACGGTGTGGATTCCGCCTGGCGTCAAACACTGGCATGGCGCAACGCCCACAAATGGCATGAGTCATGTCGCAATCGCCGAGTTGCTCGAAGGCAGCGCGGTTCAATGGCTAGAGCAAGTGTCCGACGAAGACTACGCCAAGGCCTTTTGATTCACACCGCGCACCGCGTTCACCGCAGCGGCGACTGTTAAAGGTTGAACTTGATGACTGAGACTAAAGATTTGGACAAGCCCGAAGGTTCACCGGCTGCGGTGCTATCCGGCGTCACACCTTCACGACGTCACTTTCTGAAGTTTGGCGTTTCGGGAATCGCCGCAGCGACCGTGTCGACCTGGATCCCTGAAAGTGTGGTTGCTGCACAGTTGGCGCCACAAGTGATCGAAGACGAAGGCGCGCCCAAAGCGGGTGAGCAACGCATCCAACTGACGGTAAATGGGAAGTTGCACAAGCTCAAC
Organism: Pseudomonas sp. GW822-FHT02D10; assembly: GCF_058802345.1. Taxonomy (NCBI): domain Bacteria; kingdom Pseudomonadati; phylum Pseudomonadota; class Gammaproteobacteria; order Pseudomonadales; family Pseudomonadaceae; genus Pseudomonas; species Pseudomonas sp. GW822-FHT02D10. The sequence continues at coordinate 183,254 of NZ_JBXAOB010000001.1, forward strand.
GTCCCGGCTAACGCGATATTGCTGGACGTCTTGCGCGACCGCCTGCAACTGACCGGCACCAAGAAGGGTTGCGATCACGGCCAGTGCGGCGCGTGCACCTTATTGGTCAATGGTGTCGCGATCAACTCCTGCCTTTCAATCGCCATGCAGCACGATGGAGACAGCATCACTACCATTGAAGGCTTGTCCCAGGGAGACGACCTGCACCCAGTACAGGAAGCCTTCTGGGATCACGATGCATATCAGTGCGGCTACTGCACTTCAGGCCAGATCATGAGCGCCGTGGCGCTGCTCAATGATCCAAACATCGGCAGTGACGATGCCAGCGTCAAGGAGGCCATGAGCGGCAATATCTGTCGCTGCGGTGCCTACAAGAACATTCTCGCGGCGATTCAGTCGGCACGCGGGAAGATGGGAGGGGCGGTCTGATGCGTACTTTCGACTATGCCCGCGCGCAATCGCCTGCTCAGGCCATCAGTAGCCATGCCGCACCGGGCCTGCCGTTCTATCTGGCAGGCGGTACTACGTTGCTGGATCTGGTGAAGCTTGATGTCATGCAACCCGACCGGTTGGTGGATATCAATCACCTCACTCTCAAGCAAATCGAGCCGCTTGCTGATGGCCGCGTGCGCATTGGTGCGCTGGTTAGCAATACCGAACTAGCGAGCCATCCGCTGATCCGCGATCGCTATGCCGTGTTGTCTCAGGCGATTCTGGCCGGTGCCTCTACGCAGCTGCGCAATAAGGCCAGCACCGGGGGTAATGTCATGCAGCGAGTGCGCTGCAACTACTTTCGCGACGGTGTATCGCCCTGCAACAAGCGCCAGCCTGGATCCGGCTGTGCGGCTATCGGTGGTCACAACCGCAGCGTCCACGCCGTGCTAGGTACCAGCGAGCAATGCATCGCGACTCACCCTTCGGACATGTGCGTGGCGATGGTCGCCATCGGTGCGCAGGTGACAGTGCAGGGCCCGAATGGGGAACGCGAGATACCCTTCGGCGATTTCCACATGTTGCCGGGTCAGACGCCCTGGATCGAACATGCGCTCCAGCCCCATGAGCTCATCACTCATGTGACTTTGGATGCACCGCTGGCGAATAGTCGCTCGGCCTACCTGAAACTGCGTGACCGGGACTCCTATCAATTCGCCCTGGCGTCGAGTGCCGTCATTGTTGTAATGGACGGTCAGCGCATTACTGATGCACGGATTGCCTTGGGCGGGGTGGGCACCAAGCCTTGGCGAGCCCTCGAAGCCGAGCGTGCCCTGGTCGGCCAGAAAGCCGATATTGGGCTGTTTACGCAGGTGGGGGAGCGCGCCATGCAGGGCGCCCGCGCTTACGAGCATAACGCGTTCAAGATCCCGCTCGGCCAACAGGTCGTGACTCGCAACCTTCGCGATCTGACAGCATAGGAGCGCACTCTGATGAGCCAGTCCATAATCGGCACCCCGTATAAGCGTATCGACGGCCGCCTTAAAGTCACGGGCGCAGCACGCTATGCTGCAGACCATCCCTTTCCAGACATGGCTTATGCCTACGGCGTCTACAGCACGATCGCCAATGGCCGGGTCGTGGCCATCGATGACACACGGGCACGCGCGATGCCGGGCGTGGTCGCCGTTCTGCACCACGGAAACTTCCCCGCGCTGCACCGCACACCTGATGTAGCCATGACCTTCAAGGACATTCTCAGTGCCGCCAAGGTCGACGAGCGCCGATTGCCTTTCGAGGATGACAAGGTCGCCTATCCGGGCCAGTTTGTAGCGTTAGTTGTGGCTGATACCTTCGAGCAGGCCCGAGCGGCATCGCATCAGGTCAAGGTGGAATATGCCGAAAGTCCGGCCATCACCAACCTCAAAGATGCACTGCGGCAAAAGGGTGCGCGCGAGGGAGGGCGCGGGCACAGCCGAGGCGATCCGGATGCAGCCTGGCAGACGGCGGCCACGCGGCTGGATCAGACCTATACCACTCCGGTGGAAACCCACAGCCCGATGGAGATGCACGCCACTACGGCGTATTGGCGCGACGGCAAGCTGTATGTCTACGAGGGCACGCAGGGAGTCGTCAATCACCGCAACGTGCTGGGCAATGTCTTCGACCTGCCTCCAGACCGCGTTGAAGTACATGCACCCTTCATCGGTTCCGGATTTGGCAGCAAACTGTGGCCGTGGCCTCACTCGATAGCAGCCTGCGCCGCCGCCAAGGTCGTGAAGCGTCCGGTGCAATTGATGCTGCCCCGGGCGCAGATGTTTACAACCGCAGGGCATCGTCCTGAAACCTTGCAGCGCATTCGCCTTGCCACTGATGGGGACGGCAAGTTGGTGTCGATTCGGCATGAGTCATTCAATAGCACCTCGACCACCGATGCCTACACCGAAGCATGCGGCGGCGTCACACGTAGCCTTTATTCTTGTCCGAACGTGCTGGTGAATCACAAAAACAGTCCGCTTAATCGAGGCACTCCCACATCAATGCGTGCACCTGGTGCCGCACCTGGCCTGTTTGCTCTGGAGTCGGCGATCGACGAATTGGCGCTGCTGCGTGGTGTTGATCCGCTGGTGTTTCGCAGGCTGAATCTGGCCACGCGAGACGAAAGCCTCAACCTGGAATGGTCGAGTAATCATCTCCCCGAAGCGGTTGATACCGCCGCCGAACGATTTGGCTGGCACGCACGGAACGCAGCGGTCGGTTCAATGCGTGACGGTGATGAGGTCATTGGCTATGGCATGGGCGCCTGCAACTGGGAAGCCTTCCAGGTTCCCACCGACGCCCGCGTGATCATCCGCTCGGATGGCAGCGCCCTGGTGCAATGCGGTCAGCAGGATATCGGCACCGGCACCTATACAGTGGTGGCGCAGACCGTCGCTCAACTGACTGGCCTGCCGTTCGAGCGTATTGAGGTTGAACTGGGCAGCTCCACGTTTCCGCCGGGCGCGTTGGCGGGTGGTTCGTGGGCCACTGCAAGTATCTTGCCGGCCATCGCAGGCGCCACCCGCGCTGCGCTCGCAAAGTTGCGGCAGTACGCTGTCATGGACGGTGGGCTACTGGTGGGTGGTGAGCCAGATAGCTTGACGGTGGAGGGTGGTCAATTAGTTAAGGATGGCCAGCGTGCAAGTTTCGCCGATGTACTTCGTCACAAGCGATTGGGCCGAGCCGAGGGGCACTTCCAGAGCGGCGCCAAGGGCGGAGACTTTTCGTATCGTTCCTTCGGCGCGCACTTTGTCGAGGTGCGTTGGGATCCAGGCATTTCGCGCCTGCGCGTAGCACGGGTAGTCAGTGCCATCGATGTGGGCAAGGTGGTTAACCCGCTGGCGGCGCGAAATCAGGTGGAAGGAGCGATCATCATGGGCGTGGGGATGGCGCTGTTCGAAGCGTCGGAGAATGACCCCAGCAGCGGTTTGCCGGTCAACAACAATTATGCCGAATACGTGGTGCCCGTGCATGGAGACTTGCCCGACATCGATGTGACTTTGCTCGACTATCCGGATTACAACCTCAGTGAGTTCGGTGCCCGAGGGATCGGGGAAATCGGCGTTACCGGCCTGGCAGCAGCGGTTGCCAATGCTGTCTACCACGCAACTGGAAAACGCATTCGCAGCTTACCCATCACCAAGGAAAAGCTAATGACTATTTGAGGATCGATGCCATGAAACAGCTTGATCTTCAGGTCATTCAGCAGGCCCGAGCCTGGATCGCACAGGGCCAGCCTGTATGGCTTTGCACTGTCCTTGCCACCTTCGGCTCGGCGCCGCGCGGCCCTGGGGCGATGTTGGTGTGTCTGAGTTCTGGCGAGCATCGGGGCTCACTGTCTGGCGGGTGTGTCGAGGATGATTTTCTTGAGCGGGTCGCTAGTCAATTCTTCAGGCCGGTGAACCAAGTGGTTCGCTATGGCGAGGGAGGTCTGGCACCCAACTTGGCGTTGCCATGCGGTGGCGTTCTAGACGTGCTTGTGGAATATCTGGCTCCGACCAGCGATACCGACGCGCATCTTGCGGCCGTTGAGGCGGCTTTCGCTGGATCGGGCTTGATTACTCGTCAAGTGCTGCTGGGCACCGAGCACCGTCGCATCGACCCTGGCAGCATGGATGTAGCGAGAGTCGAAGTCGGCGTGGAACAGGTGGCAATTCGTATTGGCGCGGTGCAGCGTTTGCTGCTGGCCGGGCTTTCACCCGTCGCGGAGTTCTGCGCCAGCTTTGCCATTGCATTGGGCTATGAGGTGATTCTGTGCGAGCCACGGGAAGAACTGATTGCCGGCTTCACACTGTCGGGGGTTGAAGTACATGAGGTGCTGCCGGCGGTCTACATCGCCAATGGCGGATGCCATGCGTCAACAGCCGTGGTAGCTCTGACGCATGATCCGCGCCTGGACGACCTCACACTGCTTGAAGCGGTACGTACTCAGGCGTTCTACATTGGCGCGATGGGTTCGCAGCGCACAAGCAGTAAGCGTTTTGAACGCCTGGCGCGGATTGGTGGGCTCGATGACGCGAGCCTGCAAAGGATCCATGCACCCATCGGCCTGCGCTTGGGCAGCAAGACCCCTGCAGAAATCGCCATGGCGGTGATGGCCGATATCCTGCGGGTGTCCAACGGTATACAGCGTCACGCGCTCTAGCTTTGAGTATCAGACTTGCTTGCGTGAAGCGAATACGTCCTTGAGCACCGGCACCGCCGACATCGCCTTCGGCCAGCCAACGTAGAACGCCAAATGCGTCACCACCTCGGCGGCTTGGGCTTGGCTCAGGCCGTTGTCCATGGCTCGGTTGAGGTGGAACGGGAGCTGTGCCGCTTGGCCCTGGGCAATAAGAGCGGCGACAGTGACCAGGCTGCGGTCTCGGGCGTTGAGATTGCTTTGCCGCCAAAGGTCACCGAACAACACGTCATTGGTGTATCGAGCCAGCTCCGGCGCAACGCCTCCAACACCAGCCTCGACTGCGGCACGGCGTTTTACTTCACTCTCTGGATCAAGTGTCAGGGGAGCGCCCACTGGTGGCGAAATCTGATCGGCTGGAATATGTCGCTCGCTGAATATCTGCTTGGCGACGCCGGCTGCAGACATCGCGTTCGGCCAGCCAGAGTAGAACGCCAAGTGGGTAATCAATGCGCTGATCTCACTTGGCTTGAGGCCATTGTCGAGCCCCAGTTTGATGTGCCCTGTGAGTTGCGGGATCTGGCCGCTGGCGATCAGGGCAGACAAGGTAATCAGGCTGCGATCTCGCGGTAACAGCTCTGCACGTTTCCACACTTCGCCGAACAGCAGCTCGGTGGTGTATTTGTATAGCTGCGGGGTGACTTCCAGTAGGTCGGGTGACGGCTTCGGATCGGGACGCGGCTGAGCTTGATCAGCGTCCACGGCGGTGGCGAAGAGGAGGGTGGCGAAGGTCGTAGCGGTGAGCAGTTTCATCGAGCGTTCCTATTGGAGTGTCGAAATGCTCGCGGGCCTGGATCCGTTGCCCGCGAACCTGAGGGTACGGCTGGCGATCAGGTTGGCGCAGGCGCTGGCAACGAACCCATATCGATGACAAAGCGATAGCGCACGTCGGCGCGCTCCATCCGGTCAAAGGCTTCGTTGATCTGATCCATACGGATCATTTCGCACTCAGGCAGGATGTTCTTCTCGGCGCACAGGTCGAGCATTTCCTGGGTTTCTTGAATGCCGCCGATGGGCGAGCCAGCAATGCGGCGCCGGCCGAGTATCATCGGCACGGTGTTCTGCTCTTCCATCGGCCCGACTTGGCCAACCATCACCAGGGTCGCATCGACATCGAGCAGCGATACATAACCATCGAGCTGATGCTTGACTGGCACCGTATCGATGATCAGATCGAAACTTGAAGCCGCAGCGACCATGGCAGCGCTGTCGCTCGATGGCAGAAGGCGTGTGGCACCCAAGGCCAGGGCATCGGCTTCCTTGTCCCGCGTGCGGCTGATAACCGTCACCTCGGCCCCCATTCCCACTGCCAGCTTGACGGCCATATGGCCCAGGCCGCCGAGACCGATTACGCCAACACGGCTGCCGGGAACGACGTTCCAGGTACGCAACGGGGAGTAAGTGGTGATACCCGCACACAGCAGCGGGGCGACCTTTGACAGGTCAAGACTTTCAGGGACGCGCAGCACAAATTCTTCACGCACCACCAGGTGCTTGGAGTAACCGCCGAAGGTGTTCTCACCGCTCAAACGATCCTTGCCGTTGTAGGTGTTGGTATTCCCCTCGCGGCACAGTTGTTCTTCGCCTTTGCGGCACTGGTCACAGGTCATGCACGCGTCAACCATGCAGCCGACCGCTACGGCGTCACCGATCTTGTAGCGGCTTACTTCGTTTCCGATGGCAGTGACGCGGCCAACAATCTCGTGTCCTGGCATCGCGGGGTAGACCGTCCAGCCCCAATCGTTACGCGCGGTATGGAGGTCGGAGTGGCAGACGCCGCAGTAGAGCACTTCCATGGCGACGTCGTTAGGGCGCAGCTCCCGGCGATCGAACCGCAGGGGTGCGAGAGGGCTTTGTGGGGTTTGTGCCGCGTAACCGATGGTCTTCATTGCATACCTCGAACATTTGAAACGAATGAATAGACAACCCATGGTAGGCAACCAGGATCCATTGATTAAGAGGCATAACCTGCATGGCGTCATGAGTTCAGCTCATCAATGGACGTTGATCTGAGATATGCTCAACAACGATCACTATATGAATGAGGTTCATGAATGGCGCGCGAAGGATACGGCGACCTTTTGGCATTTGTGGCTGTCGCGCGGGAACGCAGCTTCACACGCGCAGCCGCTCAGCTCGGCGTTTCGCAGTCGGCTCTGAGTCATACCATCCGCGCGCTGGAAGCACGACTTGGCGTGCGTTTGCTGACGCGAACCACCAGAAGTGTGGCGCCTACTGAAGCCGGAGAGCAGCTGTTCAATAAGCTGGCCCCGCGCTTCGACGAGATCGAGGCCGACCTTGCCGAAGTGGTCGAGCTGCGGGATTCGCCTCGCGGCACGCTTCGTATCTCGGCCACGGACTATGCCGCCAACGCGGTGCTGTGGCCGCGACTGGCGGATTTCATGCCGCGCTATCCAGATATCAAGATTGAAATCATGACCGACTACGGGCTGACCGATATCGTTGCAGAGCGTTATGACATTGGCGTGCGCCTGGGGAACCAGGTTGCCCAGGACATGATTGCCGTTCGAATCGGCCCCGACTTACGCATGGCGATGGTCGCCTCGCCGGCGTATCTGAAAGTGCATTCAGCGCCGCAGTTACCGGAAGATCTGGCAGCTCACAACTGCATCAACCTAAGGCTCCCCACTCATGGGGGTTGCTACCCATGGGAGCTGGCTAACGGTGACCGCGAGTTACAGCTTCGGGTGCAGGGGCAACTGACCTTCAATGGCACATACCCGATGCTCGCGGCTGCGTTGGACGGGTGCGGTGTGGCTTATCTGCCTGAGGATCTGGTTAAAGAGTACGTTGCAGCCGGCCGCCTTTGTTGGGTGCTGGAGAAGTGGTTTCCGACCTTCCCGGGCTTGCACATCTACTACCCGAGCCGGCGGCAGTCTTCACGGGCACTTGCTCTTGTAGTGGATGCACTGCGTTACAAGGCGTAAATCATTCATGAGTTAGTCTCATGGCCGTATCCCTTTTTTGCACCTTAATCACCAATACGAATGGGTCTAGGATCAATTCATCTTTCAAACGCCTTTGAGGGTTAATGATGAATTACCGTTATCTGGGCCGCAGCGCCCTGAAAGTATCGCCTTTGTGCCTGGGTGCGATGATGTTCGGCGGCGAGACCGATGAAGCTACCAGTAAGCGCATCATCGACAAGGCGGGTGCCGCAGGCATCAATTTCATCGACACAGCTGATGCTTATCACGCTGGACGTTCCGAAGAGGTGGTGGGCTGCTCCATTGCGGCTCAGCGTGACAACTGGATCGTGGCGACCAAGTTCGGTTACCCGTCGTCGGCTGACGCTGGCCCGAATCAACAAGGGCAGTCGCGCAAATGGATCATGCAGAATGTCGAGGCCAGCCTGAAACGCTTGGGTACCGACTATATCGACATCCTGTATTTCCACCGCACCTTGAGTGATGCGCCGATGGAAGAGGGCTTACGAGCGATCGAAGACCTGATTCGTCAGGGGAAGATCCGCTATTACGGGGTTTCCAATTTTCACGGTTGGAAAATCGCCGAGATGGTTCGCGTCGCTGATTCGTTGGGAATACAGCGGCCGACCGTCAGCCAACCTTTGTACAACATCGTCAATCGTATCGCCGAGGTAGAGCAATTGCCTGTCGCAGGCAATTACGGCATTGGGGTTGTCCCTTACAGCCCGCTCGCCCGTGGCGTTCTCAGCGGTAAGTACCCAGTGGATGCGCCGCCACCGGCTGACACAAGAGCAGGGCGCGGTGACAAGCGTATCCAGCAGACTGAATGGCGTCCCGAGTCTTTGAAGATCGCGCAGACCATCGCCCAGCATGCGGCTGATCGCGGCATCACTTCAGCTGCCTTTGCCATCGCTTGGGTATTGAAGAATCAGCTGATTAGCGCGGCTATTGCAGGCCCTCGTACCGAGGTGCATTGGGACAGCTATTTGGAAGCTCTGGGGCTGGAACTAGGGCCGGATGACGAAAAACTGGTCGACAGCCTGGTTGTGCCGGGCCATGCATCGACCCACGGCTTCACTGATCCGGGCTACCCGGTCGAAGGGCGTAAAGTGAGCTGAACCGATTGGGGGTAGGGCAGGCAGCGTAGTGGCTGCCTGCCCTGGTTCTAACGCTCTGTAGCTGTCTCATCACCTTGGGTTTCGATGTCCTCTTCAGGTTTCGATTTAACCACCCAGAACGCACACACCATACTGGCTACTCCGAACAATGCGATCACTGTCGCCATGGGCTTCGGGGTACCGTCTGCCAGTACGCCGACCAAGCCCGACCCGAGTATCCCCGTTCCGTACTGCAGCGCCCCAATCAATGCAGAAACTGCCCCAGCTATATGGGGAAAACTGTCCAGCGCACTGACGATCGAGTTGGCGACGATTAAGCCCGCTGCTGCGACGAACACGAACAGCGGCGCGACTAATCCCGCCAGCCCGCCAGTGCCGCTCCATGCGTCGATTACCAGCCAGAAGCTCGACAGAGCGGCAATCAGGGCTCCGAGTCGCATCAATCGATCAGTACCTACTTGCCTGACTAGCCTGGCGTTGAGTTGGTTAGCCAGCATGATCCCCACGATACCCACACCGAACAGGATCCCGTAGGTCTGCGGGGATACGTGGTAGTAATCGATGTAAGCGAAAGGCGTTCCCGCGATGTAGGCATACATTCCCCCGTAGAAGAATCCACCGGCTGAGGCATAACCTAGAACGCGGCGATCGGTCAGCAGTTTTCCGTATCGGCGAAAGGCCCCCCAGAGTGGGGCGTGATTGCGGCGTTCGAAAGGAAGGGTTTCCGGAAGCGTATACACGGCAACGAGCGTCCCGCCGCCAAACACCGCCAGCGCCCAGAAAATCAGATGCCAGGAGCCTAATTTAAGAATTATCCCGCCAATGCTCGGGCCCAGTAGCGGGGCCACGGCCATGACTGTCATCAGGGTCGACAGCATTTGCGCAGCCCGGTGCCCTTCATAAAGATCGCGGATCATTGCACGGGCTAGCACCACACTTGCGCATGCGCCCACCGCCTGTACCGCACGCCAGCCAATCATCATTGGCGCCGTCGTCGACAGGCCGCAGCCGGCGGAACCCGCGATAAACAGCAGCAACCCCAACGCGACTGGCAGCCGCCGTCCGTATCGGTCGCCGACCGGCCCCCATAATAACTGGCCTAGGCTAAAGCCGATCAGGTAGCCGGAAATCGTAAGCTCTAACTGGCCCGTGTTAGCGTGCAGCGACTTAGCCATGGCGGGCATGGCAGGCAGGTAGAGATCGGTTGAGATGGAAGCAAAGGCCATCAAGGCACTGAGGGTCGCCAGAATCCATAGGCTTTGTTTGTCGGACGGCTGAGCTGTCTCCATGTGGCGTTCTGTCGGTGGCATGGTCAGCGATACTCTTGAAATCGGGTTGAATAAAACAAGACCGCCGACGCCCATCTACGGGCGCCGGCGGTTGGCTAGGGCGGTGGAAGTTAGCGGTTAACGTTCTTCTGCAAATGAGCAGGGTAGCGATCACCCACGACCTTGATCTGCTCAAGTGCCGTAGCGATGGAAACAAGATCGGCCTTGTTCAGGAGGAGGTTGGCTGCACCGATGTTCTCTTCCAGTCGATTCAACTTGGTGGTACCTGGAATGGGTACGATCCAAGGCTTTTGCGCCAACAGCCAAGCCAAGGCAACCTGCGCTCGTGTTGCGCCTTTACCGTCGGCGATCTGACCGAGCACCTCGACCAATTTCGCATTGGCCTTGCGGTTTTCTTCGGTGAAGCGCGGAACCACATTGCGGAAGTCGTCGTCCGCGAATTTGGTGTCGGCGTCGATGGTTCCGGTCAGAAAGCCTTTGCCCAGCGGGCTGAATGGAACGAAGCCGATTCCGAGCTCTTCCAGCACCGGCAAAATTTGCTCTTCAGGCTCGCGCCACCATAACGAATACTCACTTTGTAGGGCGGCAACAGGAAGCACGGCGTGCGCGCGGCGGATTGCATCTGGCCCCGCTTCTGACATCCCGAAGTGCAGAACTTTGCCTTCCTCGACCAGTAGCTTCACGGCACCCACAACGTCTTCAATCGGCACCTGAGGATCAATGCGGTGCTGGTAGAGCAGCTCGATGCGGTCGGTTTTGAGCCGCTTCAGCGAGGCCTCGACCACCGCTTTTATGGTGTCGGGGCGACTATCGAGACCTTCACCAGGAACTCCATTTTTGAAGCCAAACTTGGTCGCGATGACGACTTGATCCCGGATCGAGGCCAATGCTTCGCCTAACAGTTCCTCGTTGGTGTAAGGCCCATAAGCCTCTGCACTGTCGAAGAAGTTGACGCCCTTGTCGAAAGCATTACGGATCAGAGAAATTGCTGCGTTACGCTCCAAGGCGGGGCCATACGCGAAGCTCAGGCCCATGCAGCCCAAGCCAATGGAGGACACTTCCAAACCGCTTTTGCCTAGCTGACGTTTCTGCATGTTTCGTCTCCTTCGCAAAGTTGTGGTTGACAGGTACACTTTAAATTCCTGTGCATAATTCAACAATTGGCGTACCGTTTCATGGGTAGTTGAGGAGAATTCACTAATGATCCGTGCCGGCCTTCCGGAATTAACTGCTTTTGTAGCCATCGCAGAACAACGTAGCTTCAGCGGCGCTGCCAGGATGTTAGGTGTTTCGGCCTCGGCACTGAGCCATTCAATGCGCGGGCTTGAATCGCGCCTTGAACTTCGCTTGTTCAATCGGACAACCCGCTCAGTCGCCTTGACCGAGGCGGGGGAGCAACTTTTCTTGCGAGTGCAGCCACTGTTGGGCGAACTTGAGTGTGCGGTCAACGACGTCACGTCAGAGCGCAATACCCCTTCAGGCCTGATACGACTGAGTGCATCCGAATCGTCATTCAAACTTTTGATCCGCCACGTCATGCCCCAATTTCTCCAGGACAATCCGCAGATCCATATCGAGTGTGTGGCTGAAAGCCGCTTGGTCGATATCGTCGCCGATGGGTTCGATGCGGGCATTCGGCTGTTTGACGATGTTCCGCGCGACATGATCGCGGTGCGCTTCGGCCCCGATGTGCGATTTGCTGCAGTGGCTTCGCCCGAGTACCTGAGTCGGCATCCGGCGCCCATGGCACCACACGACCTCAAGGCTCATCGATGCATCCGGTTTCGCTTTGCTAGCGGCACGCTGTTTCGTTGGGATCTCGATCATCTGGGCAGATCAGCCAGCATCGATGTCGACGGGCCCATGACCATGGATAACATCAACCTGATGATAGAGTCTGCTTTGGCGGGCATTGGTATAGCGTGGGTACCTGAGCATCAGGCCGAGGAACATTTGCAGGCCGGGCGCCTAGTCCATCTGCTGCCTGACTGGGGCCCCTACTATTCCGGCGCATGTCTCTATTACCCAGCTAATCGGCACCCGCCTATGGCCTTGCGGATGTTCGCGGAAGCGGTGCGCGAGTGGGCACGCCAGCAAGAATGAAACCACTCCTGCTGGCCTTTGTCGCTACTGGTCATCGCCATACAAGTATTGAGCGGTAACGCCGCCGTCCATAAGAATGTCGCTGCCGGTGATGAACGTCCCTTCAGGGCCCATAAGCAGAGCAGCGACCGCACCCACTTCATCGGGCGTACCGCCGCGCTTGGCTGCGGACGATTCGATCATGCGGCGGTACCCATCCCCACGCGGGCCATTGAGTTCATCCCGGGCCAAAGGAGTGAAAATAATGCCCGGGCTGATCGTGTTAACACGCGCCCCACGCTTTCCCCATCGAACGGCTTGCGCAGCCACACGCAGAGAGTTGCCACGTTTGGATATCTGATAGGCGTTCAGGGGATCGGTTACTAGCTCGGGCTGTAGCATCGGTAAAGCAAGAAGATCTTCAGTCGGGGTTAACGCCAAGGCTTTGTTCTGTTCGGCGGTGAGCGCCGGCAAGCGGTGACCTGACTGCGAGGCGATGACGATTGCCGAACCACCTTTTGCGATTACATCTCCAAACAGCTCCAGCACTAAAGCGGTGCCATACAGGTCGACCAGGAGAATGGTGGCAGGTGCAGCCTGAGATGGAGAAATACCTGCTGCGTGGATGACTCCGGTAATGTCACCAATGCTTGCAGCAAGTGCGACGAGTGCCTGGACAGACTCGCGGGACGAGATATCAACCTTGGACGTGGTGACTTCAAAACCTGCATCGCTCAAAACTTTCGCGGCTGCATCAGCGGTTTCTTGCCGCAGATCGGCAAGCAATACATGTTTGCCAGCGCTCACGCGCCGAGCGATGGCTTGGCCAATTGAACCAGCACCGATTACCACAGTTACATCTGTCATTTTCATTTTCCTACAATGGTGTGATTCCACTCTACGGTGAGAGGCGCTTGATGATTAGTCCTTCAAAAACGCGCGGCCTTGTGAGATCAATTCAGTAATTCGTCGAGAAAATTACAGTGACCGAGTATTGAAAATATGAATGGGTGAGTAACCCTCATAAGGCTGTGTAGTAGGCCCCTAATTGTTGAATCATGTATCAAGGCCTAGGAATAACAATAGCTGATTGAGCGTCGACTGAAGCTGACCTACCAGACCCGAGAAGAATCCGAAAATGAGTGTCAGCGACTCAACCTCAAGAAGGTCAATAGCGTCCTTTCTGAACGAGAATCCATGCCGGTTCTTTCGGCATTCATAAATTCAAAACAGTTACCCTGCGCTTGGCCCTCGAGTGACCAGCAGATCAGCGGGGGCTTAGCGGTGCGGAGCTGCATACCGCTATCTCACATGGATGCTCGGTGTTCAGTCGATGCAAACAGACTCTACTTCAGCTCTGATCTTGAACCCGCTTGCTGAGCCGCCTTCGACAAGTGCCGGTGATTCAGAGCTTGTTCGAGTAGCTGAAACACTGACGAAACATTTCGGCCATATGATTCGCGTCACCGAAACCTAGGAGGGATGGAGATGAATCGGCCATCAAGAAGCATGCGCAAACTGCTCGATGCCGTTGCCACCAACAATGAGGCAGCGGCGATTGATGTGATGCGTGCTGCTGAACAGCTTCAAGATGAGGTGTTGCGCCAACGATTGCTCAACTTGATTCATCGGCTCAACCAGGATGCTAATGACTTGCGAATGGCGCGGGGCGATATCCAGGGTGGAGCCATCAAGCTCGCGTGACCCGCGTCCACCACTTAAGCTCGGTCGCCTATCGTCGAGTCCTGGCTGATCAAGTGAGTTTGGTTTGAGTACAAAAGGCTCCTGCGAGGGCCCTTCGGCTATAGCTGCTAATGGGGAAAGGCAGCTATCGACTCAAACGGACTTCACCCGATGCCCACTCTTGGTGAAATCCGAAGCGCATGACAGTTGATTCCGCCTGTGAGGAGTTATCAGTCGATTGACCTCAGTCGCTTACCCGTGCATTGAGCGTAATGACGGGGCCGAAAGTGAGCAGTGGACGTAGTTCATCCATAACGCTGGCGACATGTTGGTTGCCAGCGTGGTCTTCGACAGCCTGCTGGTTTGTCCAGCCATCGATAATGTAAAACGTATTGGGTGCCTCTAAACTCTGATAGAGGTCGTAATACAGGCAACCGGGTTCCGCTCTTGCCGGTTCGACAAATTGCAGGATCAACGTTTTGACTCGCTCGGTGTTGCAATCATCGCAGCGAAGCTCGCAGATGATGTGCCGCTCTTCGGATTTGGTGCTTTGCATGTTCTTACCCTGGATGTATTGAAATCTTCGCTCGCGCGAAATGACTGATTCACGGCCGATCATTCGATGTACAGTGCCAGATTTGCCAAGCGGTTTACTCGGAGCGCTGTTCGAATATTCCTTTGGCGATGGCTGCCGCCGACATTGCGTTCGGCCAGCCGGCATAGAAGGCTAGATGCGTAATGATTTCAGCGGCCTGAATTTGGGTCAGGCCGTTATCCATGGCTTTGTTCACATGGAAAGGGATTTGAGCGGCTTGCCCCACTGCAACCAGGGCGGCGACCGTGACCAGACTGCGGTCACGGGGTGTCAGTGCCGGGCGCAGCCACAGGTCATGGAACAGTACCGAAGTTGTATAGCCTGCGAGCGCGTCGAATGCAGGCCCGATCATCTGTTCTACCGCTGCCACGCGCATCTGTTCAAAGCCTTCGTCGACTGGGAGCATGTTGTCCTGTACATCCGCCAACGCGGTTGGTGCGATATCGCGCGCCTCAAATACGTCTTTGGCGATGGATGCCGCCAATGTGGCATTGCCCCAGCCTGAATAGAATGCCAAATGAGTGATGACTTCACTCAGTTCGGTGGGCGTAACACCATTGTTCAACGCCAAATCGAATTGGCGAGCCATTTCGGCTGGCTGATGCCGCGCAATCAAGGCGGCAACGGTCACGATGCTGCGATCCCGGGGCAGCAATTGCGGACGCTGCCATATCTCTTCCAGAAGCACGTCCTGGGTGTAGCGCGCAAATGCCGGTACGGCGAAGTTCGCTTCGTCTGACTTCATAGTGATTGATCGCTCGTGCAGGTGAATAGTGGGAAACGAGCGCGTGACGGTGCCCCTGAATAAACACCGTCAGGCGCTGAAGAACGCTTAACGGTTGATGGTTTTCATCATCTGCGAGTTGTAACGCTCACCTTGTACCGGCACCTTGGCCAGAACCTCACCGAGTTCACGAAGGTCTTCTGCGGTCAATTGCACGGTTGCCCCGCCTACGTTCTCTTCAAGGCGATGCAGCTTGGTTGTACCGGGGATAGGCGCAATCCACGGCTTTTGTGCCAGCAGCCAGGCCAGTGCAATCTGGGCTGGGGTTGCTTGCTTGCGTTGGGCGATTTCGCCGATCAGGGCAACGAGATGGTGGTTGGCCTCGCGGGCACCGTCAGCAAATCGAGGCAGATTATTCCGTACATCACCGCTAGAGAAGGTCGTACCGGCATCTATTTTCCCGGTCAGGAAACCTTTGCCCAACGGGCTGAAGGGAATGAAACCAATCCCGAGCGCTTCGAGAGTCGGAATGATTTCCAGTTCAGGCTCACGGGTGAACATCGAATACTCACTTTGAAGTGCCGACAGCGGCTGCACTGCATGGGCGCGACGGATAGCGTCTACGCCAGCTTCACACATGCCAAAGTATTTGACCTTGCCTTCGGTGATGAGGTCGCGCACGGCCCCGGCAACATCTTCCATAGGGACATTGGGATCGACGCGATGCTGGTAAAACAGGTCAATGCAGTCGGTCTTCAGGCGCTTGAGTGATTCTTCCGCCACCTGACGGATGCGCTCAGGTCGACTGTCCAGCCCTGCGGCGGGATTGCCGTCCTTAAAACCGAATTTTGTCGCGATGACGATCTGCTCGCGAAATGGTTGAACGGCTTCGCCCACCATTTCTTCGTTGACTTGCCCATAGGCTTCTGCCGAATCGAAGAGGGTGACACCACGCTCAAAGGCCGCCCTGATGAGTTTGATTGCGTCCGCTTTGTCAGTGGCGGGGCCATAGCCAAATGTCAGGCCCATGCAGCCCAGACCAATGGCTGAAACTTCGAGGCCGTTGCTGCCGATATTGCGCTTTTGCATCATCCATCTCCTTTGAGGGTATTGGAAACCAACCCACAAACTGTTTGGTTATTGGGGATGCAGCTACTTTAAAAAGATCTGATCCATTCAAGAAGTGGCATACTGCGATAACCGGTATGAGACAAATTCATCATGGCACAGAGCGATTTCAACAGCCTTGCGGTGTTCATCACCGTTGCGCGCGAGCGCAGTTTCACCAGGGCCGCGGCCCATCTAGGTGTGTCCCAGTCCGCTATCAGCCATAGCATCCGCAGTCTTGAAGAACGTCTTGGTATCCGCTTGCTGACTCGCACCACACGCGGCGCGTCGCCGACTGAAGCCGGCGAGCGATTGCTTGTCAGCCTTGTGCCTTACTACGAGGGAATAGAAGCCGAAATTGCCGCGTTAGGAGAGCTGCGCGACAAGCCGGCCGGAACTATCCGGATAACCTCGCACGACCATGCGGCATCTACCATTCTCTGGCCGAAACTCTCCAGGTTGCTGCCGGAATATCCCGATCTGACTCTGGAGATCAACATTGGCTACGGGTTGATCGATATCGTCGCTGAACGCTACGACGCGGGGGTGCGGATAGGCGATCAGGTGGCAAAGGACATGATCGCAGTCAGGATTTCCCCTGACTTTCGCATGGCTGTGGTGGGAGCGCCGAGTTACTTTGCTCATCGTGCAAAACCACAAGTTCCCCAGGATCTGACAACTCATAACTGCGCGAACCTGCGTTTGCCCACTCATGGTGGTTTGTATGCCTGGGAGTTTTCAAAGGCCGGTAAGGCGCTGCATGTCCAGGTGTCTGGGCAGATGATCTTTAACACCTCACCCCAGACAATGGCCGCCGCTCTGGAAGGATACGGGCTGGCATATGCGCCGGAGGATCTTGTCCAGGCATATGTCGAGGATGGCCGGTTGATCCGTGTTCTTGAAGACTGGTCGCCGACTTTTCCCGGATATCACCTTTACTACCCGAGCCGGAGGCAGTCCTTACCAGCCTTCGCGCTTGTAGCTAACGCTCTTCGCTATCGGGGGTAGGGGAGTGTGCGGATTGATTCCGTGGTAAACCCTCGAGGCACTGAAAGGCGATGCTGGCCTCTAGAAAGAAATCGAATTTGAATCGAAGCTGCGCGCTTTGCTCGCCGAGTACGGCTATAGCCTGCTGAATGTGATCAACTTGCTTGACCCTAAGGCTGGTCGTCGCGCACCAGCTACCGAGGCAAAATCCGGTACGAGAAAGCTACGTCAGGTAAAGGTCTACAAAAACCCGGAATCTGGCGAAGTTGTGGAAACCAAAGGCGGCAATCACAAAACCTTGAAAGAATGGAAAGCGGAATACGGCTCCGATACTGTCGAGTCCTGGCTGAGTATCAAGCGCGACGCCATTCATCATTTGGTAGAAGACATTTTTATCCTTGGGGTCAGCTACGCTAAAGACCTGAGAGCTCATTCACCTTCAATAATTACAACTTGGACGTAGGAGAATGGACATGGAAAACTTGGTGATTCGCATCGTATTACCGTTAGTGACCTTTATTGTGGCCTTCATTTTGGCCTGGGTGATCGCCAGTTGGCGTGCCCAGCGCTACAACCAACAGCTACAGACTGATCTGGAAGTGACAAGGGCCGATCTGACGCGAGTTCAGGCAGAGTTGTCGGAACATCAGGCCACACTTGGCAGCCTGTCTGGAGAGAAAGCAGCACTGGATATTGCTTACGGACGGTTGGAAACGGAACGGGATAGCAGCAAGACACGGATCGACCGTCTTGAGGGTGATATGGTCGCCCAGCAAGCTGAGATAGATCGCTTACGACAATCCGAACAAGCGGCCAGAGAGACGAGCTCGAAAGCACAAGAAGCGGCCGACAAGCTGAAAGACCAGATAGCCAGTAACAGTATCGCCTTCAAAGAACGTCTCGAAGAGAAAGATCAGCGCATCTCAGGGTTGGATCAAAAGCAGATCACCGCAGAACTGCAACAAGCCAACACGGCGAAGCTGCTGTCCGAAAGTCGTGAGGCACTGAAACAAGCCCAGACCCAGCTGGAGGAGAAACTGGTCGCTCAAGAGCGTTTTGAACGTGATTGGACTGCCCAGAAAGCCGAACTCGAAAGCCTGCGTAAGACAGAAAAACAGGCCCGTGAGGTTGGGGCCACGGCACAGGAAGCGGTGAATAAGTTGAAAGAGCAACTTGTCATCAACGGTACGACCTCCAAGGAGCGTATCGAAGAGAAAGATCAGCGCATCGCGCAGTTGGATGAAAAGCTGGCAACCGCCGATGCAGCGCAAAAGCACACGGCTGCTCAACTGGCTGAGATTCGCGAAACGCTAAAGAAGGCGCAGACACAACTGGAGGAGAAGCAAGAGGCGCTAACCAGCTACAAGGCGTGGTGGGAGCAGTCCAAGGGCGAATTGAAGACTACGCAAGACAAATATGCGGCGCTGGACAACGCCCATGGCCAGCTCAAGACCTCGTTGGATGAAAAGCAGCAACACTTTGACGCGCAGTTGAAGCTGTTGCAGGAGAATCGCGAGGAGTTAACCAAAGAGTTCGAACGCCTCGCCAACGAGGTTCTGGAGCGCAAAGGCAAAGCGTTTAAAGAGTTGAATCAGGAGAGCATCACCAACCTGCTCAATCCCCTCCATACTGAAATGAAAGGCTTTAAGGCGAAGGTGGAGGATATTCACGCTAAAGATTCGGAGCAGCGCATCGAGCTTAGAACCGAGCTGAAAAACCTGCAAACACTCAACAAGGAGATCACCGATCAGGCCGACAAGCTGACTACCGCCCTGCAAGGCCAAAAGAAGGTACAGGGCAACTGGGGTGAGCTAATGCTGGAGAACGTACTGGACAACTCGGGCCTGCGACTTGATATCGACTACAAACGGGAAGTTAGCTTTACCACTGAAGAGGGCCGACAACGTCCCGATGCGATCGTCTACCTGCCACAAAAACAGCATCTGATCATCGATGCCAAGACGTCGTTAATGTCCTACACCCAGTATGTAAACGCCGATAACGACTTGGAACGCGGTCAAGCGTTGGCGGCCCATACCAAGGCGGTGAGTGACCGGGTCAATGAGTTGGCCGATCGAGATTATTTCAAGCTGCCTGGCCTGAACTCACCCGAGGTGGTGATAATGTTTATTCCGATCGAATCCGCTTATGTCGAAGCCCTTAAGTACGACGAAACCCTGTTCCAGCGGGCTATCGAGCGTAACGTGCTGGTTGCCACGCCCACCACCCTGTTGACCAGTCTTAATATCGTCCGCCAGCTTTGGCGGTTCGAAGATCAGAACAAACACACCGCCGAGCTGGCCAACCGAGCTGAGAAGTTTTACAACAAACTCAATGGCTTCCTTACCAGCATGCAGGGGGTAGGCAACCAGTTGAACAGAGCTCGTGAAAGTTACGACAAGGCCTTCGGTCAGTTGTACATCGGAAAAGGGAACCTGATTAAACAAGCCGCCGAGTTTAAAGACCTGGGTGTGTCTGTCCAGAAAGAGCTGCCAGCCGATCTGGTCGAACGTGCAAACTTAGAGCTAAGCAGTGCTGTCGATGAACTCGTAGAGGTTGAAGCTGCGGTATTGATAACCTCATCTGACTCCGTCCGGCCTAATGGTTCACACCAATAGGAGGTGATAGACACGCGAATGATTCAGCTTGAAGATTCGATGGTGGCCGTCTCCAAGGCAAGCTGGTTTTCATTGGTCTTGCATTGCAGGCAAGGGAACACTCCTCAGAGTGTGGATAAAGGACGGTAGCTAGTCGAGGTTACGCGTAGTGGCTAAGAGGCTTATTCTACCTCTGGTGGCTGACGTCATTTAGGTACCAATATTTCCATAGGGTGCCGTCCGATTATTCAATCAGCGGGCCCTGATCACCTCCGCCGCTCTCCCGCTCCAATCTGGAAGGGTCGCAATACAATTGCCAACGGAAGGACTCTGCTCAATGTTCTTGGGAAGTCGCGAACAAATTTTGTCGGCAATCAAAACTCTCATTCAGGCCCCCGATGCCGATTACGGCGTGGCGGTCGCTTTCTGGGGTAATGGCTCAGAGGCTCTGATACCCCACCAAGGAACCGGCAGACTGATTTGCAATCTGACTCACCCTGGAACCAACCCTTATGCTGTAGAACGCATCATGGCGCAGCCTGGCATCCGCATGAGGCAATCTAGCCGACTGCATGCCAAGGTAGTTGTTTCCAATGCGGGTGCTATCGTGGGGTCAGCCAACTTCTCTGACGCTGCTCTCGGGTTCGAGGGGCAGGCATTGGGCTGGAATGAAGCCGGGGTGTTGCTCGACCCTGAGTGCGATGAGTTCAAGCAAGCCTTGGACTGGTTCGAGAGCACTTGGGAAAAAGCGGTCGAGGTAGCAGAGACTGATTTGGCAGCTGCCAAGGAAAACTGGAAAGCAAGAGGCCTGCCTGAGGCGCCCGAACCTCTTCCTAATGTGAGGAAACCGGAAGCCACTGCAGTTCCCGAGCCGAGCAGCCGAGCGCCTGAGCTATACGAGGAAGACATTTTTGAGAAGAAGCCTTTTTTGCGCACCTCCCCTAACCAGATGAGGATGGTCTCCGACACCCTCCAAGGCTTGTTCGATGAGTCCGTGCTTGGGATTGAGCGTGGATCCAGAGACACGAAACCAAAGGACAAGGAGCGATATGCTTCAGCTCATGCGGCCCACATCCTATGGACAGCGAGTGGACAGATCGCTCCTACAAATATCACAGGAATCCCATTTTTCAGAAATTCTGAGGAAGTCGCTGCGCGATCCAGGGAGATGGATACCTTCGACCTCGTGCTCTCATTCATTGAGAGGCTCGCGCATGACCCCACGCTTCCAGTAAAACCATCGATCAGGTACTGGGCCAAGATTGCTCAGAAACAGATAAGGCCACAGTAGAGGCGGGTAGGCACCACGTTGGCCAACGTTAGAGCGTGGAAAAATGGGCGTTGGGTAGATTCGAAAAGCAATGTGCATGACGGAGGCTTAGGTAGTGAAAACCTCGGATATTCGGCTCATTCCAGAGCGTTCTTTCATTCTGACCACCAGTCCTTTTCTGTGCGCATCATTCCGTAGCCGTTGAACCAACTCTCGATGGCGACGGTGAGCGAAGTGACTGATGAGGCATCTGGGTGAAGAGGATCAAGCTGGTTCGCTTGGGCTGATGCCCAGGCCGCCCATAGTGCAGTTTGTTGCTGGCTGTGCTCTGAGGTAGTAGCACTGGCATTGCAGGTTGCCTGGATGAATGCTCTCAATCGCTGAGCTTGCTCCCAACGCTTTGTATTCTCCACGAGTTTGTGACGTAGGCGCCTATGAGTTTCTTCGCGCTTGGCGCGCTCAAGTCGTATCGCTTCTTCAGCCATTCGCTCACGACGAGCCTCTTCATTTTTCAAACGCAGAACTTTCACCGACTCGGCTATCGCCTCGAAGCCGTCGAGAATGCTCGTCAGTTTCTCCTCAATTTTTCCGGTCTTGGTGTCCGTCCAGTTCTTCCGCTTTCCGTATTCGGTGCGTGCGTCAATCTGCAGGCTTAATTCACCAGTGGAAGACCATTCAAACTGAGGCGCGCGCAGCAACGAGAAATCAGGCTCCCATTGAGCAGGACGCCGTCGTGGCGCTGGTAGTGGAGGCGGGATAATTTGCTTACTCAAGCGCTCAGCAAGTTTGATTACCAAGGGCTCGCCGTCGACCTCGACCAACGTTTTGTCGTCCGATGTGACCTTCCATGTGTAGCCGAGTACCTCGCTCTCTTTGATTAGGGTGTCGAAAATCAGTGCACAGCGATCAATGAGTCCGGAGGAGATTCTCGCGTCGAGCACATGTTTGCCTGTGGTCACGAGATGGCCTTCATGAGGCTTGGCCGCTTTAACGCATTTCAACCACTTGATCACCAGTGGGTGAGGCGATAAGAGGGTGTGAGGTACTTCGATGATTGAACGGATTGCTTTCGTTTTTATAGATGCCGCGTTTTGTAATGGAAGCGTGCTTCGATCCAATACTCTGAAGCTGATGGACTGTCCGCCGAGGGGAGGTTTAGGTTTGCCTAGGCGTTTTGAAACTGGTTTTGCCCAATGCCCTCGTGAGGGCAGAGCTATGCCAGCTTTCCGACAGGCCTTGGACAGCGCGACGTCTGATATGCCGATTTCTTGGGCCAGCTTCAGGACAGGTGTTTCCCAAGCCTTGTCGAACAGCTCGCTGGGAGTGAAGTTTACGATCTTGTACATATAGGTACCCGGCGCTTGGCGTTCCGATACCAGCGTAGATTCCCTCTCTCCAATCTCAAGTCAAATCTTGCGAGTGATACCGGGGCGTAACGTCCAGCTATCCATCTGGTTTCTTCGTAGGGGGATCATTCCGGTGCCATTAACAGCGTCAAGTTGATGAACTCTTCATTTGCTCTGATCGTGTCCAGCGCACCGCGCACGTTGCCTCCAACCTCACCCGTGTTGAGCGGGAGGGTGTATAGGCCTAGTAGTCACAGATCGAGATCGGGTGAGCCAATTAGGCCCCACATAAGCACAGCTCCTGGCGACCGCCACCCATCCACCAGGAATCCAACGCTGCCCGCTGCGCTATACCAATCCCCCAGGGGGTGGTTCCACGTCCCCGCGAGAGGAGGGCAGGTTAGTTCCCTGAGATCGCCGATGCCACAGCTACGGGTGCCGCGCTGCCGCCTACAGGCTTTGGCCACACGAGTAGCGCGGCTTTAAGCAGGGCTTTAGAACGGTTCGCGATGGCATCGTCATCCCATGCTACAAGCGCTGTCTGCTGAAAATAGGTATTCAATAATAGAGCGCTTTGACCCAGTCGAGACCGTTTACCCAGAACCTGTTCACTGCCTGCACCCTGGGTGTCGGCAAAGGGGCCGTTGCTGATCGAGCTGTTCAGCGGCTGAGTAAGCAACGTCAGGTTCCCAAAACCATGAACTGCCGTCTCTCTGAACTGACGCTGTGTCTCGGTCATGTCTGTTATCTGGTATGCAGGCAGCTTTTCCCAGCTTTGAGGCATCACATGCTCGACGGTCAAATCAGACTGGGCTGGCACATGATTGCTCCCTTGCTGAGAGCCACGAGCGGCATACTCCAGCGCCCGCAGAACACCGCACGCTTTAACGGGGCGAAGCTCCTTGTAAACCGGACGATGACACCACTTGTCACTAAAAATGCTGTCATCCGGCCAAACCTCGCTGAGTGCCGTCGCTGCTTGAAGCACTTTGCGTAAAGCTATGTGTGGGGCTTCGGGTGCGCCCAACACAGCTTGCAATACACGCATGAAAAAGCGGTTGTAGCCCTTGGTGGTCAAACCGCAGACAGCGCGTCGTGTCAGATAGGAGGCCAAGTCGCCGAGAGCCTGTTTCAGCTCCACGCTGTCGCTTGCCAACCGCTCACGCAGTGCAAGGTAAACCGGTGTAACCGTACCCACGTCAAGTGATTTAACCAAGCGCGCAAACTCAGCCAAGTGTCCGGTACCCTCGGGAGATACCAGCTCCTGGAAGTGCCGGCTAGATGCAACAAGCTGCGCCAGCTCCATTTCAAGATCGCGTAGCTGCTTTAGCCACCATGCTTTGAATGACTGAAACACATGACTAGCTAGGGTAATTTCGTGGCTGCGCAGGATCGTGTAGTTGTAGAAGAACAAATCAATGCGCGGATAGGTCAAGCGCCCTTGGCGTTCCTTTTCCCGCCAGTAGGCATTTGCCGAAACGCCCTGGCCGGTGGTCGCAACAAGATCAAATGGGCTCCAGTACCGTTCATATAGCTGCGGCACAGCTTGTCCCTGGCGAGCGGCTTCAAGGAACACGAAATTGCGTACAAGGTCAGACGCCAGCAGTGGTTCTCCACGCGCATTAAGCGTTTCGAAGATGACTTGAGGGTCGTCCTCGGCGTCCAAGGTCAGGGTCATGATCTGCACGTGGTCGGCCAATGCCATGTAAAGCGCCTGAGCTCGCTTCGACTCTAGCGGCATATGGGCTTGCAACGGCGACACGTCGTTATTGCGGCGGATGTCCGCGATCAGCGTATCCCCGAACGTGGGGTCGACTGTAGGATTGACAACATCAGTGAGGTCAACACCCCGCATATAGGCAAGGCAGGCGTGGTAGAGGTACAGGTAAGTCTGCACCATCAGGGGGCGCTCAATCCGAGTGCGTACATCGCGTGCCGGATAAGTCGTGTACACGTCCTGAGCGTAAGTGGCGGTATCGCTCAGGCGGCGCATCTCGTCCTGCCCCGCCTGGGTTGGCCAAACTTTGTAATGATCTTCTGCACGCTGGTAAGGGCCGGGGTTTCGCACCAAGCCATCGAGCATTTGCGGTATGGGGCTGTCTATCAGCTCACGCGCTGCCTGGCGGAAGGCGAGTAGTAGGAGATGTAAGGTCGTCGAACGCTGTTGGCCATCAATCACCTCGAAAGCTGGCGCCCTGCCGAAACTGTTGGGCACAGGAGTCATCACAATTGAACCTAGGAAGTGCTTCTGTAACGGCTTCAATGCCGCCGTGGTGCCCGTTGATGCTAGCGACTGTTGCTCCAGCACGGCATCTGCACGGTCTTGGATGTCAGTCCACAGCGGGCCAACCTGCTTTTCCAGCGTCCAGACGTAACCCCGCTGAAAAATGGGAATCTGGTACTGATGAGGGGTACTGAACAGGCCGGTGACCGTAGTTTTACTGGGTTGCATCCTGAAGTCCTTGTCTGTGTTTCAAACATAGGTGACCTCAGTCATCCTATTCGATGTTGAGGGCAGGCAGTGCCTTCGACCTTTTGGGTTTCCAAACTTACCGCCACCACACGCAGGAGCAGCTCCCGTGGGTGCTTAGAGTTGCCCATAGTTTTCTATGGCCCAATTGTTGTGTCGCTGACGATACCGCTGGCTTTTTCCTTTTTACGTACTGGCGCTCCATCTCCCTGTCCAGCGCGGCCTTGCCGTTGACCACATAGTCCCATGCCTCAAGTGGGATGCCGCGTAGAGTGATGCGCTGATTGTAGATCACTGTGGTCTTGTCGCCTTTTTTGGAGTGCCGATACCAGCGTAGATTCCCACGCTCCAATCTCAAGTCGAAGCCTGCGGGCAATTTCAAATCTACGAGGGCGTAACTCCAGCTATCCAACAGGCCCTTTAGGTGGGGCAAGCTTCCGCGATCTAGCCCCAGTGTGGGTCGATTGTGGCGCGCGAACTCTTCAGTCCTCAGCGGCCTCAGCTTCGTTTAGATTTTTTTTTCAATCGCCCAGGCAGAAAACGGCCAAAAGAAGCTCTTCAGGCGTGTCTACAAAACCAGGGACGATTCAATGAGCTATACATTTGTAAAGCAAACGGCCATGTTTGAGGGAAAGGTCTCTGTCAGTTTCAGAGTATCCCCACGCTTTAAGTACCTGCTCGAAGAAGCGGCGGCCCGTGAGCGCCCCCCCTTTGCAAACACGCTGAAATATTGCTCTTTGTGTATTGCGAGGAGCATGGGAGTTAGGCCCCGACCGGGCCTAAGGCCGAAAGCCATCAGGGAGAAAAGTCCAAGTGAACATCCAAGCGCTGATAGGATCCGCGCCAACGATTTTGCTCGTTGTGGCCTCCATCCTGGTCATTCTTGTCGTCGCATTTCTCCTCTTCTTTCTGGTTCCCGGAGTGCTGCATTGGTTTCGATTGCGAAGAATACAGCGACGTATAGCGAAGTTTTCATCTCAAAACTTCGCTGCCGAATTCAAGAAGGTGTTCGCGGGGGATAAGCGTTTATCCCATCTGTGGAAGGAATATCAGGACTCACTTCATTTCCAACACGAAGACCGCGACGGTCAGTCCGTTGTCTCCGCAGTGAGAGCCACGGTGCCGGCAGAGCTCTTCTTCAACAGTCAGTTCGTTGTAGATAGCCGCCTGCGATCTGAGTTCTTTAAACACCTGCCAGGGTTATTCACTGGTATCGGAATTATTGGAACATTTTCTGGCTTGATCGAAGGGCTACGGCAGTTCCAAGTGAGCGAGAACGCAGCGACGGTTCGCTCCAGCCTTGAAACGCTGATGCATCTTGTTGGCGAGGCATTCCTGATCTCTGCCGCAGCCATTACTGCGGCCATGCTGGTGACGTTGCTTGAGAAGCTCCTCCTTGCGTCTCTGTACCGCCGCACTGAAGAAATCTCGCATGACATCGATGCCCGTTTCGACTCTGGTGCGGGTGAAGAATACCTTTCCAGGCTGGTCAAAGCGTCGGAAGACTCTGCCAGCCAATCTAAAATTCTAAAAG
The DNA here is from genome assembly GCF_058802345.1 of Pseudomonas sp. GW822-FHT02D10. Lineage (NCBI taxonomy): Bacteria > Pseudomonadati > Pseudomonadota > Gammaproteobacteria > Pseudomonadales > Pseudomonadaceae > Pseudomonas > Pseudomonas sp. GW822-FHT02D10. The sequence goes on from NZ_JBXAOB010000001.1 coordinate 209,655, forward strand.
ATGCGTTGGTCACGGAGTTGGGGGAGTTACTGCGAGAGCTTACCAATGCTCAGATCGCGTCGTCGAAGGAGCAACAAACACTACTGGTTGACCGACTCACGGAAGCGTCACGGCAGGACAACGAGGCGCTGGGCGCTACCATTGTAGAAGGCATCCAACAAAGTTTGAGAGGCCCGCTGCAGGATATTGCCGAGACAGTGAAAACCGCCAGCGGAGATCAGAGCGCAACGGCGGCACAGATACTACAAGATGTGATGGCGAGCTTCAGCCAGCGCCTGAACGACCTATTCGGTGGGCAGATCTCGGGACTCAGCGACTTAAATCAGCAAACGGCTCGAAGCATTCAGGATGCGGTCGTTACGCTGAAGTCACTGGTTGAAAATATTGAGGAATCCAGTCGCCGATCAACTGACTCTATGGCAGATCGAATGGCCCAAGCCATCGAGAAGATGGAGGTTCGGCAGGACGCGATGAATGAACAGTCTGCTGCATTCGTCGAGCAGATCCGCCAATTGGTCTCTACCTCCCAGTCCGAAACCAGCCAGAAACTTCAGACCACTATGGAAGCCATAGGTACTCAAGTTACTGGCATGCTCGCAACGTTGAGCGAATCTCAAGCGCAGGTGTTCGATGGCAATCGGGCTCGTGAGCAATCCATGGCCGAACGTGCACAAAGTGCCGTTGATGGGATGTCGGAGTCGGTCGAGGTCGCCATAAAGGAGATGAGCGAGGCATCGACTTATATGGCACAGAATGTGGCGGCTCTGACCCAAGCGACGAGTACCTCCATCGGCAAGATGGAAACCAGTGCTGAGCTCCTCGGCACGGCCTCGAAGGATTTTGCATTAGCGGGTGAACGTGTCGCCGGTGTCATGGAGCATGCCGCTGACGTTTCCGTGAAGCTATCGGAAGCTTCGAACTCCCTCAACGCCGGTGCTTCAACGATGCAAGAACTGCTGCGCGACTACCAGGGGCAGCGTGAAGCAGTGGTATCGATGCTCGCCGAGCTACGGGCCACGGTCGAAGGGGCTCGTAAAGAAGCGACATTGACCGCCGACATTCTCAATCGTATCGAAGGGTCTGCGAACCTGCTGGCCACGGCCCAGAAGCAGGCCGATGAATACCTCAATGGGATTAGTCGTGTTCTCGGTGATGCACATGCCTCGTTCGCTGAGGAGGTCAAACGGACGCTTGACAAAGCGAACCTCGAGTTCCACACCAAACTCACTGCTGCGGTGGGCTTGCTGTCGTCATCGCTAGTAGAGCTTGAGTTGACTCTTGCATCAACTGGCACGCTGACTTCGGCTAGGGGGTAAGCGATGCTCGGAGCCAAGATTGTCATTAAACGCGGAGGTAAAGACGAAGCAGAGAAACCATTTTGGATTTCTTTTTCCGATCTGATGACTGCTCTCATGGTTTTGTTCCTTGTCGTGATGGGGGTGGCATTACTGGCCGTCACCAAGAACGTCACCGAGCGAGAGAAACAGGAAGAATTGCATCGTCAGGATATCGAACTCATCCTGGAGCGTTTCACTGAAGCCGCCAGGCGTTTTGACGGAATAAAGATCGACAAAGAGCGACGGGTAATCGACTTCGGTGACCGGGCCCGCTTCGCATTCGGTAAGTCCAATTTGTCTGTGGATCAGGAAAACGTCTTGCGTCAGTTCGTTCCTGAGATCCTGACCCTTGCGAATGACGAACTTGGAAAGCGCGTACTCAAGCGAATAGTGGTGGAAGGCTATACCGATAAGACGGGCTCATACCTTAGCAACCTCAATCTGAGCCTGCAGCGTAGTCAGCGCGTGCTCTGCACGATGTTCACAAACTCAGGCCCCAATTTACTGAGCAATACACAGAAACTGGATGTGCGCAGTCTGTTTCTTGTCGGCGGTTATTCATTCAATTCGAGCAAGGACAGTGACGAAGAGAGCCGCCGTGTAGAGATGCGCATCGAGTTTCTCGGTATTGGTGAACAGCGTGCCGGTGCGGGTGCTGCTTCCGAAAATTTCGGGGAGTGCGCATTGCGATGAGCAGGCTCGATTATCTCGTAGCACTATTGCAGGTTGGCATCCAAGAAGGTGCCAAGCCCATGCAGACCTTCTCTGGAATTGATGATGTCCTAGCGGAGATGGCTTCTCGTGCGAAGTCGAAAACTACTAGATCGGTCTCAGAGGATCATCAGCTCGAAGCTGTACGGCGCTTCTGGGACAGTCAGGAAGAGCCATCTTTCCGGGACACCTATTTGCTCTCATGGGGGTTGTGTCTGCCATATCACCCGATGGGTCTGTGTGTACTCGACGATCGTCCTCGACTCCAGCGGGTTTTAGATCGCGCGGACAACTGGAACTACCAGCCACCGGCGTACCGCCGCTTCTACCAAGGACTGGTCAGGAGCTACTTCAGCTACGACGCGTTGTCAGACTCGGTTCCTCCCGCCGGACGCAATAACTGGAAACTCCTTCGCGATTACCTGCAGGATCGGAATAGCCTGATTCACGATACTCAGATCAACCCCGAGTGGGTCGAAACGGCGATTGGAAATCGACAGCTATTCGGCGACAGTCCTTGCGAGCCCTACGTTGAAGCACTGCTGAGGGGAGATGTTGGTGCGATTGACCACCTATGCGAACAACTCGGAATCGGCAAAGCTTCTTGGTTTCTTCGAGAGCTTGTACTCGCACAGGTGCGTGGTGCGACTCAGCTTGGTCATGAGCAGTTCCAGGAGCTCATGCCGCGCCTTCTGGAGTTGTTGGCCAACAACGTGATGCTACGCGATAGGGGGCTCTCCTTGATCCTGGATCGCTATGTGAATGTTCCGGGAGCTCACCTGCATCAGGGGCTTCGGGAGGCTTCGGTTCAATGGTGGGGCAACCCATGGCTTCCTTCGAACGAAACACGCTGGGGGGCCGTTGTTCACGCAGCACGGACGATGGTCGCCGATTGGCTCAAGCTTGAATTCATCGAGACGTTCTTCACGAAACTTGCCGAGGATGGACTTGGGGATCGCCGGCGCATGGATTTCTGGAAGCGCTACGTCAAGGCAATTCAGCATATCGAGTTTGCCCTAGGTTCGACCGCTAGGAGTTCACGAGAGAGGGACTTCGTTATGCTGCGCGACAAGATGAAGGGGCTCATCTGCGATCTGGACGCATCCGGTACGAACAACGCATTCATCATGAGAATGGGCGATCTGGTCGTAGTCGAATTCAGTGGTATGGGGAATGCACTGTATGGCTACGACGCTAGCAAATTATTGCCGTTTGATTCGACAAAAACTCTTCGCCTAGCAATTGACGCCCCGAATTCCCTAAAGCATAAGTCGCCTCATAGCGTGTTGTGGTTGCAGCATCAAAACGGAATACGTGGTTGGGCAAAGTGGGAGCAAAGGTTTGAGGGAGTGATGAAGCAGAAATTCGGCATAAAACCTGAGACCAAACTTGTCTCGGACAACCCGCCAATCACTCATGCCAGCCGTTCCAATTCCGCTACCCATAGCCATGGGGCACAACTGTACAGTCGCATGGCACTAGATAGCTTGGTAAAGGAGCATGGCTTGCATGTTGAGGACAAAACTCATCAAGGCGGCTGCCTTTGGGTGCGGGCTAATGTGGATGACACCCGTGTCTCTGAAGTTCTGACTCATTGGGGGTTCCGTTACAAGGCCGGCAAGGGGTGGTGGAAGTAAGGAGGGATCGAATGCTCAATATCTTCAGGAAGTCGAAAGAATCCAGCAACTCCGCACTCTGGCGCAGGCGTTTGTTACCCGCTGGGGTTGTGCTTTCTCGTGTCGAAGGACAAGGCGGTATCCGGGTCGAAAGCTCGCTGCTGAACGGCTTCCTGACTCAGCTCGTCGATGACGGCTTGGTGCTGGATACAGCGGATGGCTACCTGCTTGGATGGGACGAGTTTTACACGGCGACCAGTCGACCTGAGTATGTGGCATTGTCGGAATTGCTCATGCTGCCTACGCTTACTGGAGCTAGGCAATTGCTTCGAAGCAACCACTCATTGACTGACCGGGACTTCTTGGTGGTGGTTGCCGGTTGGGAATTCGGGGATGGGCGGGAATCTCAATGTGAAATGACCGGCCCGTTGATGTCGCGTGATGAGCAGTTCGAAATGATGAGCTCGGAGCAGTGGCAACTCTTCAAGGAAGTGATTAGCTTCGCAAGACGCTCTGAAGATGAGCGGGACGATCTATCCCACCGCCAAGCCTGGAGCCGGATTCGGTCTTTGGCATTGGCCGCCAATGCCCGTCTCGATGATTTCCTATATCGCTCGGTTGTCCTAGCGCCGGAGAAGCTCGAGATTGGTCTGCGGCAGTCCGATGCGGTGGCCGATGATCGAGTGGTCGAGATTGAGCCCGGTTTCGCTGGTGCGCCATCCGGCTGGTTGGACGCGTTCGACCGCAGCCGCGATGTGCGGGATCGCTACGATATCGTTACGCCTGACGGCATCGTACAGGTGCTGGTGACACCCAAAGTGCGTACTGTCCTCCAGGAGATCAAGCGCCTGCCTGGCCGGCGAGTCGCAGGATCCCGTGCCCAAGCCTTTTTGCTCAATCCCTATGCCACCTTGGGTGACAATGCGGTTGATGTCATCGTCGAGTCCCAATTCGAGCAGGCCCGGGAGGCGGCGGGACTCAACTACGAGCGGTTCGTGCCAACCTTCAAGCGGGACGCCTCGGGATATCCGCTCCGTATCGGACTGCTTGTCGAAACCGCCAGTCTAAGTGGCCCTACCTCATCTGAAACCCAGTGGCTGGATGATGAACCGTTGTCTTCGTTCATAAACATTGCGGATCGTGCATTCAGTCTAGGCTACCAACTGATCAGCTGGAATGGATATGAACTGGAGATACAAGGCGATACACCACGTCATATCGAAGAACTGAAAATCGCCTTACAGCAAAGACGGGCACCACCCACCCTCGTTTCCTATGCTCAAGTTCATGATCTCAGTGGCTACTCATCACGCATCGAATCCATTGGCGTTGAGAAACCGTACTACTCGCCCTATATCGCCAAGAAAAAGGATGATGAGGGCTGGTTTCCAGAAAACGTCATGCCCGTTGTGGTCTATCTACCGGATGGTGCCGCCGAACCGTTAGCGGTTCCCACCGACAGGAAGGCCATCGATAGGTTGGAGGAAGCTGTCAAGAAAGCTAGGACTGCAGGTGAGGAAACTGTTCACCCACCGTGGCTCCCTACAGCAATCTCACTTGAGGAGGCAGAGCGGATCACCGATACCTTTAAGGAGGTCTTTAAGGAGCTTGATGAGGGCACATTCGATCCAGGAGAAGATCGTCGTCCCACCAGGAGTGCTGATCAGGTCGCCCACAAGCAACTTATCTTGAGGGCAAATATACAGTCGCTCGATTACGAGGAATTGCGCCGCGAAGCGCTTGAAGCTGTCCCTGCGCAGCCCCGGCTGCCTAAAGCCATCCGTGCCAAGTTCACTCTGCTTCCTCATCAGCGAGCAGGACTGGCATGGATGCAGCATTTATATGACTTGCAGGCCGAGTACCAGGTGCGCGGCGCGGTGTTGGCTGACGATATGGGGCTCGGCAAGACCTTCCAGCTCTTAGCCTTGATGGCTTATCTCATCGAATGCGATCCAGTTATCGAACCGATGCTGGTGGTAGCACCCGTCTCGTTGCTGGAGAACTGGGAGGAAGAAGCAGAGAAGTTCTTTGAGCCTGGCACGTTCTCTATCCTGATGGCTTATGGTGATTCACTCACGCCGTTACGTGTACCGCGCTCTCAAGTTGATCAGCGACTGCAATCTGAAGATGGGTTAGTTAAGTTTCTGACACCAAACTGGGTAGGTCACGCCAAGATTGTGCTGACAACCTATGAGACGCTTCGTGACCTTGAGTTCTCATTTGCCTCGCAGAAATGGTCACTCATGGTGTGCGACGAGGCCCAACGCATCAAAAATCCTGCTGCGATGATCACTCGAGCAGCGAAGAAACAGCAGGTTGGATTCAAGATCGCTTGCACAGGAACGCCGGTGGAAAACACGCTGGCTGACATATGGTGCTTGTTCGATTATGTCCAACCAGGCCTGCTCGGTTCGCTGAATGACTTTGGTCAGCGGTATCGAAAACCTATCGAAGCGAAGACCGACGAAGAAAATGCGCGTGTTGATGAACTGCGCGCCCGTATTGCGCCGCAAATACTGCGTCGGCTAAAGGTTGACGTGGCTAAGGATTTGCCTAGGAAGATCATCGTCGAAGAATGTCGCAGTCTTCGGCTCTCGGAAATGCAACGTATCCTCTATGCCAAGGCGGTGGAGAGCTTTAAGCGACGTGCCGATGCTGAATCTCCATCGCCGTTTAAGAATCACCTGGGCCTGCTGCACTACCTCCGTCTGATCTGTACGGATCCGCGGCAACATGGTCTGAATGTGTTCAAGCCTGAGCCCACCCACGATTACCGCCGCAAGGCTCCGAAGCTCGACTGGCTTCTGACTCAATTGCTAAACATTAAGGCCAAAGGTGAGAAGGCCATCGTTTTCTGCGAATTCCGAGAGATTCAGCGACTACTTCAGCACTATATTGAAACGGAATTTGGCTACAAACCTGACATTATCAATGGCGATACCAGCGCATCGACGAGGCACGCCGATAGTCGCCAGAAACGCATCAAAGCGTTTCAGGAGTCGGGCGGGTTCGGTGTGCTGATTCTCTCTCCAGTAGCGGTTGGCTTCGGTGTGAACATCCAGGCAGCGAACCATGTGGTGCACTACACCCGTACTTGGAATCCCGCAAAGGAAGATCAAGCGACAGATCGGGCCTATAGAATCGGCCAGAAAAAAGATGTCTATGTGTACTACCCCGTTGTTCGGGCCGATGACTTCACGACCTTCGATGTCAAGCTCGATCAGTTGCTTGCCTACAAGCGGGGATTGGCAGAGGACATGCTCAATGGCGCTGGTGATGTCAGCCCAGGCGACTTCAACTTGGTGGATGTAGTGCCGAACGCCAATCAAGAGGGTATAGACGAGCGTGTCGACCTCGACATGGCACTCCGTATGGGGTGGCAGCATTTCGAATGTCTAGCCGGTGTGCTGTGGGCTAAGCGCGGTTACTCGTGCTACCGAACTCCAGGAAGCAACGACAACGGCGTGGATATGGTGGCTCTAGGGGAAGGAAGGGGCCAGTTGGTGCAGGCAAAAACCAGTGGCACAAACGGCGCCATGTTGAGCTGGGAGGCTGTCAAGGATGTGGTGACAGGTGAGGCCTTCTATAAACGTCGTCACCCCAATGTGATTTTTGAAAAGGTTTGCTTTACGAATCAGTTCTTCAATCGTCAGGCTCATGAGCACGCCGCGTTGAATTCGGTAGAGCTGCTAGATCAGAACAGCCTAAGAGAGCTGTTGGAAAAGTACCCCATCACGATGCAGGAAGTGGAGAAGATGCTGTATTCCGAATGGCGGCAAACTGATCCTGTATAGCGCTAGAGATGGAACGTCGGGGGGACTCTCTGATCATCAGAGATCGGGACGTTGGACATCGCACCTATCGAGGTGTCCGGTATTAGTTGACCACTACACGGTACTCATCTGCACTGATCGTCGGGGTAGCTTCGACCTAGCGAGAAGATCAAAGCCGACAAGACAGGTGACCTATTTTGAACAACAGGTCAGGGGCCGAACTGCTCTGGATAATTGCGGCGTAATCCGCGTTACGGTCTCTGGGGGTTTACCTATCCTCAACTCATCGAGACGGTCTGAAATGCGATATCCAGCTTATCTCTGTCGATGAGCGCAGGGCAAAACGCCACTAATGGTGTGGACTGGGGGCAGTTATTCCCATAGATTCCACTCCATACATGCCATGGAAGTCGAGATGGAACCTAATGACGCTGGCGGAGTTGCCGCCAAGCACGGCTTCATCTTTCAGGATTGTGTTGCCGCCTATCATGTAACCCGCATGCTGCGTGACAAGTCCATCCAACGTATTCGCTGCGAGGTCACGGACGACATCGACATTGTCTGCGATGACTTCGTCGAATTCGTGCAGGTGAAAACCACCACGAAAGCACGCTGGGACAGATCCCATCTTGTCGTCCTCTCCACCGGTACCGGGAAGACCAAGATCCCCTGCAGTTCCATTCTGCACAAATCCATGCAGAGCGAGCCTGGCCTCAAAGTGCCGAGAAAATTTCGTATCGTCACGGAAGATCCCGTCAAGGTGACGCTTGAGTACTTGCGGGTCAGCCGCGATGGCCGAGAGGAAAAGCAGGGGCGCGACGAATTGATCGAGTACCTGAATATGAAAACCGAGGACTACGTAGCTCCCTGCGGCGTGGATGTTGCAGATTGGGTTGATGCAACGTGGTGGGAGGTCTTCCGATCCTTGCGAGAGATTGAGCTGCTCGGCGTGAGGAACATCCGCCTGGCTGTCCAGGATCTTCACGGAGTGTTGCTGAGTTCAGAGGCGTGCGCGGAGGACATCTGGCGCAGGATCTTGGACACGGTCACCCGCAAAGGCGCACTTTCCCGCAGGATCTATACCGTAGATGACAAGTCCTACCTTCGCGCTGATCTGAACACTTGGTTCAAGGCACTGGTTGATGAGGATCAGAGGCAGTCCGGGCGCAAGGTTTACGTCAAACGCGACTTGCCACACATTCTCGTTCCCTTTCGGAGCCCGCTCGCCTCACCGTGCAAAAAGCGAAATGGAAGGGTGCTCCATCAGCACTACAGCTTGAAATGCTATCGCTACAAGCACATCGCCGAAAATGTGTGCAACTGGCTGGATGAAGTGTTTCTTCGCCCCAAAGAAATGGCAGACATCCACAAGCTGTCTTTCGTTGAACAGCGACAGCGGTTGAAGACGAGTGTGTTCGCGTCATTGACGGACGTCAGTTCTTTTCTAGGGCGGGTGCTACTCCACGCCACGATACGCCAAATGCACGAGAGCCAGCCCATCCCATGCCTGCTCTACCTGGACGGGGACGGTGAAGAAAAGATCCTGGAGAACGTGCATATCGTCCGCCGTGACCCAGAGGGCGATCAGCTATGGGTCGGCTTCAGCGAGTTGGTAACGGCAGCCAACATCACCACGCGGTTGCCGAAGATTCGAGAGCAGCTGTACGAAGAAATCTCCGAGTGGTTCGACACTGCCAGGGGCAAGATCCTCGACATAAAGGATGATGACTACCTATTGCGCCATGACATCGATGAGATTCTGGATGGAAGCCACGCATTCGAGAAACACCTGGAACGATTCCGGTTCGTGCTGTTTGTAGGCTACGACTCGTCGCTGCTGACTGAGCCTATGACGTCCGGGCACGAAGACCATCTGGAGCAGGAAACGACAGCGCTCTTCGAGGCGTTTGCGGATGATCTGCAACACGACTCGCCTTTCGCAGAGCTCGTCATTGATGTCTTCATCTACCCAGCACCGAGCTTGGAAAAGTTGACCAGGATGGTTGAGGCTAAGGTAAGGGAGGCCGTATGACTGATGTTTATGATGTGGCGAAGCTCAGCTTAGGGCGTGAGGATTTTTCGGCGTTCCGATACCTGGCAGCGATCAATACCCTCCTGTCCAACCCGGTATCGAACAATCTCGGGCGAGACTTGATCGTCAGGGCACTGGATGCCCGCGAAAAGTTTTCAGACCACACTGCCATCCTGCGAAACATGGTAAGGAAATCGGGTCTGTTTCCCTACCTCAAGAAAGAGTTCACTGACCTCACCCCCGGCGACCGCGTCGCGCTCGACCTGTATCGGACGCCGTTCTCCGACAAGTACGTGTTCCACTCGATGCAATTCCACATCTTCGACCTGCTGAAAGCGGGCCGCAACCTAGTGCTCAGTGCTCCTACGAGCATGGGGAAGAGCGCCATCGTTGACTCCCTCCTAGGGCTTGGGAAACTGAAGCGTGTGGTGCTGGTCGTGCCTACAGTCGCCTTGGCCGACGAGACCCGCCGACGTCTACAGGATCGGTTTGGTGACAAATATCAAATCATCCATCACAGCTCACAAGAGTGCCGTTCCGACAGGGCTGTATACGTCCTGACCCAAGAGAGGGTCAATGAGCGTGACGACATCCAGGACATCGATCTGTTCGTCATCGACGAGTTTTACAAGCTGGCCTTCCGGCAACTGAAAAGCGGCGGAACTGATTTCAAGGATGAGCGGGTTATCGAGCTTAATATCGCCTTGAGTAAGCTCTTGAAGGTATCGAAGCAGTTCTATCTCACCGGCCCCTTCGTGAACAGCATTCGCGGGCTAACAGAGCTCGGATACAAGCACACATTCATTTCAGCAGATTTCAACACGGTCGCCGTGGATGTGCAGACGTTTGGCGTGGAGGCAAACGACGACAAGGGCAAGCTCAGAGCGTTGGCCAAGATTGCCAAGCAGTGTGAAGGTGCCACGATTGTTTACTGCAAGTCCTCCGGGGTTGCCGGAAAAGTGGCACGGGAGCTCATCCGGCTAGGGTATGGCCAGGAGTTCAAGAGTCAACACATCGACTGGGTCGCTGAAGAGTTTGATCCTGAGTGGGACTACACCGTCGCGCTAAAGAACGGCATTGGCTTGCATTTTGGTGGTCTGCCCAGGGCGCTCCAGCAGTACACGGCGGATCGTTTCAATGCCGGTGACATCCGCTTTCTCCTGTGCACCTCGACCATCATTGAGGGCGTGAATACTGTCGCGAAGAATGTAGTCATCTACGACAACCGGGACGGCAGTCGTGGTATCGACAAATTCACCCATGGCAATATCAAAGGGCGTGCGGGCCGTATGGGTGTCCACTTCGTTGGCAAGGTGTTCTGCTTGGAGGATGTGCCGGAAGACAACCTCAACCAAGAGGTGGCCATCCCATTAGGCGTACAAGATGAAGACACACCACTCAACCTCCTGGCTAGCGCGCAGCCTGATCATCTGTCCGACTATTCCCAGGACAGGTTTGAGGATGCATTCGATCAAGACCGTTTCTCCATTGATCTGGTGAAAAAGCATTCCCACTTCAGGATGGAGCAGTTCGAGCAGTTGTACAGCTTGGTTGAGATGCTGAAGGATGAGCAATTTGCGTCGCTCGTTTTCCACTGGCTGCCAGCGGCAGAGTTCCTGAAGACCTTTGCCAAGGTGATCTCTCGGGTAGTGCCCAACACATTTTCCAGAAACGGGGTACAGACTAAAACCACCGAGGTAGTCGTGGCAAAGCTGGCCGGTTACCTGAACGCTTCGAGTTATTCAGACTATTTGAAGAGCCAGATTGTGTATGCGAAGCAGCGGATCGAGCAGGGTGACGAGCACACGCTCTCGAACATGCTCAACAACGACCTGAAGCTGGTGACCAACACCTTCGGATACACCATTCCGAAACTGCTGGGACTGCTGGAGGATGTCGTTCGTCTGCACGCGGCGAAGCGCAACATTCGGGGCAAAATCGATTATGGCCATTTGAGGATGATCTTCGAGAATCTACATCTTCCGCCTGGGGTAAATGCCCTGGAGGAAATGGGTATCCCAGTTCAAACCTTGCATCGGATGGCGTCGGTGGTGGAATTCCCGAAGGAGCTTGGCGTTGATGGCTTGGCTGATTATCTCAGGGCTAATGTGGACGCCTGGAAGGATATTGGCCAAGTGGATCAGACGTTCGTCAGACGTGCGCTGGGTATCGCTCAGGAGTTCTGTTGATAGATACGCAGCGCCTAAGGTTGCCAGTAGCGAGCCTTTTTGCACGCTATGCAGATAGCGTTCGATGCTTTTGAGCCTTTCAATCTGGCCTGCGATCCCTGAAAGTATTGGGGAGCTTGAGCTATTACGTTTGCTCCTTCGGGCTTAAGCCCGGCTCGATCTCGCGCTTTCAGGTGATGTGCCAGGTATGCGTTACCGGCTTGGCGGAGGGCTCTGAAGTTCAGCCTAATGTACTGGTTCAGCGAAGCATTTTATGGCTTCCTCATTTGTCTTCAAGGCTGCCGCGCTGTTTGCTATTCCAGGCTTCAGTGAGCTCATCTATTCGATCCGCGATTTGAGGTTTTTTTGATAGGACAAGGCAGCGCGTGTTGCCGACAAATTCTTCTATCAGATACACAGAGTCGCCGACATCTAGCTCCAACTCCTGCAACGCTTCATCGGGGATTCGAATGGCACCGTCACCATCCCATTCTTCGATGATGATTTTCATAGGTGGCTTTCTCACGTGTAGTCTCCATTGCTTTTGGTCGGTAATGGTAACGTGCTTTTGCGTACAGGCTTAGAGTGCAGCGAGCAAACATTCGAGCTGTTCACGCTCCCAGGTACTCAATAGGTCGACTGGATCAGCTCCGTCGCGCTGCCAGAGTTCAAGTGTCCCGACTCGGCCGTCAGGCGACCTGCAGTACTCGCAGTAGTCCAGGATGTCACAGTCATTGAAAAGGGTGAGTACCCAGCCATCAGTGCTCACGGGCATGAGGCCACGATAGATCTCGCTCCAAGACTGGATGGAACCTCGCGTCATGATGCGTTTGCCCAGCGCGACGTCCGTCAGTAGCTGGCAGACCTCGAGGGCGGTGAGAGGAGAGGTTGTGTTCAAATCATTCTGCGTTCGAGTCATCGCTTGCCCCTAGCTTAGCTGCGGTTTGAAGTGACGTGAATTGAGTGTCACTCGTTCGAGCCAACGACCCCGGCTAGCCTAACAAACTCGAACCCTACTCACTCCGGCGACATCAGCACCGCAAGCGTCATGTTGATGAACTCTTCGTTCTTGCTGATTGTGTCCAAAGCACCGCGAACGTTGTCGGCGACCTCCGCTGAGCCTCGCTGCTCGACCCACAGCGTTAACTCCATTATGGCCGCCTCGAGTGCGAGTTGATTTTGGTAAATCTTGGATAGCAGGGACGGGAGCAGGTCTGCGTTCGACATAGTCATTCCTCTGTGGAAGAGGTCAGCGTAGCAGGGGAAAAACTGAAGATAGGAGGACTTGAATCAAAGTGCCTGCAATGCCAATGGAGTCGCGCGCTGCGTAAGACTGTCGATCAGAAGCACCTCGCAAAATGGCGTTGCGACTACTGCACGCTCGACTTCAGAAACGAGTAGTTGCCAATCGCTTGGCACATACAAATTATTCAGATGGCACTGAACGACCAGCGATGTATTTTCCGGGTACGGAATGCCCATTTTTCTTCTGATAGAAGAAACGACTAAAGGAGCGAATCCAAGCACATGCTCGGAGTTGGTGAAAACCACTGGTTCCGACGTAAGAGGTGTTCCTCTTTTTGCATCGATTCCTTCGGGTGCAAACGCGGTTTTTCCTTGATTCAAGAGCTTCCATGCCCAATGCTCGTTTGGGTGCATTGCGCTAGTGGTTTCGAGAAAGGCGTTCTGCTTATAGTACCCGTGAGTGACGTAGTCTCCGGACTGGGTTAATTCGGCATCGTAGGATTGGCTTCCGTTGACCCAACGAACGGAAATGTAGCGTCCGGGCCTGTAGTAGTTCTGGACATAGCGGCAGATTGGTAAAATCTCGTCTAAAAGACGTTTCTCATCCTTGCCCGATCTCAGTCGTAGACGCTCAATGCCACCAGGTTCTGCTCTCAGCACCTCGAACAATGCATAGGCTTTGGCACAAAACTCTAAGCCATCAACGAGCTGACCATCCAACTCACCAATCAGGTCTCCCACTTGGCAACGTCCCCTATAGCTAAATCAACTGCACCAGCTCAGTAGGTGCCATACGGTGCAGCATCACGCACTGCCAACTGCCTCGGGTGTTCAGCATTCAATGTCGAGCAAACAGCATCTGCCTCCGTCCTGACTTTGAACACACCATGCTTACTGGCTGAGCCTCCCTCTACAAGATCAACAACCCTGTATCGCTTGCTGCCATCGTCCAGTGTGGTGGTTTCAATCACTCTGAATCTTGCGTGCATGGTCGCTTTCCGTGCATGACATTGGTCACTTAGAAGTACCGGCAAAACAAGACGATTTCAAGAACGGGGCGGGTTTAAGCTGAGACAATTTATGACGGTGCACCGTGTTTCCCATCGCAAGAACGAGGGTATAACAGCAGGTGCCGTGTAGAGCCATTTTTCCTATAGTCGATGCTTCGCGCCAGCAGGGCCCGGCTAGCTTTAGGTTTTTCTAATGGAGGTACAAATGCTGTCATCGATCAAAGAGTACCTGCCGGGCCCATCAAAGCTTGGAAACATTTGGTCAACCTTAGGGCTGACCTCGCGCGGCACAACCCTTCATGACCTCATACACCGAGGCCTTCCTTACGAGTATTTCAATCTGATAGCGAACAATCTGCAGGTCGAGCGAAAGCTCATTTCTCAGGCTATCGGTGTATCTCCTGCATCACTAGCACGTAGGGCAAAAACGGGACGCTTCAGCACCGTTGAAAGCGACCGCTTGGTCGCATTGATTACTGTCTTTGAGCAAGCATTGTCCCTGTTCGAGGACGACGTCGCCGCAGCAACAGAATGGATGAGCTCGCCGGCTCGAGGGCTCGGTTCAAAGCGCCCGCTGGAGATGCTGAGGACGAGGGTGGAGACGAACGCTGTGCTCGATCTTATCGGTCGACTGCAGAGGGGAGTTCTTGTGTGAGATTCGATAGGCGAGTTGTTAGGCTGTGGAGCTAAAGCTACTACGGCTATCGCTCCTTCGGGCTTAAGCCCGGCTCGATCCCAAGTCTTCACATGCCTTGGGCGAGTCACTCAACATTTGGCCGATCACGACGCATTGCAGCTGCCTCATTTCTCCGGGGCGTTACCAATCCGTGCGCTATCCCAGGCTTCAGTGAGCTCGTCTATTCGATCCGTGATTTGAGGCTTTGTTGATAGGACGAGGCAGCGCGTGTTGCCGACAAATTCCTCTATCAGATACACAGCGTCGCCGACGTCTAGCTCCAATTCCTGCAGCGCCTCATCGGGAATTCGAATCGCACCGTCACCATCCCATTCTTCGATCATAATTTTCATAGGTGGCTTTTTCACATTTGATCTCCGTCTCTATGAGCTGGCAAGCCGTTCCTGCCTGTAGATTCTCAGTGGCACGTTTACAGATCAGGATAATCATCAAGCTTAAGGCTAGGAGCGCCTCCGTCCTCCGGTGCGCGCTTAGGCGTATGCATCACTCCCGATTCTGCATCCGCACGCATCTGCTCGAGTTCCTTGTGAAATGCCTTGTCCTGAATTGTGGGCTTACTGGTGTATGGCTTTCGTTCGGGGTATCCGTCCGGCCAAGTCATCTACCCAGCCCCGCAAAGCCAAGACATGGTGTGCACTTAAATTTAAGTGGGCACCAGTTCTAGCCTTTTAAGCGGGTATTTCATGCAGCCACAACGCCGTTCCTACTCCAAGTCCTTCAAGGCCCAGGTCATTCAGGAGTGTGCCCAGCCCGGCGCTTCGATTGCCAGCATCGCACTCAGCCATAGCCTCAACGCTAACCTCGTCCACAAATGGATTCGGGTGCAAGCGCAGAAAAAAACAGCGCTGCAACCTGCATTTATCCCGTTACCCATGCAGCTGGCCGGAGCTAATTCGCACGCAGCATCATCGAATATCTGCGTTGAGATCCAGCACCCACGCGGCACCGTCAAAGTGAACTGGCCAACCGAAAGTGCTGCTGCCTGCGCGACCTTTCTTCGAGACCTGCTGCGATGATTCGCATCGACTCCATCTGGCTCGCCACCGAGCCTATGGACATGCGCGCCGGTACCGAGACGGCGTTGGCCAGAGTGATCGCGGTGTTTGGTGCGGCGAAGCCGCACTGTGCTTATCTGTTCGCCAACCGCCGCGCCACTCGAATGAAAGTTCTGGTGCATGACGGCTTCGGGATCTGGCTGGCTGCTCGCCGGTTGAATCAAGGCAAGTTCCACTGGCCAGGCATTCACCATGGCTCTGAAATGCAGTTAGATACCGAACAACTTCAAGCCTTGGTATTGGGCCTGCCATGGCAACGCGCGGGCTCCAGAGGCGCGATCACACTGCTTTAACGGCTGCCATTAGCCTATCGATCCATCGCCGCGAACTGCCTGGTCTGGCAAAATCGGCACCATGACTCTCCCTAATCTCGACCACCTGAATCCTGAACAACTGCGCGCGTTGACGGCGCAGTTGATACAGCGTGTCGAGACTCTCGACCAGCAAGTCGAGACGATGGGCAAGACGGTCGAGACCATGGGCCAGAAGATCAACCGCGACCAAACGGTTATCGAGAAGCTGACCCACGAGATCGCACAACTCAAGCGCTTGAGGTTTGCCAAGAGCAGCGAGCAGTTGAATCCGCAGCAGGCCAGTTTACTCGATGACTTGATCGATACCGATATCGCGGCGATTGAAGCAGAGCTTCAAGCCCTGCAAACAGCTCTAACGCCGACCGAGAAAAAGCAAAAGCCCAAGCGCACTGCGTTGCCGGCAGAGTTTCCACGCACGCTGATCCATCACGAACCGGACAACACCCACTGCCCATGTGGCTGCGCACTGAAACGTATCGGTGAAGACGTCAGCGAGAAGCTGGACTACACGCCCGGCGTGTTTACCGTTGAACGCCATGTCCGTGGCAAGTGGGTATGCGATGACTGCGAAACGCTGATCCAGGCACCCGTTCCGGCGCAGGTCATCGACAAGGGCATCCCGACCGCAGGGTTGCTAGCCCACGTCATGATCGCGAAGTTTGCTGACCATCTGCCTCTTTACCGTCAGGAATCGATTTTCGGTCGAGCTGGCTTGGCGATTCCACGTTCAACTTTGGCTCAATGGGTTGGCGTGACTGGCGTGCAGTTACAGCCTCTGGTCGATGCGCTGCGGGACGTAGTGCTCGGGCAGCAGGTTATCCATGCCGATGAAACACCCGTGCAGATGCTCGTTCCAGGCTCAAAGAAAACCCACCGTTCCTATGTTTGGGCCTACGCCACTAGCCAGTTCTCGGACTTGGCAGCGGTGGTTTACGACTTCAGCCCCAGCCGCGCCGGAGAACATGCACGTAACTTCCTGCAAGACTGGAAGGGCAAGCTGGTGTGCGACGATTTTGGCGGCTACAAAGCCAGTTTTGAACTCGGCGTCACCGAGATCGGTTGCATGGCCCATGCGCGGCGCAAGTTTTTTGAGCTGCACGCCACCAACAAGAGCCAGCTCGCCGAACAGGCCATGCGTTATATCCAGTTGCTTTACGAAATCGAACGTGAAGTCCACGACCTAGAGCCGGATTTACGGCGCCGAAAACGGCAAGAAAAAGCGGTACCGGTGATGGATATGCTGCATGCCTGGATGATTGCCCAGCGTGATCTCGTGCCTGAAGGCTCAGCCATCAGCAGAGCATTGGATTACAGCCTGAAACGCTGGGCAGCGCTGTCGCGCTACCTTGATGACGGGGCCGTACCCATTGACAATAATTGGGCAGAGAACCAGATCCGGCCGTGGGCTCTTGGACGCAAGAACTGGCTCTTCGCAGGGTCGCTACGCAGCGGACAACGGGCGGCGGCGATCATGAGCCTGATCCAATCGGCGCGGCTCAACGGGCATGAACCGTATGCTTATTTGAAGGACGTCCTTACGCGCCTGCCGACGCAGCGAGCGAGTGAGATTACGCAACTGCTGCCGCATAGCTGGACTCCCGCCTAATAACGTAAGCTGGGATGTACGGATGCTCACGTTGAAACTCCACATGGAAGACTTGGAATGACTCGAATTATTGAAATCCTGATGTACACCTTAAAGCCAGGATCGGGATTGGACTTTCATCAAATAATGCAGAATGTAAGTGTTCCGCTTCACCTAGAAGCTGGCATAGATGTCGTTTCTTATGGCAGCTCATTACATGATTGTGACAGCTATCACCTGATTCGTTCCTATGAAAGCGAGAGCCATCGCCAAGTATCTCAAGATGCTTTTTACGCAAGCGATGCCTGGAAACAGGGCCCGAGAGAAGACATTATCAGTCGGATTGAAATCAGTACAACGACAGTTATGGCGCTCGCTCAAGACGTAATTGATGCCATCAGAGCTTCCGTAGATCTATCTAGATCCGCGTAGCTGACATCGACAAAGGCAGACCCCGTAGCCTTAAACACGGGGATCAGGAAGATGTGTTGGCCGGACGGTTACCGTTCGGGTTCAGGCTGTGCTGCATAAGTCGTTACCGCGTCAGGGTCATGCTGCAGCTTTTCTTGAACTTGAGATTCCAGCATCGCACGTAGCGCGTCTTTGTCGGGCCGAGTCAGCAATTTGTCACTCCTGTTGGGAAACCAGGCACCCAGTAATCGACTGGGCCAGGGGGCGGTTGGGGAACATTTAATCGATCGTGTCGAAAATTTGGGCAGCAGATACAACCACAAGATTTCAGGTCGAAGAGAAGAGACGGATCATCAATTTCTTCCAACACAGCGATCGTGTCAAATTGGGTACATGCCTGGGATGATTCTGTAATCGACAAGAACGCAGGCAGTGAGTGAGTACATAGCTACGATCCCTTTTCGATTTCCAGCGTGCTGATCATTGGTGTTGGCCTCTACGTGGGTATCCATGTCTGGATCGGCTTGAACGCATAACGGCAATGTGAAGTTCGGTCTATAGCTAGTTCAACAGGGAGTAGGCATACATTATGTATGGCCTCTTGGTGTGCGTAAGGATATGCTGCGCGCGACTTCATATATGCCAATAAAAACCAACCACAGTGACGTTATGAGCCAATCAGAGACTCGTGCGACTGCCTTAACGCTGTATCCAGAGGACTCCCGCGAGGCGGCGGCTCTGCTGAAGCAGGCCGTGAAGCAGGCCGTACTGTTGGCGCCGACGCCGAATTGATCCAGTTACCGAGATGCCACTAACCCAGTCTGATACCTCGCGAACCATTTCCTGTGCTGGATTTCTGCCGATTGGAGTTGGGTCAGTCTTGCGTCGGCACGTAGGTCAATTCGGCGTTGGCGCCTACAGTACGTTAACAATTTGGGGGAATCACTCGCCCTCAGCGTCATCTAACGGGGAGAGCGGTGTGAAAAGGGCGGGAGAGCTGGAGTGGTGTCCACTTTCAAGTGAGCACCATTTCTAGATTTTGTCCGGAGGAAATTAACGTTTGTCAGTCGGTGACGAATTGCCATTTCTCCGGAGTGTTCTTGATCTGGCATGTGGGCTTCACCACCGTGATTCCTCGTGGGACGGCCATCCAATATGCCTGAGGCTGACTCTGCGAGGTCGGAATGTAGTTGTATGACAGGGATTCGCATTCGAGACCTCGCACGTGAATCGATGCCAGAGGAAGATGTAGGGTCGGATATGAGGACGGATCTGAGGGCTGCGATACTTCGCCAAATGCCGTAGCTACGTTCCCATCCTTGACCACGGCAGACGCAATGTACCACTGGCCATGTTCTCCTTTGAGCAGCTGCAGGTAATTTCCGTCCTGCCCTGGCCATGCGAGAGCTTCAGAGAGGTCGGGGTGGGAGGAGGAGGCGCCTACGGCATTTGTCGCAGCCAGGAGCAGTAAGGTGAGCCAAACTTCTTTGACGCGCATTTTCAGATTGCCTATCTAATTGAAGGGCTTTCTATCATATGGACGGATTTAGGTCGTGCAAGCCAAAGTGTGTGCAAAAGCGATAGGTGCAAGCTCAGGTGCGGAGACGTCTTGGTTGGTCATCTCACGGGGAGAAACGGATAACCGAGCAGTAATGCAATTAATGTCCCATCGTGTGATGGTAGGTAGCCCCTGACGTTTAGAGGGGGTAATCGCCCATTCGGGTCACGCCCGGCTTGACTTAGGTCTTTCGGAAGAACAGCACTCATATTGAGGTGCCATTGAGCCTGTTACGCAGTGGAATTTGAATGACTTTTTTGAGCTCTTGATGCTGAGTTTGTTGGCTCGTAACGCAGTTTTCTTATGCGTAACGTTGCGATTGTTACGATGCACAAAGTTACGTTACACCGAATCGTACGGGCCTAGGGGCGAGACAGCGAAGCTTAGCTGGAACCGTGTCACCGAGACCGCTGGCTTGTGCAGAAATCGTCGATAAATCTCTCTTGTCCAGATGAGTCGATTTGGCATTCGACTGTCCATCTGCCGTCGTCAAACACAAGCTGGTAACCCCAGCAATTTTTCAGCGGTTCCCGAACATCGATGGCCCGAAATTCACGCATCGGATCGTGTGAGTCGGCGTGGTCTCCATGCTTGATCCGCCAAGCAGCGGCTCTGATGAATTGCCCATGGCTGAAGACTAGGATGTCCTTAGCATTGTAATCCGCAAGCTTGGCCAGCATCGCATCTACACGCCCAAGCAGATGATCGAACGACTCAGCGCCTGGCCCATCAATCATTGCAGCGTGTCCGTTCTTCCAGTAGCTCTCCGCATGTGGCTTTCGCTCGGTCTGTGTGGTGCCGGCGAAGCGGTTTGGGCACAAATACGTAAATTCTTCGATGGGCCACATCTCAAATCGAGCATAAGCAATTGAGAAGAAGCGAAGTATACGCACGACTCAATGTCCACCGAAGGGGAACCACCGAATGCGCAGATGCAGTGCGTCGAAGGCGCACGTGTTGCGGCTTAGAGCGCTACGTACGGCCGTGTTGGCACTCGTCATGCCGAGCACCATGCATTTGTTGTAATGGGGAAGATGGCCGGCTGCCGCTTCGGTACAAGGGCCAGCACGACGAGCTAGGAAATCGTGGCAGCACCGTCCGAATCAGTTAGCGATAATAGCAGCGCTAGGATGCAACCCAAAAATATTTTGGCAGTGCCCCTTGAATCCAAAAAAAGAAATCGGAGTTCTTATTTGATAGCAAAACAAAAGCAGGGATCTTGCAGTCTCGCCCAATCCTGGCATCCAGAAATTCAGGTCAGTCGACTCGATTGATTTCTGCTGTTTTCGCCTAGAATCCGTTTTTTGTACTGAACAATGACGGCCGGAGTGAGTGGATTCTTACCTCGTCGATAGGAAGGACAGATCGTTTGTTCGCGACGTGAGTCGCGGCTAGCTTTTCAAGCCACTCGAAAAGTCAAAACCAGTTCGGGGGCCCGAGAACCTCCAGGGGTTGTTTTTCGTGGGTACCACTATCAGTGACGCCGCATGTGGCCGATAGGGCAGACGACGTACAGGAAGAAGCGAATGGCCATAATGACAGTCAGAGGTAGGTTTCATTGGCGTATGGATCTGGCGCAAGAAGGTAAGCTTTGGGAAGTAGCCAGGTCACATCTTGGAGCTGCTGCGCTTCAACAAGCGGTGGTAGGCCTTCTCCTCAGCTATGGGCCGCCGAAGGTGCGTAGTAAAGTGGAGTATCTCAGCCGAGAATGGCTGAGTGACGAAAATCTTCAGTTGTTGAAGAACGCCTTGGTCGAAGCCGACTTGGCGCTTCCGCATCTCGACCAACCTCCAGAAAAAATCGCCCTATTGTCCTGCTACAGCCAACACATCGCCCAGGGGCTTCTGCTTCTTATGCCTTTAGGCCAGCTTTCTCGAGATCTACGAGGTTTCCGGCTTGAGTACCACTTGGGCATCTGAAACCAGAGTGCTCGCCTGGTGCGAACATCTGCGCGTACGATCGATATGTGTTTTTGGACACATCCAGACCGGCGGTGCTTCCGGGAATGTAAGAAGCACCCGTTCGTCTAGATAAGGCGTTCCATAGTCGGCTTGTACCTGATCATCGGGCGGTCGAGTGCATCTGGCCAAGTTTTGGCTGAACTGAAAATTTGCTAGTTCGACCGAACCGGCTACGCTTGATCGGGCAAATAGCGTAGCGGTGGCCTATTTCGCGAGCCGCAAAACCATCTCACCGCGTTTCGCCTGTGGGTACTTATCCCATGGAAGAAAGCCTTCAACAACGTGCAGAGCACTTTGTTGGCCTCCGCACGCAAAACCCCGCATGGCTACTGCTCGCCTCGCGATGTGCCCCTTTTGTTCTTGCCAGCCTCGGACTGCTTTTCGAGCCAGGTCGTGAGGGCATCGAGTTGAGCGATGCGCTCCGATCTCTTGCTGATGCTTTGGCCAATTGCTCTGATCCTGAACTTTATGGGATAGAGCGTGGGACTGAGCTTCAGCAAGCAAACCGAGAGCTCAGGGAATGTATAAAGCGCCGGCTTATCGTCGAGCGTAATGGGCGGATATACGCGACAGACTTTCTGGCGTCGGCATTCCGGTTCACCGAGGCCCTGGAAAACCGCGTAATGACATCGACCGCCTCTCGGTTGTCAGTGGTGCAACGGGAAATTGAGAACCTTGAGACCCATCTGAACTCCGATCTCAGGAGTAGGAAGCTTGCACTACAACGGCGTATCAAAGAGCTACAGGAGGAGCTCGGGCGTGCGAAAGCTGGACTGATTCCCGTGCTCGATGAAGAGCAAGCCATCGAAGCGATTAGGGAGGTTTACGGACTCGCTATTGGCCTGCTGGCAGACTTCCGGCGAATGGAAGATTCTTGGCGGGATGCCGACCGATCATTACGTCAGTCGATCATCAGTGAAAAATTTCACAGGGGAGAGATCGTCGACAATCTGCTGGACGGGCAAGAAGCTTTGTTGAGCACGCCTGAAGGCAGGGTGTTTGACAGCTTCCTACAGCAATTGTGGACACCTCACGAACTTCAGCGGATGAGGCTTCGTCTTCAGAACATCATGCGCCATCCAGCCGTTTCCAAAGCTTTGACCAAGTCTCAGCAGATTGCGCTGTTGCGCCTAGTGCCGCGTTTGATCCAAGAGACCGAGTTGGTTTTGCAAGCCAGGGCCCGCAGTGAGCGAGACGTCAAAAGCTTCATGAAAACCGGGCTTGTTGTTGAGCACCATCGAGTAGGGCACTTACTGAACGAAATCTTTAGCTTGATCGTGAACCTGGATTGGAATCGCCAGGCTGTGCGGCTCCAAGAAGTACCACTCCCTCCGATCGGGATGGCATTGGTCAAAGTTCCTGTGATTGAGCGATTACGCTTCAAAGGCATTTCTGGAGAGACAGCACCGGTTCTCGACCTCAGCCGGCGCCACGTGTCTCTCGATCAAATTGAAGAGGAGTTCTGGCTTTCCTTTGATGGCCTGGATCGAGATGCATTCATTAGAGATACGTTGAAAGTGTTAGCAGAGCAGGGACGTCCACTGTCCCTGGTGGAGCTAGCTTCGCTCCTTCCTCCGACGCACGACCTTGAGTGCTTCACCATCTGGATCACCATGGCCCGGGAAGCAGGAATAGATATCTACGAGGAGCAGACAGCCCCATTTGATCTGACAGATACAGACCATCGCCGGTGGCGCTTCCATCTGCCTTTTACCCAACTTGAGAGCGAGAAGCTTCGCAATATCAAATGGGAGCTCTGACATGCCGAGTATTTTTGATGAATTGACAGGCAAGCCTGGTGATCAAGAGGAGCTCAGCGAAAATGCGGAGGAGGAACAAGAGCTGGAAGATCTGGAAATCGATGTTTTGGACGTGGAGGACGACGATCAACGAACCCCCCGCGTGATTCGAGAGGTGGTACAGGAGTTGTTTAAGCACGGGTTCATCGAAGAGGCAGACTATGAGCGGCTCTACCGGGCCGCGTTGGCAAACGCCGAGCTAGT
Source organism: Pseudomonas sp. GW822-FHT02D10 (assembly GCF_058802345.1). Classification (NCBI taxonomy): domain Bacteria; kingdom Pseudomonadati; phylum Pseudomonadota; class Gammaproteobacteria; order Pseudomonadales; family Pseudomonadaceae; genus Pseudomonas; species Pseudomonas sp. GW822-FHT02D10. The sequence continues at coordinate 233,131 of NZ_JBXAOB010000001.1, forward strand.
GGATCAGATCTTTGAGCCCTTCGATCTTAACGTTCAATTTGACGAAATCAGAGGTTTGGTTTTCATCAGAGTGCTCCATGCGTCCGGTGTAATCGTCGAAGGGTGGACGCATCCTTTGATTCGTCATCATGCCTTCAGCCTTGAGCAAACGCTGCTGATTGCAGTGCTTAGGCAGTACTTGATCGAGTGCGAGATGGAGAACGGTATAGGAGCTACCATTCCTCAAATGACCGTGGATGACGTGATTACTCACTTGCGGGCCTATCTCGGAGAACACGGTGCTGACTTCAAAGATCGAAAAAGGGCGGTCAGGTTGCTTCTGCAGTTGAGAAATCACCATCTCATTTCCATGAATGAGCATAGTGACCGGTTCACGATACGCCCGCTGATCGCTCACGTCGCAAACCCTGAAAATCTGACAGCTTTGCTCCAGTGGCTGCTAGCTCACGATTTTAATACCGACCAGTTCTCACCTATGAGCGAGGAAGGAGAGGACTTCCATGAGTAATCCAGTTAGCGGGAGCTCTGAAGGATATGTGCTGACGGAGTTAAAGATCTACAACTGGGGTAGCTTCGACGGCCTGCACCTCGCTCCGATCGATCCCGTCGGAACGTCCTTGATTGGCGTAACAGGCAGCGGAAAAACGACAATCGTCGACGCGTTTATGACATTGATTTGCCAAAATCCTCGCTACAACCTTGCTTCTACAGGTGGGAATGATAGTGACAGAGACTTGGTCTCATATGTCCGGGGTGTCTCTGGGTTGGGCGATGGGCAAGAGTCGAAGCAGCAAGGTACCCGTCTTGGGCAAACAGTTTCAGGAATATGTGCCACTCTTCGGCGAGGGCAGCAACTGGTTCGCCTGGGTGTGATATTTCATTTCGAAGGTACCAGCTCAGCGATGGCAGAGCTTGGTAAATATTGGATTTTTAGCACCAACCCGGAAGAGTGCTTGGAATCTTGGCTCGCCATTTTCCACGAGGAGGGTAAGCGTGGTCTCGAGCAATTAGAAAACAATGTTCAAGGACTCAACTATCACACTACCCGCAGGGATTACCTCGCACAAATTCGCGCCTTGTTCCAGGTCGGTGACAACGCTTTTGCCTTGTTGAACCGAGCTGCCGGTATTAAGCAACTTACTGATATTGATACGATTTTTCGCGATCTCGTGTTGGATGACCGGTCTGCATTCAAGCGGGCAGGCGAGGTAGTCAAAAGCTTCGACGACCTCAACGTTATTCACCACGAACTGGAAACTGCTCGGGCACAACAGCAAAAGCTCAAGCCCATAGTGGGGGAGTGGGAAACCTACAAGACGCAAACAGAAAGTATTGAAGAACTGCAGCTTGCTGGCGAGCTAGCGCCGATCTGGTTCGCTGAGCAGTCCCACCAACTCTGGTCGTCAGAGAAAAGAAGACTGGAGCAGGAAGCGGAGAACGCTGCGCTGACCATGCAGCACCTTGGTGAGCAGCGATACGAGTTGCTGCAACAATGCGAGATGTTCCGTCAAGCCTACTTGCAGAAGGGGGGAGCAAGCATTGATCAGCTGCAAAAACGAGTGGACGAGTGGAAGTCTACTAGGAACGTCAGAGCAACGTTTTCAGCTCAGTACCAGGTGCGGATGCACAGGCTGGGCTTTACCGAAGAGCTATCCGAAGCCGGCCTTGCCCAAAATAAGGCTTTGGCGAATCAACGGTATGAGGAACTAACGCATCAGATTTCAGATCAGCGCTCTGAGGCGTTTCAGTTGGGGATCAAGGAGTCGGATGTACGCGGGCGTCTCCAGACATTGAGCCTGGAGGTTGAGGAGGTCAAGCAACGCCCGGGCTCAAACGTACCAACGATATACCACCAATTTCGTAGCCAACTTGCCCAGCACCTCCAGGTTGATGAGGCTCAATTGCCCTTCGTGGCTGAGATGGTGCAAGTGAAGCCAGAAGAACATGAATGGCGAGGCGCGATTGAGCGGGCGCTCGGCGGGCATAGGCTTCGAATCTTGGTTCCGTCTGACAGAGCTACACATGCTTTACGATGGATCAACGCCCGTGACAATCATCTGCATGTGAGAGTCCTTGAGGTCGATCTGGATCTAAAGGTTCGAGAGACTTTGCCTGACGGGTACGTTCGGAAGCTCAAGCTCAAACCACATCCGTTCAAGAAAGCGGTAGAAGCGTTACTTGCACAAAACGACCGTCACTGTGTAGAAAGCCCGGATACATTGCAGACAACCCCTCATGCGATGACTAAGGAGGGGATGATGTCTGGGCAGCCTCACTTCTTTGAGAAGCGAGATCAGCGCCTATTGAACTCTGATTGGTTCACAGGCTTCGATAACCGAGACCGGCTGGCATTCTTGAGTCAGCAAATCTCTGATGCAGGTAATCAGCTTGAGTTTGCCCTTGAAGCACTAAGAGCTGCGCGGGATCGCTTAGGTGATCTCGAAGAGGCCAGCATGGCTTATCAGTTCATCAACGAAGTCGAATTCAGTCTGATAGATCTCCGTGGCGCTGAGAGTCTGTTGACCGATCTTAAAGGCCAGTTGGATTACTTTACTCAACCCGGCACGGACGTCGCTTCAGCCAAGTTGCTTCTGGATGATGGCATCAAGAAGGCAGAAGAGCTCGAGACTGAGTGTCTCAATGCACGCGATGTTTATACCAGATTGAAAGACCGCCTTGGCACTGCTACGGATAAGCTGAGCAAGAAGTCGGAGCTAGCTGGAAAAGGATTGACACAAGAACAACGTGGGAAACTCGAAAAACACCTTCCCGTCGTGAGTGCTGCTGAACTGGAAGACTTAGAAAATATTGAGCTACGGTGTTCGCATGTCCACATAGTTCAGATGAAAGAATTGTACGAAAAGTTGAACAGGGCGGAAGGTGATCTGATCAAGAGGATGTCTGAAGCCAAATCAATTGATACTGGTGCGCTGGCTGAAGCTGGTCTTGAAGTAACCGATGCGCCTGCATACCTTGAGCGGCTCAGGATCCTCACCACCGAAGCTCTTCCCGAAAAAGTCGAGCGCTTCCTCACCTATCTGAATCGCTCGTCCGATGACGGTGTTACCCAGCTCTTGAGCTTTGTTGAACAAGAGGTCGTACTGATTGAGGAACGTATCGAGGAACTTAATAACACCCTGCGACGTGTTGAGTTTCTGCCAGGAAAATATCTTCGCCTCGTTACAAGCAAGATTGTTCATAAGGATTTGGTATCCCTACAGACAGCACAGCGAAAGCTGAACACCGCTCGCTTTACGGATGACATCGGCGAGACCCACTATCGAGCGTTAAGGGTCGTGGTGGAGAGCCTCAGGAGGGCATGCGAGAAAAGAAAGACATTGGGTGCGCGGGCAATGCTCGACTCGAGGTTCAGATTAGAGTTCTCGGTTGCGGTGGTTGATGCACTCACTAAGGAAGCAACAGCAGGCAGGAAAGGCTCCTATGGCGATAGTGGGGGCGAAAAGGAAATTATCGCCTCTTACATCCTCACTGCTGCGCTTGGGTATGCCCTGTGTCCTGTAGGGGAAAGCAAGCCGCTCTTTGGCACCGTGGTACTCGACGAAGCATTCTCTAGAACGTCCGCAAGCGTTGCGGCGCGAATCATCGCTGCCCTTAATGAGTTCGGGCTGCACCCCATCTTTGTAACCCCCAACAAGGAGCTACGACTCCTCCGGCTGCACACTCGATCTGCCATCATAGTTCACAAAAAAGATGGCGCATCGACGATCGTGTCTATGAGCTGGGAAGAGCTCGAAACCTACTATCACAGCAGGAAAGCTAGAGACAGAAATGATGACGGCAGTGGCCCTGTCGATACTCAGTGAAACTGATATGAAATCGCCGGAAGATCTTCGCCAGAGGTTAGCCCAGCAATGGCAAAAATCAGGCGTTCGCCTCAAGCAGCTTCTCAATCCAGCCGCTTGGCCGTGGGAGCTAAGTATCGGTAGGCCTTCTGCGCGGTGTTTCAATACACGGATATCTGAGCTTCAAAGACACGTGGAAGCATGGCGTGGGGTCAGTATCGGAAGGGTTGAATGGTCGAACGCCTCATTTAGAAACGGAGCCGAAAAAATCAGCTTCCCAAGCAAATGGTGTCTGCGCACCCCGTCTGAGTGGGTGACCGCTACGGGTGATAAATCGATCATCGAGGAGTACGAAGCTCTGGGGTATCTGGTGGAGCACGTGCCCGAACAATTCCATAAATTGCTCATCGCCCGGCGGCTTCTCTGGAAGGAACGGTCGAGCGATGAGGTCATTCAGGCTGCTGTACTAGCCTCGAAACTGACTCCGGGATGTGCGAAGGGTCAGCCTTTGCGACTGCTCTCGGGGTATGGCGTTGACACGAAATTCTTTGAGCGAAACGACACGCTCTTAAGAAAGTTGTTAGACGTCCTTTTCGAGGGGGAAGCCTCAGAGCAAAGCTTGTGTGGCTTTCTGGACGCTTATGACGAGACAAACCACTGGGTGCTGGTAGTACCACTCGAGGCCGGGCTTCTGCCATTCAAACGACAGAAAGTGACGACTTCAGAGCTTGCTCAGGTGGCATTGCCTGGAGCGCGGCTTCTGGTCGTGGAGAACGAAAAATGCCTTCACCAATTGCTGGATGTGCCTGGAACAGTTGCGATTTTAGGATGTGGCCTGGACTTAGATTGGCTGGGTTCAACCAGGCATCGCGAGAAGACAGTTGCTTACTGGGGGGACATGGACACCTGGGGTTTGCAGATGCTCGCACGGGCTCGTGTGAAGCATGGTGAGGTGACATCACTGTTGATGTCCAAAGCCGTCTTTGACAAACATAAGCGTGGCTCGGCCGTAAAGGAGCTTGTACGAGCGCAAGATACGCCTCCACCTGGTCTGACGACCTCTGAAACCGAATTGTTTTGCCTATTGGTGAAGCGCACGAAGGGGAGGTTAGAGCAAGAATTTATCCCGCAGCAGGACGTACACGAGGCATTGCAGGCTTGGGTGACCTCAAGTATCAAATCCTATGGCCCGAGCAGTTCTCATTGAAGCATGGTTTCGAAGACAGTCTCGTGCGCCTAAGAAATGTCAAAAATACAACATTTCTTAATATTTTGAGACGCAGTCAAATCGCAGTTTCCTCGCAAAGGCAAGTGAGCCATATTCTTGGGGCGCTGCCCCGGGTTACTCGCTCACGTCAAAGTGCTGCAGCCTTTTGCTCCGGTGTGACATGGGGCTTCCTGTCCGTGGCCCGCGGAAGGCGGCTGTTCACCAGCGGATCTCACCGCTCTGCGGTAGAGTTACGCGAGTGGCATCATCAGCGCTACTCGGAAAGTGGTGCCGTCATTAGTGAGCCATCGCCTAGGTTCCAGGTTTGAGATTCAAGGCGCTGCCGCTATCAAGGCCATAATTCACAGACAGTGCCCTTAGGCCAGTTCTTGCTAGCGGAGCGCGCAGGCGAGCAGGATGAAAGCCCTTCAGGGCCGAGATCCGCATCGCGGCGCGCGTTTTACAACAGCCATCCGCCATAGGTGGCACGCCAATCAAGAAAACCAGTCACCCAGCCATTCGGCGGCAAATACAGGCTGCTAACAGCAGAAGCATATGATTAAGAGGTAGGACTGTCTCAGTGGAGGTAGAACCCCATGTCCGATCCATTCACCAAACCATACCTAAACCCTCGTACTGGCAATACAAGCTCGGGAGGAGCCGCTAGAGAAGGGCGCATCAAGACGCTGGGAGGCGTTGACGAAATCATCAGTCAAGCCGTAACCAAGGCGCTAATAGCCAATGCGGATCAAGTTCAAGCCGTAAGAAAGCCCGGAAGATGAGATTAGCCAGCCATGTTGGGTAAAGTGATCGAGTTCAAGCTGCCCGTAAGGCAAAAGAAGCCAACATTTTCTGCTGAAGCGAGCTTGGCGGATTCCATCGTTCGGCAATTTCTCGATGAGGCTGATGCCCCCGCTAGAAATAGCCACGCCCCTGCGCAAATCTTTGCGTTCAACCAAGACGAACAGGGTGCGGCCCTGGGAGTGAAAAGTGCGGTGCAGATACGCCTCACCTCGCCCTTCACCTTAGGGTACTGGCTAGCTATGTTGCGCGAGCAAGCTTATCTCACGTCTTAATGGGCAAAGTGCCGCAAGGAGTACAGATGTGCTCCTTGTGTGCCTATGAAAGTTGATGGGGTAAGCCTGCGAGTCGGAGCTGATCGCGCGCCCGAGTCAGGTCAGGCAGATTCTGCCGTTGTATTTTACGTAGATGGATTTACTTCTTGAGGTCACTCATAAGGGTCGTCTCTATACACGCCTGGATTCGAGGTGTTAGGTCATCGCTGAGCTTATAAATCTCTGTTCTTGTGAAACCCACTTAGCCCGTCAAACCCTTGTAGCGCACCGAGTAAGATCCCGCATCAGCGTAAGCGAAACGCAGGCCCAGGACGGGTCAGAGGCGTGAGGATGGAAGTCCGCTAGGGCCGAAACCTTGCACTGCCGGAGTTTGCTTTACTACAGCCGTATCCCGAAGGGGGCGAAGCAATACGACGAAAACGCCTTGCTGGTTTTAAGTGCGCAGGGGGTAGAGTTACTTCAGCCGCTAGGCGCGACCTCATTTAATGCCCCTTAAAAGGGACATTAACCTAGCTTTTGCCACTTAATGTCCCTTTTAGGGGTCATTAACGGATGCCCGTTTTGAGTTCGACAGAGTGACGACCATCCAATAGCGCTGCATTGGGCAGTGGTAATATCTGTGCGGAAGGGTAGTCGCGACGATCTGGAAAATGCCTTGATCTTTTCGTTCAACCATCAGCTTTGTGATCGAGGCACGCGGAGCGCGCAGGCCAACGGCCGAAGGGGTGAGGATGGAAGCCCACCGGGCCATGACTGGAGCTTGCGCCAGGCTTGGTTCACGACAGCCGTACCCGAAGGGGCACGCATGAAACTGTCGTCGTTCACAGGCCTTGGAGAGCGGGTCTGTATCGTCAAAAACTGTTCAAAGCCCCCCCTATGGGGCCTACGGCACGCAGGTGAATTGATGCTGTCATTTGTTGAAGAGTATCGGCCAGGCGAGCCTCCCACCACGTGCTTATGGTATAGCCTCGGATTACCTAGTCGTGGCTCCAAGCTACATGAGTACATTCGCAATGGGCTGCCGTTTGTTTTCCTCGAGCAGCTATCGATCAAAGCTGGGATCGAGATGAGGGTGCTCAGCTTGGGCCTTGGCATGTCTCGCTCGACACTCGTGCGGAGAGAAAAAGCTGGGCGCTTCACATGCGCTGAAAGCGATCGCTTGTATTCGCTGACTACGGTCTTAGACGCCGCTTATGAGCTGCAGGAAGGGGACGTGTTGGCGGTACGAAACTGGATGATCTCACCGGCTCGTGGACTTGCCAGGAAAGCTCCCCTGCAGATGCTACGCACTAGGGTAGAAACGCAAGCAGTGCTCGACCTCATCGGCCGCCTGGAGCATGGAGTACTCACATAGACAGAGTTGTTGCCGATGCCCCGGCGAACGGCTGGGGGAGGTCTGCTTACGTTTTTCTCACGAAATGCTTAAGCGAATGACGACTCGCAATTACACGTTCGCGTATTTCTTGGGGATCTATCGACATCCCGCCCTCAGGCGTGACCTGCAAAGTCTTCAATCCGTTGACCGAAGCGATAAACGCCCGCTCTCGTGCTTGCTCAGATAGAGATCTCTTGTCTCGCCAAAACCATGTCATACACTGCCCGAAACATTTCATGCCTTTCTCTGAACGCAGCGATTTATGGAAAGCATCATCGATGATGAGCGGAGAAATGTCCTGAGCTTTTTGCGGCGCACGCAATCTTTTCGTGAACAGCTACTGCCAGTGGCGGGGACTGTGTTTTCTCAGGCTAGCTGGAGGAGGGTGTCCGGCCTGTAGTCTCGTCATCAGGAGCCTGAACGCTCCCCCGTACCTACATACTCCTAGAGCAGCTCTCGCTCGCGATGCTTGATGCTATCCATCAGATGATCGATATTTCGGGCCCTCGCGGCCCGGCTCAATTTCATGCTCCGACTGATAGCTTGGCGTTCGTATGAGTGGTCGGATCTGCATCCTGCTAGGACGTAATCTTTTCAATCCGCTTCCTACCTTGGAATCCGAAGCATTGTTGCCGGCGGACAACACTTTGTGACCGTCATCCTGATGTGTCCGGTTCAGATGCCTAGGATTCTGGCCTCCACAAATATTTCACCCTTTCGCTAAAGTTTTTCTTCAAAGCATCCGTTGTTATTTTTAAGAACATGACGATGGTGAAATTTGTGAGCAAAACTGAAATGCAACCGGCAACTTTCTTCGCAGAACGCGAATTCATATGCTGGCGTGGTCGTGAATATGACGAGCTGTACCCGTGCCAGGTTTCCAGGCAGAGCGATCACTATGTCGATGTGCAATTGGACATCATGCCCATTCGGTTTGCCAACGGAGTAGCGGAAGACATCGCGCGCTGTCTTTACGATGCTGTGCTCATAACAGTGGGAAATCAGGCAGGCTTTGTACCAACGCCAGACGATCACGACAGTATCTTTAAAAGATCATATCGAAAAAGAGTGTCCGGAGAATGGAGTTACTGTGCCGATGGTAGGTTCAACTGCCACGAGACAAAAGATGGAGTCTATGTTGTTGAGCTTGCGACGGATGGGAGCGAAAAAACTGAAAGAGTTGGGGTATACACAGTTGAAGACGGGGGAGTTGAGCTTGTTTTCGAATTCATGTGTTATTCGTTCAGCATGCTCGATGCCGTTTGGCTTGCTAATGCACTGATGGAGGCGATGGGGCGTGAGCCGCTGGATCTGTTAGAGACAACGAGCGGGTTGTAGGCCTCACTGAACTCAGAGTGGTACCATAGGCCACTCTGCGCAAATCTCTGGGCTTGCTAACAGGCGACAACAGGGACTGACGCACGAATAGCATTGCTTGAGGTGCCATCAGATATTGGTGAGCAGTTCCTCAAGCTTGCGATGCTCCTCCGGGCTCAGAAGAGCTACTGGATCAAGGGCGTTTATATCTGAGGTGAATTCGTACTTTCGGTCGTCAGGACTGCAGCAGTTATCGCAGTAGTCCAACTCACCGCAATCAATGAAAAAAGTGATCATCCAGCCATCTGCTTCGACGGTCATCAGGCCACAATAGATCTCGTTCCAAGTGTGCTCAGTGATTCGGCGCATTGAGCGTGAACCGACAGAAACATCACGGAGTACCTGGTGAACCTCTCGAGCGGTGAGCATTCTTGTATCCATGACGGGATAGATTGGAGTTGAGTCTGAAGTTGAGAATACAGATGCACAACTGCGCGGAATAGGACGGGAATGGCATTTCGGCTGACCTAAGTGCTCTGGGCTAGACCGATATTGTCAGGCGACTTTATTCGGGGCAGGGCAGCCATGAACTGTCCAACAGATTCGCGAGGTAGCGGATAAATTCTCCGAGCCCTCTATCATTTTGAATGACTTCTTTCACAGCCTTCTAAAAGAACATTTTGAGCCTGCAGGGTAGGTGTCAATCAGTGCGTGAGTGTTCACTGGAAATCTTTTTACTCTCAATGACGGGCGCTTGCTGGGCCGCGCGCAAAGCAATTCCGCCGAACGACACACTAGCATCCACATAGCGTAAAGCGGACTTCATGTCCTTCCAGCCCACATACCCCATCAAGCCTTTGATGTCCCAACCGTTCGCAGAGGCCCAGGTCGCAAAGCCTCGCCGCATCGAGTGGCTGCTATACAGCTCCGCTGGCAATCCAGCCTCTTTGAAAATGCGGCGCAGCACGGGGATCAGGCTATGCGGTTGCATGGCTTTGCCTGACAGATTGCCCCAGCGATCAATTCGCTGGAACACCGGGCCTTTCGCGATCCCGGCAACTGTTATCCAGTTGATGTAGGCCTCCACGGGGCAAAGCATGGCGAGCGCCGGGGTCTGGAACGTAGTTCCTTCATGCTGGCGGTCACCCTTGGTGTAGGGCAGGAAAAAGGTAATACCTTCACCGCTTATGGCTTGAGTGTCCTCCACCGTTAGCCTGGCCAACTCGTCGCCGCGAAAGCCACGCCAGAACCCGATCAAAATGATCGCCACCGAGCGACGGTGACGCACCAGCGATTTGTAATCTCCGCGTCCAAGGGCGACTGCAGCTTCCCCTTCGAGCCATGTGACCGCCTGCTCCAGGTGCTTCAGCAGCAGTGGGGCGGCCTGTTTAACCTGTGCAGGGTGCACGACCCTGATGCCTTTGATCATCTGGCGAACGTCAGGCGTCTTGGTCGGATCAGGGAAGCCCTGAGTGATGTGCCATTGCGCAAGGGCTGCCAAACGCTGCTTCAGAGTGTTGATGGAAAGCTTATCGGCGTACTCCGCCAGGTAGCGAACGACGCCCACGCCGGTCGTGGGCAGGTACCCGCCCCAAGTCACCTCGAAGTGCTCGATCGCCGCCCGGTAGCTTTTTCGGGTGTTCTCCCGGGTGCCGGCGCTGAGGTACCGATCTGCCTTTTCCATCGTACTTTGCCTTCAAAAGCGGAGCGTTTCTGTCTTCTTGCGCCTCAGGAAGGTTTTCTGGGCGCCAGAGAGTAAAGAAGCCATAAAACACTATTATGGGCTTCTAGCAAATCAACATCAAACGGCGTAAAATTTCTATAAAGTGTTATGTACCTACATGACATGTAACACAGTACGAAATCGTAGGAGACCCCCATGGCTCGAGGCGGAATCAATAAAGCTGTTGTGCAAAGAGCACGTCAGGCGCTGCTGGCCAGGGGGGCCAACCCCAGCATCGACGCAGTGCGCGTAGAGCTAGGAAATACGGGCTCCAAGACAACGATTTCTCGGTACTTGAAAGAGCTTGAGCCCTCCAACCCAGAGCCCGTGGCATCACGTGAACGTATGGGCGAGACGCTCAACGGTATGGTGCAAACGCTGCTGGATCAGCTTATGGAGGAGGGCCAGGAAGTAATCTCCCAGGCGACCGCAACTTTTGACTTGCAGCGGGGTGCGCTGGAAAACCAGATCACCGAGCTCAGATCGGAGCTGGCCACTGTTCAACGTACGTCGGCCACCCAACAAGCCGCGATAGAGACGCTGAACGCTGAACTTGCAACCACCCAGTCCTCGCTTCAGGCTGAGCTAACCCGCAACGCAGGCCTCAATCAGCGCTGCACCGACCTAGAATCTCTGGTTGCTGAAAAGGACAAGCACATCCAATCGCTGGAGGAAAAGCACGTTCAGGCCCGCGGGGCGCTTGAGCACTATCGGGAAGCGGCGAAGGAACAGCGGGATCAGGATCAACGCAAGCACGAGTCTCAACTGCATGAGTTGCAGGTTGAGCAGCGCAAGCTGCGGGAGACCATCGCCGTGAAACAGGACGATTTGACGCGACTGAATCGCGACAATGAACGCCTGCTCGGTGAAGCTAGGCAGCAAACCAAAGCCCTGCACACGAAAGAAGCTTTGGTTCAGTCTCTCAACACGCAAATTCAAGCACTGCGCCACGGTGAGGCCAAGTCCGCTGGGGTTGCAGAGCACCTCTTGGATCAGATCTCAGCTCTGCGCGAAGAGGTCAAGGCACTCCACCAGTTCGCCGCTGTAGCCGATTTGCGTGAGCAAGAAACCGCGGTGCTGCTGGCGACTGCACAGAAAGAGAATGAGCAACTGCGGCAGGCTAGGGTTGATGAGCCAAGCCTGGAGGAGGGTAGCAATGCCTCCTCAGGAGTAGAGGATAAGCAAGTCGCCGGGCACGCCAAGCCTTCGAAACGACCTAGGAGTTGAAACATGGATCAGATCACAGGAAATCCACGTAGCCATGATGAAGGCACCTCAGGTTGGAAGTTCGCTCATCAGCGTCTATCCCAAATGCTCATAGAAAGGGTTGAGCCATTCGGCTCCCTGACTCCGATTATGAAAATGGATGCCGCCGGTACCAGGTCTCCATGGCTGCCCGGCTCATCGTCAGATAGAAAGGCCGTAAGAGCCTGAGAGAGCATGATCCCCCTGATCGGTTTAGCTGAACAACCTGACCCGCTTCCATCTATCATCCTCAACCCCAGCAGTGATAGCAGCGTTCTGATCTGCAGCTCTACGAAGATTTTCTGCCGAATCCTGGAATGGACATCCCATGCAATCGAATGACCAGAAACATCCCGATGCCGTGCTAGATCCCGCCCAACTTAAACGGATCGAGTCTGTACATAAGGGATTTCTCTATCAACATCTGTACGCTGTGGGCTGCCTCTTCCTGGCTCAGTCCTCTGAAGTGAACGAGGTGCTGGTCGAGTTGGATGAAGATGTAGAACTCAGCACTGCTTCTGGTCGGGTCTACATCCAGGTTAAGACCCGCTCCCGCCCCCTTATGCCCGGCGACGCCGCAGGCGCATTGGAACGCTTCGAACTGATCCGGCAGGAGCATGGGCCAGGGCGGCGTGCTGGGAATCCTCAGTTTGTTATCGTTGCAAATCAGCCGCTCGGGGAAACGCTTCAGACTGAGGTAGACGAGAACAAGATTTCCTCGGACTTGATCTACCTTCATCCTGATTCAAAAGCTTCGCGCCCAGGTTACCTTCCGCCTGCGTGGGCGACTTTGGAGGAGGCGGCACAGTGGTGCGTGGCACAGGCTGAGAAAATGAATTTCTCAGTCCTGTCACCTTCTGCCCTGACCTGGAAAATGGCGGGATTGGTGATGATGGCGTCCGCTGCCGGTAATGGAAACTCTAGGCACGTGTTCCGCACTTCAGAGTTGCCAGGCCTTTTTGAGCAATTGATCGTACAGCTGCAAGACTTTCCCACGCCGCCCGCCTCATACAGGCCACAGCAGAACGAGCCTACACTTGCATCGGAGGAACGGGTTCGCATCATTTGTGGATTGTCTGGCGCAGGGAAAACCACATGGGCCGCCCATGCTGCACTGCATAGCCCTGAACCATGTGCCTACTACGATGTGGGTGACCTACCTGGGCCCGCTATTGCAAGCTCCATCGTGCGGGAGCTTGCCTCGAAGTATTCCAAGCAAGACCCGGAAGGTATCCGGCATATCCTCTTGCCAGGTGCTAGCGGCTATGAGGCGATTCGGGCGTTCGATCGATTTATGGAGCAAGCTGAGGCTCCTTTGGTGGTTGTTGTCGACAATGCCCATCGCATTCCCGTCGCGAACCTGCGTGATCTCTTGAACGCGACTCGCCACATTCGGTTCATTCTTCTATGTCAGCCTCATGAGAATGTCCGGGAACTCGAAGCGGTTATGACGTTGCGGCGTGAAACACTGCTTGGGTGGGATCTCGAAACCGTGGCTCGGGTGGCTAGTGGTGCCGGCGCGTTCGGTAGTGCCCAGGCATTCGAACAGCTCCGGATTTACTCAGGCGGGCTACCGCTATACGTCGATAGCGCCATTACCGTTGCCCTATCTGAATACGGCGGAGACATCGAGGCGTTATGCGCCGATCTCGGCCAACAATCGAACGTTGTGGAAACGGCTCAAGAGGTCATCCTGGCTCGCGTTTACGATGGTTATGACCAGGTTACCCAAAACGCCTTAGCTGTCGTCAGCCTTGCTGATACAGGGCTCACGCATGAGGAAGTCGTGCGTCTGCTATCGGCCACGCTCAAACTGTCACAGGGCGGCGCAGCTGCGGCCATCAAGAAAATCCAGGCCACAGGGACAGTTGATGTGTTTGGTGCCAAAACACTCAAAGTCCATGATGCCGTTCGTGCTCTAGGCCTACGCCACTTGGAACTCATGGGTGAGCCCGTGATCACTACTGCACTGGTGACGTTGAAGGAGCTGCTGATCGAGGGCTTGGAGAAAAATCGCGATACTTCGCGGTTTTCACTTCTTACTCGGGTATTCATCAGGCTCAACGACGTGATGACACTCATTGGGCTGGCAGGCGAGGAACTGTTCTACGAAATGGGGATATCGGTCGATATCACCTCAAGCTTGGAGCGGGCGCTTTACGCTGGTGATCTGAGTCCCCACCAGTCATTCTGGGCGCTTGATGGGCTTGTGTTCTCCTACATGCGAAAGGGGCATTTTGAGGAGGCAGCTGAACCCCTGTCCATGATGGAGCAACTTCTCAGCACTCATGGATTTGAGTTCCGCGAGCAGGTCGCGTGGGCGATGCGAAAAATGCTGTTGGCATCAGACCAAGACCGTGAGGACGAGGTGAGGCAGGCGGTTGCGTATGCCACGCCAAAAATCCCTGACGCTGATCACCAACGGGTATTTGATTACAACCATTCGATAGCCCTGTTGAAGTTGAAGCGCCACAAGCAAGCTGAAGCATTGTGCAGGAAGGTAACTGGTGAATACTTTGAGATCTTGGGGCTGACGCCTAAAGATGTCATGGGCAAGAATCCGGATGTCCTCTGGAAGGTAATCAATCGACCATCTGACGTCCATGAGCACATCAAGCACCTTGCCGATGCTTTAGAAGTGTATGCCAAAGCCCGTGAGGGTCAGGGCCTGCATGCCCCTCTACAACGTATCCACGCCATGAAGTTTTATCAAATGGTTGCGGGCTACGAGTCAGTTGTCCGAGTCGGCCAAGATCTGGCGGACGAGTTTGTGGGCGTCAACGATTTCATGGGTGCCAAGGAAGTCATGGAGCAGCATGTTCTGCCGGTCGTTGCCCAGGCAGGCCTTATCGCCAAGATGGTTCAAGTCAGGAGTCAGTATGCGGTGATCCTGGCTTGGTGCGGTGATCACCGGGGGGCTATCTCCGAAATCAAGCGTTTGGATCCTTATCTGGAGGGTTTAGAGGAGGATCAGAGACTGGAGGTCGAGGGTCAAACTGCCTTAATCGCCCGCATTATCAGCAAAACTAGGCGTGTGGCGGATAGGCAAACGATGGGAGTCGTGGCACGTAATGAGCAGTGTCCGTGTGGGTCGGGGCTGAAATTCAAGAAGTGTCACGAAGCGTAATATTTTTTGATTTCCAATGTTCTCTAGCATTCTCGACAGATTAATGGGGCCGCGACCCTTCGTCTGTCGAGAAAGCTCGCTGTCAGGAGGTCGCCTGGCGAGACACTCGTAGCCTACGACACTGGCATACAGCGCGAGCGCGCAGTAGCCAAGCACCTCGATCAGTCCAGTACTTCCTTCAGCACCAAGGCAGCCCCTTTGGCCAGTCCACCTATCGATACATGACCTTTGGGCGTCCATGGAAGGTGCTTGGTGGGATTGATGTATATACGCAGCTCAGTCTCGTATCCCTCCTCCAACCCCGAAATGATCACCAAATAAAAGTTGGTTTTGCTCTCTTCTGCACGGCGGAACTCGGTCTCAGTAAGCGTGATTTCCGCGGGGGCCCCGCGGGCGAACGACTTCATCTCAATGAATGTAGCCTTATCCAGAGCGCCGTCGGCGCCGCCCCCTCGGTAGGCCTGTAGGTCGACCAGAACAGCATCATGCCGCTGCAGCGAAGCTTCGAGGTAAGCCCAAGCCTTGAGCTGCAATTCTGCGGAAGAGTACTGCTTGTATGCGCATTCTGGCACCGCGGTCGAAGATGACCGTTTAGGCGTGAGCGGCTCATTTATAAGCGGGCCAGTCTTGCGCGGCTGCGGCCCCTTAAAAGTCAGATCGCTTCCGTCAACGACATCAACAGTAAATTGGAACTCGGGAGGCAGCGCCTTCAGCTTGCGTGTCTGGATGGGGCGCTCAGGATTGTTTGTGGCAGCCGTCGCCCCAGCATCCCGCTTGATTACTCGCTTGCGATTACTTCCCCCAAAACGTTCCTGTTCGGCGATCAACGCATCAAGACTGGTTTCCACAGTTTCGGTAGCGAGACTGATGTCAGGGATGTACTCGCAGTCTTCGCTGGTAGCCCAGGCGGACATCCACGCGAGCGCGATTTCTCGCGTACACGTGCCATCGCCCAGACCCGCAATGGCGATGCAGCCATACTCGCTCCTGCCGATAAATTTCTCGTCATCGAAATGCACAGCAAGAGCGGGCAGATCGGAGTAGGCGTGAAGCTGCATTGGAATTTGCCGCAAGCCTCTGGGTGCTGCGTTGACGATCAGCTGTCCCGGCAGATGCAAATTTACGCTGGCGTTGTCGAACCGAGTCCATGGCTCCATTGCCTTGTACGAGCGTTCATCATCTCTCGCAAGGTCAGCCTTGAGTATGCGAAGTGCGGTGTGAAAACGAAAGTGCAGCTCGTCGGTAGTCGCGTTCGTTCTCACAGGAGCAGCTGCAGCGAATGGAAGCCTCTCCAGACCTGCGGCGTTAACGAAACGGGGAATGGTGTCAGCCGCGCAGGGTGGCACCCACAAGGCGATCTTGTCGGATTTGAGACTTGAGTAGTGCGAATAATACAGTGGGCGCTTCGTCGTCCAGGTATCGCCTGAGCGCAAAGGCAGGAGGCTCAGGCTTCGTCGATCCGCGGCAGTCGCCTTGTCCAGATGCCTATCCATGTGCCTATAGATGTCGAGCAACAATGCATCGTGCTCAGGCTCATACGCTGTTTTAGCCAGGCATTCCAGCTCTCTGATACAGCTTTTCAAGTCAGGCTGACTGATGCCCAGCGCGTTCCATAAAGGGGTGAGGCTGCGGTCATACAGAACGAGTTGATAACCGGTTGCGGGCTGACTTGATCGAGAACTTGTCGCCTCACGTTCCGGAGACCCGTTACCTACTGGATCCCGAGTACGAAGCACCGTTGTGATCATTTCCGCTAAACCCGTTGCATGCGAGGTGGCCAGTTGTTGGCAACTCAGCACATAGCTGAGCTGAGTTGCACAGAGTGCTCTATGACTGGGTGCGGCTGGTTACTAGCTGGGGAGATTAGCCGAGCATTAAAGAAATGCTGCCGAGGAGAAACATCAGGATGATGCCTACGAGGTTGACCAAAAAGCTCAGCCCTCGATGCCCTCCGTAAAGCGCTCGCAACCCTTCATTACTATTTCGGGTTGCCAGGTGCAGCAACCCGCCCAAAGCACAAAGAACGGCTAAGTGTAACAACGGTTCGGTCAAGTTACTGGCGTCCGGCGCATAGGTAGGTTTGCCTGCACTGACCCACCATTTGACCGCTTGAAATAGGCCAAATCCGTAGATGGCAAGCCACATCCCCCATCCCGACGTATTGACGACAAAGAAAAGGCAGTGCGGCATGCTAATAGTGGGAAACCATCTCCTCAGCAGCCGGATCGCAGCACAGTGGAATCCCCAACGTA
Source organism: Pseudomonas sp. GW822-FHT02D10 (assembly GCF_058802345.1). Lineage (NCBI taxonomy): Bacteria > Pseudomonadati > Pseudomonadota > Gammaproteobacteria > Pseudomonadales > Pseudomonadaceae > Pseudomonas > Pseudomonas sp. GW822-FHT02D10. The sequence continues at coordinate 250,256 of NZ_JBXAOB010000001.1, forward strand.
GAATGCTAATGCTGTATAGCAATATTACGGTCGAAGCAGTGACCAACACCCAGGTCATATTTTTGAGGCGACCGATGATCGTAAATGCCTCGGCAACCGACACTCCAGACCCAGCAGAGTTTCCATAAGCCCACTCTAAAATCAGGCCGGCTAAAGCTGCCCACACACCTGCAACAACTAACGGCAATCCCCAGAGCCCCTTGAGCCGCAAATGGATCGGCCTCCTGGTAGGGATGAAGTCCAACGGTTTTACAACGACTGGAGCAATCAGGAGCAGGGCGTACTTACTCGCCTTATGGTCGCGAACCTTAGACCAAGCAAACTTTAGAACGGACGACGACATTATTACCTCGGGGGAGGGTCTAAGGTGGCGCAGCGCATTATCCGGCGTCGTAGACTGCCTGGTGACCCAGTAAAAGGAGGGGCGGGCACCAGAACATGACGGAGTCGACAACGTACCAGTTCGCTTATAGCATCAAGCAATACGGCCATCAAAGCGCCATCTAGCAGCACCTCGCCAAGGAATGTCGAACGTGATCACCAAAATCCGAATCCGTGGGTACCGTATCTACAAAGATTTCCTGCTGAAACCTAACCCGCGCGCGAACATCCTGGTTGGTGACAATGACGCCGGCAAGTCCACGCTGATGGAGGCAATTTCGCTGGCGCTTAACGGGCGGATCGGTGGGAGAGGGATTCTAGAGGAGCTGAACCCTCACTGGTTCAACACCGAGATGGTGGCTGAGTTTCTTGCCCTCAGGAATGCGGGGAAGAAACCTAAACTCCCGGAAATCCTGATTGAGCTCTACCTGAAAGACACACTGGAACTCCAGGTGTTGCTAGGCGCCGTTAACGCTGACGTTCCCACGAACGCTTGTCCTGGAATCGTTCTGTCTATTGTCCCCAATGAGGAGTATCAGGACGAGCTGGATGAATGGCTGAAAGCGCCATCTGCGCTGCTTCCCGTCGAGTATTACACCTACGAATGGCGCTCCTTCGCTGATAGAGAACTCACACGGCGGCCACGGGCACTCTCTGTGGCCACCATTGATTCTCGCACAGTCAAATCCGCCGCCGGCGTTGACTACCATCTCCGCCAGATCCTGAGCGACCACTTGGAAACATCCGAGAAAGCACAGATTTCGCTGGACTACCGCGGTATCAAAGCATCCATGACGGATGGTGCGCTGGCGCCGGTGAACAAGCGACTTTCCGGTCTGGGCGCTGCACTGCAGTCAGAGCCTATGGCGCTAGCAATGGATCAGACGTCTCGAACGTCGTGGGAAAGCGTTGTTACTCCACATGTTGACGGACTTCCATTCGCAATGGCAGGCCAGGGGCAACAGGCTGCTATCAAGATCTCGCTCGCGATGAAGCGTCATTCCTCGAAGGCGAACATCGTGATGATCGAGGAGCCTGAAAACCATCTATCTCATACCAGCCTGACAACCCTACTCAATCGCATTGAAGAACTGGCGACAGAAGAGCAGCAGCTATTCATTTCGACTCACAGCACCTACGTGTTGAACCGGCTCGGCCTCGACGCATTGCTGCTTCTTCACCGCAATAGCGCGTCCAAAATCACAGAACTTGATCCAGATACAGTGAGCTACTTTCAGAAGCTGCCTGGCTACGACACCCTCCGCTTGGTGCTCGCGAAAAAAGTCGTCTTGGTCGAGGGGCCATCTGACGAAATCATATTTGAACGCGTCTACAAAGATTGCTTCGGAGCACGCCCGATGGCCCACGGGATAGATGTCATCAGCATGCGTGGTCTGGCACTAGCGCGATGCCTTGAGCTTTGCGCGGCCATCAACAAGCCCGTAGCTGTGATGCGTGACAACGACGGCATTGAACCAATAGACCTACGTACTCCGGTTCTAAAGTGGCTGGACATGACGCGCAGAGAGCTGTTCATCGGCACAGTGGCTGACGGCACCACGCTCGAACCCCAGCTTATTACAGCGAACGGCGAGCCTCAGTTGCGCAAGATACTCGGCATCACTGCGGCAGCAACTCTATTGACCTGGATGGCGCGCGAGAAAACAGAAGGGGCAATTCGACTGGCTGAGTCGAATGAGGTGCTCAGCCCACCGGCCTACATGAAGGCCGCGGCGGAGTTCATCCACAATGCCTAACCTTCTGACGTTGGCTGTCGCTGGTGGTAGAAAAACTCAAGGACTGGTCGATCACTGCAAAGGACTACCGACCGATCGGCGTGTGCTCATTGTCACGTTCACCCAGAGCAATCAGCAGGAGGTGATCCATCGTCTCGGCGCCCAGGCCGGTGATCGCCTTAACCTCGAGGTTCTGGGTTGGTATACATTCTTGCTTCGCCACTTTGCAAAGCCGTTCCTGCCATTCAAATTCCCGGGTGAGCGGGTAGGGGGCTTCAACTTCGAAGGTCGCCCCAGCATGTACGCGAACGGCAAGCAGAGATTTATGGATGGTAGCAACCAGATCTACGCATGCGAGATTGGCCGCCTTGCGCGAGAACTGATGGCTGCCACCCCGGTATTGTTACGAAGACTTGAGTCTCTTTACGGCGAAATTCTGATCGACGAGGTGCAAGATCTCAGTGGTTACGATTGGGAAATCATCCATGATTTGCTTGAGTCGCGGATCGACGTCCGTATGGTTGGTGACGTACGCCAAGCGGTGCTTTCGACCAACCCAAGGGGACAGAAAAACAAACAGTATGGGTACGCAGGTGCGCTTGAGTGGTTTCTTGTGCGCGAAAAGGGAGGGCTGTTGAGCATTGACTATGCGACCACAACTTACCGCTGCCGAACTGAGATCGCGACGTTCTCTGACACTATTTTTGATGAGTCATGGGGTTTCCCAGGAACCACATCTGAGAACCACGTGGTGTCTGAACATGATGGCGTGTACTTGGTGCATTCGAAGCATGTCGACCAATACGTCGAGCGGTACCGACCTCAGTGTTTGCGCAGCACCATAGCTTCTGGCAAGGAGTTCGAGTTGGACTTCATGAATTTCAAGGTGTCGAAAGGTGCGACATTTGAGCGGGTGCTGATCATGCCTACCGCGCCGATCAAGGCTTTCATCCAGAAGCAGACTTATCTCGAATCCACGCCAGCGGCCGCCTTTTATGTTGCAGCTACGCGGGCCAAGCAAAGCCTGGCGATCATCATCGACAAGCCTGGGAACTCAAAACTGCCAGTGTGGGTGCCGTAATTGAAAGGAGCAGGGCTCTCATGAGGGTAATGATCTCATGGCAGATCGAAAGCTCATTTTCCAGTGGCCCCCTTGGGTATCGATGAATACGCGGTGGCTACTGCGAAGCGGATTCAACGCTGTGCGTAGCGTTAATTTCGCAAGAAATTTCAGAGCCTGAAGCCTCGAGCAGAGGGCTCGTATCGAGCGCCGACTTCGTTGAGAGCTCCAAGCTATGACCACCACGCAGGAACAGGCAAGCGGAGCGCGCAGGCGTGAGGATGGAAATCCGCAGTGTCAAGACGGACGCTTTGCGGGCGGCTTGATTCACGACAGCCGAGCTCGGAGAGCCACGCCCACAGGATGAGCTTTCAGGATTTTGGTATGAGGGGGTCAGGAGCTTCTGGAAGCTTGCAATATTGCACAACAAGTCATCTAACGATTTGCTGCACGTAAGCCTAATAAGAGGAGTGTTGCCTAAACCGCCTACCCATCTATCCCAGCAGTCGCTGAGGAGGAGCAATGCCAAGGCAAGATAGCGTTCAAAATGAAGTAGTGTGGCTGATGCAGAGATTCAGCCCACGGGCAGAATAGTATAGCTAACTCAACTAAATAGTCATTTAGTTGAGCTAAAATGCTTACTAGAAATAACCTCCGTAAAGAGTAGGGCAGACCTGCTAGATTCTAACCACGCCACGCAAAGAAACGTTGGTAGGCACTTTCGGCGTTTGATTTTCGCACAAGTCTGATTACGTCATCCATCCCCATCGTCCTTGCGCTGTGGTGCATACTTGTTTCTCGCAACCAGAGCAGACTCGCTTTACGGAACCCTGAGTCAGGCGAGACCACACATCCGCTCTCGGTAAGCCTATCAATGACGACCTGACATACTGTCCGGAATAACAGTCTCGCATGAGCTGAGCTAATCGAATCTTTGCCACGAATCTTCCCGAGCAACAATGAGTGATCACGCTCCAACGGAATGGATTGTCGGCCAAATTTTTTACGATAACGATTCACATAGTGATCTACAAACTCAGAATGTATTTTCCACGCGTGATTGCCGGGAAACTTCTCCTCCACTAAATCGTAAGTTCCATCCCGCATAAGTCGCAGAGCACTGATTGTTAGATCTCCCCCTAGGCTGTCGACCTCAGATGGCTGCATCCTAAGATAATAAACGGACGCAATCATGAGCAGCGTACGTTCATGTTTGATTTCCTTATCCGCCATGTCGCTAAGCGTCAACATCAACACCGCAAATTCTTCGTCAGTGAAGACATTCGCACCAGTGTGAACAGGAAGACTTATAGCGTAAAATCCGGCAGCATGTAGCCTTTGCGCAGGGTTGGTTGCTATAAGGGCACTATAGTGTAGATGCAGAAAAAAAGCCGCAACTACAGACATCTGCATAGCGAGCGCGCCTCTACCTGCTATGTATGCTATGCGAGTACCATCCTCCCCAATAGACGGTTGGTCAAAGCTAAATGGACGCCAGGCGGGGTTAAATCCTATTGCCTGTTTCAGTTTGCCGGGAGTGAATCGCCGACAAGACTTATCTGCCACCCATGAGTCCGGGGGGGATGTGCAGAAGCTCATAAATTCTTGAATGTCGCCTTCATTCAAATCAGTTATGGTTTTTTTTGCCTCCAAAATGCTCCAGAGCAAGAGTCGCTCGATACAGCTTCGGTAGTTTGAATAGCGCGTGGGTTCGGCATGCTTAATCAAAAACTGCTTCACTAGCAGGTAGCTTTTTGTCGGCAGACTGCTAGTTGGGCATCGGTTGAGAAAACGCTGAATTACTGAGAGCTCGCCATCAAGGGTGTCGGGGTCTAGCAGTGAAAATTCTTGTAGCGTTTCAAAGCATGGGCGGGGGATTGATTCCATGATTTTTCTACCTGTTGTCTCTGAAAATTAGTCGCGATTTTTCAAACCCAGTTTTTTAAGCGAGTACGAGCGCTTATCTTCATAACTGCTGTAGTAAATGTCCTGAGTAGTGGACAAATTGTTGTGACGTAAATCCATCTGCAAGTCCTTGGCATCTCGCCAAGGAGCATCAAGTGTCGCAGCCGTATGCCTTAACCAATGTGTGGAGGCAACCCGCAGAGCCTCGATCTCGCCAGGCTGGCGATCTTCGTTCACCATTTCATCAACAGCGCGGTCAAATAGCTTCTGGATGATCGAATGAACCATTCGAGTGGATAACCCTGGACGACCATTCAAGGTCGCAATCAGAGGGGTCTGCTCATTAGGTAATGGCAGTTCAGACAGCCCCATAAACCGCCGGTAGCGCTTCAGGTAACGATCAATGTATTCCGGCCTTACAGCTACCTTGGCGGCTTTGTCACCCTTACCAATGAGGTGGAACCACCAGTTGCCTTCATGATCTGTCTTGAAGGAACCCATTGTGGGCTGCCAATTCACCCGACCACAGATATCTGAAACGCGTAGGTACATCGAAAATAACGTAGCGGCGATGAACAGAGTCCGTTCATGCTGTTCAGGAGCCGTTGCTGCCATTTTTTCAGCGGTGGTCAGTACGAAGTCCCATTGAAGTGGCGTGAGGGCGCGTCCGGTTTGCTCCATTGAGCGCGATGCTTTGAAGCGCGATTTCTGTTTGATCGCCCTGAAGGGATTCGTCGACGTCAGGCCCTCATCCAGACCGTATTCGTACAAGCTGCTGCAAACCGAAAAAACTTGGGAAATGCTCCCTCGGGATGGTTGGTACGGTACGCCAGTAACTGGGCCTTCAAGATCAGCTGCATTACTTATGCGATTCGCTGTCTTCACCGAGAATGGGTGCCAGCGTGGATTTGGGCATAGCTCTAAATCTTTGTCGAATGCAACGCTCAGGAACCTGCTGCGTGTCACTGGGCCAAGCCAACCTATGGGTGGAGCCATGCAGAACTCCAAGAAGGCTTCGGCGTCTGCGCGACGCAGCTCCATCAAGGGCTTCTTTCTGATCAACAATGCCCAAAGCAGAAGCCGCTCGGCATGGGTGCGATATGAAACAAATGTCGCCTCGACGTTTGAGTATGTACGCAGAAAACCACTGACCGCTTCGAAACCGCCCACGGGTTTCAGATGCGCATCAAAGTTCGCCAAATAGCGCATCACCAGCGGCAGGCTCGGGTCGGGTTCATCGCTAGTGTGATTGACGAATTCTTTATAGGTGTTGAACAGCGGATACGGGGCCGGCATCTTGTTATCCTTCATGGAATACTGCATTGCAGATTTCCGATTCTGGGAGTTATCGGAAGTAGGGGGCTTATCCTTCCGTTTGTTCGAGGCGAGCGTGTCCGCCTGCCTGGATGAATCGCTCATCGCATAGCCCTAACCATTTGATCGATGGCATGTAGGTTATACATGGCAAACATGTCTTTGCAAGTTTTCTCTTTCAAAGCTTGACTGATGACCAGACAACTAAAGACTAATTAGTTATATATTGACAGTTTTGACCGAGCCCTGGCTGAGAAACGCCGACTGCACGGCCACAAGCCCCAAACTGTGCGGGTTCCGTGCTCAAACTACCCAGCTATTGAGAGGTGCCAATAGCGCTTTAGATAGGGGGGGCTTCACGACAACCATAACCTAGGGGTCACTTTTAAAAGATTCAGCCATTTTCAAAAGTGTTTTAGCTGCACCATCCTAATAATACGGACTGCACGGCAGTAACCGCCATAATTAGTTGGTCTGGCCAGTTTTAAAGGTTTCGATCATTTTTAAAAGCTTTCTTTTAAATGAGGGGGCATCGAGAACAACCAATTGTCAGCCCATAAGAAATACTCTTGAAATCCAGAACTGTTAGTGATTTTATAATGAAGCTTCTTCGAAGCTTCAGTCTGGAATACACCTTTAGATACTCTCCTTTCGCCCATATAGCGCTATTCTCCACGCTTGAATCTCTCTGAGCTGGCATATCGGTCGCTCGCTCCAATGTTTATCCACGCAACGCACGCCGGTGTTGCACGCCCTCAACCAAGCTTAGCCTTCATGGCGCAGGCGAGGTTTGCACTACCTGGGCGTAGCTTCCGGGTTGCTGCCCTGATATTCGATCTTTCTGGATCTTCGCGTACCGGTCGATGAGACTGGAACGTTCTGATACGAACGATCGAACCTTCGCGGCCAAGCACATATTGCGAGCGCTTTTTAGGTTTCAGAAAATCGCAAACCATCGTTTTCATTGGGCTACAGGCGGGGTCATTTTTAAAGGTTTCAGCCAGTTTTAAAAGAGGTCGTGCATTCGGGTTCTTTATTGCGCTGGGGCAACCTGCTCGAAATGGGCGCTTACCAGGACGCGTGGAAGCATTTCTACGCGGCATACGGCGTCCCGAACTAACAAAAAAGTAGTCATACCATATGTTAGGGCCTATTCCGCCAGATTAAAAAGCACTGAAATGGCGATCTCCGAGGGTGTGGAATGTTTGCAGAGGCACGGCCTACAAGGCTTTCGAAACGAAAATCGGTGGCGCCAACAAAGGTGCCATCTTTAAGGGGGGGCCACAATCGGGTGGCCGTACCAACCATAAACTCATCAGATAGAATGCGAAACGTGCGACCTAGAGAGTGCGGAAGTAATTTATTGAAGTGGGGACGAAACCATCGTTTCAAAGATTTACTTCCGAGCGCTTTTTTTTAAGATGATTTTTCTGATTTTAAAGTGACAACGACACCACCACCCCGGACCGTAACCCAATAGGTCGCATAATGTATATTATGTTAAATAATGTGTCCGTCAAGGTTATAAACCTAACTGTCCATATCCAATTTCACCGCTCACCGGGAAATGAATAACTGTTGTCTGTCTTGCGACTCCGCGAAATTGAAACTTTTTGCCCCCAAATCGCCTTTGAACACCCTTTTGTGAAGGTAAACTTGAAACTCTCGCGTGGATTGGTCCGTAAATCTGAAACTTTTTGGATCGGCTCCTCGCTTTCGGCCGTATAAACGCCCAGCATCGTAGGCTACGAGCACAGTCAACCGACGTGAGAACGCAGAAGGAAATCTTTGGATAAACTCGGAAGGAAATGATCGATAGCTGGTTCTAAGCGCTATCTACTAATTACTTCGACTTTCTGCAGTGACCATCACCGTGCTGTCGCCTCTGTGTCCTAGCTAAGGGATACCGGCGCCAGACTTAGAAGTCGATCTACAAGCAGCGAAACACACTGGATGTGGCGTCTCGGTCCTTGACCGAGTTGCAATGGAGTTTCGTGATTGATACTGCGGAACAGATGGCTGACGATGATCCAGCCCATGAGCGCACGCTGTTTGTCGTGGCGACGCTCTTTGCTATGTACCTCCGTGTGTCTGATCTGGTCGGCCGTGACAACTGGCGGCCAGCAATGGGAGATTTGCGGCGGGATACAACGGGCAACTGGTGGTTCCACGTCGTCGGTAAAGGCAACAATGCGGCCAAGATCAGCGTGAGAGACGAGTACGTTGAGCGCTATCTTGTGAGGTATCGCCACTTCCTACAGCTCTCCCCTGCCCTCACCACAGGAACAAACGCCACTGATTACCACACTGAAAGGTCGCGGTGGGCTGTCGATGTACGTTCGCTTCTTCAAGCAGTGTTTGATCGCGCCTTGCAACGTATGCAGAGTGAAGGTTGGAGTGAGGATGAGATTGATCAACTCCGCTCTGCCTCGCTCCACTGGCTACGGCATGATGCGCGGCTTCGCGATATGAAAGACCTCCAAGCAGATCTGCGTCATAACAGCCTTAGCACGACGCAAAACACCTACTACAACAGTTTGGACGAACAACGAGCCAGATCAGTAAAGGGACTAAAGATGCGGAAATGATCCTCGAGTAGGTCCCACTTGCAGTCTAAAGTGTCTGAGCGGTTTTTTTCGTACTACATAACCTTTCCGGATCAACCAGCATTCAAATCGATCTCTGGTACACCGGCTGCGGCTAAAAGCTGGAATAGTTCAGCTACTCGTCGTCACTGGCCACGCGCTTGGCAAAAGGTAAATATCGCACGCTGTTTTGCCCTTGAAAGGGCGACGAAAAACGTCGCAAGGCCTTCTAGATTTCCGGGTGTGTGGGCCCACCATGCATTCCATGCATTCCGCCAGTCGCTGCGGGCCATGCGGGCGCCAGCCAAAGGCAGGCCATTGCGAGAAAAGCCAACGCACTACGCGCACCAAACAAGACTGCCGAAATCAAGTCACGCTGCACAGCCAGACTGACTGTTGAAGGAGTCCTTCGGCCCTCCTCCACATCACGCAGCGCCTGGCTGCTCGCCATGGCGTTATCCAGAACCAGCACCATGCGTGCCACACAGAATTGTTCGACCCCGCTGTTTTGCTGATCATTGACCTGCTCCCAAAGCCGGCGCCTCAGCGCCTCAACCTCTGGCTGGTCTGGATCCGACAACGCTTGCCAGACATCGCCCAACCAGGGCGCCAGGACATGGGTCTGGATGTTATCCAACTGTAGCCATTGCCGACGGACTGAACGACAAAGGCGCAGCATCATTAATAATGACTGGACCAGCGCTCCGATAGCTCGGGCACGTTGACGCCCCGAATGACCTTCAAACCATGCGTGCTCGCGTTGAGCATCTACTGCTAGGATTCTGGAGAGCAGTTCCAGTAAATCGTTACGAGCGGAATCCCCGCCGACCAGGCTCGCCTGCGCTGCCTGAATACCACGCTTGCTGATGTCCCGCGCTTGCTCAGTAAGTGCGAACTCCACCTTTGAAGGCCATAACAATGCGCTTACGAGCGTTGTACAGATAATCCCGAGGCTGATCTCCGTACACCGCGCTACTGTAGTGGTCAACTAATCCCGGACACGACGTTAAGTTTTTCTTCGGCCCGAGCTGGCGCCAGCCCACCGTTGAATTGATGGGGTCGAATCCAGTTGGGCGAATTCAACCGGTCGTCGCAACACCTTGATCGAGGTGTTTATGGGACGACCCGCAGGATGGATGCAAAAATTGACGGGCCGGGGAGCGATGCGTTCTCCAGGCGCGCCGTCACTTCGTAATGAGATCGAGCGGCTGTTTTGGGTGCGGATCGCGACCGGCATCACAAGCGAAAAGGCAGCACAGGCCGTTGGCGTATCAACAGCGGTAGGCACACGCTGGTTCCGTCATCGGGGCGGGATGCCATTATTCATGTCGAACCACATATCAGGACGATACTTATCGTTCGCAGAGCGAGAAGAGATTGGGCTGCTTCGGGCGCAAAGTGTTGGCGTTCGTGAGATTGCCCGTCGCCTTGGACGAAGCCCATCGACAATTTCACGGGAGCTGACACGTAATGCTGCAACTCGTTGCGGTCGGCTTGAGTATCGAGCGTCAGTCGCGCAATGGAAGGCAGAACTGGTGGCCAAGAGGCCTAAGCCAGCGAAACTGGTCACTAACCCGCGACTGCATCAATACGTACGAGACCGTCTTGAGGGTAAGGTTCAAGACGCCGATGGCCGTGAGATTGCTGGGCCTCGACAAGCGCCCTTCAAAGGCCGAAATAAACCACATCGCAGTGACCGTAAATGGGTCAATGGCTGGTCGCCCGAACAGATTACCAACCGGCTCCAGATCGATTTCCCGGACGATGAATCCATGCGCATCTCTCACGAAGCCATATATCAGGCGCTCTACATTCAGGGTCGAGGAGCTCTCAAGCGCGAACTGGTGAGCTGCCTGCGCTCAGGACGAGCATTGCGCGTGCCGAGAGCAAGAGCGCAGGCCAAAGCGTGGGCACACGTCAGCGAGGATGTCATGATCTCCAGTCGCCCTGCTGAGGTAGAGGACCGGGCTGTACCCGGGCATTGGGAGGGTGACCTGATCATCGGTCTGAACCGTTCTGCGATTGGAACGCTGGTCGAGCGCTCAACTCGATTCACCATGCTCGTCCATCTGCCTCGCGAGAAAGGTTATGGGCTAATTCCCCGGACGAAGAACGGCCCGGCGCTGGCCGGCTATGGGGCTGTTAGTATGGCCAACGCATTGAAGAAGACGGTGACTGATCTTCCCATCGAACTGTGGCGATCTTTGACCTGGGATCGTGGGAAGGAGCTGTCGGATCACGCTCGATTTACCATCGAGTCCGGAGTGAAGGTTTTCTTTGCTGACCCCCATAGTCCATGGCAGCGCGGCACGAACGAAAATACGAACGGCCTTCTACGGCAATACTTCCCGAAAGGCACCGACCTGTCTCGTTGGAGTGCCCAAGAGATCCAAGCAGTAGCCCACGCACTTAACACGAGACCCCGAAAAACACTCGGCTGGAAAACACCTGCCGAAGCACTGAATGAGTATCTAAAATCTGTCCAACAATCCAGTGTTGCGACGACCGGTTGAATTCGCCCAACTGGATTCGACCCCATCAATTCAACGGTGAGCTGGCGCCAGCTCGGGCCGAAGAAAAACTTAACGTCGTGTCCGGGATTAGTTGACCACTACAGTTGACATATTCAACGTCTGCCCAAAATTCATCATCGCTGATTTCCAACTCTTCGATGAGCTTGGCGGTCTCTTGCAGAATACGCAGCACAATTTGCTTGCTACGCGGATTGCCATCCACGTTCTTGAACCCTGTAGCATCTTGGAGAAACTCGCAGACTTCGGGCGTATTAGAAATGCTTACGGTCATGAATGTAGCCCTCTTATTTTTGTTGGCTTACGGCGTCAGCCCTTGCGAACTGACGCATCCCAAAACTGACTTACACGAGCTCTGCCCATCCGAGTCGAGCACGTGCGCCTGCCAGATCGGATTCCATGTCGTGGTTCCACACCCAGTCAAACCGGCTGGCCAATGTCGTTGAAAGAAGGGGCTCGTTGTCCTCGACCTGGCGATCTCGATACTCATAGAGTTCGCCTGCTTCCCATGAGGTACGCTGAACGCGACAAGCGCGTGGTCGACGTATGGCGTCGTAAACCTCGAGCACATTTCTGACGTCGCTTTGAAGAACCCGAGGATCAGCCAGCAAGCGTGCAAGAAGCCAAGAATCTTCAAGCCCCTGCCCCGCGCCGGCACCTTGATGAGGGAGCATGGCGTGAGCAGCATCACCAATCAGGCCTACGCGTCCATGGACATACCCAGGAAGCTCATCCAGCTCATGGAGTGCCCAGAGGGTGGGCGTAGGGATGCATTCAAGTAGAACGCGAACGGCATCACCCCATTCAGAGAATGCTTCCAGCATTTCGGACTGGCTCGTGGTTTTCACCCATGGCATGTCTTGCGGCCATACGGGGTTTGGGCGACTACGATCTGAGACAAACGCAACCACATTGATCAGCCTGCCGTGCTTAACCGGGAAGGTCAGAATATGCGCGTCGAGCCCCAGGTACATTTGCGGAACGTTGATCAAATGCTCATCAACACCTGCGGCGCGATAAGCCGCACGTAGTTTTTCGCTGTCAATCATTCCACGATAGGCACAGGTACCGCTGAACCGGGGGGCGACTACGGGTTGCCCCAACCCCTGCAGTACGTAATCTCGAATGGAGGATTTGATCCCGTCCGCGGCGATCAAAAGGTCACACTGATAGTCGGTTCCGTCAGTGAAGTGAACGCGAACCCGCTCCCCTGTTTCCTCGATACGAACCGCACGTTTATCGAAACAGGCGATGCCGTCTGGCAACTGCTTGGCCAAGGCGTCCAGGAAGTCGGCGCGGTGGACTGACGATTGACCTACGCCTTGAGCGACACTGGCGCCTAGATACCCGGCGTCGACACCTCGCCGCCATTCAAACCAGATGTCTTGCCATGGATCCGGTGTACGGTCGGCGATGAGCTCGTAGGGTTTACCAATACCCAATCCTTCGATTGCCCTTACGGCGTTCGCGCCGAAGGACACACCTGCCCCTACCTCACCAAAGGCGGGCGCAGCTTCAAATAATTGGACATCGAGATGCTGATGGCGGCACAGATTCAGTGCCAAGGCAATGCCAGCGATACCTCCGCCAACGATACCCACTTGCAAAGCAGAATGAGGGCTACTCATGGGGGAAAACCTTATGTGTTGTTTTTTGAATAGCCCGATCATGACCATTCACGCCCTATTGATAAATGGCGTAAAGTCCATAGACACTATCACCAACCTGAATACAGCTCGACTACCAACAACGAGAAAAAACGCCATGCAGCTACGAGAGCTGGATCTGAATTTGCTAGTGATATTTCACCAACTCCTGATCGATCGGAGCGTTTCAAAAGCTGCTGAGAGTCTTGGGCTTACACAGCCGGCAGTGAGTAATGCGCTCAAGCGCCTGCGCACCACCCTTAACGACGACCTGTTCGTGCGAACGAGCCAAGGCATGGAACCGACGCCCTACGCCGCTCAACTGGCCGGCCCTATTTCTCAGGCAATTGGCACGTTGCACGGCGCATTGAATCGTCACGACGACTTCGATCCAGCAACGAGTCAAAAACGATTCGTCATCGCGATGACCGACATCGGAGAGATCTACTTCATGCCGCGGTTGATCGATACCCTGCTCAAGCGTGCCCCGGGCGTATCGGTCAGCACGCTGCGTAGCAATGCCGGATTGTCCGAGGGCTTGGCCAACGGCGAAGTGGACTTGGCAGTAGGCCTATTACCAGACTTGCAAGCGGGCTTTTACCAAAGGCGTCTCTTTCACCATCGCTACGTTTGCTTGTGCCGCAAGGATCATCCAATCACCCAGCACCCCATGACGCGGGAGCGCTTTTGCGAGTACGGGCATGTCAGGATTGTTGCCGCGAGCACTGGGCATGGTGAGATAGATGCGTATATGCATCGAGCAGGCCTACAACGAGACATTCGGCTAGAAGTTCCACACTTCGTAGCCGTGGGCCATATTCTGCAGAACACAGACCTTATCGCAACGGTTCCGGAACGTTTCGCCAGCAGTTGCTCAGGCCCATTTGGGTTGACAACAATGCCATTACCCCTGCCCCTCCCCGAGATAGCCATAAACTTGTTCTGGCATGCGAAGTTCAACCGTGATCCGGCAAACAAGTGGTTTCGGCAGCTAATGTTTGATCTCTTCAGTGATTGAATCTTGGAGGTCTAACTGTGCCGCCAAAGCGCAGCATCACTGCCAATGCCCGCACAACTGAACCAGTTCATCGACTACGTACCTCACCTTACCGCTGGAAATTATGCTCTGGCGGGTTATTTTCATGGCGTTCTTTCGCCGTATGGAGGCCTGGGATGTGGTCAGTCGCATGAACATCATGTTGCGGGCCAACTCCTTTGCTGCATCCGTGGCAGCATGCAGGCACCGAGCGACATTGGCTGATGCCATTGCGCAAAGGTACGTAGTACGAAGTTATTCAGCGTTTGGGGCGTCAGGGTAGTGGAGTCTCGTTAAGCGCAAGCAATGGCCGGGGCTACTAGAGCGCCTACCCAGGCGCAAGCAACTGGCCTCAAAAGCCTCGCAAAGCTGTCAAAGACGTTCTTGAGTTCGTGTAAGTAAATCGATCCTCATTCCGGCTGGCACTAAGCTCGAAAAACAGCCGTTTTTATGCCGACAGTTCCTCATTACTTTTCCCACTGCGGGGCGGCGAACCGTTCGGCCAGGAAGTTGATGAACACGCGTACCTTTGGGGCCAGATGCTTGCGGCTCGGGTAGACCGCGTAAATCCCGAGTTCCACGGATTTGTACTCGGGCAAAATCTCGATCAGATCGCCCCTCCGTAAATCGTCAGCGACCATAAAGCTTGGCTGTAAAGAAATTCCGCCACCGGACAACGTGATGCTTCTACAGGTGTCGCCGTTATTGCAACGAACGACAGAGCGCGTTCGCACGCTTTCACTTCCATTCGGCCCTTCAAAGACCCATTCGCTCCCGCTCGCAAAGTTTGTGTACGCCACGACGCTATGGTCAGTGAGATCAGTCAAGGTGCGAATTGGCGCATGAGTGGCCAGATAGGATGGCGAAGCACATAAGCACATGCGGGTGCTTGCCAGGCGGCGCCCGACCAGCGAAGAGTTTTCCATACGCGCAATTCGAACGGCAGTGTCGAACCCTTCCTCCACCAGATCCACGAGCCGGTCATTCAAACTGATGTCCAGTTCAACCTTGGGATAGGCCGCCATGAAATCAGCCCAGATGGGCGCGAGGTGCAGGATGCCAAAGCTCACGGGCGCATTCACCCTGAGCACACCACTGGGCTCCGGCGCCGAAGACGAAACCGCTTCCTCCGCCTCATCCATCATGGCCAATACATCTTTGGCCTGGTGATAGAACTGCCGCCCCTCATCTGTCAGGGAAAGGCGTCGAGTCGTACGGTGCAGCAAGCGTGCCCCAAGCCGTTCCTCAAGCCCGCTCACATACCTTGAAATAGCCGCTTTGGACATTCCCAAAGGTTCAGCAGCGCCTACGAAATTCCCTTTGTCGACGACAGTACAGAACACCAGCATCTCAAGCGCACGATCCATCACTGTCTCACCTATCGGAACTATTAATCACATTTCAGTTTATTTATCTCAAAATCACAACCTATAAACTGGCCTCATCGAAACGCAAACCAATGCAACTGACGGAGGTAGCTATGAAAATTACAGTAATGGGTACCGGCAACATGGGGTCGGGCTTTGCCAAACAGTTATCCAGCGCTGGCCACACCGTTCGGATCACCGGTCGCGATATCGAAAAGGCGCAGGCACTGGCTGAGCTGTTTCCAAACGTCACCGCCTACGTTGCTTCCGATGCACTGGGTGACAGCGACATCGTCGTCGTTGCAACCGCTTTCAGCGATGCTGTGCCAGCCCTGCAAAGCCTGGGGGATCTGACCGGAAAGGTCGTCATCGACATCACCAATCCGCTGAGCGCCGACTACATGTCTCTGACCATTGGCCACGTGACCAGCGCCTCGGAGGAAATTGCCAAAGCGCTGCCTCAGGCTCACATCGTCAAAGCCTTCAACACGCTCTTTGCCCAAGTGCTCGCCGATGGCCCCAAGTTCGTCGACAACCAAATCGGCAGCGTATTCGTCGCCGGTGACAATGACCGCGCCAAGCAGTCCGCCATCTCGCTGGCTCAAAGCATGGGTTGGAACACGGTAGATGCGGGCGGCCTTGTCAATGCTCGCTACCTGGAGCCTTTGGCAGGCCTGAACATCTATCTCGGCTACGGCGCAGGCCTGGGTACTTCAATCGCCCCAGTCTGGCTCAGCAAGTAATTCAACACTGAGGATCCACCATGAACACATCGTTCCCCCTGCTGTTTGTGTCTCATGGTGCTCCGATGTTCGCCATCGAGCCTGGCCTGGCCGGTAAAAAGCTGGCTGAGCTCGGTCGCGAACTGCCGCAACCCGATGCAATCGTGATCATCTCGCCTCACTGGATGACCCGAGGCGAGGTGAGCGTCACCGCGAGCACCCATCCAAAGACCATCCACGACTTCGGTGGCTTTCCAGAGGCGCTGTATGAGTTGGACTACCCCGCGCCTGGTGCGCCAGTGTTGGCGAGCCACATTGTTGACCTTCTTGCATTAGCAGGCTGGAAAGCTCGCCTGGACGCAACTCGCGGCCTCGACCATGGCGCGTGGGTTCCGCTGCTGTACCTCGCGCCTGAAGCGACGGTGCCGGTGGTGCAAGTGTCGATGCCCATGCCAATGGATACCCGAAGCGCATTAAAACTCGGCGAGGCACTCAAGCCGCTCAGGGACATGAACGTACTGATAGTCGCCTCTGGGAGCCTGACTCATAACTTGTACGAGTTTCGAGGGGCGACCACCCACGGCGCGGATTATGTGAAGGCGTTTGCTGCCTGGACAGCGCAGACACTCAAGGATGGAAATACCGAGCAAATGCTGGACTACCGAAGCGCTGCCCCGGCGGCCGAACGTGCCCACCCGACCGATGAGCACTTCCTGCCTCTGCTGATTGCACTCGGCGCGGCAGGCGAGAACTACCGAACACGCATTTTGGAAGGCGGCATTACCTACGGGGTGCTTTCGATGGACAGCTATCTGTTTGGCTCGTCCGTAAACGACTAAGTCGGCTTAGCTCATCTACAAAAGGCCCTGCTTATCATGATTCATGAATACAACTTTTCAGACGCGGCGCGAGAGCCTGAATCCGGCATCTTCTTTCGCAAAAGTTCTAACGCTTCGACGCCAAAGGCACGCTTGCTCTTGCTCCACGGCGTCGGGTCGAACGAGGCCAATCTCGCCGGCATTGCCAACTCATTGCCGCAGGAATTGGAGATTCTCCTGTTACGCGGGCCCTTACAGGTCGGGCCACAAGGCTTCGCCTGGTATCAGGTCAACTTCACCAGTAACGGGCCCTCGTTTGATCAAGAACAGGCGGAGTCCAGCCGTCAATTACTCAAGCAATTCATCGAAGCACTTGCTCCGTTACCCACCGTGATTGCGGGCTTCAGCCAAGGCGGAATCATGAGTTCCAGCCTCGGCGTAACCGCACCCGATCTGGTGGCAGGGTTTGGTGTTCTGAGTGGGCGGATGTTGCGAGAAATTGCGCCGTTGATTGCCTCTCAGGATCAACTCAAATCCATCTCGGCGTTTATCGCTCATGGCCATCTGGACGGGGTACTGCCCATCGACTGGGCAAGGGAAGCGGACGCCTGGCTCGACCGGATTGGTGTGGCGCACGAGACACATTTTTACGACATGGCCCACGAAATTGTCGCCGCAGAACTGCATGACTTTTCACAGTGGCTGACCAAAACACTCCAACTGACTAACCAAGCAAAGGAAACAGACAATGATTGATTCACGCACCGCACCCTACGCAGCACTCGTCATGCGTTTGGCATTGGGCATCATGTTCATCGCCCACGGACTGACCAAGGTATTAGTGTTCACCCCTGCCGGCACTGCAGGCTTTTTCGAGTCAATCGGTTTCCCCGGCTTCCTGGCCTACCCCGTGATGGCTTTCGAAGTCATCGGCGGTTTGATGCTGGTACTGGGTGTCTATGCACGCTGGGTCGCAGCAGTGGCCGTCGTCCAATTGTTCGTCGCTGCGACCGTTCACTTCGGTAACGGCTGGAGCTTCACCAACGCTAATGGCGGGTGGGAATACCCGATCTACTTGTCAGTGACCGCACTGGTCGTGGCACTGCTGGGCGAAGGCGCTTTCTCTGCCAAACCATCGAAATCTTAAACATCATCGGTTAATCGCGTGCCACTGCTGAGCCTGGCGTTCACCACACTGTTGATGCTGGTGGGTGTACTGTTGCTGTTCATCGTTCCGGAGGTCATGACCGCGTTCACCATCGTCTCTACCGTGTCGGCAATCCTGGTGATTTTCACTTGGTCGACCATCCTGGCGTCGTGCATTGCCTATTGCAGAAGCCGGCCCGACCTGCATGCGCAATCGATCTACAAGATGCCTGGTGGCGAGCCGATGGCCTGGGTCTCTTTGGCGTTTCTGGGCTTTGTTCTCTGTTTGCTGGCATTAAGACCAGACACCCATTGCCTTGATGGTCATGCCAGGGTGGTTCATATGGTTGGCAATTGCCTATCAGCTGACCCACACCTGGAAGCCCAAACCCGCTTCGGGATCGACAAGTCAGTACAGCTGATGTTCACCTTCCGCCTCCAGGTGCCGATGCACTGAAACGCGTTTGAGCGACGTGGTATTTGTGGGGCACCTGCGGGTCGAAAATTTCAGAGTCTTGTGATTGCCACCTTTGGTTTCCACGACTTCACCAGTGTGAGGATTTTTGTAGACTTTCACTTGGCGCGGCTTACGGCTGCCAGCTTTGGACTCGGTGGCGGGAGCGCGACGACCGGCCTGTGGATCAAGCAAGTTGATCACGTTCTGCAAGCTGTAACCGTATTCGGCGAGCAAAGCGCGCAATTTGCTCTCGAATTCCATTTCCCTTTACAAGCCGGAGTCGCTTTTCATCGACTCAAGCTCTGCGAGTTGGGCAGCTAATTGTTGTTCGAGCTTTCGGTATTCAGCTAGACGAGACATTTAATGATTCCCAATAGGAGAGTGAGGATTATCAGTGGTGGCACATCTTACCCTCACCGTCGTCAGTAAATAGCAAAAAGTCATGGGTATGTGCTGACGAGCTTCTTCGATTGATGTGCAACGTACTTCCATATAAATATCTCCTTTTAAGTAACCGGAATGCGTCAGTTTTGCCGCATAGGACTGAATCGCCCGCCAGGTCTGCCAAGTGCTAAGGGACGTCGCGCACGACGCACTCAGAGCATAGCTCGCTTGATGGTCGTAAAAGTGCTATCCCACCCTGACAAAGATGCCCTTCGTGTGATGTTGAAATCTCAAGTTCAAGAGAAGCTTCAGCACGACCCTGGCGCAGTGACGACTTATGCCACCAAGCCTGGGCCGGAGCGCAAGCCATATACCAGTAAGCCTACGGCTCAGGACAAGGCATTTATCAAGGAGCTCGATCAGATGCGTGCGGATGCTGAAGCCGGAGAGCTTCATAAACCGGTATAGCAGGGAGTCGAACTTTTTAATCAGAAATAGTCAGCAACGCTTATGGCCAGGGCGAGGGTCGGCGCCGCGTTTTTTACTTAGACAATTTCTCGGCGCTGGCAACCATGGTCAGGTATCTATTAGCAGCTTCAGCAAACCTTCCACATCAGCTAGCGCAGGAGCATGGGCTCCGGCATGGCGGCAAGATATGGATGCGCAAGCCGCTGAAAATCGCAGGCGCTCTCTCAAGTCTGCGATCCCCAGCAACTCCGCAGCCAGCCAACCAGCCATACAAGCGTCTCCTGCTCCAACCGTGTCTTCCACTTTCACGGCAATAGCCGGCTGATCGAGTTGGCTGTCCGGGGTGTGGAGAATCATCCCGTGTTCCCCTCGGGTAAACAATATCTGCGCCTGAGGATTAAGAGCGCGAAGCTCATCCATTGCCTGGTGTTCGGTCAGCCCTGGATAAATTTGCCGAAGGTCTTCGTCGGAAAGCTTAATCATGTCAGCAAGGGTTGTCATCGTAGGGAAAGTCTGCTCCCGATAATGACTATCCATTAAATTGCGCCAGTTCGGATCATAGCTAATCCGTTTACCGGCTTCTTTGGCCTGCTGAGCAATTTTAACCAGCCTGTCTGCGAGTGGCTGTCGAGCTAAACTGATGCAGCTGAAATGACACAGCTCTGCTTGGTTGATCCATCCTTCGGGCATCAGATCCGGATCAAAAAACAGATCGGCATCTCCAGCAAAAAAGTATCTTGGAGGACGGCTCGATGGAACGATGGCGACCAAAGGATCTCGATCTACTCGTTGGATAAAGCTCATATCTAACGCTGCCGCTTTCGACTGCGAAACTATCTCGTCACCCAGTGAATCTATGCTCACCGCCCCAGCAAAAGCGCTGCTAACACCCAAGCGGCTTAGCGCTCGTGCAACGTTCCAGGGAGCACCACCTGGGTAGCCCTTCCACTGTCCAGGAGTGCCTTGGACAAGGTCGGTCAAGGCTTCGCCAAATACTACCGCGCGAGGCAATACCATCGTCATTTCCTCAATTTTTGTCATAGGGATAACTGCTGGCTGATCAGCTTCGACCGGTAATCACTCACTCAATGCGCATTGGTGAAAGGCAGGGATCGATGAGTACCGTTTCGATTGAATAACGTCATCGCTGTTCCGCGACGATATTCGCTCGGTGTCTATTCCTTTTCGACGCGAAAGTGTCTGTTGAAGTTAGATAGGTTTTCATAGCCAACGTCAAAGGTATCTGCAACCGACATCTCTGTTTGCAACAACAGCCGGCAGGCGCGCTGAAGGCGCGTTGGCCGGACGTGTTCATGTATTAAAACCAGGTTTCCATTTGTATACCGTATTGCCATACACCTCCTGCGTTGAAGTCCGTCTTGCCGAAGGAGCCTGAGGTACTGTATCTGTCCAGATCAGAAGACCAATTCATGAAGCTTGCGAACACTCGCAATTCGGGACGTGTGAGAAGGTCTCCAACGTCAGGCTTGAATGTTGGGGCGACAGTGAATTTCCAAAAGTTACCGTCGACCGCATTACGTTGTTGATAGCCCTTCGGGTCGAGGTTCATGGTTTGCCAGCTCATTTCGTAGGCCATCTCAAAATTGCTGTTGATTTCATTGGCCAAACGCATGTTCAGGGTCAGCCAGCGGTAGTCGTCACCCTCGACGTATCTATTCTTGCTTTGTTCAGCCAGCAAGCTGGGGCCGATGCGCCAGCCAGGCGCAATGGGTGTTTCGCCATAAAGCGCCAGACGCAGACTGCGGGCATCGCTGATCAGCTCACTGTCCGAGCCGATGTTCTTGACTTCGGCCCCCAGACCTTGCCCATAAAGTAGCGCCGTTTTGAAGAAGCCTTCCCTGCCGAAAAAGTTTTTCTGGTGATTAGCCAGCATGCTATGCAAGCCGGAATCCGCCGGCGTCAAACCCGCTTTATTAGTACGGGTATCGAAATCGTTTTTCTTTGAGCCAATGGCATTGAACATCCACTGCCACTGCCCCTCCTCGAAGAACTGGTTGGAGGTCAGGATGTAGCTTTGCACTTTGGCATCAATGCCGTCTTGGCTGAAATCCCCGAAGCTACGCCCAATCAAGGAGTAATTCGAGCGCCAATTCTTGTTCATCTGCACATCGTAGATTCCCCCGCCGGTGCCGGCCAGAAAGACGACGTCCGAGTCCAGCCAGTGGATATCGAAGTTATCCCGATCAAATCGCTTACCCGCCCACAGGGTAGAGTTCTCGAACACTGAGTTGCCCTTGAACGCGGCAATATGGTCGAGCTCGGTGAATACCTGACGCACGTTCAGCTTACTTTCGCCGGCAGTCCAGTCATTGAGGCTTTCCACACCGTCGGCGATGGAGACCGTGAATTTGGAGCGGGTACCGTTTTGCGCATAGATTTCTTTCGACAGGTCCATACGCATGTAGGTGTCGGCTTCGTTCCCTAGTCGTCCGACTGCCCCCCCCACTGAGCCGGCAGGGGTTATATAAGGCCCGCCACGGCCGCCCCCCATCCCCTCGTCAATCAGTAATCCGGAGCGCGCGTAGCCTTTGAAGCTGAATCCGTCACTGAGGTGTTCAGTGCTGCCCTGTTTTTCCAGGCTCTTCTGACGGGCTTCGACTTTTGCCAGTCGAGTATCCAAAGTAGGCTCCGGAATGGCTGCCGCAGTGGACGCAGCGGGCGGCAAGACGGGAGTGGCTAGTTTGATTTGCTGCAATTCCCTCGCGAGGGCCTGAGTCTGCAGTTCGGCTGCGGCTGCACGCTTTTCCGCTGCGCTGGCACGGGCTTCAAACGCGGCCATGCGTTCTTCCAAAGTAGCGGCCTGAGAGGTCGCCGCCGAGGTGCTGAGCACGCCTGCGAGTAGCCATCTTGATGCTTTCTGCATGTGGATTTCCCTGTTTTGTTTTTATTGTTTTGTTCCAGCGACAGACCTTTTTTTTCGTGAGTTGTGAATTGTCCAAATCGACAAAAAAAGGATGCCTCATCGCAAATACGCTGCTACATTGACGGTGTTAACGTTAACTTTTCTAAAAACAAAAATAAAGAGGGCTTTATGAAACAGCTGAAATCTCTCCTTCCAGCAGCGCTACTCATCCTCTGTGCCGGACTTCCGTCCGTCTCGAGCGCAGCCGATTTGACGATCTCGTGCGGTGCAGTGGGTGCCGAGTTACAACTCTGCAAGGAGGCTGTCGAGGCGTGGTCGAAACAGACTGGCAACAACGTCGAGGTGGTTTCCACGCCTAACTCGGCGACCGAGAGGTTGTCGTTCTACCAGCAGATCCTCAGTGCGCAGTCCACCGACATCGACATCATTCAAATCGATATGGTGTGGCCGGGGATGCTGGCCAAACATCTGATGGATCTGCGAGAGGTGCTTCCAGCCAACGCTACCCAAGGCTACTTCCAGGCACAGGTCGATAACGCCACGGTAAACGGACGGCTGGTGACGATGCCGTGGTTCACCGACTCGGGTCTGCTGTATTACCGCAAGGACTTGCTCGAGAAGTACAACAAGCAGGTTCCCCAGACGTGGGAGGAAATGACCGCTACCGCCAGGGATGTTCAACAGGCCGAACGCAACGCCGGTAACCCCAATGTGTGGGGTTACATATTTCAGGGACGCGCCTACGAGGGGCTGACCTGTAATGCGCTGGAGTGGATCAGCAGCCAACCGGAAGGCGGACTGGTCAATCCACGAGGAGACATCGTGGTCAACAGTCAGGCCTCAAGAGCTGCTTTGACCCTGGCGAAAAGCTGGGTGGGAGACATCTCCCCGCGTGGCGTGCTCAATTACACCGAGGAAGAAGGACGTGGCGTATTCCAGTCGGGAAATGCTCTGTTCATGCGTAACTGGCCTTATGTCTGGGCCCTGGTACAAAGCCAGGACAGCGCCGTAAAAGACAAGGTGGGGGTCGCTCCCCTGCCCCGAGGCGGCATGACCGGCACCCATGCATCCACCCTCGGTGGATGGGGTCTGGCGGTTTCGCGCTACAGCGCCCATCCAAAACTTGCCGCAGATCTGGTGAGCTACCTGACCAGTGCCCAACAGCAAAAACATCGTGCTCTGATAGGCGCCTATAACCCAGTTATCGAGTCGCTGTATCAGGATCCCG
This sequence comes from Pseudomonas sp. GW822-FHT02D10, assembly GCF_058802345.1. Lineage (NCBI taxonomy): Bacteria > Pseudomonadati > Pseudomonadota > Gammaproteobacteria > Pseudomonadales > Pseudomonadaceae > Pseudomonas > Pseudomonas sp. GW822-FHT02D10. Next base: position 273,924 of record NZ_JBXAOB010000001.1, read on the forward strand.
AACTGCTCGCGGCAATGCCTTACTACGGTCAGCTCCACAGCATTCTCAACGATGGGGTCATGCGCCCCGCCTCAATAACCGCCGATCGCTATCCACGGGTCTCCAATGCGTTCTTCGATCGAGTGCATGGCGTGCTGGCGGGTGAGTTGCCTGTCGATCAGGCGCTGGCCGAACTGGAAAGCGAACTCACGCGCATCAAACGCCGGAACTGGTAAGCCACAAGGAAGGAAATCACCATGTCTGTCTCTACTACCCATGCCTCCTGTGACGAGCTCCTGCTCACCAGGGAAACGCCCATACAGCGTCGCCGAGTACGCGCCGCCTGGCTGTTTCTGACACCAATGCTTCTGTGTCTGGCCCTGGTGGCGGCCTGGCCGCTACTGCGCACATTCTGGTTCAGTCTGACCGACGCCAACCTGGCGGACACGAGTGGCGGCTCCTTCGTAGGCTTGAGCAATTATCTGTTCCACGACGGTTCCAACTGGTCGGGCATTCTGGTCGATCCACAATGGTGGAACGCTGTGCGCAACACGTTGCATTTCACCGTGGTGTCGGTGGGACTGGAAATCGTGCTAGGGCTGCTGGTGGCGTTGCTGCTAAACATCAAGTTCACCGGCCGTTCCCTGGTGCGTGCGTTGATTCTGATTCCCTGGGCGATTCCTACTATTGTCTCGGCGAAGATCTGGTCATGGATGCTTAACGACCAGTTCGGCATCATCAATCATCTGATGCTGAGCCTCGGACTGATTGATGCTCCTCTGGCCTGGACGGCAGATGCGGATCTGTCGATGTGGGCGGTCATCATCGTCGACGTCTGGAAGACCGTACCTTTTGTCACGCTGCTGATGCTGGCTGCCTTGCAGATGTTGCCGAGCGATTGCTACGAAGCCGCCAGGGTCGATGGCATTCATCCGCTGAAAGTGTTCTGGCGTGTCACGCTTCCAATGTTAATGCCTGCATTGCTGGTAGCGGCGATCTTCCGCATCCTCGACTCCCTGCGCGTATTCGACGTTATCTATGTGCTGACCTCGAACTCTTCGAGCACCATGAGTATGTCGGTCTATGCCCGCCAGCACCTGGTGGAGTTCCAGGATGTTGGCTATGGCAGTGCGGCCTCGACTCTGCTGTTTCTGGTCGTTGCGGTGATCGCCATGCTTTATCTGTACCTCGGACGCCGTCAACTGGAGGTTCGCTCATGAGCCAGCGTCTACTCAAAAAAGCGCTATTGCGCCTCGGGTTCTGGTGTCTGATCGGGGTATTGCTGCTGTATGCGGTCTTCCCTTTCTACTACGCCATCGTGACTTCGCTAAAGCCGTCCAGTGCCTTGTTCGAGGTGAACTACTGGATCAAAAGTCCCGACTTCTCCAATTACGCGGCGGTACTCCACCAAGCCTCATTCCTGCGGGCTATCGCTAACTCGCTGGTGGTTGCGCTTTGCGTGGTGACGCTGGCGCTGTTCCTCAGCGTGACCGCCGCCTATGCCTTGGGCAAGGTGAAGTTCCGTGGACGTGGCACGGTATTAATGATGGTTCTAGGCGTGTCGATGTTTCCCCAGGTCGCTGTACTGTCGGGGCTGTTCGAAGTGATCCGCGCCTTGGGTCTGTACAACACGTCCTGGGCGTTGATCCTCAGCTACACGATTTTCACCCTGCCCTTCACCGTCTGGGTGCTGACCACGTTCATGGGGCAACTGCCCCATGAACTGGAAGAAGCGGCAATCATGGATGGCGCTTCGCCCTGGGTCACACTTACCCGTGTGCTGTTGCCACTGCTCCGGCCCGCACTGGTCACCACTGGCTTATTGGCCTTTATCGCAGCGTGGAACGAGTTCCTGTTTGCCCTGACCTTCACCCTCACAGACACGCAACGCACAGTGCCGGTCGCCATCGCCTTGATTTCCGGCGGGAGTCCCCATGAGCTGCCTTGGGGGCTGTTGATGGCCGCTTCGGTGCTGGTCACCGTCCCACTGGTAATTCTGGTGCTGATCTTCCAGCGCCGAATCGTTTCCGGTCTCACTGCCGGCGCGTTAAAGGGTTGATGCCCAACAAATACAAGGAACAGCATCGTGATCAAATTGAAGCTAGACAACGTGAACAAACAATTGGGCGGCGTGCGGATTCTTCGCGATGTTAGCCTGGAGATTGCTGCGGGTGAATTCGTGGTGTTCGTTGGCCCTTCGGGCTGCGGAAAGTCGACCCTGCTGCGACTGATCGCCGGACTGGATTCGATCTGCGGCGGCGACCTGCTGATCGATGGGCGACGGGTCAACGACCTGGAACCGCGCGAGCGTGGCGTCGGCATGGTGTTTCAGTCCTATGCGCTGTACCCGCACATGAGCGTCTACGACAACATCAGCTTTGGCCTCAAACTGGCCAAGACTGAAAAGAGCAGCCTGCGCGAGCGGGTGCTGAAAACCGCGCAAATCCTGCAATTGGACAAACTGCTGCAACGCAAGCCAAAAGAACTGTCTGGAGGGCAGCGTCAGCGTGTGGCCATGGGCAGAGCCATGGCGCGTGAACCGGACATTTTGTTGTTCGATGAGCCGCTCTCCAACCTGGATGCATCCTTGCGGGTGCAGATGCGCAACGAAATCGCCCGGCTGCATGCCCGACTGGGCTCGACCATGATCTACGTTACTCACGATCAGGTTGAAGCGATGACCCTGGCCGACAAAATTGTCGTGCTCAATGGCGGTCGCGTAGAGCAGGTCGGCTCACCGCGCGAACTTTATGAACGGCCAGCGAGCCGCTTTGTCGCCGGTTTTCTCGGTTCGCCCAGAATGAACTTTCTGGCGGCGCGCCTGCATGCCCCAGGCGAAACCAGCCTGGTCGATACCCCGGTTTTGGGTATGACCTCCCTGCCCTTCGACAGCTCAAACCTGGCGGCGGACACTCTGCTGAGCCTCGGGGTTCGCCCGGAGCATGTATCGCTCAAAGCGGCGGATGGAACCGTCGGCGTCATCGTGACCGGGGTCGAATACCTGGGCAGCGAAACCTATGTGCACCTCGATACCGGGCAGGACGATCCACTGATCTGTCGTTGTGAGGTCAACGCCGGATGGCAGGTCGGCGATCGGGTCGAGCTGCAGCTGGACATCGGTAATCTGCACCTGTTCGACGCCGACGGCACGGCCTTGAGGCGCCCCCCACAAGCCATTGAAACCCTGCCAGATGGAGTCTCTCTACGCTCGGTACGAGCAGGCGCCCTATGACCTTGTCCTTGAATTCCATGAGCGATCCAATGTCTTCTTCCCTTGACCTTGCGCAGCGTGCACTGAGTGACGGCCTGTCTCGCGTCATCCACGATTATCGACCCGGTTATCATATTGCTCCCCCGGCAGGCTGGATGAACGACCCTAACGGGGTGGTGTACTTTCGTGGCGAATATCACGTTTTCTATCAACATTACCCCTTCGAGGCGAAATGGGGCCCGATGTATTGGGGGCATGCCAAGAGTACCGATCTGGTTCATTGGCAGCATCTGCCCATTGCGCTGGCACCCGGCGATGACTTCGACCGTGACGGTTGTTTTTCCGGTAGCGCGGTGGTGTGTGGAGATACCCTGGCACTGATCTACACCGGGCACACCTGGCTGGGGGAAGCGGGTGACGAACGCTCGATCCGTCAAGTCCAGTGCCTGGCCACCAGTATCGACGGCATCCGCTTCGTCAAGCATGGCGCAGTCATCGAGACCGCTCCGCAAGACACGATCATGCACTTTCGTGACCCCAAGGTATGGAAGGAGGATGACTGTTGGTACCTGATTGCCGGCGCACGTCTGGGCGATATACCGCTGCTCCCGTTGTACCGTTCCACGGATCTGCACGCCTGGGAGTTCCTTGACTATGTGTCCGGCGGCAGCGATGGCGATGGCTATATGTGGGAATGCCCGGATCTGTTTCAACTGAACGGACGCGATGTACTGCTGTACTCCCCCCAAGGCATGCAACCCCAAGGTTACGAACGGCTCAACAAGTACCAGACTGGTTATCGAGTGGGCCGACTCGATAGCGAATGGCACTTCACTGGCGGGCCTTTTATCGAGCTGGATAACGGCCACGATTTCTATGCAGCGCAAACGCTACTGGCAGCCGATGGTCGGCGACTTTTGTGGGCGTGGCTCGACATGTGGGAAAGCCCGATGCCGAGCAAGGCCCATCACTGGTGCGGCATGCTCGGTTTGCCGCGCGAACTTGAACTACGCGCAGATCGCCTTTGCGTGTATCCGGCACGGGAGCTCACCGCTCTACGCAAGGCGCCATTGCCGGACACGCCCTGGTGGGATGAGTCGGGAACCCGGTGGGTGCCGGAAGTGAAAGGCGACATGCTCGAAATCCATGTGCATCTGGATTTGCTCGGCTGCACCGACGGCCACCTGGGAATCGCCTTGCGCTGCAGCGACGATGGCCATGAAGAAACCCTGCTCTACTACGATGCGTCGCTGCAGCGTCTGGTGCTTGACCGTAGTCGCTCGGGTGCGCAAGCCACAGGTCAGCGCAGCGTGTCGATAGACCCGACACAAGAGCGACTGGCACTGCGCGTGTTCCTCGATCGCTCGTCCATCGAGGTGTTCGACGAAAACGGGCGCTTCAGCCTAAGCAGTCGCCTCTACCCACAGCCCGGCAGTCTGGGTGTGAAGCTTCTTGCAAGCGGGAGTGGTGGGCGTGTCTCCATTCCCAGGGCATGGCCACTCGCCTCGGGATGGCTATGAACCGCGTCATTCGAGTCGCGAGAAGCGCAGGCCATGTGTCATGATTCGGCCTCAACCTGACCGGTTTCGCCTCGCATGACTTCAGTGAAAGACGTTGCACAGCTAGCCGGCGTGTCCCTGATGACGGTTTCTCGAGCGCTCAACAATCCGGAAAAATTGAGCCCCGAAACTTATCAACGGGTGCGTCGCGCCATTGACGAATTGCAATTCGTGCCGAGCCTATCGGCGCGAAGGATTCGCGGCGACAACCTCCAGACTCGAACCATCGGTGTGTTCGCGTTGGACACCGCGACAACACCGTTCGCCGTCGAGCTGCTGCTGTCCATCGAACAGACCGCGCAGCAAGCAGGCTGGAATGTATTTATCCTCAACCTGTTAAGCAACCCGCCCACCGACCAGAACATCGACCTGATGTTATCGCACCGTCCCGACGGGTTGATCTTCAGCGCCATGGGGTTGCGCCAGGTGTGCATTCCCGAGCGATTGAAGAGCACTCCCCTGGTACTCGCCAATTGCCTGGCGGATGACAGTCGGCTGGTCAGTTATGTGCCCGACGACGAAATGGGGCAGTACCGAGCCGTATATCACGCATTGAGTCAAGGCTATCGGCGCCCTCTGTTTATCAATCTTCCAAAACAGAGCCTGGCCTGGGGTCTGCGACAAAGAGGCATGCAGCGTGCCTGTCAGGCATTCGGGCTGTTGCCTGACGCACTCCTGCAATATGACCTTTCCGATCATGACGCCTATGGTGAAACCGCAGCCATCCTCGACCGGCACATCATTGATAGTCGTCCCCAATTCGACATTCTGATCTGTGGCAACGACCGTATTGCTTTTTGTGCCTATCAGGTGTTGTTGGGCCGCGGGCTGAAAATCCCCAATGATGTCGCCGTGCTCGGCTATGACAATATGATCGGTATTGCTGAACTGTTCATCCCACCGCTGACAACGGTACAACTGCCGTACTACGAGATCGGTCGCAGGGCTGCCCGGCACCTGATCGAAGCCCTCGACGTATCAGGAGCCCAGCCAGTTGATTGTCCATTGGTTGCCAGGGCATCGCTATAAAGGATTAGTTAATTCGGGGAAATCCGCGATCAATTATCCAGCCACCGGTAGCACTACAGGGGGCTAGCATTTTCTGTTGTATTTTGATCAAGAATCAGGTCTGGCCAAGGTATCGTTAGCCGATGCACATTACCCGAGCACCGGCTATTAGCCTATCGGTTTATCGCCGCTGACAGCCTGCTCTGGCAAAATTGGCGGCATGACTCCCTCGCCCAATCTCGACCAGATGACACCGGAACAGCTGCGCGCCTTGACCTGGTCGACGAACTTGTGTGAATCGGCCAGTGCACCCTGCGCATAGCGCACCACGTACTCGCCAAGCTCCGTGGGCGGCATGCTGCGAGGCAAGCGCTGGAACAGGGCAAAGCCGAACTGCTCCTCCAGGTCGCGCAGCATCTTGCTCAAGGCTGGTTGGCTAAGGTTCATCCGTATCGCGGTAGCGTGCATGTTGCGCGTGCGCGCCAGGGTGTCGATCAACACCAGGTGTTTGAAGCGCACCCAGTTGCAGAAGCTGGAATGGGTAATGTCCGACGGCATCGGGTCAGAGCCTCGTTAAAGATGGAATGCAGTGTCTGTCAGGTCATCCGCCCGAATAGACGAAGTCAAAGCTATTGCCCCCGCAAATACTGCAGCAGCGTATTCAACGCCACCGACCTTGGCCGCGAGCGCAAGGTCAGCAGGCCAATGTTGGCCATGGAGATCGGTAGCTCGACCGGCAGGATAGCGACCATGCCATAGCGCGCATAATGCTCGGCCACGTCATTGGGCACCACCGCGATCATGTCCGAAGTCTCGAGCATTGCGGTGGTCGCCAGGATTGAAGCGGTTTCAACAATGTCCAGCGACTGCACCAAACCGCCAGCCTGCAGGGCAGTTTCCACCCGGCGGCGCATGGGGCTGCCGATGGGGTGCAGAATCCAGGTCAAGGTGATCAAGTTGGCCAACTGCAAGGGCGAAGAGCCCGCCAACCTGCTCAAGCCCTTCAAGTTTGCCAAATGGCGCGCCCCCTCCGGACTAGTCAAGTTTGCTCGGCGACCATGTCTGCTTGAGAAAAAATGTGCCGAAGTTGTACAGCGTCGTCTCGCCCCACTCCAGTCGATAGAAGGCTTAGGCGGCGGTGAATCGCTAGCGATCGAATAAACATGGCTCTAGCCGTCTAAGCGTGCCCTAGCCAACCACCATCGCCATACACGATGGCAGGCTCGTGAATGCCTGATATACGACGCGTTTTCCCCCTCCTAATATCGGTCGCACATGAGCATTCGTTTGCCGACGGCCTTCTTCGGCACACGAGTTTCCAAAAATAATAAGTTGAGTCCCACGAGGTTTAACCATGAAAACTCTAGCGGCCGGATCTGCGGCCAGTGCCCCTGTAGTGGATGGAGCCGGTCAACTCACCGCCAACCAGTGTTACGTGACGTTGGGAGGTTCCTGGGCCGCCTGGCTGTTTGATGCGCTGGACGCGACGATCTTCGGTTTTGTCCTGCTGGCGATCGCCAAGACCTTCGCCGTTGGCCTGGGCGATGTGGTCTCCACGGTGGCCTGGTTTCTGCTGGCGACCGGGATTGGCGGTTTCTTCCTCGGTAATCTCTCCGACAAGATCGGCCGCAAGAAAACCATGATGTTGTCGGTGTTCGTCTACGGTAGCGGCACCTTGCTCTGTGCCTTTGCCGACAGCCTGTGGCAACTCAATGTATTCCGTTTTTGCGTCGGTATCGCCGTGGGTGGTTTGTGGTCCGCCGCTGCGGCGCTGGTGTCGGAGATCTGGCCTGCGGAAGGTCGTGCCAAGGCCTTTGCGGTGATGCAGACCGGTTGGTCGGGTGGTGGTCTGCTGGCGGCGATTTTCGCCTGGACGTTCCTCGACGGCGGCAACCCTGAATCCTGGCGAAACCTGTTCATCTACGCCTCAATCCCGGCCTATTTCACCCTGGTGTTCATCTGGCTGTTCGTCAAGGAGTCGCCGGTCTGGCTGGCCAACCGCGAATTCATGCGCACTAACGCCAGCAAAGGCCAGTTGATGGAAATCTTCCGTCCGCAGTACCTGAAGTTGACGCTGCTGGGCCTGAGCATTTCGGTACTGGGCATGTACGGCTACTGGATCATCACCACCTTCATGCCGGCCTACCTGCAGAACATTCTGAACGTGCGCATCGACCAGGCCCCGGTGTTTGTCATCTGGATCGGAATCGGCGCCACCATTGGCTATCTGGCCTACGGCTACCTGGCCGAAAGCCTCGGTCGTCGCTTGTCGTTCGCGATCTTCTTTGGCGGCATGGCAATCATGGTGCCGGTGTTTGCCTACTCGGCGACCTTGATGCCATTGACGGACGGCAAGCTGCTGTTCACCACTCAGAACGTCATCACCCTCGGTTCGCTGGCGGCGCTGCTGGGTTTTTTCACTGGTTATTTCAGCGGTTTCGGCGCCTGGTACTCGGAGTTGTTCCCGACCAGCATCCGCTCGACCGCCTCAGGTTTCTGCTTCAACTTCGGCCGGGTCGGCGCCATTGCCGGCATCAAGCTGGTACCGGTGCTGATCCCGCTCATCGGCTTCACCGCCACCATTTCTCTTGCCTCCGTTTCCTACGTCATCGCCGCCGTCATGGTGTTCACGTTGCAGGAAACCAAAGGCGTTCAACTCACCAGCGGCAACTGATCTGCATTCTTCAGAGGGAAACCCATGAAAAACTTTCGCATCGGCCAAATCGTACCCAGCTCCAACACCACGATGGAAACCGAAATCCCGGCCATGCTGACCTCGCGCTACGGGCTGTTTCCAGAAGAACATTTCACCTTTCATTCTTCACGTATGCGCATGATGCACGTCAGCCCCGAGGAGCTGAAAAAGATGGACATCGACAGTGACCGCTGCGCGCTGGAACTGAGCGACGCACGGGTCGATGTCATGGCCTACGCGTGCCTGGTGGCGATCATGTGCCAGGGCCCGGGCTATCACAAAGTCTCGCAAGAGCGCCTGGGCAAAACTGTGGCGTCCAACCGGTCGAACGCTCCGGTACTCAGCTCCGCCGGTGCGCTGATCGACAGCCTGCACATGCTCAACTACAAGAAAATCTCGATCATTACGCCGTACATGAAACCGCTGACCCAGCAGGTCATCGACTACATCGAGGCGGCCGGCATCGAAGTGGTCGATTCCATCAGCCTGGAGGTGTCCGACAACCTTGAAGTCGGTCGTCTGGACCCGATGAATCTGGTGGCCCACGCTGACAGGCTAAACATCGGGCAGGCCGATGGCGTGGTGCTGTCGTGCTGTGTGCAGATGCCTTCGCTGCCAGCGATTCAGGTGGTACAGGATCGCCTCGACAAACCGGTGCTGTCGGCGTCGGTCGCTACCGTGTACCAAATGCTGAAAATCCTCGGCCTCGAGGCCAAAGTACCGAACGCCGGCCACCTGTTGTCCGGGGCGTTCTGAGTCGATGCTTGAGGAGGTACTATGCTGGCCATTCAGATCAGTAAACCGGTACCTCACATGAAACTCGATCCGGTCTCTTTGCGACTCTTCGTCAGCGTCGTCGAAGAAGGCACCATTGCGGCCGCCGCCAAGCGCGAACACATCGCTGCGGCGGCGGTCAGCAAGCGGCTCAGCGAGCTGGAGGATCTGCTCGATTCGAAACTACTCCACCGCACCAACAAAGGCATTACGCCGACCGACGCTGGCTTGTCGCTGTTGTTCATGGCTCGCAGCGCCCTTAACAACCTCAACGAAATTGTCGTGCAGATGCGCGAATACTCCTACGGCCGTCGTGGCTCGGTGCAGGTCCTGGCCAACATCTCCGCGATCACCCAATTCCTGCCTGGTTTGATCAAGTCATTCATGCAGCTATACCCATTGATCAACATCAGTCTCGAAGAAAAGCAAAGTCTGGCCATCACCAAAGCGGTAGCCGAAAACCGCGCCGAAATCGGCATCTTCACGCGACTGCCGCATGGCGCCGACATCGAGGTCTTCCCGTTTCGCACTGATCAACTGGTGTTGCTGGTGCCCAACCGCGATCCACTGGCCGACCGCCAATCTGTCAAGTTCAGCGAAACCCTGGAACACGAATACATCGCTTTGCGCAGCGGCACTCACCTCAACTTTCAATTGATCAAGGCGGCTAACGACCTCGGGCGCTCGCTGAAAATACGAATGGAAGTGTCCAGTTACGACGCGCTGTGCCTGATGGTTCAGGCCGGATTGGGCATTGGCATCATGCCCGAGGGCAGTGCGGCGATTTACAAGATGGACGAAGCGACGGTGGTCAGACTGGATGAGCCGTGGGCGTACCGCGAACTCAGCGTGTGCGTCAGGTCACGAGAGTCGTTGTCCGTCGCTGCTAGATTATTCCTGGAGCACTTGCTTGAAAGGGAATAAGTAATGTCCTGAGTACCTGATCCAGCAAGCTATAAGCAGTCGTGAACGTTTAGGTGTTGAACAAATCGACCTTGCATCGAATTGACCCCAAAGTCCCACGTGACGAGCAGTTCGGCGCAATACAACAGCGGTTAGATGAGAGGGTTATACGTCTTCCGCTGTCCAGTGGCGCACAGGATCCTCCCCAATCAGTGTGCGGAGCCGTCTCGAAATGCTCTCTGTGCCGATGCGACCAAAGCGATGTCCTAGCTCACTACTGCATCAGGGCATGGTGATCGTGGGTGTGCCTTACACCTGTTCGGGATTGACCAATATGAACGAGATCACCGGCGGTACACCCTATGGTGCGACCACCCTGGAAGGAGCCGACGGAAGCCGGCAACCGTCACAGAATGAATTGGATATTGCGCGCTTCCGGGGCAAACACGTTGCTGAGCTTGCAATAAAGATCGCCGGTTGATCCAAAAGCTCGAACGCGCAACTTCGGTCTTGAAACGACCCGCCCTGAGTCGACTTTCTCACTGAGTCCCCTCTTCTCCTCATGCCAGGTTCTGCACTGAATCTGACATGAGGATCCTTCCGACGCTCACCTTGCGACGACTGAGCTTCTTTTCTTACTTTATCTTCGAATCCTGAAGGTTCAGCCCAATTTTTCTGACCCTGTGTCGGATTCGGCTAGAGACATTGCTCCATCAGTGGATCAGTCATTTCAATTTTACCCGGTTTATCCCGGATACGGATTGATCAATGATGGCTCCATCACCACTGAGGAGCCCCGCAATGAATTCTCTCTTTTCTCAAGTCCAGGTCGGTCGCTACACCCTTTCCAACCGCATGGTCATGGCCCCGATGACCCGCTCGCGTGCCGACGATGCCGGCGTGCCAAGCGAACTGGTTGCGACTTACTACGCTCAGCGCGCCAGCGCCGGCCTGATCATCAGTGAAGGCGTGTTCCCCGTTGCGCTTGGCAAGGGCTATGTCCGTACCCCAGGCATCGAAACCACCGAGCAGGTCGCCGCGTGGAAGCACGTCACCGAGGCTGTGCATGCTCGCGGCGGGCGGATTTTCATGCAGCTGATGCACTGCGGCCGCGTTTCTCACCCGTCGCTGCTGGCTGACGGTGCGCAACCGCAAGCGCCCTCGGCGATCAAGGCAGCAGGGCAGACCTGGACCGCCACCGGCCTGCAGGATTTCGTGACCCCACACGCCCTGAGCGTGACTGAGATTGCCGCGGTCATCGAGGGTTACCGCCAAGCGGCACGCCAGGCCATAGAAGCCGGGTTCGACGGCGTCGAACTGCACGCTGCCTCCGGGTATCTGCCAGAGCAGTTCCTGTCGACGGGCAGCAATCAGCGCGTTGACGAATATGGCGGTTCCGTTGAGAACCGTACCCGGTTCGTGCTGGAAGTTCTCAACGCCATGGCGAGCGAAGTCGGCAGCGACCGCGTGGGCATCAAGATTTCCCCTGAAATGAATTTCAACGATATCGTCGATGCCAGCCCAAGTGAAACCTACACCTACCTGGTCGAGCAGCTCCGTGGGCTCAACCTCGCCTACCTGCATGTCGCCTTGTTCGGCGCTACTGTCGACTACCACGCGCTGCTGCGCCCGCTGTTCGACGGCAGCTACCTGATCGGTGGTGGCCTGGATAAAGACTCCGCGACTGCGTTGATCGCTGAGGGCAAGGCCGACGCGGCGGTTTTTGGCGGCGCCTTCCTCGCCAACCCCGACCTGCCTGAGCGCTTGCGCACAGGCGCCGAGCTCAATGTTCCAAACAAGGACACGTTCTACGCACCGGGCGCGCAAGGGTATATCGACTACCCCGCTATCCCCTCTGCCCAACGCGTCTGAGGAACATAACCATGTTACCCATCGCACGTTTGCAGCGCATGAATCACGGCAGTCAGTTCCGGGCCTTCAGCCTGCGTGGAAATCAGTTCGCCAAGCCGATTGATCCATTCCTCGCAGTCGATCATGCCTGGATGAGTGGACCGACATTTGCGCCACACCCTCATGCGGGGTTTTCAGCGGTGTCCTACCTGTTTCTGGATTCCGAAACCGGGATTGATAACCGCGACTCGCAGGGCAACCGCAACCTGATTCAACCCGGTGGACTGCATTGGACGGCGGCGGGTAAAGGTGTCGTGCACGAGGAGGTGCCGGCCGAGCCGGGCAAGACGGTGCACATGCTGCAAATTTTCATCAACCTGCCGCAGGATCGCCAAGCGGACGCTCCGTTTGCGCTCAGTCTCGAAGCCCAGGATGTGCCTGTGGTGCGGTTACCAGGGGTCAAGGTTCGCGTACCACTGGGCAGTTTCGCCCAGGTGTCGTCGCCCTTGTCGGTGCCCACCGAAGTGAGCGTGCTGGACATCTCTCTCGAGGACGGCGCTGAAATCAGCGTCCCGATCCCCGAAGGTCATGTGGCGTTCGTGATGCCGATTGACGGCGAAGTGTTGGTCGATGGCCACCCCTTCAACCTTATCGAACCCACGCTGCCGGTGAATCTCCCGCAGCGTGACGATCGTGTGGTCAGGTTGAGCACACACAAGGGCAACGCCAAGGTCGTGCTGTTTTCTGGCGTCCCGTTGAATCAACCCGTGTATTGGCAAGGGCCGTTGGCGCTTGCCTCTCAACACGCGCTGGCCGAAGCCATTGACGGCTACCAGCGTGGTGCGTTCGGAAAGTTGTAACCGCGTTAAGTGATCAATGCTGTTTCAAACCTGGGGCGCCGACGCCCTACCCTTACTGCTCGGAGAATCATCATGACCTACGAAAAATTCAGTGCCGACAATGCCGCCCTGCTGCTGATCGACCACCAAGTCGGCACCATGGGCTGGGTGAAATCCATCCCCTTCGAAGAGCTGAAACGCAACGCACTGATGCTCGCCAAGACGGCCAGCATCTTGAAGCTTCCGGTGGTACTGACCTCCAGCATGGAGCAATACGCTCAGGGACCGCTGCTTAGTGAGCTGGAGCAGATCCTCCCCGCCGAATTCGCTTCACGCGTCCAGCGCCTGGGGATCGTCAATGCCATGGACGATGAAAACTTCGCCGCCGCCGTCAAAGCGACAGGCCGTAAAAAACTCATCATTGCCGGTGTCACCAACGACGTCTGCACGGTCTATCCGGCGCTGAGTCTGGTGCGCGACGGCTATGAAGTACAGGTGGTGGCCGATGGCGGCGGCTCACCGACCGTGATGGCCGATGACATCGCCCTGCGTCGGATGGATAAGGGCGGCGTGACGCTGACCACCACCAACCAGTTGATTGCTGAACTCGCGGGCAGCTGGGCGACGCCAGAAGGCGGGCAATTGGTACAGGTACTGATGGAAGCGCTGCAAGGTTAAGGACGTTTCTGGCTGGCAGGACCTCGAATTCCGGCTCTGCCAGCCTACGCCGCACAACCTTCTGTCAAATCGGTCCCCCACCACACATCCGGGAGATGGGCCTCAACGTTCAGTGTCATGGCAAGGCAGCAATAGGTGGCCTCTATCGGCTCAGCACTCGCCAGAGCAAGACAGTCAAGTCGGCTCAAGTTGCTCACGCAGAAACTCAATGAAGCGTTGAGTCTTTGCAGGCAAAAGGCGGGTTTCAGTCAGGGCATACACCTGGATCGGATTAGGGTGCCATTGGGGCAGCACGAGATGCAGCAAGCCATTGCGCAGATCGTCCGCGGCAATGCCTTCCGGCAGCACGGCGATCCCCAGATCCAGTGTCGCCAATCGCCGAAGCATCCCGACGCTATTGAGTTGAAACCGTCCACCCACCTCGACCTCAATCATCTCGCCTGAACGGGAGAGCTGCCACTTGCCAGCCTTGCGCAGTCGCAGGCATTCGTGGTTTACCAGTTCAGACGGATCGCTGGGCACTCCATTGAGTTCCAGATAACGAGGCGAGGCGTACAAACGACGAGAGAGGCTCGCCAGCTTGCGCGCAATCAAATTCGAATCTGCCGGTTCGCCCATGCGGATAACCACATCGACGGGATCGCTCACCAGGTCGACCTGGCGCGGCGTGAGGTCGAATTCAAAGCTGATGCCAGGATACCGTCGGGCGAACTCGGCGATGAGCGGCGCCAGGTAAATAGTGGCGAAATCCACAGGCAGTGACGCACGCAAAAGGCCGCTCGGATGCGCGAGCATTTCACCCAACTGCTCGTGCGCCAGCCTCGCCTCGTCAACGATTCGCTTGCACCGGTCAAAGTACAACTGCCCCGCCTCAGTCAATTCGATCTTGCGCGTGGTGCGGTGTAACAGCCTCAAGCCAATGGCCTTTTCAAGCCCGCTGATCCGTCGCGACAAGGTCGAATTGGGCATCGCCATCGCTTCTGCGGCCCTGCGAAAACTGTGGGCTTTGACGACCTCGACGAACAATGCCATGTCGTTCAGAAGTTCCATATTGATTGCCCCATCAATGGATCAGTAATTTCAATTATGCCTTGTTTATCCCGTATCCAGTTTTATCAGTGATAGCCACATTCCCACCTTGCTTCACTGAATGGATAGCCCTCGAAGCCATTCCACACGCCTCGATACCCAATCAGAACAGCGCCCGGTTCCGTTGATGGCCGTTCAACGCTACCCCCGCAGGAGGGCATCAACTGGATGAAAGACCTTAATGACCTTTATTATTTTGTACTGGTGATCAAACATGGAGGGTTCTCGGCAGCATCACGGGCAACGGGCATTGAAAAAACGTTACTCGATACGCTGAGCCATACGTTGCTTGAAGGCTTTGTGATAGGTGCCGATCTCGATGAGCGTGTGCTGCGCCCCTATGGACTGAAGCAGGCCATCAGGCCCCTCCATGATTCCCATGTGGGCCACTTCGCTGGGCAGGCAAGTGAGAATGAAGTTTGTGTCGCAGCAGCTTTCGTCACGTCGTTGATGGATCAAATCCGAAAACTGCCCACCAACTGTTTCAAGCGAGCCGCCTGCTGCTCCAGATCGGAACAGGCCCGCAAGGTCGATTGAAGATTTTCAACGCCGTCCCGATTGAGGGTGTTGATTTCTCTGATGTCCGTATTGATCGACTCGACCACGGCGGTCTGTTCTTCCGTGGCAGTGGCGACCGATTGGTTCATGCCATCGATCTCTCCGATGCGCAGGGTCACGCTGTTCAAGCGTTCGCCGGCCAGGTTGGCGATCTCCATGCTTTCCAGGCTGTGGCGCTGGCTCTGACTCATGGTACTGACCGACTCGCGGGCGCCGACTTGCAGCTCTTCGATCATCGTCTGCACCTGCTGTGCCGATTCCTGGGTGCGATGAGCCAGGTTGCGCACCTCATCAGCGACCACCGCAAAACCGCGCCCTGCCTCACCGGCACGGGCAGCTTCAATCGCGGCGTTCAGCGCCAGCAGGTTGGTTTGCTGAGAGATGCTGGTGATCACCTCCAGAATCTGCCCGATGTTCACCGTTTTGCTGTTGAGGTTCTCGATATTACCGCTGGAGGTGCCGAGCATCCCGGACAACGTGTTCATTGCCTGGATGGTTCTATCGACGACCTGCTGACCCTCTTCAGCCAAGCCTCGGGCATCGCTGGCCTGATGCGAAGCCTGGGCAGCATTGCGGGCGATTTCCTGGGCTGCGGCGCCTAACTGGTTGATGGCGGCCGCCACGCTATTGCTCCGACTGGACTGTTCGTCGGAGTTGAGCATCGACGAATTGGAGGCACTGACCACCCGCTGGGCGACTTCGTTGACACGCTCCGTGGCCGAGGAGACCTCGCGGATCGAACCATGAACCCGCTCGACAAAACGGTTGAAAGCCGTGCCGAGGATGCCGAATTCGTCCTGAGTCTGGATGGTCAGGCGTTTGGTCAAATCGCCTTCACCGTCGGCGATTTCTTGCATGGTCCGGGTCATCACCAACAGTGGTTGCATCAGGATGCGAATCAACAGGCTGAGTAACGCGATGATGATCAGCACAGCGATGACGGTGGCTATCAGCGCTGAAGCACGAAACTCGCTGAGCATCGAAAAGGCCTTGTCCTTATCAACAGACAAACCTACGTACCATTTCAGTGAGGGCAAGCCTTTGATCGGCGCAAAAGTGACGATGCGGGTTTTGCCATCCACTTGAACTTCACTGATATCGCTGCTGATCCGCGGGGCATCTTGCGGATAGACATCCTTGAGCGCCTTCATCACCAGGGCCTTGTCCGGGTGGACCAGGATCTTGCCATCGGCACTGACCAGGAACGCATAGCCCATGCCATTGAAATCCAGCGCATTGATACTGTCGGCAATCGCCTTCAAGCCAAGATCACCGCCAGCCACACCCAAGGTCTGCCCGGCCTTGTTGATCGCATCAACGACCGTGACGACCAGCCCACCGGTCGTCACGTCGATGTAAGGCTCGGTGATCGTCGGACCGCCACTGTTGACGGCGTCCTTGTACCAGGGGCGGGCACGAGGGTCATAACCATCGGGCATCTTCGCGTCCGGAAAGGTAATGAACTTACCGTTCTTGTCCCCGATGTAAGTGGCTGCAAAGGTTGAGGCCAGGGCCTGTTGTTTCAACAAGAGCGTGATGTTTTCCGCCGACGGATCAATCGCCACCGACTGCGAAAGGCTTTCCATCAACAACACCCGACCATATAGCCAGTTGGCAATATTGCTCGCGGTGACATCGCCCATTTCGTGAAGATAGCTATCCAGATCCTTACGAATCGCACTGCGCTGCAGATAGTCGTTGTAGACCGTGAACAACCCGAACGCGGCGATGACAATCAGAGACACGGCCAGCAGGATCTTGTGGCTGAACTTGAGGTTTTTATTCATGACTAATCTGCAGCCCGGGTCAGGAGTGCGAGGGTCCGCTCGAAACGGGCCAGCCCTTCCAGCGTATCCGCCTCGGACACGATCAGGCTGGGAGCAAAGCGCAGCACGTCAGGCCCCGCCTGCAACAACACCAGCCCCTGCCCGGCCGCCGCATTCAGTATTTCCTTGGCGCGCCCACGCCAGTTGCCACAGAGCACGCAACCAATGAGCAACCCCAGCCCGCGGATTTCGTTGAACACGCCATATTGCTCTGCCATTTGAGCAAGGCGAGATTTGAATTGCTCTGAGCGCTGTTTAACGCCGTCAAGGAGAACCGGGTCGTTCACCAGATCGATCACGGCCTCGGCCACTGCGCAGCCCAGCGGGTTACCGCCATAAGTGGTTCCGTGGGAGCCCGGCACCAGATGTTGAGCCAGCCCCTCGCGCGTCAGCATCGCGCCGATCGGGAAGCCGCCACCCAGGCTCTTGGCACTGGTCAGGATGTCAGGCTCAACGCCGTAATGCTGATAAGCAAACAGCTCTCCGGTACGCCCTACCCCGGTCTGCACTTCGTCAAAGATCAGCAGTGCGTTGAATTGATCGCATAGCGCGCGGGCACCTTCCAGGTAAGAACGCTCAGCCGGCAGCACACCGCCTTCGCCCTGAATCGGCTCGAGTATCACCGCGCAGGTTCTATCCGAGATGGCGCTCTGCAGTGCCGCCAGGTCATTGAACGGTACATGGGTAATGCCTTCGACTCTCGGGCCGAAGCCATCGGAGTATTTGGGTTGGCCACCCACGCACACGGTAAACAGGGTTCGGCCGTGAAAGCTGTTCACCGCGGCAATGATTTCATATCTGTCTTCGCCATAACGGTCATGGGCCACCCGCCGGGCGAGCTTCAAGGCCGCCTCATTCGCCTCGGCTCCCGAGTTGCAGAAGAACGCGCGGTCGGCGAAGGTCGCGTCCACCAGCTTGCGCGCCAGGCGCAGCGTGGGCTCGTTGGTAAAGGCGTTGGAGATATGCCAGAGCTTGTTCGCTTGCTCGGTGAGCACACTGACCAGTTTCGGGTGAGCATGGCCGAGCACATTGACGGCGATGCCCCCGGCAAAATCGATCAGCTCGCGACCCTCCTGGTCCCAAATCCTCGAGCCCTCACCACGGACCGGGATAAACGGCGCCGGTGCGTAGTTGGGAACCATGACCCGATCGAAATCTTTGCGACCGACCGGTTCCTGCTTCTGTTGCCTTGGCAAATGCACTTCGGCCAGCATGCAGCGGGCACTGCCACCGCCAATCTGTTCGATGGTGTCGATATTCACCGGTAACGGCCTGGCATGTCGCTCAATGAGTCGGCGCTGCTCGGTATTGAGCGAGAGCCAGGCGGTACGTGACATCACTAGGATGGGCGAACCTTCTCGGTTGTGAACCTCAAGCATGTTGCCGGCAAACGACTCAAGCTGGTCCCAGGTCAAAGCCAGAATTTCCTTGCCACTGGAGCGCAGCCGGAACTCAAGCTCGGTGCGTTCTTGAAGATCAGCGACAGTCTCCAGACAAACCACCGCAAGACGGCTGCCAACGCTCATCATCACGTTGGTGTGATAAATCGCAATCCCTTCACGGTCAACGGCGTTGAATGCGCACAGGCGGTATCCCAGACGCTCGACAAACGTACGCAGCGCATCGACATGGGTCCGGCTCGAGTAACCGGCGTAGCAGATACGCTGAACGCGATCGAGCACCATGCTGCCGGTGCCTTCCAGGAAAAGCTCCTGCTGCTCCAGCTCGGTAAAGTCCAGTACCTGATCGATGGAGTAGCCTTGCAACAACGTCTCCAGGACACCTTTCTCGCGCTCCAGCCGACGGTTCTGTCCCTGCATGGGATAGAGCACCAGCGTGCCGTCGGCATGACTGCTCCACCAGTTGTTGGGGAAGATCGAGTCGGGGGTATGCGGCGCCTCACTGTCCTGGGCCACCAGCACTTCGACCCCTTGCTCGCGCAATGCAGCGACATAGCCATCAAACTCTTCAAGGGCATGAGCCTGTGCTTCATCCTGTGGCAATGAGCATTTCTGGAATCGATTGTTCGCCGCGGTATCAACGTTGAAGGAGAAGCGCGAAGGCCGAATCATCAGCACGGTGTTAGTCGTTTGCATGGGAGCCTTTCAAGAAAGGGAAGTGAGTGCAGTTATTCTCCCTTCGATGCAGCAACCAACTCGGCTGTTATCCCATGGGCGCTCGACTCAAAATGTTGAAAGTTTTACGTCGGCAGCCGATTCCGCTCTTGCTGAAAATGGACTCTCGTTGCGCAAATCAACCCTCTGTTGTTTACCCCCTTTTAACAGCGCGATCCGCTGCGTCAGCCCCATAACACCACATAAACAAACAACGCCTTTGCATAAAACTTCCATGGCTGTTCGCTCCATGCCATAGGGACCTGGCGGATGCCAGTCCCCCCTGCGCACGGGGCTCTCCTCATCTTGAATGGAAGACTCGATATGCCGCGTTTTATGCTCAGCACGCTGACGCTCGCTCTGGCTTTGACGGCAATGACGCCCGTGGTCAATGCCGCCCCTTTGCTCGATCCCGCGCCGGAACATCCACGCGCCGACAACCAATCAGGCCAGGCCAACACCTGGCTGGAGATTGATCAGGCCGCCTTCGAAGGGAACATCACCAGGCTCCAGCAACGGCTGGCGGGTAAAAGCCAGATGTGCGCTGTGATGAAAGCCGATGCCTATGGCAATGGCATTGCCCTGCTGGTTCCTTCCGCAATCCGAATGGGCGTCACCTGCATCGGTGTAGCGAGCAACGAGGAGGCGCGCGTTGCGCGGGCCAAAGGCTTCAAGGGGCGTCTGATGCGTTTGCGCAGCGCCACTGTTGACGAAGTGGCCAATGCACTGCGCTTCAACATCGAAGAACTGGTCGGCAATCTTGAGGTTGCGCGCCAGCTTAACGAATTGGCCACACGCAAAGGCGTGAAACTGTCTGTTCACCTGGCGCTGAACTCGGCGGGCATGAGCCGCAACGGCCTGGAAATGAGCACAGCAGAGGGGCAACAACAGGCAGTGGAGCTGACTCGGCTGGATCACCTGAATATCGTCGGGATCATGACCCACTTCCCGGTCGAAGAACGAGAGGACGTTCTGCGAGGGCTGGCGACATTCAAGGAGCAATCCGGCTGGCTGATCGAGCACGGCAAACTGGACCGCAGCCGAATCATCCTGCACTGCGCCAACACCTTCACCACCCTTGAAGTACCCGAGGGCTGGCTGGATATGGTGCGCCCCGGCGCTGCGCTTTATGGCTATCCGGTGGGCGGGCATAACGAGTTTCAACGGGTGATGCAGTTCAAGTCGCGGGTCGCGGCGGTCAACGCCTACCCGGCGGGCAGTACCATCAGCTACGACCGCACCTTTACCCTGAGCAAAGACTCATTGATCGCCAACATCCCGGCCGGCTACTCAGACGGTTATCGAAGAGCATTCTCCAACAAGGCCTCGGTGTTGATTCACGGTCAACGCGCGCCGGTCATCGGCAAGGTCACCATGAATACACTGATGGTTGACGTCAGTGGTATCAAGGGCGTGCAGGCGGGAGATGAGGTCGTTCTATACGGCAAGCAAGGCGATGAAGAAATTACCCAGACGGAGCTTGAGACCATCAACGGGGCGTTGTTGGCCGACCTCTATACGGTCTGGGGCAACTCCAATCCGAAAGTTTTGAAGTCCAGGTAAGAGAGGCAAAAGAAGGTGCGCAGGCACCTTCTTTTTTGCCCTGAGATGCGAGTTCTCGCAGGTTAGTCCGTAAGAGTTTTAAGCACCCCGAATTGGAGAAAATCTTGTTGGATCGGTCAAATCAAAAATCGGAGGCGTGGACGCAATAGCCGGAATGACTCGTCAGACCAAAGTCCCCGTGCGACTGCAGCACCGGCAAATCGCTCCTGGAACCGGCGGAAAATCAAAAAGTCAGTCTTCCTTGCCGACCTCTTGATCGGAAGATTGTTCTGCAACGGCAATGGCATGCTGGAAACTTTCAAGAAATACGGTTTCTGCATGGGTCATTTTTTGCTCGCGGTTCCACAACAGGTGAATGTCTACATCGGAGACACCGTCCCTGGGTGGCAGGCGCCAGAGCATGCCGTTGTAGAGGTCAATATCAAGTAAGTGCTCTGGCAAACAGCCGATACCAAATCCTGCGATCACCAACCTGCGAATTTCTTCAAAGTTTGATGACGAAGCGACGATCCTGCCGGTGAAACCCTGTTGGTCACGAAACACGGTAAGCGGCGAAAGGTTGCCGCCAATCTGGTCGCTCGTGAAGCTGACAAAATTTTCCCCCTGCAGCTCCGCCAGATCGAGCCCCCGCTTTCCGAAAAAACGATGGCGTTTTCCGCAAAAGAAGGCATATCGCTGACGTATCAGGCAACGCTGCTCAAGCTTGGGTTGAGCAATGCGACAGAGACCAACACCGGCGGTGGCGGTCTTCTGTATCAGCGAACTGAGAATGTCAGAGCTGCGCAGAACCTCTATTTCCAACTCCACACGCGGATGGTTGAGATGAAAACTCGCGAGAAAATCATCATAGACCGCCGATTGCACCCGGCTGATCGAGAGCAGACGAACCTTCCCCACCACATCATCCTGGGGGCCTTCGATGGCCGAGCCGATGCGCGATACGTTGCCATACATCTCTTCGGCAATTCGCAGCACTTCCTCTCCGGCCTCGGTGAGATCGAAGCGTGGCCCCTTGCGCGAAATCAAGGCGCACTCCAACTGCTCTTCCAGCCGCTTGAGCGATTGACTGACGGCCGATTGGGTAATGAACAACCGCGCTGCAGCACGACTGATACTCCCTTCCTGACCAATGGCCAGATAAGTGCGCAACAAGTTCCAATCCAGTCGATCGTTGAGGAAACGCCGCCCTCCCCATCTCGCTTGCACTAGCTCTTCATTCGAGTGTTTGCTGCTCATCTTGATGTCCATTATTAGCATGGCTTAATCAGTGATTAAGAATTAGCAAATTGCTTAATTATAGAGGCTACGAGATAAAGCACGGAAGCGCCACAGGGACAGAGCGTTACCGTGATCCGATTGATCCCTGTCGGAATAATAATTAGAGAAGGGCCTTGCATGCGTACTCACTCCAACCAACCGCGTCGCGCAGCGGCTGCAGCCTTCATTGGCACGACCATCGAATTCTACGATTTCTACATCTATGCCACTGCGGCGGCACTGATCCTGGGGCAAGTGTTTTTCCCCAGTTCGGACGCCACGCTGAGTACGTTGGCCGCATTCGGCACTTTTGCGGTGGGCTTTATTGCCAGACCCATGGCGGGCATGGTCTTCGGCCATTTGGGCGACCGCCTGGGACGCAAAAAAATGCTGCTGTTCACCATGCTGCTGATGGGCCTGGCAACCACCGCCATCGGTTTGCTGCCCGGCTACACCAGTATCGGCGTCTGGGCTCCTGTCGGTCTGATCGCACTGCGTATCATCCAGGGCATTTCGGTGGGGGGTGAATGGGGCGGTGCCGTATTGATGGCCAGTGAACACGCCCCGGCCAAGCGCAAGACCTTCTACGCATCATTCGCCCAATTGGGCAGCCCGGCAGGTTTGCTGCTGGCATTGATTGCCTTCCGTCTGGTGACCTCGCTTTCACCTGAGCAGTTCGCCCAATGGGGCTGGCGTCTGCCGTTCCTGTTCAGTGGTGTGCTGATGATGATTGGCCTGGCGATTCGTTTTGGCGTGCAAGAGTCTCCAGAGTTCAAGGCCATCGCCGACAAGGGCGAAACCGTCCAGTATCCGGTGCTTGAGGTGATTCGTACCTGCTGGCGGCAGATTCTGTTCGCGGCAGCTGCAGTGACCATAGGCTCGGCCGGGTTCTTTTTCACCAACACGTTCATGATCACGTATGTCACGCAGTATCAGGGTATTACGCGCTCGACGATTCTCGATTGCCTGTTCCTGGTCACGGTGATCCAGTTCATCTCCCAACCCATCAGCGCACTGCTGGCCGAGCGCATCGGTGAGGGCCGCTTCCTGAAGTTGGCCGCCCTGCTCTCCATGCTGGTCCCCTACCCCATGTTCCTGCTGGTCAGCACTCAGAACATCGTCTTGATGACCCTCGGCATTGCCATGGCCGTGGTCGTTCTGTCTGGCCTCTACGCGGTGATCGCCGGTTACATGGCCCAGGCGTTTCCAGCGCATTTGCGCTACTCGGGAATTTCCATCGCGTATCAACTGATCTGCGCCATTGCCGGGGGATCCACACCCATTATCGGCACCCTGTTGGCCAGTCACTACGCCGGCCAGTGGATGCCACTGGCGATCTTCTTCAGTTTGCTGGCTGCCCTGTCGTTGATCGGCGTCTGTGGCCTGGCCCGTCTGCGCGGCGAATCCACCGCCACCGCCCCCCAACTTGCGCTTTAACAAGGAGCTCACATGTACACACCCGACAACATCGACCCCACCGAGTGGAAGGCACGCTGCGAGTTGGCGGCACTGTATCGGTTGGTCGCATATTTTCGCATGACCGATCTGATCGACACGCATATCACCCTGCGCATCCCCGGTCCCGAACACCACTTCCTGATCAACCGCTACGGTGTCATCTTCGATCGCATGAAAGCCAGCGATCTGGTGCGCATCGACCAACATGGCCAGGTGGTGGGCGGTCCGAACGATCGGACTCGGGTCAATGCCGCAGGCTTCGTAATTCATTCGGCCATCCACATGGCTCGTCCGGATCTCAAATGCGTGGTGCATACCCACACCGCGGCCGGTATGGCCGTGGCAGCCCAGGAGCAAGGTCTGTTGCCAATCAGCCAGCATGCGCTGAAGTTCTACGGCAAATTGGCCTATCACACGTATGAAGGCATTGCGCTGTCGCTGGCCGAGCGCGAACGACTGATAGCCGACCTGGGACCACACAAGGCCATGATCCTGCGTAACCATGGCCTGCTGGCGGCCGGTGGAAATGTGGCTGAAGCCTTCCACGAAATTCACTTTCTGGAGCGCGCCTGCCAGGCGCAGGTCGCGGCGCTGGCCGGTGGCAGCCAGTTGGTCTACCCCAGCGAAGAAGTCTGCCGACACACTGCAGAACAGTTCGGTCGCGATGAAGCCGAGGAGATCATGGGCCTGAGCTGGAATGCCGCCTTGACCTTGATTGAAGACCAGCGCGAGTCCTATTGCTCATGAACACGATCGTACTGCTGTCGCGCGACAGCATCCTGCTCGGCCAGCTCCAGGCGGCCTTTGCCCGCCAGGCGCCGGATATACGAGTGGTGCTCGCCGACGACCCGCTGGCCAGTGAAGCACAAGTCGCGGCATGCTGGTTCCCACCGGCCAACAGCCTGGGCGCGCTGCCCAATCTGCAACTGGTGCATTCGGTCGCCGCGGGTGTCGATCACTTGCACACCGATCCCAGCTGCCCGAACTTGCCGGTGTGCCGCGTGGTCGATCCCGCGCACCGCCAAGGCATGACCGAGTACGTACGCTGGGCGGTGATTCACTATCACCGACGTTTCGATCAGGTCTTGCAGCAACAGCCTGACCAGCACTGGCAGCGCCCGGTGCAGATTCAGGCAAAGGACTTCAAGGTCGGTGTAATGGGCCTGGGCTCGTTGGGCGCAGCCATTGCCGAGGACCTGGCCAGCGCCGGCTACAGCGTTCGCGGCTGGGCGCGCAGTGTCAAGAGCATACCCAACGTGGCCTGCCACAACGGCGAGCGGGAGTTCAGCGGCTTTCTCGAAGGTCTCGATCTATTGATCAACCTGCTGCCGTTGACCTCGGCTACCCGAGGCATTCTCTGCACTGAAACCTTCCAGGCCCTGGCGCCAGGTGCAGTGGTCGTCAACTGCGGTCGCGGCCAGCACGTACGCATCGACGATCTACAACAGGCATTGAGCAGCGGCCAGCTGCGCGGTGCAGTGCTCGACGTCTTCGAGCGTGAACCTCTGCCGGTCGATGATCGCCTGTGGCGCATACCTGGGGTGATCGTCACCCCGCACATGGCCTCGGCCGCGTCCCACGACTGCATCGCCAGCCAGATTGCCGAAAACACGCGGCGGCTGGCCCATGGTGAACCCCTGAACAACCCCGTCGATACGTCCCTGGGCTATTAAGACACGCGACAAGAAGGTGAATGATGAAAGTATCCAACATCAACGGCGAACGCCTTTGGGGCAGCCTGATGGACATGGCCAAAATTGGCGCCACCGAGCGCGGCGGCAATTGTCGCCTGGCCCTTTCCAGGGAAGACCTGGCCGGTCGCGAGTTGTTCATGAGCTGGTGCCGCGAAGCTGGCCTGAGCATTGCCTTTGACGCCATCGGCAATCTGATCGCCCGTCGCGAAGGCCTGGACAACAGCCTGCCGCCGATCGTCATGGGCAGCCATTTGGACACGCAGCCAAAAGGTGGGCGCTTCGATGGTATCTACGGTGTGCTGAGCGGCCTGGAAGTGGTGCGTTGCCTGAATGATCAAGGTATCGAAACCCGCCAGCCAATCGAAATCGCCGTGTGGACCAACGAGGAAGGTGCGCGCTTTACCCCAGCCATGTTCGGCTCGGCAGTGTTCACTGGCATTCTGCCGTTGCAAACCGCACTGGATGCCCGCGATGCCAATGGCATCAGCGTCGCTGAAGCCCTCGCCGATATCGGCCAGAGTGGTGAACTGCCCTTGCAGCGGACCTTCGATGCTTACTTCGAAGCCCATATCGAACAAGGTCCGATTCTGGAGGACAACGGTCTACCGGTGGGCGTTGTCACCGGAGGCCAGGCGATTTGCTGGCTGGATGTGCAGGTTGGCGGTGTCAGTGCCCACGCCGGCACCACCCCCATGCCACTGCGCAAGGACGCCTTGTTCGGCGTCGCGGAAATGGCCAGCGTGCTGGAAGCCCTCGCCAGAGACTTCGCGCCCAAGGGGCTGGTCACCGTGGGCCAGCTGGAGATAGCCAAGTCATCGCGCAACACCATCCCCGGCCGGATCAACTTCACTGTCGATCTGCGTCACCACGAAGACCAACAGATCGCCGCAATGGAACAAGCCGTATACGAGCGCTTGCAAATCGTTGCCGACAAACGCGGTTTGAGCCTGGCGATCAGTCGTCACTGGCTCAGCCCGGCGACGCCCTTCGATGCCGATTGCGTGGCCGCGGTGCGTTCAGCGGTGCAGGCGCTGGGTTACCCCCATCAGGATATCGTCAGCGGTGCCGGCCATGACGCCATCCACCTCGCCGGGCATTGCCCCACCACGATGGTCTTCATTCCCTGTGTCGGTGGCCTGAGCCACAACGAAGCCGAAGACGCATTGCCTGACGATGTCCGCATGGGCTGCGACGTGCTGCTCAATGCCGTACTCCGGCGAGCACAGCACCTGACCGACTGATTGTGCAAGCAACACCGAACCTTTGAGGTCGCGTCACCCACGCGACCTCAAAGGCAGGGCCCGCTTGTGCCTGAAAAACAATAAAAACCCACATCCAACCCAAACATCAGCGTTACCCACACTGCCAACCAATAAATCAATCCACTGAGCCTGACGCTCAATTTGGAGATAAAAGGCATGAACAGCTCCGCGTGCATCCAGACCGCTACCCCGGCGGTCGACCCCAGCGTCAATATGAAAAAAGTCGCCGTAGCCAGTGTCATTGGCACCACGGTGGAATGGTACGACCTGTTTGTCTTCGCCACGGCATCTGCCTTGGTGTTCAACAAGATTTTCTTCCCGGCTTTCGACGCCTTGATCGGTACTCTGCTGGCGTTCGGCACCTTCGCTTCGGCTTACGGCGCACGCATTGTCGGGGCCGCCTTGTTCGGTCACTACGGCGATAAACTTGGGCGCAAATCAATGCTGCTGATTTCGCTGTTGACCATGGGCGCGGCGACGTTTGCCATCGGTCTGTTGCCGGATTACGCCACTATTGGCATCTGGGCGCCGATCCTGCTGCTGACCCTGCGGATCATCCAAGGCCTGGCGTTGGGTGGTGAATGGGGTGGCGCGGTGCTGATGGCCGTCGAGCATGCCCCAGCCAACCAGCGCGGTTTGTATGGCTCATGGGTACAGATCGGCGTGCCGGCCGGCACCATGATCGCTAACCTGGCCTTTCTGGCGATTGCCTGGCTGCTGTCACCTGAAGAATTGCTTGCGTGGGGCTGGCGCATCCCGTTCCTGGCCAGCGCGCTGCTGATTGCCGTGGGCTTGTATATCCGCCTCAACATCACCGAGACACCCGCGTTCAACAAGGCAAAAACCTCCGAGCCGCAGATCAAACTGCCACTGGCCGAAGTCTTCCGCAAATACTGGAAACAAGTCCTGCTTGGCGGTGTGGCAACCATGTCGACCGGCGCATCCTTCAATATCATTGTCGCCTTCGGCCTGACCTACGGTACCCAGACCCTGGGCTTCAGCCGCACCATCATGCTCAGCGTGGTACTGGCCTCCTGCGCGCTGTGCATCCTGCTCCTACCGGCGTTCGGTGCACTGTCTGACCGCTACGGCCGCAAGCCAGTGATCATCGCCGGTATCGTCGGTGAAGCATTGGTCGCCTTCCCGATGTTCTGGCTAATGGATACACGCGAGCTACCGCTGGTATTTCTCGGCTACGGTCTCTTGATGGCTGCGTTCGCCGCCAACTACGGGCCCATCGCAACCTTTCTCGCCGAGCTGTTCGGCACCCGTGTGCGTTACTCCGGCCTCTCGGTGGCTTATATGCTTTCCGGGCTGCTGGGCAGTGCCGCCACGCCCATCGTTACCACTGCCCTGCTCGCGATGACCGGCAAAGGTTCGTCGGTGGCCTGGTACATGATCGGCTCGGCGCTCATCTCCCTGATTGCCCTGTTGCTGCTGACCGAAACGTTCAAGCGCGACTTGAGCGGTGGGCGTGCTGCGTAGCGCCAAGTGACCCACAACAACAATAAATCTACCGGCACTTGATCCTGCTGCCATTCACGCACCGTCTGGACTTACACACCATGGAAAAAACTCTGCACCTGATTGGCCTGGGCGCCGGCGCTTGTCTCTTGACCCTGAGCCAGGTCGCTTCAGCCGATTTTATCAGCGACAGCAAGGCCACTCTGGGCCTGCGCAACTTCTACTTCAACAACGACTATCGCAACCAGCCCGGCAGTGCCGGACAGAGCAAGACCGAGGAGTGGGCGCAGGGGCTGATGCTCAATTACACCTCCGGTTTCACCAACGGAACACTAGGGTTTGGCGTCGATGCGCTGGGGCTGGTAGGCGTGACTCTGGACAGCGGCCAAGGCCGCCATCGCGGCAGCTCGATGATCCCCTCGGACGGTGATGGCGCCGTCGATGAGTGGAGTCGCCTGGGCATGACGGCAAAAGCACGCTTGAGCAAGACCGAAATGCGCTATGGCACGCTGATGCCCAAACTACCGATCCTGCAATCGAACGACGGGCGCCTGCTGCCACAAACCTTTGAAGGTGGTCAGATCACCAGCAAGGAGATCGACAAACTGACGCTGACCGGCGGGCGCCTGGATCACGCCACCGGACGCGGTTCCAGCGACAGCACCGGATTGGCGGTCAGCGGCGGACGCCAGGAAAGCAACGAGTTTCTGTTTGCCGGTGCCGACTACGCCCTCTCGAAAGACCTGATCGCACAGTACTATTTCGCCAATCTCGAGGACTACTACACGCAGCACTTCTTCGGATTGCAGCACGTGCTCGCGCTGGGTGACGGCCAGTCGTTCAAGACCGACCTGCGCTATTTCGATACCGCCTCCGACGGTGCCAACGGGTCAACCAGCGGTCGAGCTGACGGTTATCGAGTTGGCGGTTTCACGCGCAACGGCTCAGGCGAAATAGATAACCGAACCTGGAGCGCCATCTTCACCTACAGCCTTGGCGGCCATGGGCTGACCGGCGGCTACCAGAGCGTTTCCGATGGCAGCAACTTCGTGCAGCTCAACCAGGGTTCCTTGCCCGACAAAGGCGCCGGGGGATCGAGCATTTATCTGTTTACCGATCGCATGCTTGCCAGCTTCAACCGGGCCGGTGAGCGCACCTGGTTCGGTCAGTACGCCTACGACTTCGCCGCTTCCGGCATCCCGGGACTTCGCGCGTCACTGGTTTACCTCAAAGGCAACCAGATCAAGACCACTTCCGGAAACGACCAACAGGAATGGGAGCGTGATCTGTCTCTCGATTACGTCATTCAGGACGCTACGTTCAAAGGCCTCGGATTCGGCTGGCGCTATGGCGTTCTGCACTCCGACGCTGATGGCAATCAGGACCAGAACCGCCTGATCGTCAGCTACACCCTGGCGCTGTTCTGACCCACTGGCCCGCCGCCACACGATGGTCGGCGGGCCTCATTTTTAGCGAGGTTTACCCTATGAAACGCATCCAGGCAGCCCCTGGCACCATTGGCCCTGTCGGTCCTTACTCCCAAGCGGTGGTCAGCGGCCATCTGGTTTTCACCGCGGGTCAAATACCCGCCGTGGACGGACTGGACCAGCAACCCGAAGAATTCGAAGAACAGGTACGCCAGACCTTGCGTAACCTTGAAGCCATCCTGATCGCCGCAGGCTCTGATTTCGACCACGTGATCAAGGTCAATGGCTACCTCACCGATCCGGCTCAACTGGAACCCTTCAACCGGGTTTACGCCGAGGTGCTTGGCCATGCGCCACCGGCACGCACGACGGTCTGCATCGCACTTTGGGGGGTGGCGCTGGAAATCGATTGCGTAGCCGAACTCATTGATTCTGCTTCGGGAAATCCCGCATGAACGCTGATCGCCAATTACTTGAAAAGCTCCATCAGGTCAGCTTTGCCACCCTCGGCCACCTGCTTGAAGACGGTTTTGTGAGTGCCGAGATCCGCTCGATGCTCAGCAACGTCAAAGTGGTCGGTCGTGCGGTGACGCTGAGCGTGGTCGACGCCGATGCCATTGCCGTCAACCGTGCCTTGGCCAGCCTGGTGGAGGGCGACGTGTTGGTTATCGACATGAACAGCGATCGACGTCACGCCTGTGTCGGTACGGTCACCGCGTGTGCGGCGCAAGCGCGAGGCGCCAGGGCTATCGTGGTCGACGGCGTAGTGACCGATATCCTTGAACTGCGCGAAGCCGGGCTGCCCATTTTCGCCCGCGGTACCAACCTGCTGACCACCAAACTGCACGGTAACACCGAGAGTCGCTTGAATGTCCCGGTCCAGTGCGGCGGGGTTCAGGTGCACCCAGGCGATCTGGTGCTGGGTGACGATAACGGCTTGCTGATTCTCGACCGTCAGACACTCGCCGCAGTCATCGACCAGGCACTGGCCAGTGATCGTGCAGAACCCTGTCTGCTGGAACGTATTGAAGCCGGAGATTCAATAGCATCGGTGTTGCGTGTTGAGTGATTAATCCTGGTTGGCTACGCACTAGCATAGGGTTTCCACTCTATGCTGGAGAGCTACCTGTGGTGACGGGCTGCGCAGCTATCAAGGAGTCAGTAATTTCCTCTTGTGCTCTCCCTCGGCCAATCAGCCAGCGTTGAAATGCCCGACATTGCGCTTTCTGCAGAGTGTTAGGGTGCCAACTCAGGTAATACGGCGAGGGAAGTGGCATGGCTCGCTGCCAAGGAATGATCAAGCGCCCTTCATCGATGTCACGGGCAATCATCGAAAACTGCGCCAACACGATTCCCTGGTGATCGATGGCGGCTTGAATAGCCATGCTGGACGAAGAAAAGCTACGACGTATGGCAATCGTCTGCTCGACGGCAGCGCCTTCCAGCTCAAACCATTCGGCCCATGAGGGGGGTGAATCAAATTTCGGCCGCGAATCGATACGGATAAGTGGGTATTGAAGCAGGTCACCGGCATGCTCCACATGGCCTGGATGGCCTAAAAGCGTCGGTGAACATGCCGGCACCACACAATCGCGGAACAGTACAACGCTATGCCCCGCATATTGGCCAGGTTCGCCATAGCCGATACGAAAATCTGCGTTTTCCTCCTCCGAAGTATCCGCCAGCGTGCTATCCAGATAGATGTCGAGATCACCATTCTCATGCTGCCATTCGTAGGTAAGGGGCGCCAGCCACTTGGTCATGAGAGAAGGCAGGCCACTGACATACAAATTGTTGGGGTTTTTCGACCGCTCTACTTCGGAAACGGCGGCTCTCAACTCTTCAAATGCTATAGAACACCGCGCATGAAAACGCTGGCCAATGGCGTTCAGCCGCAAGCGCTGTCCCTCCTTGACCGTCAAGCTCATGCCCAGCGCCTCATCAAGCAACTTCATCTGCTGACTCACGGCGCCCACAGAAATGTTCAATCGCTTTGCGGCTTGGGATATACCGCCGCAGTGACCAACGGTTTCGAATATTTGGAGGGCTCGTAAGGGCG
Organism: Pseudomonas sp. GW822-FHT02D10; assembly: GCF_058802345.1. Classification (NCBI taxonomy): domain Bacteria; kingdom Pseudomonadati; phylum Pseudomonadota; class Gammaproteobacteria; order Pseudomonadales; family Pseudomonadaceae; genus Pseudomonas; species Pseudomonas sp. GW822-FHT02D10. The sequence goes on from NZ_JBXAOB010000001.1 coordinate 305,192, forward strand.
GTAAACGACTCATGGCGATGCGAAGGTCTCGAAAGCATTTTAAGTTTAGAAATTCTATTAAAACTGACAGAAATTGCCATATTTTCTTCATATCAAAATCGCTTTAGCCTTCTCCCACGCTCAATCGAGCGACGGCCTGGCCGGTCCAGCCCCCCCTCAATCATTTCGTTTCTCGGGAGTTCGCAATGAAAGCTCATCCTCAACAGATCACTCAGGTAGTCCTCGGCGATAGAGAGCCCTCCATCGAAGAGTTTGTCGCGGTAGCCCGTTATTCGGCCAAGGTGTCGTTTTCCGAGACCTACAAGAACCGCGTGAAAAAGTCCCGTGGCCTGGTGGAGCGTTTCCTCGATGAGAATCGGCTGGTCTATGGGGTGACCACCGGGTTCGGCGATAACGTTCGGCATGTGATTTCTCCGCAGAATGCCAAGGAGCTCCAGGTCAATATCGTGCGTTCCCACGCCGTCGCCGTGGGCGAGCCGCTCAAGCGTGAGCAGGTTCGTGCGATCCAGTTGATGGTTCTGATCAGCCTTGGCAAAGGTTTTTCGGGGGTGCGCCTGGAGTTGCTGGAGCTGATTGCCGCTCTGCTCAACAACGAAGTCGTGCCGTTTGCGCCAGGCGAGGGTTCGGTGGGCTATCTGGCCGTCGAGGGGCACCTGGCGTTGGTCCTGCTGGGCGAAGGCAAAGCCAGGGTCAATGGCGGCGAATGGGTGGATGGCGCCACCGCACTGGAACAGGTCGGCCTGCAACCGACGGACCTGCAGTGCAAAGAAGGCCTGGCCATGCTCAATGGCACCATGTCGGTGACCGCCATCGCCATTCTGGCCCTCTACAACGCCATGCAGACCGCCTCGCTGGCCGACGTCGCCGCGGCCCTCTCCCTTGAAGCGCTGAAGGGCACGATTCGGGCCTTCGACCCGCGTTATCACTCGATCAAGGCACACAAGGAACAGGCGCAAACCGCCAGGGATATAAAGGCGATGCTGCATGACAGCCAACTGATCGCCGAAAACATCGACTACCGGCTTCAGGACGCCTACAGCCTGCGCGCCATTCCCCAGGTGCATGGCGCTTCGAAAAGATTCATCGATCACGCTCGGGAAAATATCGAGAACGAAATTCACTCCTCGGGCGATAACCCGATCATCTACCCGCTTGAGGACGGCGACGGCATTGCCATCTCAGGCGCCAACTTCGACGGCAGCTACATCGGCATGTCAGCGGATTCGTTGTGCGTGGCGCTGGCCAACCTGGCGAAGATTTCCGAGCGCCGTATCGACCGCATGGTCAACTCGCACTTCAGTGAAATGCCGGCCTTCCTGGTGCGCAACCCGGGCCTTAACAGCGGGTACATGATCCTTCAATACACGGCGGCTGGCTTGTATGCGGAAATGAAGGCGCTGTCATTCCCCTCCTCAGTCGACAGTTTCTCGACCTGCGCTAACCAGGAGGATTTGGTGAGCCTGGCTTATAACGCCGCCATCAAGGCCTATAAGGTTTCCGAAAAGCTGGAATCGGTGCTGGCCATTGAGTTGCTGGTGGGTTGCCAGGCCCTGGACTTCCATGATGTGCACAAGGCTTCTAGCGTCACCAAGGCAGTTTATGATCTGGTGCGTAGCCGAGTACCGGTCGCCGACCATGATCGTGCCTTCTATTCGGACATGGTGAGTGTCACCGAACAGGTACGTAGCGGTGAGGTACTGGCCACGGTGCTGAAAAACCTGAAGTAAATTTAGCGTTGTAGCAGCCGCTTGCCGAGATGCGCTTCGAGCTGCTGGACGCGGCGACTCACGGGATGGCGGCCTTTCAAGAGACAACTGGGCGCCTTGACACCACTGATAGTGGTCATGCCAAGCGCCCAATGCTGAGTGGCAAGTTTTGAGCACTGACTTACACTGCGATACACCCAATGCGAACGAATGACTGTTCAACGGATCGATAGGTCCCACGGCAATCCGGGCATCACTTAATGATCTGGGTGAAGCCAACATGAAAACGGTCGCGGCCCTTTTCACCTGTCTGCTCGCTGCCAGCGTGTGCGCGGCGACAAGCACCTGTGCAAATGCTGCGCCCCCTTCGCCACTCTTCAAGACCAGCTTCGACTGCGCCACGGCAAGGGCATCCGTCGAAAAGCTTATCTGTCGCGATCCGCAACTGGCACAGATGGATATCGAACTGACGCGTCTTTATCGCCTGGCGCTCACGGATGAGCATTCAGTACCGCGTCCAGACAAAGTCATGATCGACCAGCAGTTCTGGATCGAGGCCCGCAATCAGTGTGCCTCCGAGCCTGCGCCCAAGGCGTGCACGATCCGACGTTATGCCGAGCGCGCGTACCAGCTACGCCAAGGCTCGGCAATTGTGAGAACCAAGGATCCAGACAGACTCACCGAAGGCCCCCTGGCTTTTCGTTGTACGGGGTTTAACGCGCTGATTGCCGCCACCTTCTTTAGCACGCAGCCTGGTGTCGTGTACCTGAAATGGGCGAACACCTCGATCACCCTGAGCCAGGTCCAGAGTGATTCGGGAACCCAATACACTGGCAAGGATTACCAGGGGAACTACAGCTTCTGGCAAAACGGCAACGTGGTCCTTTTCCAGAAGCCAGGTTCAGGGGAAATGAGTTGCACGGCCGAGCCGGTCGGCTGATTTTCTGCCTCTTTTAAATGGCGGAAGGCAGCGGGAGTCGAACCTGCCCGGGAACGGCTGCCGCCCCCAACCGGGTTTGAAGCCCGGCCGCGCCACCGGACGCGATTGCCTTCCTTGAAGTCAGCCCTCGGATCGTTGTGCCAGAGCATTCTCCGGACGGATGTGGCGCTGGCCGCCGAGCCGCCGGGTCAAGCCGATCCGGTCGAAGAACTCGAGTATCTGGATGCTGCGCTTGCGGCCGATCCCGACCTTGTCGCGAAACGTCGCCGCGTGAATCAGCGGATTGTCGGCGACCAGTTGCAACAGCATAGCTGCCAATTGGCGCACCGAAGCGTCGAGGTAAAACAGGTCACGGACAACCTGGTGAACAAGCCCTAATCTCGCCATCTTGCGCAGCAGCAAGCGCACGGCTGCTTCGTCACATCCAACGGCGCTGGCGAGGTTGCGCACCCAGGGTGGATCGAAGCCCGCCTGTTCGAACAGTGGCTGCAACTGTTGCCACAGGGCCTCGTCTGCTTCACTCAGTCGCACCCGGTGTTCGGGTAAGTGCAGCCACGCTCCACTGACTGCAATGGCGCCGCTGGACAGCAGCTCGTCGAGCAGACTGATAAATGTCGGTCGGTCCAGCGGTATGGCGGCGAACCGGCGCAAGCGATCCCGGTCTGGCCCCAGCTCGTCCGGCTCACGTTGATGAAAGCGCGCCAGGTGCTCCAGCAATGAAGCTTTCAGCGTCTCCCAACGTACAGTGTTGAACAATAACGGACCTTGGCGCGTAGCAATGACACGAACATCTGCCGGCAATTGCCAGGTGCTGCGCAGACGATTGAACTGGCGTTCCAGGCGCAAGGGGTCGAGCCCGCTGTCACTGTTGGCAAGCAGCACCGGCAATGCTTGCTCCAGATTTTCGCTGGCGGCCAGGGCCTGCAACTGCATCAGTCTGGTCGGACTGCGGCGCTGACGGGCCGGTGCAAACGGATCGAGCACCCGCCCGCCGCCAAGAGTGCGCCGCGCGCTCTGATCGCGCAGGACCAGGCGGTCGCCATGCACCGTCTGCAATGGCGTGTTCAGCAACAGTTGCGCGAACATCCGCTCACCCGGTGCCAGGCTTGTGCCCTCCAGCAAGGCGACCCGGGCGGTGACGTCCTGCGTACCCAAATGCACGTGCACCGGGCTGAAATGTTCAAAGGCACGTGGTTCACTGGTCAGCAACTGCATCTCGATGTCCAGGCGCTGCGTGGGCGCGAACAGCCACTCGGCCAGCAACCAGTCACCGCGGTGAATCTGTTCCAGGGCCAGGCGCTCGGCACTCAGGTTCAACGCCACTCGCTGCCCGGCCCAGGCCTCGACGGCGACGTGGTTCTGCGCATGCAAACTGCGCACTCGCACAGGCTTGCCTGTCTGACCCAAAAGTAGTGTGTCGCCCACCCTCACCTGCCCGGCCAGCGCTGTGCCGGTGACCACAATACCGGCTCCGGCGACGCTGAAGGCTCGGTCGATTGCCAGACGGAATCCCCCGCAGGTGCTGCGCTGCCGGACCTCACGCTGGGCGGCCAGCAATGCCTGGAGCAAGGCATCAATGCCCTCCCCGGTCAGGCTCGACACGGCGAACTGCGGCGCGCCGCAATAAGACCCTGGCGCCAGCAACGCGGCGACTTGGGCGTGTACCGACTGAACCCGAGCGGGCTCAACCCGGTCGCATTTGCTGATCACTACCAGTGCCTGGGGGATGCCCAGTAGCTCGACGATTGCCAAATGCTCGCAGGTCTGGGGCATGACCCCGTCATCGGCAGCCACCACCAGCAACACCAGATCAATGCCCTGGGCGCCAGCGAGCATGTTGTGGATGAAGCGCTCGTGACCGGGCACGTCGATAAAACCGGTCATGTCCGCCCCAGGTTCCAACGGCGCATAAAGGAAACCCAGGTCGATGGTGATGCCACGTTCGCGTTCTTCCCGACGACGGTCGCCGGCCTGCCCCGTCAGGGCCTTGAGTAAAGCTGTTTTGCCGTGGTCAATGTGTCCAGCGGTACCGACGATCACCTTGCCTCCCCCACCCCTTGCAGCAGGTCCAGTTGAGCGAGCCAGGCCGCCTCGTCGTCCAGTTGGCGCAGGTCCAGCCACAGGGCATCGTCGTCGATACGACCGAGCACCGGAATGGGCAAGGCTCGCAACGCGGCTTCCAGGCCAAGCAATTGCCGTCCACGCAAGCGTTTGGATACGAGCGGACGCAGGCACAGGGCAGCGCTTGGCAACCGAGCCACCGGTTGGCTGCCGCTGCCGATCATTCCCAGCGCCGGCAACGCGGCCACTCCCCAGCCGTCGCCCAGGACACGCGCCAGCAGCGGCCGCAGGCGTTCGGCCTGAGCGAGGATATCGGCCTGCGGACGGGTGAGCAGGCGCAGGCTGGGCAAGCGTTCGGCCAATCGGTCGGGGTCGCGGTACAACCCCAGCACGGCCTCGAGGGCGGCCAGGGTCAGTTTGTCTACGCGCAAAGCCCGTTTGAGTGGGTTCTTTTTTATCCGGGCGATCAGGTCCTTGCGACCGACGATCAACCCTGCCTGAGGACCACCGAGCAACTTGTCACCGCTGAAGGTGACGATATCGGCCCCGTCGATCAGGGCCTGGCGCACCGTAGGTTCTGCCGGCAGACCCCAGCGGGTCAGGTCCAGCAGACTGCCGCTGCCCAAATCTTCAAGCAATGGCAGTCCGTGCCGGTGGGCCAGTTGCGCCAACTCGGCAGTCGGTACCTGGGCGGTAAAGCCCTGGATGCTGTAATTGCTGGTGTGTACCCGCATCAACAATCCACTGCGCGGGCCGATGGCGGCTTCGTAGTCTCGGGCATGAGTGCGGTTGGTGGTGCCGACTTCATGCAGCTTGACGCCGGCCCGAGCCATGATGTCGGGGATGCGAAATGCACCGCCGATTTCGATCAGCTCGCCACGGGAGATGATGCCCTCTTTGCGCGCCCCCAGGCTGTTGAGCGCGAGCAACACGGCGGCTGCGTTGTTGTTGACCACCGTCACCGCCTCGGCACCGGTCAGCTCGCGGATCAGGCCTTCGATCAGGTCGTCGCGGTCACCGCGCTTGCCACTTGCCAGGTCGAATTCCAGATTGAGCGGATAGCGGGCAGCCTGCTGCACCGCCTCGATCGCTGCCTCCGGCAACAGCGCCCGACCGAGGTTGGTATGCAGCACCGTGCCGGTGAGGTTAAACACCCGTCGCACCCGACTGCGGTGTTGGGTTACCAGGCGCTCGCCGGCCCTCCCTGCCAATACCTGAGCCGTGAGTTCAATGGCGTCAAGCTGGCCCAGTTGAACCGGTTCGCGCAGGTCATCGAGCAACTGCCGCAGGGTGGCGAGCAAGGCATCGTGGCCATAACGTTCGGCCAGTGGCTGGCAGGCGGGGCTGCGTAACAGGCTATCGATAGAGGGCAAATGCGTGGGGACGCTGGCGAGTCTGGCGGGCATCAAGGAGGCTCCCTGAAACGGTTGACCGTCGCGCGAGCACAGTTGAACAGGCTCCGGTCCCGGAAACCTGAGTGTAGCCGCTGCGATCAATCTCCCCCGGGCGTCAGCATCAGATTCGGCGCCAGGCGCTGGTAGCCTTCGAGATCCAGGCGCATGTCCAGCGTCAAGCTCGCCAGGTCCGCCGAGAGCGCTTCGGCCTCAGCGTCATTTTCCAGATAGAGCAGTTTCAGGTAGCGGTTGCACCCGGGGCAGATTTCAGCCCGCAGTGGCGCCTGGTTGGCCGGGTGGCGGTCATCCTCGAAACTGACGTAGCTGAGCCCCTTGCTCTGCTCGCAGTAGACGCATTTGACCCGCACCACATGCCATTCGCAGGCACACAGCGAACACACCAGGTAACGCAGCCCGTTGTATTTGCCTCGCTGGTGAATCACCCCGGCCATGGCCGGTGAACCGCAGGCCGGGCATTGGCCAAGGCTGGCGCAAGGCTTCAGTTCGCACGCCGGCAGACTGAGTAGCCAGTGGCTCCATGCCGCCTGCAAGGCCGCGCCGAGAAACGGCACCACGGCTGCCGGCAGTCCCGCGTACTGGCCGCTGAGCAAGGCAATTGCCCAGACTTTGCGTTGTCCGACGCTAGCGTTGTGCAAGGTTGCCACGGCATTTTTCACGGCAGATCGCGGCGGTGCCTGGTAACGCCGCAGCAAGGTTTCCAGGTATGGCAGCCAGCCGTCCTCGCGCACCAGACTGTCGGCGGCCAACGGTGGCAAACCATGCGCCTGGCACAACAACAGGCGTTCGGGGGCCTGCGCCTGCGCTGACGGCGGTTCGTCCAACAGGCTCTGCTGGACGTGGCACAGACCGGCGACCAGATGCAGATAGTCGGCCAGTGGATGCCCGCTGGCCAATCGCTCCAGGCGCACAGCGCGCAAGGTGAACAGGTTGTGCGGCGGCAGACGCAGGAACGGTGGCGTGCTTGCGGCTGCCTCGATTTGTCCGGGCTCGAGAATCGTGCTCAAGGCATCATCCTTTTTTGCTTATCGGGCGATCGGGTGGCTCATCGTGCGTCACTTCTCGATACCAGAGCGCATGGTGTTTTTTCGCCCAGGCTCGGCTGACCCAACCATGCAGCATCGCGCTGACCGAGCCCTTGATCCAGATGCCGGCGTAGATGTGCACGATGATGCTCAGCACCAGCACGAACGCCGCCAAGGCATGCAACAGCATCGCCAGGCGAATCGACGTGATACCGAAGTATTGGCTGAAATAGGCCCGCCAGATCACCACCCCGCTAAACAGCAGCACCAACATGCAGGCCAGCAGGGTCCAGAACAGCAGCTTCTGCCCAGGGTTGTATTTGCCGATCGGCGGTACGCCCTCCTCTTCGTTGCGCATCACCCGGTCGATCCGTTTGAGCCACAGGCGATCGTTGGCAATGAAAAAATTGGCCCGCCAGAAGCGGATCACCAGCCCCAGGAAAAACACGAACATCAGCACACCCATGAAGGGGTGCAGGATGCGCGTCCAGGGCCCGCCGCCGAACAGCTGGCTGAGCCAGAACAGCGACGGGTGGAACAGTGCCAACCCTGACAAGGCCGCCATGAAGAACAGAATCGCCACCAGCCAGTGGTTGGTCCGTTCGTTGGCGTTATAGCGCTGGATCGTTTTGTCGTTCATGGTCGTTTTCCCTCCTGCGATCCAGGCGTGTTCGGGTCATAGACATGCACGGCCGGGTCGACCTCGTGCACGCTGGTGTCCTTGCCCGGCGGATGTTCGTCTTCCTCGACGCGCTGCGGGCCGATGCGCACGTAGTGGAAGAAGCCCGCCAGCACCGCGGCCCCCATCGCCAACAACGCCAGTGGTTTGCTCACGCCTTTCCACAGTCCTACCAATGGGCTGATGACCGGCTGATTTGGCAAGCCGGCGTACAACGATGGCTGGTCGGCGTGATGCAGGACGTACATCACGTGCGTGCCGCCGACGCCGGCGGGATCGTAGAGACCGGCGTTGTCGAAGCCCCGTGACTTGAGGTCAACGATGCGTTCGGCGGCGTGCTCTTTCATGTCCTCCTTGCTGCCGAACACGATGGCGCCGGTCGGGCAGGTCTTGACGCAGGCCGGTTCCAGCCCTACCGACACCCGGTCCGAGCACAGCGTGCACTTGTAGGCCTTGTGGTCTTTGCGCGAAATGCGCGGAATGTTGAAGGGACAGCCGGTGATGCAATAGCCGCAGCCGATGCAATGGTCCTGGTCGAAGTCGACAATGCCGTTGGCGTGCTTGATGATCGCCCCCGGACTTGGGCACGCCGCGAGGCAGCCAGGTTCGGCGCAGTGCATGCAGCCATCCTTGCGGATCAGCCATTCGAGGTTGCCGGCGTCGGTTTCGTGCTCGGTGAAACGCATCAGGGTCCAGGTCTCGGCGCTGAGGTCTTGAGGGTTGTCGTAGGTGCCATGGTTGTGACCCACCTCGTCGCGCAATTCATTCCATTCCGAACAGGCCACCTGGCACGCCTTGCAACCGATGCATTTGGTGGTGTCGATCAGCTTGGCGACTTCCTCCTGTTGACGTACCGAAGGCGGCAAGGTGGTGGTGGCCGAACGGGCAATGATGTCTTGGTTGGCCATCAGATTTTCTCCACGTTGACCAGGAATGACTTGGATTCCGGGGTCTGCATATTGCCGTCACCGAGAAACGGCACCAGGGTGTTTGTCAGGTAGCCATGCCGGGTTGCCCCCGTGAAGCCCCAGTGCAAGGGGATGCCAATCTGGTGCACGGTCTGGTTGTTGACCTGCAGCGGACGGATCCGCTTGGTCACCACCGCCACGGCCTCGATATGCCCGCGCTTGGAGCTGACCCGCACCCGGTCGCCGGCGGCAATGCCCTTCTCCTTGGCCAGGGCTTCGCCAATCTCGACAAACTGCTCGGGCTGAGTGATGGCATTGATCGGGCAATGCTTGGTCCAGAAGTGAAAGTGCTCGGTCAGCCGGTAGCTCGTGGCGGCATAGGGGAAGTCCTTGGCCGTCCCGAGCGACTCCCAGACCGAATCGAAGATGCGCCCGGCCGGGTTACTGGTCGCCTTCTTGTTATTGGGGTGCAGCGGGTTGATGCCGATCGGCGTTTCGAACGGTTCGTAATGCTCCGGGAAGGGCCCTTCGTTCATCTTGTCGAGGGCGAAGAAACGCGCCACCCCTTCGGGGTTCATGATGAACGGGTTCATACCCGCTTCCGGCGGCACGTCGGCCTTGTAGTCAGGCACGTCAGTGCCGCCCCAGGTCTTGCCGTTCCACCACACCAGACGCTTTTTCGGATCCCAGGGCTGGCCCTTCGTGTCGGCCGAGGCGCGGTTGTAGAGAATGCGCCGGTTCATCGGCCAGGCCCATGCCCATCCCAGGTTCTGCTTCATTCCGAAAGGGTCGCTGTTGTCGCGGCGGGCCATCTGGTTGCCCTGCTCGGTCCAGCTGCCGCAGAAGATCCAGCAGCCCGACGCCGTGCTGCCGTCGTCCTTGAGCTGGGCGAAACCGGACAACTGTTGTCCGGCCTTGAGCGTCGTTCCCGTGGCATCGGTGACGTCGGCCATCGCGTAGCCGTTGAACTCCTTGGCCAGCTCTTCCGGTGTCGGATCGTCGGGCACCTTGTAGGGCCAGCTGAGCTTGAGAATCGGCTCGGCGAAGGCACCGCCGTTGGCCTGGTAGCGCTGACGCAAACGGATGAACAGATCGCTCATGATCTTGATGTCGGTGCGTGCTTGCCCCGGGCCGTTGGCGCCCTTCCAGTGCCATTGCAGCCAACGACCGCTATTGACCAGTGAGCCGTCCTCTTCGGCAAAACACGTGGTGGGCAGGCGGATCACTTCGGTCTGAATGCTGGCCGTTTCGACATCATTGTAAGGCCCGACATTGCGCCAGAATTCCGAGGTCTCGGTGGCGAGCGGATCCATCACCACCAACCACTTGAGTTTGGCCAGCGCGGCCATCACACGGTTCTTGTCGGGCAAGGCGGCGATGGGATTGAAGCCCTGACAGACGTAGCCGTTGACCTGCCCCTTGGACATCATGTCGAACACTTTCAAGATGTCGTAGCCGGGGATGTCGAGCTTGGGCAGCCAGTCGTAGCCCCAGTGGTTGTCCACGGTGGCGTTGGCGCCGTACCAGGCCTTCATCAGGCTGACGTGGAACTTGCCGTAGTTCTGCCAGTAAGACAGCTGCCCGGGCCGCAACGGTTTGAGTGCACGCTTGGCAATGTAGGTGTCGTAATCCTGCTCGGCATCGCTCGGCAAGGTCAGGTAGCCGGGCAGCAGGTTCGACAGCAGACCAAGGTCGGTCAGACCCTGGATGTTGGAATGCCCGCGCAGCGCATTGACGCCCCCGCCCGGCATACCGACGTTGCCCAGCAGCAGCTGCACCATGGCCGCGCTGCGAATCATCTGCGAGCCGATCGAATGCTGAGTCCAGCCCAGGGCATAGAGGATCGTCATGGTCTTGCCCGGTTGCGAGCAGGTGGCGATCTCTTCCCAGATCTTCTGCATGGCGTCTTGCGGCATGCCGCAGATCTGGCTGGTCAGTTCCAGGGTGTAGCGGCTGTAATGCTGCTTCATCAACTGGTAGACGCAACGCGGATGTAGCAGGGACGGATCGACTTTGGCGAAACCGTCCTCGCCGATTTCATAGCCCCAGCTGGACTTGTCGCTGTAGGTGCGTTTGGTCGCATCGTAGCCGGTAAACAGCCCGTCCTCGAAGCCGAAGCCGTCCTTGACGATGAACGACACGTCCGTATAAGCGTGCACGTACTCGTGCTGGATTTTGTTTTCAGTGAGCAAATAGTTGATCAGACCGCCCATGAAGGCGATGTCGGTGCCGGTGCGAATCGGTGCGTAGTAATCAGCCACCGAGGCGGTACGGGTGAAGCGTGGGTCGATCACGATCAGCCGCGCCTGATTGTGCGCTTTGGCTTCGGTCACCCATTTGAAGCCACAAGGGTGGGCTTCGGCGGCATTACCGCCCATGACCAGGACCAGATTCGCGTTGGCGATATCGGTCCAGTGGTTGGTCATCGCGCCACGGCCATACGTTGGGGCAAGACTTGCCACCGTCGGGCCATGTCAGACACGTGCCTGGTTATCGAACCCCAGCATGCCCAGACTGCGAACGACCTTGTGGGTCATGTAACCGGCCTCGTTGGAAGACGCCGAGGCGGCAAGAAAACCCGTCGTCAGCCAGCGGTTGACCGTCTGGCCCTGGGCGTTCTTCTCGATGAAGTTGGCGTCACGGTCGGCCTTCATCAGGTCGGCGATGCGATCCAGCGCTTCATCCCAGGACACCCGCGTCCACTCCTTGCTGCCCGGCTTGCGCACCTGCGGGTATTGCAGCCGGCTGGGGCTATGGATGAAGTCCAGCAGGCCGGCGCCTTTGGGGCATAGCGTGCCGCGATTGACCGGGTGGTCGGCGTCCCCTTCGATGTGGATGATGCTTTGGGTGACGTTCTTGGCCGCATCGCCCTGGCTATACATGATCAAGCCGCAACCGACCGAACAGTAGGGGCAGGTATTGCGGGTTTCATGGGTATGGGCCAGCTTGAAGTGGCGGACTTGTTCGGCGAAGGCCGGCGCTGGGGCCATGCCCAGTGCAGCCAGGCTGGAGCCTCCAAGGCCGATAGCGGCGACCTTGAAGAACTGACGACGGTTGAGGTCCATCGTGCACTCCTGATCAGGTGAAGTTACCCGGAGTTTGACCGGGAAATCCTGGACGATCACGGTGGCGGAATTACGGCCGCCGACACTTGAAACTTTAGTCAAGATTGCACGGGATGTAACGAAACCCGATCGTCGGCGGCGTACTCAGAGCTCCGGCGCGTCATTGCCTCTTTTCCCCATCACATCATCCACCCAGCTCATGGCAGCAATGACCGTCGGGAAACCGATGGTGCTGGTCAATGCGATCAGTGTGTGATGGATCTCCTCTGTCGTGGCGCCCGCCGCCAGCGCTCGTCGGGTATGACTGTGCACGGCGCCTTCCGAGCGGATCGCCGCCGCGGCACCGAGCTGAATCAGCTGGACGGTTTTCTCGTCCAGCGGCCCGGCATGATGCACCGCTGTACCCAAGGCCTCCATGGCACTGAAGTAATCAGGGTATAGATGCTTGAGACGTTGGTACGTGTACGGGTTATGGCTGCTCTTGCTGTCCATCTTTATCTCCTCGCGTTGACGGTTCGATTCAGTTCTGGCCCTTCACTTCAGGCAGCGCTCTACAAGCTCCGCGGCGTTGGTGACTGGGGTTTCGCACGTGTGGTTTCGGCAGACATAGGCGCTGGTTTGCTCCGCGAGCGCATGCCGGCCCGCGCCGATGGGCACATCCTCGGCAAAAGCCAGGACGCGTGCCGGCAAGTAGCGGCGCTGCAGGCTCGCCACCAGGGCGCTGGCGGTGGAGCGGTCGCCGGCAATGACGATGCTGATCGGGCCACGCTGTACCCAGTCCTGCGCCGCCAGCAGATGAGCGAAGCCGAAGGGATTCTGGGCGGCTGCGGAGCGGTACATCGTAAACACCTGCTCGGCGCGCTCGCGGTAAAGCTCGCGGCCGGTGAGTTCAAAGAGTCGCAAGAAAGCGAACACGCAAGCCGAGGTCCCCGACGGCCAGGCACTGTCGTGTGGCGCTCGAGGCCTGTGCACCAGCGGCTCGCCATCGCTGGGCGTGAAGTAGAGTCCGTCCTCCCAGAACGTATCGAGGATCACTTCGACCAGTTGCGTGGCGCGTTCGAAATAGCGTTTTTCGAAGTCGCACTCGTAGAGATCGATCAAGGCGTTGGCAAGGAAAGCATAGTCTTCGAGGAAGCCTGGAACCTTGGCCGTGCCCTCCCGCCAAGCCCGGTACAGACGACCCTCGAAGGTCAAGAGTCGGTCCAGAATGAAATCGGCGGCGCGCCTCGCGGCATTCAGGTGGGTTGTGGTTCCGGTCGCCTGGTAGGCGGCGCAGAGGCCCTGGATCATTAGCGCGTTCCAGCTGGTGAGGATGTTCTCGTCGCGACCCGGACGAATACGTTGGGTTCGCGCCATCAATAACCTGTCGCGCAAGCCCTTGAGTTGCACTTCCTGCGCTGCGTCCAGTTCGACTGCGCGGTGCAGCACGCTGCTGCCATGTTCGAAGTTGCCGGCGGCGGTGACGCCGTAAGCCCGACAGGCCAGCGCGTCATCCGGCTCGCCGAGCACAGATTGCACCTGAGCGGGCGTCCACACATAAAATTTGCCTTCTTCACCCTCGCTGTCAGCGTCTTCACTGGCGTAGAAACCGCCGTCAGGGTGGGTCATGTCACGCAAGATGTAGTCGATCGTCTCCTCGAACACCCGTCGCCAGGCAGGATTGCCGGTCTCGCGATAGCAGTCGGCATAGAGCTTCACGAGCTGGCCGTTGTCGTAGAGCATTTTTTCGAAGTGAGGCACGGCCCAGCGTTCATCCACGCAGTAACGAGCAAAGCCGCCGCCCAGATGATCGTAGAGCCCACCGGCGGCCATGCGATCAAGAGTCAGCTCCACAGAACGCAGCAGATCCGGCTCGTGTAGACGCTGATAGAGACGCAGGACGAGATCATGGCAGGCCGGGTTGGGAAACTTCGGTGCATTGCCCAGACCGCCGTGCACAGGGTCGGTGTTTCGGGCAAACAACCGGGCCGCGGCGGTCGGTTGGTCTTGCTCCAGCGGAGTATCGCCTTCCAGTATTGACGTCTCCAGCTTGCGATAACCCTGAAGGAACTGCTCGACGTTCAGTTGCAGCGCCGCGCGGTTGTTCTGCCAGGCGTCGCTCAAACCGAGCAGGAGTTGAGTGAAGCCTGGCCTGCCATAAGCCTCCTGTGGCGGGAAGTACGTGCCGCCGAAGAACGGCTCGCGCTGCGCAGTCAAGAACACGGTTAGCGGCCAGCCACCGCCCTGCCCCATCATCTCTACGACTTTTTGATAGATGTCATCGAGGTCAGGCCGTTCCTGGCGGTCGACTTTGATGTTGATAAAGTGTTCGTTCATCAGGCTCGCGATCTGCGGGTTCTCGAATGACTCGTGAGCCATCACATGACACCAGTGGCAGGCGGCATACCCCAGCGACAGGTGGATGGGTTTGTCCTCGTCCCGCGCGCGACGGAACGCCTCCTCGCCCCAGGGATACCAATCCACGGGATTCTCTGCGTGCTGCCGCAGATAGGGCGAAGTTTCGTTGGCGAGTCGATTGCTCATGGCAGGCTCCTCACGCCGGGTTCCTCAGAACAGCCCCAACTGCAAACGCGCCGCCTCGGACATGCGGCTTTGATCCCAAGGCGGGTCCCAGACGATCTCGACCTCGACCTCGCTGACCCCGGGAATGGCCTGGACCTTGGCGTGTGCCTCCTCTTTCAGCACGTCGCCCATTCCGCAACCGGGCGCGGTCATGGACATCTTGATCTCGACTCGCTGGCCCCCGTCGGCGAGCCGTCGGGCTTCACAGAGGTAGATCAACCCGAGATCGACCACATTCACCGGAATCTCTGGGTCGTAGACGGTGCGCAATATGTCGAGCACCTGCTGGATGTCGAAGGCACCGCTGACCGCCGGTTGCACGCTCGCCAGAGGTTGCCCTGGCGGGTGAGCATCCTGGCCCAACGCATCGGCGTCACCGGCGGCGATTCGCGCCAGCCGGCCTCCGGAGATTTGAACCGTGAAGCTGCCCCCGAGCGCCTGGGTCACTACCACGCGCTCGCCGCGCCCCAGTTGCAGTCGCTCCCCTCCTGGAATCAGCGTCACCGCGCAGTCCCGCGTGAGCTCGACCGGTTGCAGATAGCCCGGTTTATTCGGGTTATCGAAGTGAAAGCCGGCGCCATGCAGGTCATACGCGAAATCAATGGACACGCCATCGGCTCGCTGTGCGCTCGCGGGATCGAGCAACAGCTTGATGCCGTCTGTTTCGACTGTGATGTCACCTTCGACACCGCGCTCGAAGAAAAACTCATGCGCGAAGTGCTCGTCGATCCTGAGCCGTATCCCGCGCACATGCCCATCCGCCAGAGCATCGAGCAAGACTTTTCGCGCCGAGTCGCTGAGGTGAATACCGGGGATTGGTAATTTGGCTGCCATGGCTGATTACTCCGTCGTGACCTGCGAGGCGCCGCCTTCAAGGGCGCTACGCAGGGTGTGCCAGGCCAGAGTGGCGCACTTGACCCGCACCGGAAACTCCCAAACGCCTGAAAGCACCGCGAGTTTACCGAGCTCCTCGGGCGTCACCCGGGCGTTTGGCCCTTCGGTGAGCAACGTATGCACCCGGGCAAACAGTGCCTGCGCCTCCTGCGGTTTTTTGCCCTTCACCGCCAGCGTCATCAGAGATGCCGAGGCCTGGGAGATGGCGCAGCCAACCCCCTGAAAGCTGATGTCCTCGATCACCCCGTTCGCAAGCTTGATATAAATCTTCAACTGATCGCCGCACAGCGGATTGAAACCCTCCGCCGTATAGGTTGCGTCCTCTAGCGGGTGAAAGTTACGCGGCCGCTTGCCGTGGTCGATGATCACGTCCTGGTAGAGGTCGCGCAGCTCATCGTGGCTCATCGAAACACCTCCTGAACCTTGGCCAGACCTGCCACCAGCGCATCGATATCGCGCTCGGTGCTGTAACAGCCGAGCGAGGCGCGAGCCGTGGCGGCCACACCGAAACGGTTCATCAAGGGCTGTGCGCAGTGATGCCCGGTGCGAATCGCGATCCCCTCGCGGTCGAGGATGGTGCCAATATCGTGTGGATGGATGCCGTCGAGGACGAACGAAAGGACGCCGACCTTCTCCGCTGCCGTACCGATCAGCCTGAGGCCCGGCACTGTCGCCAGGGCTTTCAGTGCGTAGGCCTGCACAGTCTGCTCGTGGGCAGCAATGGCCTCGGGGCCAAGCTCAGCGAGAAAGTCGATCGCCGCGCCGAGGCCGATAGCGCCGGCCATGTTCGGTGTTCCCGCTTCGAACTTGTACGGGGGTTTGTTGTAGACGGTCTTTTCGAAGCTGACCGAGAGGATCATATCGCCGCCACCCTGATAAGGCGGCATGCTCTCGAGCAGTTCGTGACGGCCGTAGAGCACACCGATGCCGGTGGGGCCGTACATCTTGTGGCCTGACAAGGCGTAGAAATCGCAGCCCAGCGCTCGCACGTCAACCTTAAGATGGGGAGCCGCCTGGGCACCGTCGACCAGCACACGTACGCCCCGGCCGTGGGCAAGTTCGACAATGCGCCGGATCGGATTGAGGGTGCCCAGCACATTTGAGACATGCGTGACGGCCACCAACCGGGTCCTGGGTCCGATCAGCCGTTCCAGTTCATCGAGCAGCAGTTCGCCAGCGTCGTTGATAGGCGCCACCCGTAGCCGAGCGCCGGTCTGTTCGCAGAGCATCTGCCAAGGCACGATATTGGAGTGGTGCTCCATGGCAGTAATCAGCACCTCGTCGCCTGCACGAACCTGAGTCTTGCCGTAGGTTTGCGCCACGAGATTGACCGCTTCGGTCGTGCCGCGAACGAAGACGATCTCTTCGACGGACTCGGCATTGAGGAAGCCCTGGACTTTGGCCCGAGCTTTCTCGTACTCCTCGGTGGCACGCACCGAAAGGTAGTGCACGCCACGGTGCACATTGGCGTTCTCCTTCAGGAAGAAGTGCGCCATCGCATCGATGACCGCCTGCGGCTTCTGGCTGGTCGCGGCGCTGTCGAGGTAAATCAGCGGTTTGCCGTAGATCGTCTCAGCGAGAATCGGGAACGCCTGGCGCACGCGCTCGACGTCGTAGCCCGGCGCAACAACGTCGAGCGGTTTCGACAGTCCTTGAAGGCTGTTTTCGAGGTCACTCATGCCGACACCTCCAGGCTACGCAGCTGCGCGGCGGCCAGTCGTTCCACATGCTCGCGCAGCGACGCCAGCTGGATGAGCTCGAGCATCTCGCTGACGAACGCAAAGGTCAGCAAAGACCGCGCCGCCGCCAGCGGAATCCCTCGTGAGCGCAGGTAGAAAACAGCCTGCTCATCCAGTTGGCCAACGGCGGCACCGTGAGCGCACTTGACGTCGTCGGCGAAAATCTCCAGTCGAGGCTGGGTGTTGACCTGGGCCGACGTCGACATCAAAAGATTCTTGTTGGTCTGGCTGGCATCGGTCTTCATTGCCTGTGGGCGCACGATGATCCGCCCGTCAAAGATCCCATGCCCATGATCATCGATCACACCTTTATAGAGTTCGCGGCTGGTGCAACGCGGTGCCAGGTGCTCGATGGTCGTCTGGTTGTCCAGGTGCTGCTGGCCTCGCGGCAGGTACAAACCGTTCAGGGCAACCTCCGCGCCGGGGCCCTCGAGCATGATCCGCACTTCCTGCCGTGCCAGTGCCGCACCCAGTGCAAAGGAATGCGCGGCAAAGTGACTGCCCTGAGCCTGGCGCACACTGAGTAGCGCGACATGGAATGCCGACGTGCTCTGGTTCTGCAGCGTGTAATGCTCGAGCACAGCATCCTCCTCAAGCACCACCTCGCTGACGGCATTGCTCAGGTAGACCTCACCTGCGCTGCCAACATGGCTTTCCACCAGGATCGCCCGGCTCCCTGCCCCCATCCGCACCAGGACGCGCGGATGGGTCACCCGTGGCGCGGCACCCGGCTCCGAGAGAAACACCAGGTGGATCGGTGCTTCGACCGTCGTGTGGGCAGGGATCTGCACCAGCGCTCCGTCCTCGGCGAGCGCCACATTGAGCGCCGTGAAGGCCTGCGGCTGCGAGCGAAATGCGTGCGCGAACAGGCTTTCGAGCGCCCCGTTTTCGGCGTTCAACAAGGTCGCAAAAGGGCTTACCTGAGTGCCTGGGGGTAGCCCTTCAAGTACCGAGAGCTCAGCGGCGTAATGGCCATTGACGAAGACCAGCCGCACGCCGCCATAGTCGCCGGCGAGTCGTTCGACGTTGACCGCGGACAGGTCCTGACTCGCGCCCGGTTCGGCCGGCTGGAACGGGATCTCCAGGATCGGCGCAACTCGCGTGTGCTTCCAGGCCTCGTCCTTGACCGTGGGAAAGCCTTGTTCGGTCACCCACTGGAACGCTGCGCGGCGCAATGCTTGCAGCCACGCAGGATGCCGGGCATCCGTCCTGGGCGTGAGCTGCGCAAGGAACGCCGTGGTGTTCATGGCCTGACTCCGGGCGCAGACAGATCCTGCTCATAGCTCGCATAGCCGTGCTTTTCCAGCTCGACGGCCAGCTCCTTGCCGCCAGACCGCACGATTCGGCCGTTGGCCATAACGTGGACGCGATCCGGGACAATGTAGTCGAGCAGTCGTTGGTAGTGCGTGATGACCAGCAGCGCGCGATCCTTGCGCCGCAGCGCGTTGACGCCGGCCGCAACGATCCGCAGCGCATCGATGTCGAGGCCCGAGTCGGTCTCGTCGAGGATCGCCAGCCTGGGCTCGAGAATCGCCATCTGGAAAATCTCGTTGCGCTTCTTCTCGCCACCCGAGAAGTCCACGTTGACCGAGCGGTTCATGAAACTCTGGTCCATCTCGACCAGCGCCATACGCTCCTTGGCGAGTTCGAGGAAATCCAGCGCATCGAGCGCTTCGAGCCCGCGCTGCTTGCGTACAGCGTTCAGGGCCGTGCGCAGGAAGTAGAGGTTGCCGACGCCGGGAATCTCAACCGGGTACTGGAACGCGAGAAAGATCCCGGCGACTGCGCGTGCTTCCGCCGGCATGGCGAGCAGGTCCTGACCGTCATAGAGCACCTCGCCGCTGACCTCATAGGTCTCAAGGCCCGCGAGCACCTGGGCCAGCGTGCTTTTGCCGGAGCCGTTCGGCCCCATGATCGCGTGCACCTCGCCCGCTTCAACCCGCAGCGTGATGCCCCGCAGAATTTCACGGCCTTCGACACTGGCGTGCAGATCATTGATGTCGAGCATGCTCCCACCCCGGGCCTCAGCCCACGCAGCCCTCCAGGCTCACACCCAGCAATTTCTGGGCTTCCACCGCGAACTCCATCGGCAGTTCCTTGAGCACCTCGCGACAGAAGCCGTTGACGATCATCGGCACCGCGTCCTCCGCGCTGATGCCGCGCTGCCGGCAGTAAAAGAGCTGCTCGTCGCTGATCTTCGAGGTGGAGGCCTCATGCTCGACCTGGGCGCTGGGGTTCTTCACGTCGATATAGGGGAAGGTGTGGGCGCCACAGTGGCTGCCGAGAAGGAGGGAGTCGCACTGGGTATGGTTGCGGGCACCGGTCGCAGCTTTCTGGATCTTCACCAGGCCACGGTAGGTGTTCTGCCCATGGCCGGCGGAAATCCCTTTGGAAAGAATGGTGCTGCGTGTGTGCCGGCCGATGTGGATCATCTTGGTGCCCGTGTCCGCCTGCTGGTGATTGGCGGTCAGGGCGACCGAGTAGAACTCACCGACCGAATAGTCGCCCTGCAGAATCACTCCCGGATACTTCCAGGTGATGGCGGAGCCGGTTTCAACCTGAGTCCAGGAAATCTTCGAATGCGCGCCTGCGCACTTGCCGCGCTTGGTGACGAAGTTGAAGATCCCGCCGCGTCCTTGAGCATCGCCGGGGTACCAGTTCTGCACCGTGGCGTACTTGATCTGGGCGTTATCCAGCGCGACCAGTTCGACCACCGCCGCGTGCAACTGGTTATTGTCGCGCATCGGTGCGGTACAGCCCTCGAGGTAGCTCACGTAGGCGCCCTCTTCTGCGACGATCAGCGTGCGCTCGAACTGGCCGGTGTCCGCGGCGTTGATGCGAAAGTAGGTCGACAGTTCCATCGGGCAGCGCACGCCCTTGGGCACGTAGCAGAAGGAGCCATCGGAAAACACTGCCGAGTTCAGTGTGGCGAAGAAGTTGTCGCTGTAGGGCACCACCGAACCCAGGTACTTGCGCACCAGTTCTGGATGGTTTTGCACGGCTTCGGAGAACGAGCAGAAGATCACCCCGACCTCGGCGAGTTTGTGCTTGAAGGTGGTCGCCACCGAGACCGAATCGACCACGGCATCCACCGCAACGCCGGTCAGGCGTTCCTGCTCGGCGAGCGAGATGCCGAGCTTGCCAAACATCTCGCGCAGCTCGGGATCGACCTCGTCAAGACTATTGGGCCCCGGCGTTTTCGGCTTGGGCGCCGAGTAATAGATGATGTCCTGGTAGTCGATGGGCCCGTAGTGGACGTTCTGCCAAGTGGGCTCGCGCATCGTCAGCCAGTAGCGATACGCCTTCAGGCGCCAGTCGAGCAGCCACTGGGGTTCGTTCTTTTTCGTCGAGATCAGGCGGATGAGGTCTTCGTTGAGCCCGCGCGGGGCCGCGTCGCTCTCAAAATCAGAGACAAAGCCGTACTTGTAGGCCCGGTTGCTGAGTTCGCGGATCCTGGCGTTGTCGGTGCTCATCGCAGATGCCTCCTGCCGTTGGCAGGACGATTGGATCGTTTAACTATACTCCTTCCCTTTACCTTGCGACCCGAGCGCGTCCTTAGGCTCTGTACGAAAACTGCCTGCGCGTCGACCAGGCTGCGTTAAAAACAGGCTCGGAATGCTCATTTAGGGGCCTAAACTCCGCTTCCTCGCCTGTTTTTGCCTTGCCTGATCGCCGCTCGGCGAGTTTTCGTACAGACCGTAGCGTTCAACCATCCGACGATTGCCGTAACAGGATGTCGTTACCGTCCACCCGGACCTCGAACTGTTCGACCTGATAAGCGGACTCTGTAAGGCATTCGCCAGTGGTCACGTCAAACTCGTAGGCATGAACCGGACAGATCACCACGTTGTCGCAAAGAATTCCCTCCCCCAGCGAGCCGTCTTCGTGCGGGCAGGTGTTATGAATGGCGAAATACTGGCCATCCACATTGAATAGCGCGACAGGCGTTCCCCCAAGGTTCACGGTTTTGCCGTTACCCGGCTCGATATCGCCCACGCAGGCGACCTTGACGAATTCACTCATGGTGCCATCCCTCTTGAGTGTCATTTTAGCTGCTGGAAGCGGCGGCTGATTAACAGCAGTAGGCTAAGCTTTCAGCAGCTATTTACCGGTGTACGCCTTCACCGTAGGAGCTGCCGCAGGCTGCGATCTCTTGATCTTGGCGTCCGTCCAGGCAATGAGTCGTCTGTTGGGAAGATCAAAAGATCGCAGCCTGCGGCAGCTCCTACAGGTGTTGTGTACACCTGACAATTCACGCAGGACTGACGTGATGACCGAGCCCCTCCTCAGCTTCGAAGAACTGAAACTCGCCGCTACCGCAGGTGATATCGATACCGTGCTGGTCTGCATGGTCGATATGCAGGGAAGATTGGTCGGCAAGCGCTTCCAGGTCGAATTTTTCATCGACAGCGGCCATGACGAAACCCACTGCTGCAATTACCTGTTGGCCGACGACATCGACATGGAACCGGTGCCGGGTTACGCCGCAGCCAGCTGGAGCAAAGGCTATGGCGATTTTGTGCTGAAACCCGACATGGCCACCTTGCGTCGCGTGCCGTGGCTCGAATGCACGGCGCTGGTGCTCTGCGACGTGCTCGATCATCACCATCGGCGGGACCTGCCGCACAGCCCCCGGGCGATCCTGAAAAAACAGATCGAGCGCCTGAGCGAGCGCGGCTACAGCGGCATGTTCGCCTCTGAGCTGGAGTTCTATCTGTTTGACGAGAGTTACGAGGCCATCCACGAGCGCAACTACCACAAGCCGAAAACGGCTGGCCACTACATCGAGGATTACAACATCCTCCAGACCACCCGCGAGGAGCCGGTGCTGCGGGCGATTCGCAAGCATTTACAGGCCTCCGGCATTCCCGTGGAGAACTCCAAGGGTGAATGGGGCCCGGGCCAGGAAGAAATCAACATCCGTTATGCCGATGCCCTGACCATGGCCGACCAGCACGTCATCATCAAGCATGCCTGCAAAGAGATCGCGCAGCTGCAGGGCAAGGCAATCACGTTCATGGCCAAGTGGCGCTATGACGCCGCCGGTTCCAGTAGCCATATCCACAACTCGTTGTGGGACAAGAATGGCAAAAAGCCGCTGTTCTTCGACCCCAAGGCCGAGTTTGGCATGTCGACACTGATGCGTTCCTGGGTGGCCGGGCAACTCAAATACGCCAACGACATCACCTGTTTTCTCGCGCCTTATATCAACTCGTACAAGCGCTTTCAGGCCGGCACCTTCGCGCCGACCCGTGCAGTCTGGAGTCGGGACAATCGCACCGCAGGCTTTCGTTTATGCGCCGAAGCCAGCAAAGCCATCCGTATCGAATGCCGCATCGGCGGCGCCGACCTCAACCCTTACCTGGCCTTCGCCGCGTTGATCGCCGCTGGCCTGGCCGGTATCGACGAGAAACTCAGCCTGGCGCCACCCTTTGAAGGCGATGCCTACCTCGACGAACACTTGCCGGAAGTTTCGAAAACCCTGCGCGATGCCTGCGCCGCGCTCAAGGCCTCGAGCATGTTGCGCGAGGCATTCGGCGATGAAGTGGTCGACCACTACGTGCACACCGCCGAATGGGAGCAGAAAGAGTACGACCGGCGGATAACCGACTGGGAACTGCAACGCGGCTTTGAGCGCTATTGAGACCACCATGACTTCGACGATTCAACTCATCTCACCGGTCGATGGCCGGGTCTACGCCGAACGCCACTGCGCCAATGCGACGCAGATCGAGCAGGCTCTGACGGCTGCCGCAGCTGCTCAGGCGTTATGGAAGCGCCGGCCATTGAGCGAGCGCGCGGCCTTATGCAGCGCCGCCGTGGATGCGATGCTGGCAATGAAAGACGAAATAGTGCCAGAACTGGCTTGGCAAATGGGCCGACCGGTACGCTTTGGTGCCGGCGAGCTGCGCGGTTTCGAAGAGCGTGCCCGCCACATGATTGCCATTGCACCTGACGCCCTGGCAGCGCTGGAACCCACGCCTGTTGCAGGTTTTCGGCGTTATATCAAACGCGAGCCGTTGGGTACGGTACTGGTCGTCGCGCCCTGGAATTACCCGTACCTGACGGCAGTGAATTCGATTATCCCGGCGCTGATGGCCGGCAACAGCGTCATCCTCAAACACGCCTCGCAAACGCTATTGGTCGGTGAACGTTTCGCCGAGGCCTTTCGCCGCGCCAACCTGCCCGAAGGGCTGTTCCATAACCTGCTGCTCAATCATACCTATACCGCGGCGATCATTGCCTCTGGACGGGTGCAGCAGGTGAACTTCACTGGCTCGGTCAACGCCGGCAAAGCCATGGAAAACGCCGCCACTGGGCACTTCCTCGGCATGGGACTGGAACTCGGCGGCAAAGACCCGGCCTACGTGCGAGCAGACGCGAACCTTGAGCATGCGGTGGAAAACCTGGTGGACGGCAGCTTCTTCAACTCCGGGCAAAGCTGCTGCGCCGTCGAGCGTATCTATGTCGATGAAAAAATTTACCCGGTCTTTGTCGAGCGCTTCGTCGCCTTGACCCGCCAATACGTGCTGGGCAACCCGCTGGACGAAGCCACCACGCTCGGCCCGCTGGTCAATCCGAGTGCCGCTGAATTCGTGCGCGGGCAGATCGCCGATGCACTGGCAAAAGGCGCCACGGCGCTGATCGATCCGAAGACCTTCCCTGCTGACGCACCGGGCAGCGTCTATCTTGCGCCACAGGTATTAGTCGACGTCACCCATCACATGTCGGTGATGCGTGAGGAAAGCTTTGGTCCGGTAGTCGGCATCATGCCGGTAGCCAGCGACGACGAAGCCATCGCCTTGATGAACGACAGTGAGTTCGGGCTCAGCGCGTCCATCTGGACCGAGGATCTCGCCGCCGCCGAAC
Source organism: Pseudomonas sp. GW822-FHT02D10 (assembly GCF_058802345.1). Classification (NCBI taxonomy): domain Bacteria; kingdom Pseudomonadati; phylum Pseudomonadota; class Gammaproteobacteria; order Pseudomonadales; family Pseudomonadaceae; genus Pseudomonas; species Pseudomonas sp. GW822-FHT02D10. The sequence goes on from NZ_JBXAOB010000001.1 coordinate 329,053, forward strand.
GTATCGGCAACGAGATCGCCACCGGCACGGTGTTCATGAACCGCTGCGATTACCTGGACCCGGCCCTGGCCTGGACCGGGGTAAAGAACAGCGGGCGCGGTGTCACGCTGTCACACCTGGGCTTTGAGAGCCTGACCCGAGCCAAATCCTTCCATCTGCGCCACGAGATCTGAGCCATGAGCCTGACTGCGAACTGGAACTACCCCACGAGCATCCACTTCGGTGTTGGTCGCATCGCCGAACTGGCCGACACCTGCCGCAGTCAAGGTATCCAGCGGCCGTTGCTGGTCACCGACAGTGGCCTGGCGCGCGCACCGATCACCACGGCGGCGCTGGACTCCTTGCGCGCCGCCGGCCTCGGTGTGGCGCTGTTTTCTGACCTCAAGCCCAATCCGGTCGAGGCCAACCTGGCGGGAGGGCTCGATGCCTGGCGTGCTGGCAAGCACGATGGCGTGATCGCCTTCGGCGGCGGCAGCGGGCTGGATATGGGCAAACTGATCGCCTTCATGAGCGGTCAGACCCGACCGGTGTGGGATTTCGAAGACATCGGCGACTACTGGACCCGCGCCGATGAAAGCAGCATCGCACCGATCATTGCGGTGCCGACCACCGCGGGTACAGGATCCGAGGTCGGCCGTGCGGCGGTGATCATCGACGAGCGTACGCACACCAAACGCATCATCTTCCATCCGAAAATGATGCCGCGGGTGGTCATCAGCGACCCGGCGCTCACCGTCGGCATGCCGGCCAAGGTCACCGCCGGCACCGGCATGGATGCGTTTGCGCATTGCCTGGAATCGTACTGCGCCCCCGGTTTTCATCCCATGGCCGAAGGTATTGCGGTGGAAGGCATGCGCCTGGTGGCCAATGCTCTGGTGCGGGCGGTACGCACACCCTCTGACCTTGAGGCGCGCGCGGAAATGCTCGCGGCCGCTGCGATGGGCGCTACCGCCTTCCAGAAAGGTCTGGGCGCGATACACGCGCTCTCACATCCGGTGGGAGCCCTGTATGACACCCATCACGGCATGACCAACGCCACGTTCATGCCCTATGTATTGAAATTCAATCGCCCGGCCATCGAGGAACGCATCACCCGCCTCGCGGCTTATCTGCGTCTGCCCTCCCCAGGCTTCGACAGCTTCCTGGCCTTCGTCCTCAAGTTGCGCAAGGACATCGGCGTGCCGCATACGCTGTTTGAGCTGGGGGTGGATGATCGACAAGCCGACCTGATCGCCGACATGGCGATTGTCGACCCCACTGCCTGCGGCAACCCGCTGCCATTGACCCGAAATGGCGCGGCAGAAATTTTCGATGCGGCATACCACGGCCGTCTTTAGCGCAATTATCTGATCAAGAACAAAGCCATGGCTGAGCAAATGCAGAAAATGCAGGTTCTGACCGGTCTGGTGCTCATCTCCTGGACCGCATCGTTTCTGTTTCTCGAGATGCAGAAGTACTGGAAAAGCACATAACAGCTTTTCACATCGTGTGGCCAATGAACACGTTCCCGTTCGTCGCTCCACACCCTCTCGCTTGCAAATGAAGGTCTTTCCCGAACTGACAAGCGCCTATGCTTCCTTCAGCCATTAAGGGGGCGACATGTCACCGTCTGAGGTTCGACCACTTCAAGTTCACTATCTCAAGGCTGCTTGCTCAAACTGCAGTGTGTTGGAGTTGTGCCTGCCGATTGGTCTGAGCGGCCAGGAAGTCGAGCGGCTGGACACCTTGATCGTCCAGCGCGTGAAAGTTAAAAAAGGCGCAGCGTTGTACCGCACAGGCGATCCATTGCGCTCGCTTTACGCGGTACGCATAGGCTGTTTCAAAACCAGTGTGCTGTCACTTGATGGCCGCGAGCAGGTCACCGGCTTTCAAATGCTCGGCGAGATGCTAGGCCTGGATGCCATCAGCGCAGAGCAGCACGCCTGCAATGCTTTCGCTCTTGAGGACAGCGAGGTTTGTCCCATTCATTTCACCCAACTGGAGAAGCTCGCCCATGAGCTGCCTTCACTCCAGCACAATCTGAACAAACTCCTGAGCAGGGAAATCGTCCGTGATCACAGCATGCTGATGATGATGGGTAACATGAGCTCGGACGAACGCCTGGCGGCTTTTCTGCTTAACCTGTCTCAGCGGTTCAGCATTCGCGGTTACTCATCCAGGGAGTTTGTCCTGAAGATGCGGCGCGAAGAGATTGGCTCCTACCTTGGACTGCGCCTGGAAACCATCTGCAGAGGCATTGCCCATCTGAGGGATCAGGCACTGGTCGAGGTGTCCGCCCGTAACGTCAAAATCCTCGATATGGACGGGCTCAAGCATCTGGTCGCCGGCTGTCACCGGGACACACCTCTCTAGAAGTGACGTCGCTGGAGTATTCGCCTCGCAGGATGTGCACGTCAGTGCCGCAGATCGTCGTCGTGGTAATACGGACCAACGCATCCAGTGGGCCGATTTCGGGGATTGGTTTGTCATCGAGGACGATTCGGTTTTTTTCGACGAATATTGCCGCTTTCATGGTTGCCATGGGGCTCAGAGCACCACTGGTGTATCCGGCAATTCATTCCGGTCACCGCCGACAGCGGGAAAGTGTTTCGTCAGATGCTGTGTAACCGCCTGAATACCGCTGACCACGCCGCCTTCATAGTTGGCCTGTTTAAAGGCGGCTTCCATCTGGCGGCAAATGCTCTGCCATTCTTGAGTACCCGCCTTCGCGTGAATTCCGCGATCGGCAACAATCTCCACGTCCCGGTCAGCGAGCAACAGATAAATCAGCACACCGTTATTGTGAGCGGTGTCCCATATACGCAATTGCGAAAACACATCGACAGCGCGCTCTTGCGCGGATTGGCCTTTGAAAAGCGGCGTGCTATCCAGTGCGCCCTCCACGACGAAACGGATTTCTCCGACGTGTGCGGTCTCACCGGCTTTGATCGCTTGCTCGATCGCGAACAACGTTTTGCGGGGAAATGCCCGATTGACCTCCCAGTGAGTCATAGCAAGGTGTTTCATAATGCGTTTGATATTCATCGTCACCACCTCCCCGATGCGCCGCCGCCGCCAAACCCGCCGCCACCTCCGCTGAAGCCACCACCACCGCCTCGACCGAATCCTCCACGTCCCCCCATACCGTATCCGCCCATACCGCCGCCTAACAACGTGAACAAGAGCGCCATCACGCCCGCGCCCAACGCGATGAACACTGCGCCGGCAACCAACCAAGCGATAACCGCCACAACCCCGCCAGTGATCAGGGCGCCTGGAAATCTGCCCAGAACGGGGCGCAGCACTCTACCGATCACGAGCGCAAGAATAAAAACGAGCGGACCATACTGCCGAAAGTCAGGACTACCATCGATAGGTTGTCCGTTGGGTGCCGGCAACGGCTCGCCATCAATTACCTGGATCATCTGGTTGAGCCCAGCAGCAATACCGCCATAGAAGTCGCCTTGCTTGAAACGTGGCGTAATGATCTCGCTGATGATGCGCTTGCTGGTAGCGTCATTGAGTGCACCCTCAAGCCCATAACCAACTTCGATGCGAAGCGCACGGTCGGCCTTGGCGATGACCAGGATTGCACCGTCATCCACATTTTTTCGGCCTAACTTCCATTGCTCCGCAACGCGCAAAGCATATTGCTCGATCGCTTCCGGCTGGGTGGTGGGGACAATGAGAAGTGCGAGCTGAGTGCCTTTTTTGGCTTCAAACGCCCGTAAAGTTTGCTCAAGACTTGCCGTCTGATCTGCGGTGAGCGTCGCGGTCTGGTCAGTGACCCGTCCGGTCAGAGGGGGGACTGCGACTTGAGCGCCCGCGAGGAAAGACCAGCAAAGCATAAGGGCAAACAATACCGCCGCGCTGGTCCTGCGCACCGTCATCACTTGGCTGCTCCCTGAGGTGCGCTTGGGGGGATCACAGGCGTCGACCCAAAATCTACAGTGGGTGGCTTAGCGATTTCCTTTTCGTTTGCGACGGTGAAATTAGGCTTCTCTTTGTATCCGAATGCCATCGCCGTTAGATTGGAGGGGAAGGAGCGGACCGTGACGTTGTATTCCTGCACTGATTTGATGTAACGGTTACGCGCCACTGTGATGCGGTTTTCGGTACCTTCCAGCTGCGCCTGCAAATCGCGAAAACCGGCGTCGGCTTTTAGTTGCGGGTAGTTTTCGCTCACTGCCAGCAACCGGGACAACGCTCCAGACAGCTCGCCTTGTGCAGCCTGAAACTTGGCAAAAGCGCCCGGGTCATTGAGCACCTCTGGTGTCACTTGTATGGAACTCGCCTGAGCGCGTGCTTGGGTCACTTGAGTCAGTACTTCTTTTTCATGCGAAGCATAGCCTTTGACGGTATTGACCAGATTGGGTACCAGATCCGCGCGGCGTTGGTATTGGTTCACTACCTCAGACCAGCTGGCTTTAATTTGCTCGTCGTTGCTCTGAAACGTGTTGTAGCCGCAGCCATTCAGGTTTAACGCGACCAAAGCTGCCAGGGTTACCCATAATTTGCGCATTTTATTTTTCCTAAAAAGAGCTATGTCGTGGCTTGAACAGAGTCTTGATCTCAATCTACGTGAGTGCTCCTCAGCCTCAGCGCATTGAAAACGACGGATGCGGAGCTAACGCTCATGGCAATGGCCGCGATCATCGGCGATAAGAGATGTCCGCTCAGTGGATACAGCAGACCTGCCGCGAGTGGGATACCCATCGAGTTGTAGATAAAGGCGAAACCCAGATTCTGCCGCATGTTTTTTACCGTCGCGACAGAAAGGGCCCGCGCCCGGAGAATCCCCATCAAGTCACCCTTTACGAGAGTGAGCTGCGCACTGTTCATCGCGACGTCTGTGCCTGTCCCCATTGCGATGCCTACATCTGCTCGGGCCAGGGCAGGAGCATCATTGATACCGTCGCCCGCCATGGCAACGCGTCGACCGGTTTTTTGGAGGTCTGCGACCAGACGCTCCTTGTCCTGGGGTTTCACCTCACCGTGCACCTCTTCAATACCCATTTCCTTGGCTACAGCCCGTGCCGTGGTGAGGCCATCGCCGGTGGCCATGATGATCTTTATATGATCGGCTTTGAGCTTGGTGACAGCCTCCCTGGAGGTCGGCTTGATCGGGTCTGACACCGCCAGCAACCCCGCCAATGTTCCATCGACCGCCAGGTAGATGATGCTGATGCCCTCAATGCGCAATTGCTCAGCACGGCTTTTGAGGGGGCTGATGTTCACACCTGCCTCTTCCATCAAGGCGGTATTGCCCAGTTGGATTTCCTTGCCATCTACCCAGCCGATGACCCCGATCCCGGAACTGGACTCGAACGACTCAGGCTTGGTCAGGACCAGGTTCTCGGCAAGGGCATGGTCAACAATGGCGCGAGCCAGCGGATGCTCACTGCCTTGATCGAGGCTGGCGGCCAGTTGAAGTACATCATTGGGGATGAACGTCTGCGTGGCTTCCACACTGTGAAATACCGGATGCCCCTCTGTCAGGGTTCCTGTCTTATCCACGATCAGCGTGTCGATCTTGCACAGGTTCTCGATGGCGCCGGCATCTCTGAATAGCACACCCATGCTGGCCGCTTTGCCGGTGGAAACCATGATTGACATCGGCGTCGCGAGCCCCAAAGCGCAGGGGCAAGCAATAATTAGCACAGCGACAGCATTGATCAGGCCGAAGACCCAGCCAGGCTCAGGACCAAACAACCCCCACCCCAAAAGGGTCAGTATGGCAATCGCGATGACACCCATCACAAAGTAACCCGCGACGGCGTCAGCCATGCGCTGCATGGGCGCTTTAGAGCGTTGGGCACGGGCAACCATCTGAACGATTTGTGACAGCATGGTTTCAGCACCAATTTTCTGCGCTTCCATCACCAGGCTGCCATGGGTATTGAGCGTGGCGCCGATCAAACTATCACCGCTTCTTTTCATCACAGGCACCGGCTCGCCGGTCAGCATCGATTCATCGACCGCGCTTTCGCCTTCCAGCACTGAGCCATCGACAGGAACCTTTTCACCCGGTCTGACCCGAAGGTGATCCCCCTTGTGCACATGCGTGAGAGGAATGTCTTCCTCTTTGCCATCGGCATTGATCCTGCGTGCGGTTTTCGGAGACAGGCCAAGCAGAGACTTAATAGCCAAAGACGTTTGTGATCGAGCTTTGAGTTCAAGCATCTGACCGAACAGGGTCAGCGAGATGATCACGGCTGCGGCTTCGAAGTAGACGCCGATGCGGCCCTCTTGCATGAAGGTGGCGGGAAAACTCTGGGGAAAAAGTGTGGCTGCGACGCTGTAAAGGTACGCAGCTGCTGTGCCCAGGCCAATCAAGGTCCACATATTGGGGCTGCGATGACGAATCGAATCGATGCCTCTCACAAAAAACGGCCAACCCGCCCATAAGGTTACAGGGGTTGCAAGGATAAGCTCGAGCCAGTTTTGGGTCGCCCCATGGAAGAGTTGCAGCGAGTGTCCCGCCATGGCGAGTACCGCCACGATCACTGTTAATGGCAACGACCACCAAAAGCGACGGGTGAAGTCCTTGAATTCGGGGTTTTCCTCCTCTTCCAGCACGGGCATGACCGGTTCCAATGTCATGCCGCATTTAGGACAGGTACCGGGGCCAGGCCGACGTATCTCTGGATGCATAGGGCAGGTGTATTCAGTAACTTCCTGCGTTTCAGCTGCTGGAACTGTGTGGCTGGAGTGACCGGTATCCAACGGGGCAGCGGCATAGCGCGGGGGTTCTGCTCGAAACCTCTCCTGGCACTTAATGCTGCAAAACTGATAGGTCTGCCCCTGATAAGTCTCGCTGAACTTGAACGGCCGGGTAACAGCCATGCCACACACCGGATCGCGTAGACCTTCCTCCTGGGCCTTCGCAGGAAGGGCATGGGCATGGCCTTGGTGACTGATGGCGTTGGGCATGGCTATTTTCCTTTCTCATCCCTGTTGGTTTCTGACGGATCGACATGTCCACCGTGCCCCCCATGGCCATGGCCAAAAAAATGCATCAAGGGGCAAATCAACAGAATCAGATAGGGCAGGTAAGTCAGATAAGGCGAAACATGGCTGAAGTGCTCCCGGACCACGTAAAAAACGCCAATCGCAACCAGCATGATGAGTACGACACCCATTTTGCTCCTCCAAAACGGTGGTCCCGCGTTTTCAACCGAATGCTGATGAGGGGTCATGATGTAGCTCCCACTGTCTTGGCAAGCGTTGCCGTGAGTCTGATATTTGAGACTAGTCAACGATTGCCTTAAAACTCTGATTTCGATCAAGTCACGCGTACTTAACATCACGCTCAGCGACCATTCAGATCAGTGGTGGCTTCGTAGTGAAAGGTCTCCCTGGCTCTGTACATGGGCTGAAATTGAGCACGAGGCTCAGAATGCGCCGGGGTCGCGGGCGAGCGATTGATCATGGTCAAAAATTACCGGAAAGGTCCCTGCACACTTGAATGTGCAGACCAAAACCGACGGACGGCTTCGTACGGCCATGTACACAGCACGCCATGGATTAATCTGTTGGTATCGGGAAACTCACCTTCGGACGGTGGCTGACATGCTTGATGCTCCCAAGCCACAACAGAACCATCTGCTGGCGGCCCTTCCCGCACAAGCGCTGGAACGCTTGTTGCCCTACCTCGAACCGATCACCCTGCCGCTGGGCAAGGTGCTCTACGAGTCTGGAGATGCCCTGCGGCACGTCTATTTCCCCACCGACTCCATCGTGTCCTTGCTGTATGTGATGGAAAACGGCGCATCGGCGGAGATTTCGGTGGTCGGCAACGAAGGCCTGATCGGCATCGCCGTCTTCATGGGCGGCGAAAGCACGCCAAGCCGGGCGATTGTCCAGAGTGCCGGGCATGCATTCCGGTTGCCCGGCCAGCGACTCAAGGATGAGTTCAACCGCCACGGGGAGATGCTCCAGTTGATGTTGCGCTACACCCAGGCGTTGATCACGCAGATGGCCCAGACCGCGGTGTGCAACCGCCACCACTCGATTGATCAGCAATTGTGCCGCTGGTTACTGCTGTCCCTCGATCGCCTGCAAGACAATCAACTGATCATGACCCAGGAACTGATCGCCAACATGCTCGGCGTACGCCGCGAAGGCGTAACCGATGCCGCCGGCAAGCTGCAACGCCTGGGCGTTATCGAATACAGCCGTGGCCACATCAAGGTGCTGGACAGGGACGCGCTCGAGAAACTCAGCTGCGAGTGCTATGCCGTGGTCAGAAAAGAAACCGAGCGCCTGCTGCCCTACCTTCCATTAAAGCCCACTCGCTGACTGCCAGCGACCGACGTCTGCGTGTTCTAGCGAACAGACCGCACTGCCGGCGTCGCCCACACTTAAAACATGAGACGGCTCGGCACCTGTCCCGCCCAACCCGGGCCCACTGTGCTGCAGGACGTTCGTGTGCCAAATACACCGGGGCGGCAAGTAGAAAACCGACTACTTCAGGGGCTGTCGAAAATTGACTACGGCCGGCTGGAGGCGCAGTGCGATAAAGTCGAACTGACCTTTGGCACCGTCCTGTGTGAGCCGGGTCATCCGATCCTGCATGTGTACTTCCCGCAAACAGCGTTCATCTCTCAAGTGGTTACGCTGTACAGCCACCCTCCTCTGCAAATGAGTCTGATCGGTAATGAAGGGATGCTCGGGGCGACGCTTGCTCTGGGGGTTGATACCGCCCCCATGCGGGCCGTGGTGCAAGGCGCCGGTACGTGTCTGAGGATGAGTGGCTTACAGCTGCAGGTCGCACTTCGCGATAGCCCGCTATTGCTGCGCCGACTCAATCAGTATCTGTACGTGCAGATGATGCAGCTCGCTCAAACCGCCGCTTGTACCCATTTTCATGAGATCGAGCCGCGCCTGGCGCGCTGGTTGCTGATGACCCACGATCGTGCGCACGCCAATCACTTTCATCTGACCCACATGTCCCTGGCGAACGTGCTTGGGGTTCGTCGCAGTGGCGTGACCCTGGCCGCCGGTGCGCTGCAACAGCGTGGATTGATCCGCTATACCCGTGGTGAAATCACGATTCTTGACCGCAAGGGATTGGAGGCGGCGTCATGCGAGTGCTATAGCGACACCCACTCGACCCCGTTATGACGCGGCTATCGTGGCAGGGGAAACGTCGCCGTAAACGTAGTGCCCTCTTCTATCGAAGAGTTCACCCTCACATCGCCGTGATGTGCTCTGACAATCTCTCTCACAATGAACAGCCCGAGCCCAACGCTGCGCAGTCCCGCATTATTGTGACTGCCGCGAATCATCGGTTCGAACAGGTTGTCGAGCAGCGCTGAGGGGATCGGCGTGCCATTGTTGTGCACGGCAATGATCACCCGGTTCTCAAACCGCGAAGTCACTGTGACTCCACCCTCAGCCGTGCCATAGGCAATCGCGTTGGCAACCAGATTGCCAATAAGCTGGTATAGCCGATCACTATCGGCAATGAATTCGCCTTGGCCAACACAGCGATGGGTCAGCGTGTGCTCAGGGAACGCCAGACTCAGCTCGTCCAGGCATTCGCCCACCAGTGTGTGCAAATCAACCGGCTTTAAGGAAACCGCAATGCTTCGCCCGACTTGCCTCAGGGTGAAGTCCAGCAGGTCTGCCACCAGATGCTGTGCGCGCTCGGCTGCGTGCGTGATGTGGGCGAGCATTTGTACTTGTTTAGGAGGCAAGTCACGACCTCCGAGCAATTGCGAAGCCATTTTTATTGCGGCCAACGGATTGCGCAGATCGTGACTGACAATCCCGATCAACTGTTCGGCAAACAGCGCCCGGTCTTCTGCCGCAGCATAGTTGCTACATAACCCGTCCCGCGCAGCGTCCAGTACGTGTTGGGCCTTGAGGTTCGCCGCCAGATATCGTTCAGCAAGCATGCGTGCAGCGAGAGGCCGGTCGTCAGACTTGAACAGCCTCATCTCATGAAACGTGCCGTGATACGCAATGCCGGGTTGCACGCTATTCACTCCAATGCAAGTTCAGTGTTCCGATGGACTTACCATCGAGTGCAATGGTGTGGCGCTCTTCATGGCCATTCAAACTGGCAATGACCAGGTATTTATTTGCCGGTAATTGCGCGTACACGATGGGCCCTACCTGACTCAGCGACAACAGGGGGGTACCTTTTTCGCTCTGGATCACCACGTCGACATTGCTGACGTACTGATTGGCCGATCCGGTTGAAAAGGTCATGTGGAGGTTGTAGCCCTGAGTCTGGAGCAAGGCCTTTGACTCATCCAGGCCAATGCCACCCGTCAGATAGCGGATGCCGTTCTGCTCTTGCGGTTCCAACTGTACGGCCGACATGTCGACCGGCTCTGCGGTGGCTGCATGCAGCACCAGGGGAGACAAACCCAGCAATAGGGTCAGGGCGAGTCTTGAAAGTGTCCGTGAATGATTGAACAGCATGATAAACACTCCTTGAATCGTACTAAAACGAATGACAGTAGCGTGGGAGAACTACTTTTTGATTTCGTGCCCAATGATTCCGCCGACGGCCGCACCACCGACAGTACCCAAGGCGCTGCCTCCAGTCAGAACGGCCCCTCCGACAGCACCGACGCCAGCACCAATGGCCGTGTTGCGCCCTTGTGTCGACATACTGGGACAACCACTCAAACTGATGAGCAAGGCAACCGTTACGGCGCCGAGCGTAAATTTCTGCAGGGTTTTCATGTTTTCTCCGGTAAATGACTGGCAGCAATCTGCCTGGCATTCAGAGTGCGCGTAGTGGCCGAATCGGGTCTGTGCGTTAGTGCACGCAGGGCTGTTTATTAACAGGTTGATGACAGGAAGTAGTCGGCGTTAATGCTGTCGCGCGCTCCCGCGGCGAATATCTCCCCACTATTCACCGCAACCACTATTTGAGCGCGGGATTATTTGTCGATTGCCGTCATATCCTCCCTAATAACAACAACACAATCAGGACAATAACGACTACGCCTAATAAACCGCTCGGCGCATAGCCCCAGCTTCGGCTGTGCGGCCATGTCGGAATGGCGCCAAATAGCAGCAAAATCAGCAAGATCAACAGTAGGGTTCCCAAGCTCATGGCTTTTCTCCTTGCGTCTGCGAGCAGGTGGATGTTGTGCAGGCGGTGAGACCTTGATCTGCGCGTTGCAGGCTACCAACTTGACGCAAGTACCCGGTGCGGTCTGTACGGCAACACACATATTGTCAGTGTTTGATTGATCAGAGGCGCGGTCGTTGTTATTCCACTTGTGCAACTGTTTTTTTGCGCAATTTAGATTGCCCAGTGTGTGATGGCGTACAGAACGCTGCGACGATCAGGCACAGAATAAAAATAACCACAGAGAAGCCTTCGCTGCAGCAGGTAAAACCATGAACACAATGACCGAATCCGCCCTGGCACAGCGTATTAATGCACAGTGCCATCCATTGATGCGCTACCTCCACAAATTGAGTGGCGTACGCTATTTGGCCGCCTATGACCAAGCCGGGAGTTATGAGCTGAGCCCCATAAACGGCCGCGCAAAACACGCCACCGACAGCGAGTTAGCCGATACGCAAGTCTGGGAGAGACTGCCTTAGGCAGCCTCTCTAACCCAGTTGATCGATCATCACTGCATTGCTGTAGTCGGGCTTATCGTTTGATCAGCGAAATCTTGGTGCCTTCAATGCTGACGCCCGCCATCAGGCCTTGCTGGTCAAAGACAAACGCATAGGCATCGTCCTTCAATGTCGAACTGGACAGGTTTTTCGCAGCCCCTTGGTCAACCAGCACAACGGTCGGACCTACACCAATTTCCCAACCCTTGGTCTCGCGCACATAGTTAACCGCCTTGTCAGTCATCAAGAACACGGCATAGGCATAGGACTGGGCACCTGCCTGCAAACCCCATGAACCGGTCACAGTGTTGTAGTAATTGTCTACTTTTTTGCCATTGAACATGACCCCCTCACCATAACTGCCACCAAACACCAGGCCCGCTTTGATAACTTTAGGGAACACCAGCACAGCCTTGGCAGTACGCGACATGGTTTCGGCCAACGGATTGGTTTTGTAGAGGATTTGCAAGGCATGTCGGGAATCCTGGTCCAGATCCTGGGCCGTTGCGGCGCTTGCGGTATTGAGCAAACCGGTTGAAGCCAGCGACAGGGTTGCGAGCGCGATAAACAGAAGTGATCGTAGTGAGGTTGTCATGGTTGAACTCCAATGCCAGCGATACAAACGATGCGGCAAACCAATAACCATCAGGATGGGCAGCCGCCGACTGTTAATTAGAGTGTAGTAGCGACCGTCCCATGTCTGTTCGGTGGCGCACACACTGCCAGCCGCTGAAAGGCTTCACGATGAACTGCGCAAACAGCTCCGACTCTGAGTTCAAGGCCCCACGCATGACCTGTGGGAGCGAGCTTGCTCGCGAAGCGGCCATCACCCCCAACATCTCCGTTGGCTGACACTCCGCCTTCGCGAGCAAGCTCGCTCCCACAGGGTGTGTGGTCTTAATCAGGCCTCGGCGTTTGCGTGAGGTGCTGGGTTAATTGCGATAGCCAATCATCTGCGCTAGCGTCGACGACAGGGTTGCAAACGGGAGCTGTGTGCAATGGCCACGATCGAACTGCACCGCGCACAACGGGATGAACTGGACTGCATCGAAAACCTGATGCAGTTCTATCTGTACGACTTCAGCGAGTGGCTGCCGCTGAAGATTGGCGCCCATGGTTTCTTCCCCCTTCAGCCCATGCTCGACTACTGGCGAAAGCCTGCGACGCAGCCGTTCCTGATCAAGGTTGACGGGGAGATCGCCGGGTTCGTGACGGTTGACGACGCGGTTCGTTTTGACGACGTGCAGTACAACATCGGTTATCTCTTCGTCAGCCGTCGCTATCGAGGCTGCGGCGTCGGGAAGTTTGTGGTGTCTGCCCTGCTCCAGCAGCTTCCCGGTCAGTGGCAGATTTTTCATATCGATGCCAATCAGCCGGCCCAGGCGTTTTGGTCAAAAATCATCCCTGAGCTGACCCAGGGTCAGTTCACTCGCCATCAGCTTCCCCTCGACGGCTACCCGTGCACGCTGTTCAAGTTTCGGTTCACTGAGGCTTGAGCCGCTGCCTGCATCGAATAGGCAGGCAATGGCTGGCGAAGTCCAGTCTCTGCGTCCAGACTCTGGTCAATAGCCGATCCCCTGCGCTGACGACTCGAGGTCTTGTGCATGCTGCTCTTCCTGTTACCTCAGGCTGACTACGACCCCACCGAAAGCAGCGTGCCCTGGCAGGCAGTACATGACGCCGGGATCGAGGTGCGCTTTGCGACGCCGCAAGGCTTGCCGGCCTATGCCGACGCGCGCCTGGTGGACATCGGTTTCGGGCCGCTGAATTCGCTGCTGATGACCCGCAAAGAGGATCTTCAGCGTTACGCCGCCATGACCGTCGACGAACATTTCAGGTCGCCCATGGCCTACACCGAGGTCGACCCCGAGCAGTTCGAGGGGCTGGTAATCCCCGGTGGCCATGCCAGGGGCATGCGCAGTTTGCTGGAATCCGAACACGCCCGGCGGATTGTCCGGTACTTCTTTAATGCACAGAAACCGGTCGCGGCGGTCTGCCATGGCGTATTGCTGCTGGCCCGTACGCTGGATGCCGACAACGTACTGTCGGTGCTGCACGGTCGCAAGGTTACCGCGTTGCTGGCCAACACCATGGAGCTGCCAGCCTGGTGGGTCACCGCGCCGTGGCTCGGCCGTTACTACCGCACGTACCCGCAAACAGTACAGGCTGAAGTCACCGCGGCATTGGCCAGCGTCCATGACTTCTTGCCGGGGCCGCGATTCGCGCAACGTGATTCGACAGAAAACCCGCAACGCGGGTTTATCGTCCGCGACGGCAACCTGCTGACCGCACGCTGGCCAGGTGACTGCCACCGTTTTGCGGCGGAGTTGGTCAGCATGGTGCTCCAGGCACGCGGTGTTCAGACCTCGCGCCGCGCCGACTGGACAGTCGGCATGCATTGACGGCGTCGGCGTGTTTCACACGCGCCCGCTGACCGACCACCAGCGCGGCAACAACTGCTGAACCTTGCTTTCGCCAAAACGGTCATCGATCAGCATCACCACGCCTTTATCCTGCTGGGTCCGAATTACCCGTCCGGCGGCTTGCACCACCTTCTGCACACCGGGAAACAGGTAGGTGTAGTCGTAACCTGCGCCGAAGATCGCCGCCATGCGCTGCTTCAGCTGCTCGTTGACCGGGTTCAGTTGCGCCAATCCCAATGTTGCGATAAAGGCGCCGATCAGCCGTGTACCCGGCAAGTCGATGCCTTCGCCGAACGCCCCACCCAACACCGCAAAGCCGATGCCCTGGCTGGTGGGCGTGAACTGCTCCAGAAAGGCCCGACGCCGGGCTTCGTCCATGCCGCGTGACTGTGACCACAGGTTGATCTGCGGCCAAGTCTCGGCAAACAGCTGCGCCACCTGTTGCAGATAATCAAAGCTGCTGAAAAACGCCAGGTAATTGCCGGGACGCTCAATAAACTGTCGGGCCATCAACTCGACAATCGGCGCAAGCGAGACCTGCCGGTGCACGAATCGGGTGGAGATCTGGCTGACAATCTGCACCTTGAGCTGCTCGGCGCTGAACGGCGACTCAACGTCGATCCACACCGTAGTCGCCGGCAACCCGAGCAGGTCGGCGTAATAGCGCTGCGGGCTCAAGGTCGCGGAAAACATCACGGTGCTGCGCGCCGCCATCAGACGCGGGCGGATGAAACCGGCCGGTACCACGTTGCGCAGGCACAGTTGCGAAAGGCTGCGCGTGTTGCCGAGGTCGCGCTTGCTGATGTCGAACAGGAAATGCTCATCGAACAGCTCGGCGACCCGAATGAATTGCAGCGCATCGAAATAGAAGCTCTGCAATGCAGCATCCAGCCCTTGCGGGTGATCGTTGAGGTAATCGCCGATGGCGGTCGTGCAGAGCGACAGCGCCTGCAACAGTTTTTCCGGGGCCTTGGCGTAGGCCTGATAAGGGCTGATCTGTGTTTTGTGCAGCGCGTTCCATTCACGGTTGACCCGCTGCAAGCCCTTCTTCAGCACCTCGGGAGCGTTTTTGCGCAGGGTATTCAAGGTAAATTGATCGAGGCTGGCGCTGTACATCTGCCGACCACGCTCCACCAGATTGTGGGCCTCATCCACCAGCACCGCGACCTTCCACTGGTTGGCCTGGGCCAAACCGAACAGCAACGCACTGAAGTCGAAATAGTAGTTGTAGTCGGCAACCACCACGTCAGCCCAGCGGGCCATTTCCTGGCTCAGGTAATACGGACAGACCTGATGTTCGAGAGCGATCTCACGCAGGGCCGCTTGATTGAGCAAGGTCACCTGACTCGCAGCCTGACGTGCCGCCGGCAAGCGATCGTAAAAGCCTTTCGCCAACGGACAGGATTCGCCGTGACAGGCCTTGTCCAGGTGCTCGCAGGCTTTGTCGCGAGCAATCATCTCAAGCACTCGCAACGGTAAATCGTCGCTGCTGTCGACGATCACCTGAGCCGCATCCAGCGCCAATTTTCGTCCGGGAGTCTTGGCGGTGAGAAAGAACACCTTGTCCAGCTGTTGCGGCGCCAGCGCCTTGAGCATCGGGAACAGTGTGCCGACCGTTTTGCCGATGCCGGTCGGAGCCTGGGCCATCAGGCAGCGACCGGTGCTGACTGCCTTGAACACCGATTCGGCGAGGTGACGTTGCCCCGGGCGGAAGTCCGGGTACGCAAAGCCCAGCACCTGCGCGGCCTGATTGCGTGCTTCACGATGGGCCATTTCCTGCTCGGCCCACTGCAGAAACAGCCCGCACTGCAGCGTGAAGAAACGCTCCAGTTCAAGCGCGCTCCAGGTTTCGACCAGGCTGGTTTCCTTTTCGCTGACGATATCGAAATACACCAGCGCCAACTTGATCTCGGCCAGCTGCAATTTCTGGCACATCAACCAGCCGTAGATTTTCGCCTGGGACCAATGCAACTGACGGTGGTTGGCCGGCATCCGCTCCAGTTCGCCACGGTAGGTTTTGATTTCCTCAAGACGGTTCTGGCCGGGGTCATAACCGTCCGCCCTGCCCCTGACCTTCAACTGCCGATATTCGCCTTCAAGGGCCACTTCGTTTTGATAGGTCTCGCTGCGCCGCGAAGCGACAGTGCGGTGACCCACGATGCCTTCCAGGGCTGTCGGCGACGGGGTAAAGCGCAGGTCGAGATCACCGACCTTGGCGGTGAACTCACACAACGCACGCACTGCAACGCGATAGCTCACGCCTCAGCCTGAGCCTGAGCCTGAGCCTGAGCCTGAGCCCATTGCACGTAGCAGACCGCGACCGGCATCTGGTGTTCGTGGCAGAACTCCAGCCAGCGCAGTTGGTTGTCTTGCAGGCGATCGCCTGGGCCTTTGACCTCGATCATCCGGTAGGTCTTGTGTTGCGGCCAGAACTGGATCAGGTCCGGCATTCCGGCGCGATTGGCCTTGATGTCCAGCAACAGGCGGTTGAACCAGTGCTTGAGGTGTTCAGCCGGCAGACAGTCCAGCGCTTGCTCAAGCAGCTCCTCGGTCAGCACTCCCCAAAACACAAAGGGCGACTGCACACCCGACTTGGCGCGAAAGCGCTGGCGGATGGTCTCGGCATAACGCCCATCGTCCAGCTCTGCCAAGCACGCCTGGAACAGATCGGCACGCCGGGAATGAAAATCTTCGCTGAGCAGGTCCACCGGCCCGCGCTGGAACGGGTGAAAAAATGCCCCCGGCAACGGTGCGAAAATCGCCGGCCAGCAGAGCAATCCGAACAACGAGTTGATCAGGCTGTTCTCGACGTAATGCACCGGTGCCGTGGGTTCATCGAGATGAGCCTGAACGTGGAACTCGACCGACAGCGCCGGGTCGACTCGCGACAGGCTCAGGTCCAGACGTTCAACTTCGCGCGGCTTGATCCGTGGCGCCGGCGGCCCGCCGAGTTTGCGCCGCAACCTGGGCAGCACCCGCAACAGTTGTTGCTGCTCGGCGGCGCTCTCCGGCGTGTGTTCGGCGTCGGTCGCCAACTCCAGGGCCAAGTGAAACTCGGCGCAACGCTCCAGCACCCGGATCAAGCGCAACCTGGCGCCGGGGTACGCACACTCGCGGTAGATCGCCAGCGCTGCCGGGAAATCGGTGATGCGCTCGCAGTGTTGCCCGATCTGGAACAGCAGCTTGGCGCGTCGCCGCTCCAGCCAGGGGTTGGCGGTTTGCACTGCCTGGATCTGTTCGACGACCTGTTCCAGCGCCTCCCCGGCTTCAAAACGCAGCTGACAATCGTGCAGATAGAGAAACGCCTCGACGTCGTCACGACTACGCAAGCCTCGGGACTCGGCGCAAAACTCGACTTTCTCGTAGGTAAAGATCCCTAGATCCGCCAGGACGAACTCCGACCAATCCTGATACAGGTTGCCGAAGAACATCAGCCGCAAGCGATCGCACAGGTCCATGATGGTCAGGCTCAACAACCGGTCATCCAGCGTCGGGCACCAATTCTTGAAGGACTGCGCCTTGGTGAACTGCCCGCTCAGTGCGGCCAGCCACTCGGACTTCTTCGCTTTGGGTTGTTCGATGACCGTGCTGAAGCACTGAAGGATTTCCGGTTTGAGCAGCACTTCGAACAGTTGCTCAATCGACAATGGCGCCTGTTCGTCAACCCAGCCAAGGTTCAGCAAGGGTTCTGCCGCGCGGGCGATCTCGCCTATTTCGGCGTAGTGCAACTTGCCGAGACGAAAATGCTCGCCCTTGCGCATGACCATTCTGACCAGCAGTGCCTGAGACGCACGCCGCAACTGGCCAAACTCAACGATGAATTGCTGCTCCTCCGCGCTCAGCACATCGGCATAGCGCTGCTCAAGCCAGGCGAGCACTTGTTGAAAGTTGTTCAGGTAATAGAACGGATCTTCGAGCGGATTGACTGTCACAGATTGAAAGCGCCATGGCGAGCGGATACTGGTTATGCGTACAGATATCAGCTGAGGCTGGTGCTGGCAAATAGAAAAAGATCAGCGGAGGGTTTTGTGTAATGCCTGTCAGTAAGACGCAGAACCTGGGGGATTGGTATTACCCGATTTTGTGGCTTTTTCCGCCATAAACCGAACTTTCCTGAAGCCCGGCGCGAACCGACGTTCGCGCCGGGCTTTTTAACCTCAGGCGATGACCGCGCCTGAACTGGCCAGGTGATCGAGCCCAACCCCGACCAGCGTCACCGAGTCATTGCCGAAGCTCAGTACAGTATCCGTGCCCACAGCCTTGGCGTGATCGCGCACATCATAGCTCTGCCCTACGCCCTCGACGCCAAGGAACACCAGTTTGTCGCTGGTCTGATAGCCAACGATCCGGTCGTTGCCGAAGTCGCCGCTGAACAGGAAGGTATTGTTGCCACCTCCCGACTCCATCAGGTCGTTGCCGGCACCGCCAACCAACACGTTATTGCCTTTACCACCGATCAGATGATCATTGCCGTCCAGGCCAAACAACCAGTCACCGGCCGCATGCGCCGTGAGGACGTTGTCCGCGGCATCGCCCTTCACCGATGACGCGTACTGGGTCAGCACATTGCCGGCCTGCAAGCCCTTGTCAGTAACGCTATGGGTCACGTCATCCTTGAGCAAGCCCCAGAGGAACCCCGGCTCTTTGCTGGTCAGGCTGCCAATGTCGCGGGTGATGCTGATTCCGCCGTTGGCATCGCGCACGTACAGGGTGCCGGCGCCGTCATTGGCGAAGTCGAAGTTTTTCACCGATTGCTGCAGGTCCAGGGTATTGCTGCCCTTACCGCCCAGGATGATGTTGTAACCACCGGCATCCCTGAACGTGTCGTTGCCGTCGCCGCCCTCCAGGTAGTCATTGCCTTTGCCCCCCTGGATCAGGTCGTCACCGTTACTGCCGATGATAAAGGTGCTGCCCTTGTGGGTTTCGGCGTTGCGGTTGAGGTCCTGAACCCAGGTGTTGCTGCGGGCCGGGTCCGACAGGTTGGCGACGATAATCGTCGAGTCCTTGCTGGTCAGGTCGTAGAACTTCGACTCCAGCACCCGGGTCATGCCATCGCCGTAACCGGTGGGCAGATGGGAAATCCAGGTCGGGACGTTGACGATCGAAAACGGCAGCAGGTTCCAGGCGGCCGAGGCGTAATGGTCGTTGAAGCTGACGATGTTGTTGGTCGCCGAGTCCTGATGGGCATCGTGTACGCCCACCGATGACAGGTTCAATGTTGAACCGTCCAGCGCGCGGAATACCGGATCGTTTTCGTAGCCGATGTTCAGCACTTTGTCGGTGCTGCTTTGGGTCGGTGACGCATAGGCGATGTAGTTGGAATCCTTGTAGAAACCGTTCCAGTGATCGCCGCTCAGGTCCGCCAGACTATTGACCGCCAGCCCGCCGAGGCTGTGGCCGCTGACCAACACGTCCTTGCCAGTCAAGCCATTGGCTGCGGCAAACGCGGCGACATCCTTGAGCAATGAACCAAAGGCTTCGCCGACGTAATTCCTGGCGTAGTCCTTGGGGCCCAGCGCCGCCATCAGGTCGTTGATCACATCGCCGATGGAGTCGCTGATCTCGGATTCACGGGGGCCGCTGGTGCCGCGAAATGCGACACCGATTTCCGTGAGATGGCCTTGAGCGTCGTACTTGCCGAGGATCTCGACTTGAGCCGTGGTGTAACCGGCTTTCTCGCCAAAGAAGGTTCCCCGCGCATCGACCTTGCCGCCATAGCCTAACTGGCTGGCGGTGATCGGTGTCCAGCCGGCCTTTTGCACCGCATCCAGCGCGGCTTTTTCCGAGTCGGGGTTCCAGGGAACACCGGGAATCACCCCTTGCGAGTCCGTGCCACCGATCAGCGCGGTGACCAGTGTCGCCGGCAGTCCGAGGCCGAAACCAGTGTGCTGATAGCCCGTGGCGAAGCCATTGTCGAGGTTGTGATAGGAATACAGCGTGATCGCCAGCGCATCGGAAAACAGTGCTTTTGAATCGACTGAATTGTGGTTTTTGTAGTCATAGACACCCATGGTATTGCCCCTCTCTTTGTTGAAATTGTCAGAGATAGCTCACGCAGCTGGAACGCCCCGCAGCGCAGGGCGCTCTATTCTTGTGCTGCGGTTTAAGCAAAGACGATCCCCGCACCAGACAGGTTGTCCAGGCCGACACCGACCAGCGTCACCGCGTAGTCGCCGACCTTGAGCAGCGTGTCATTACCCAATTGCGAAACGTGCTGGCTGTAGTCATAGCCCTGCCCTGCGCCTTGAACGCCCATGAACACCAGCTTGTCGCTGCCCTGGTAACCATTGATGGCGTCGGAGCCGAACGCGCCGCTGAACAGGAAGGTGTTGTGGCCGCCGGAGGCATACATGACGTCATTGCCCTCGCCGCCCACGAACGTCACCTGGCTCTTGTCGCTGCGCAGTACGTCGTTGCCCGACAGCCCGAACAGCCAGTCACCGTCGGCGGTCGCCACCAGCGAATTGCCGTAGGCATCGCCGTTGAGCGAGTGGTTGTAGTGC
This sequence comes from Pseudomonas sp. GW822-FHT02D10, assembly GCF_058802345.1. Classification (NCBI taxonomy): domain Bacteria; kingdom Pseudomonadati; phylum Pseudomonadota; class Gammaproteobacteria; order Pseudomonadales; family Pseudomonadaceae; genus Pseudomonas; species Pseudomonas sp. GW822-FHT02D10. The sequence continues at coordinate 349,553 of NZ_JBXAOB010000001.1, forward strand.
ATCAGCTCGGTGCCGGCCAACAAGCCCTTGTCGGTGACGTTATAGGTAACGTCCTTGTTGAGCAGGCCCCACATGGCCCCCGATTCCTTGCTGACCAGCGCGCCAATGTCGTGGGTCATGCTGATACCGCCGTAGCTGTCGCGCACATACAGCGTGCCGTCGCCATCGTGGGCAAAGGTGAAGTTCTTCAGCGGTTGTTGCAGTTCGAAAACGTTCTGCCCTTTGCCGCCGAGCAGGATGTTGTAGCCGCCAGCGTCCCTGAAGGTGTCATTGCCGTCGCGGCCTTCCAGGAAGTCGTTGCCCTTGCCGCCCCGCAGCAAATCGTTGCTGTCGGTGCCGATAATGAAAGTGCTGCCGGTGTGCGTTTCACCACTGCGGCCCAGGTCTTCGATCCAGCTGCTGGCGCGCAACGATTCCGACAAGGTCGAGACCAGGATCGTCGAGTCCTTGCTGGTGAGGTCGTAGAAGCTTGAATCGATCACCCGGTTCAAGCCGTCGGCATACCCGAGGGAGCTGTGGGCCGCCCAGTGCTGCGGGTTGGCAATGCTGAACGGGGTCATCTGGGTGGACACGTAGTGATCGTTGACGTTGACGATGTTGTTGGTCGCCGACGCCTGTGGCTTGTCGTGCTTGTACAGCGACGAACTGCTGAAGGTCGTGCCGTCGAGTACGCGAAACACCGGGTCGTTTTCGTAACCGATGTTCAGCACATGAGTACCCGCCGAGCTTTGGGTCGGCGAGGCGAAGGTCATGTAGCTGGCGTCCTTGAAGTAACCGCCCCAGTGGTCGGCACTCAATTCGGCCACGCTGTTGGCGCCCAGACCACCCAAACTGTGGCCGGTGATCAGCACGTCCTTGGCGTTCAGGCCCTTGGCGCTTGCGAATGCGGCGACGTCCTTGAGCAAGGTGTCGAAGGCGTTTTTGGCGTAGTTCTTCGCATAGTCTGTCGGGCCGATAGCGGCCAGCAGATTGTTCTTCATATCGCCGTAAGTGTCGCTGTAGCCCAGGCCTCCTGTGCCACGAAACGCGATACCGAGGGAGACCAGCTTGCCCGCGGCGTCGTACTTGGCCAGCACCTCGGCTTCGGCGCTGGTGAAGCCGTCCTGCTCGCCGAAAAACGTGCCTTGGGCACCGACCTTGCCCTGATAGCCCAATTGTCCGGCGGTGACCGGCGTCCAGCCGAAGGCCAATGGCTTACCGGTCGGCGTGTAGGCGTACAGCGTCAATGCAATCGCATCGCTGTACAACGCCTTGCTGGCCTCGCTACCGAACGTCCTGTAATCAAAAACACCCATATTCTTGCCTCTTGGTTATGGCTGTAGCGTGTTGCGGTTTTTCAGATCGGAACTGCCATTACGCGGGCCGAAGGCTTCATCGACCTTGGCCAGGTCCTCTTCGCGCAAGTTGCCGGCGTAGTAATGCAACTTGGTCCAGGCCATCAAATAGTCATAACGGGCCTGGGCCAGGTCACGGCGCGTGGTGTAGAGCTGCTGTTCGGCGTTCAGCGCGTCGAGGTTGACCCGCTCGCCGCCGAGGATGCTTTGCCGGGTCGAGACCACCAGCGCTTCGGCCGAGGTCAGGGCCTTTTGATAGGCGCGCAGCTTGCTCACGCCCGACAGGCAGGCGCTGAACTGGCGACGCAGTTCGATCAGGGTTTCGCGGGTTTTCGAGTCCAGGTCGTATTCGGCCTGCTCCATCGAGCGACTGGCCTGACGCGTCGATGCCGACACCCCGCCGCCGGCATACAACGGCACGCTGACCTCGATACCGATGGTGTTGGTGTCGTATCGCTGGTTGTAGGTGTTACCGCTTTCCGACTCGTTCTTGCGCGCTGTCGCATAGGCGCTGACCCTGGGCAGGTGTCCGGCGCGATTGCGCTCCACTTCGAACCGCGCCACTTCAACCGCCTGACGCTGGGAAGCGAGGTTCGGGTTGTTGCTCAGCGCGAGCTCATGCCAGCTGTCGAAATTGGCCGGTTGCAAGGTGAACGACTGAAAGGAGTCACCCAACGGCTCGAGGTCCTTGATATCAATATCCCGCGTGCCGATCAGCGCGCCCAGCTCACGCAAGGCAGCGTCTTGCTCGTCGCGGGCCTCGATTTCTTCGGCGGTCGCCAGTTCGTAACGCGATTCCGCTTCGAGAATATCGGTACGAGTGCCCTCGCCCTGACGGAACATCTGTTCGTTCTGCTGGAACTGCCGTTCGAAGGCCTTTTTCTTCGCTTGCGCGATGTCGATCTGGTCCTGGGCAAACAGCGCCTGGGTGTAATAGGTCAGCACCCGTACCAGCAGTTCCTGGCTCTTGCCGCGAAAATTTTCATCGGCGAACAGCGATTGCGCCACGCCCTTGCGATACGCCGCGTACGCCTCGTAGTCGAACAACGGCTGTTGCAGGCTGAAGGTCGAGCCGTAGCTGTTGTAGTTGCGGTCGTCGGTCTGGTTGCGGCGGCGCTCGTCCAGGGAAGTGGCCTTGGAGTTGTTGCGGCCCTTGTTGTAGTTGTACGACAGTTTTGGCAGCAGACCGGCGCGACCAATCGTGCGGTTTTCCAGGCCGGCATCGCGCTCCTTGATCGCGCCGAGGAAGATCGGATCGTTGCGCAGTGCCTGTTCGTAAACCTCGAATGGCCCCATGGCGTGAACGTGGGTGCAGACCAGCAATGCAATGGCGGTCCCGAGAATGGAAAGCTTGCTCATACGACGGGACATCCTTATTCCTCGGTCAATGCGGAGCCTGCCCGGTCGAGCAGAGGTTTGAACAGATAGTTGAGGAGTGAGCGTTCGCCAGTGCGCACGAACATCTCGGCTGGCATGCCCGGCTTGATCACCAGACCGTTGAGTTTCTCCATCGCGACATCGCTGACGCTGCTGCGCAGCACGTAGTACGGCACGCCGGTTTTCTCATCGACCATCTGGTCGGCGGAAATCAGGCTGACTTCGCCCGGCACCCGCGGGGTCTTGCTCTGGTTGAAGGCAGTGAACAGGATGTCCACCGGCAAGTGGCTACCGACCTTGTCGATCAGGTTCACCGGCAAATGACCCTCGACCTCCAGACGCGTACCTTGGGGCACGATTTCCAGCAAGGTTTCGCCCGGACGAATCACTGCGCCTTCGGTGTGCACGCCGAGGTTGACGGCGATGCCGTCGGCCGGCGCGACGATTTCACTTTGTTGCAGATTAAAACCGGCCGAGGTCAGTTGCTGTTCCAGGGTCAGGCTCTTGAGCTGCGCGTCCGCCAACTGGCTGCGCACCTCTTTCTGGTACTCCTCGCTGTGCTGTTGCAGCTTCAGGCGCGTTTCAACAATGCCCTGCTCCACGCGCCCGCTTTCGCCGCTGTTCTGCGCCAGCTGCTGCTGTATCTGCGAGAGCTGACGCTGGTAATCCATCAACCGGTTGCGCGGGATGTAACCGTTGTCGGCCAAGGGTTGCAGATTAGTCAGTTGCTGACGCAGGGACTCGGCCTGCGCCGTCAGGTCGGTGCGTGCCCGGCGCATCCCCGCCAGTTGCGCAGTGGCGCCTTCGATGTTGGCGCGCAGTCCGGCTTGTTCACGATCAAAGGCTTCACGGCGGCTGCTGAACAGTTGCCGCTGGCCTTCCAGCACCAACGCCAGACGTGGGTCGGGGTCGTTGCTCAGTTCGGCCGGGAAACGCACCTGCTTGAGGTTGTCGCGCTCGCTCTGCCAACGCGCCAAACTGGCCCAGGCCATACGGTATTGGGCTTGCAAGGATTGCACGTCCGCTTCGACCTGAGTCTGGTCGAGGCGAAACAGCGGCTGGCCTTGCTTCACCGCCTCGCCTTCACGCACCAGAATCCGGCTGACCACCCCGCCGCTCATCGACTGCACAGCCTTGCGCTTGCCGGACACCACCACCGTGCCCTGCACCGGGATCCCCTGATCGAGAGGCGCCAGGCTGGCCCAGAGAAAAAAACTGCCGGCGCCGACCACGGCGAGCATCCAGCCCATGCGGGCAAAAAAACCGGCGTCGCGCTCAGGGCGCTCCGGTGCGTAACCATGTTCGATTGTCATGCCGCTGTCCTTGCTCATACACCGCTGCTCTTGGTCGGGGCCTGATACTGGCGGCTCATGCTGAGCCCGGCCGGTGTGGCGGCGGGCTTTTCCCGTGGCTGTTCCTGTTGTGCTCCAGACAGCGCCTTGAGCACTTCCTGACTCGGCCCGAAGGCTTGCAAACGACCTTCGTTGAGCACCAGCAACTTGTCGGCCTGCGCCAGTGCCGAGGATCGATGGGTCACCAGAATCACGCTGGTGCCCTGGGCTTTCATCTGTGCGATGGCACTGGCCAATGCAGCCTCGCCGCCGGTGTCGAGGTTCGAGTTGGGCTCATCGAGCACCACCAGGCTTGGCTCGCCATACAAGGCTCGGGCCAACGCCACGCGCTGTTTCTGGCCGCCGGACAAACCGCTGCCATCCTCGCCCAGCACGGTGTCGTAACCCTGTGGCAGACGCAGAATCATCTCGTGCACGCCGGCTTGCCGGGCAGCCTCGACCACCTTCTGCGGGTCGGCTTCGCGAAAGCGCGCGATGTTTTCGGCGACACTGCCACTGAACAGTTCGATGTCTTGTGGCAGATAGCCGATGTAGGGGCCGAGGTCGTCGCGGTTCCAGCGATGGATGTCCGCACCGTCCAGCCGCACGGTGCCGGCCAGGGTCGGCCAGACGCCCACCAGCACCCGCGCCAGGGTCGATTTGCCGGAACCGGACGCGCCGAGTACCCCCAGCACTTCGCCGGCCCCGAGGTGGAAATTGACCATGTGCAAGGTCGCCGTGCGTTGCCCCGGTGGGCCGGCGCTGACCTGCTCGAAGGTCACCTGGCCCTTTGGCGCGGGCAACTCCATGGCGCCATCACTCGGCGGGAACTCTTGCAGCAAGGCGTCCAGCCGCCGATACGCCAGCTTCGCCCCGCTCCATTGCTTCCAGACGGCAATCAACTGATCGATCGGGCTCAGCACCCGGCCCATCAGGATCGAGCCGGCGATCATCATCCCGGCGGTCATCTCGCCCTTGATCACCAGCAAAGCGCCCAACCCCAGCACCAGTGATTGCAGGCACAGACGCAAGGTTTTGCTCAGGGAACTGATCACCGCGCCGGTATCGCTGGCCTGATTTTGCAAGCCGAGAAAGCGCGAATGCACCTGGAACCAGCGTTTGCGCAGCGCCCCGAGCATGCCCATCGCCTGGATCGTCTCGGCGTTGTGCAAATGACTGGTGGCCAGTTGTGTGGACCGTTGCGAGTAACCGCCGGCCTCACCCAAGGGCTTTTTGGTCATCGCCTCGTTGAGGAACGCCAGACCGATCAGCAGCACTGCACCGACGGTAGCGAATACCCCAAGCCAGACGTTGAACAGATAGATCACGAACAGATAGACCGGAAACCACGGCGCATCGAAGAACGCGAACAACGCCGGCCCCGTGACGAACTGGCGAAGGTGGGTCAGGTCGCCCAACGACTGGCCGGCGTTGCCCTCGCCCTTGAACAGGTTGCGCTCGAACGCGGCCTGGTAGACCCGCAGATTGAAACGTCGCTCCAGTTGGCTGCCGATACGAATCACGATGAAGCTGCGCACAGTCTCCAGCAAACCGATAAACGCAAAAAAGCCCACCACCATCAGCGACAGCATGGCCAGAGTGGTTTCATTCTGCGACGAGAGTACCCGGTCATAGACCTGAAGCATGTAAATCGACGGGACTAACATCAGTACGTTAATCAGTGCGGTGAAACAACCGACGCTGATCAGAATACGTTTATAGTCGCCCAGCGCCTTCAATAGCGGTGCAGTGGGAGTGGTCTTCGCCATTCTCATTGATCTTCCCTGAGCAGATAACCCGCGCGGTAGTTCGACACGGTTCCAATAAACGGCCCCACGCTGACGGGGGGCATACATTTAATAGTGCAACTGACAGGCGAACGAACTCTATGTCAGGACGATATAGAGTTCAGGTTATTTACCTGCCGGCGGAAAACGGTGGATGAATCCTTATGTCCATCGCTGGAAAAGATTCGGCTTACCGTCGTACTCTTTAGTGTGGTGCGCGTTGCAGAACAATCTGCGGATCAGAATGTTTGGTACTTTGGTAGCGCCCTTCTTGCTGTCGACCAAGATGAATAATGCTTGAACCTTCTTTACCGGTCAGCGATAGACCGTCGGGTTCCGGAAACCAGCCGATGGGTGTTTCACTCAGCCAGCCGGCGAGGCACTCAATATCGCCCGCCACTGTTTGATTCTGCTGAAGTTCCAGTGAACAGATGTTCCGCGGCTGTGCCTTCAGGTAAACCTGCCATTGCCCGGCCAGTTCCGACGGGTCCGCTAATCTCAGGCTGCTTGCCATGACTACATCTCCAAAAAACATTATCAGCGTGGCGATCAGCCAAGCCATTGCCCTGTAGGTAAAGGCGTTATGGGTCATAAGGTGTTTCGTTCCAGGTTGTAGCCTGTGCAGGCTCGCCTACCGCAGCGGTGCTGGCAAGGACAAAGGGCAGCGCATCGGCGCTGCCCCATAGTCATCGACTCAGGCCACGATGTCCGTAGTAGCTGCCTGGCCAACGGTGCTGACCAGGAAGTCAGCCACGCCGTGCCCGGAGAAGTCGATGGCAAGGCTGCTGCCACCGGAAATCGTGCTCAATACCGCGTCGCCCGCTGCACCGGTGAACGAGTTCACGAAGTGCAGGCCTGCGCCGTTGGTGATGGCACTCAGGTCGATTTTGTCCAGACCGCTGGTGAAATCCATGATCTGATCGGCCGCGCCCGGTTTGGAGTCCGAGCTTGCTGCAAACACGAAGGTGTCGGAACCGCTGCCACCCCAGAGTTTGTCCGCACCACCCGCGCCGTAGAGGATGTCGTTACCGGCACCGCCCTTGAGCTCGTTGGCCACGCTGTTACCGATGAGCAGATCGTTACCCGAACCGCCGATGGCGTTCTCGATGGTCACACCCTTGGCAATGGATACGTTACCAACCATGCCACCAACGTCGGAGAATGAGGCCTCATTGAGGTTGATCTTCTGGTTCTGGGTGAAGCCGGAGAAATCCAGGGTGTCTTTGCCACCTGCGTCCCACACCGAGAATACGACCTTGTCCGACGACGAGGTCGCGCTGTAGAAATCGCGGCCAGCGTTGGAGTGGAAGCCATAGGTAGTATCACCGGCACGGGTGCTCATGTTGGCGCCGTAGAGTTTCTGCACCGCCGCAATATCGTCCATCAACGGAGCGGAGGAATAAGCCTCGACACCGGCCTTGCTGAAGTTCTGGCTGGTGTTGCTTTCACTCCAGTAACTCATGAGGCTGTAGCCGCGAGTGTCCTGGCCATAGGACGCATCGTTGTAGGTCGGATTGCCTTCGCCGGCGTTGTAGTCACCAGGGTGGGACAGACCGAGGGTATGCCCGATTTCGTGAGTCAGGGTCTGACGACCGTAGTTGTTCACGCCCGGGGTCTTGTTGACGTTGTAGCCACTGCCGGTCAAGTACCAGGACTCGCCGTCATGGCCAGGTTCGGTACCCGGCAGGAAGGCGAATGCTGCCGCACCTTCCTGGCCGCCACTGTAGTTGCCGAAACTCATGTGACCATCGCCACCCTTTGCCGCTTGAGTAAAGGTGACATTGGCCACGTCTGCCCAGGATTGCATGGCGAGCACGGCCTGAGCCTTCTGCACAGAACTGAACTGGCTAAAACCGGTGACACCCAGGTCGCTGAAGTTCGACGTCGGGGCGGTCAGAAACGAGTAGGTGAGCTCGATTTTGCCGTTGCCGTCAAGATCGTGCCAGGAAGCACCATCACGCAGCAGTTGAGTCGCGGCTTGATCGACCGAAAAGGAGGGTTTGCCATTGACCGTGAGATCACCACCCCGATCATACTGATGGCTGAAGCTATCAATTTGCGACCATTCGGAACTTGAGTCTGCGACGGCCGACTCAATAGCTTTCACTTTTACATTCGACATAAACACACTTCCTTGTTTAGCAATGGAACAGTTTTTTGTCAGATAGCAACAATCTCTGGCGAGATCGTCCTATCACTCGCCCAATGAAGGCGAAAGAAAACTGACACAATTTGAAATCAAACGTCCACTACTTTTTTGACGTCAAATTGAGCTATTCCACAAAACTCCCGAAAACAATGACTGACGGGACGAAATAATCTTTGTAGTTCAATCTCCAAAGAAGATTGTCGGACAATGCTCTATTTAAATTTTAAATAACAGTACAGTTGTATTTGATGACGGCATCGCAGTGTTACATGACTTTGCGCCATCCAGCCCCGCATCTTTTGGGCGAGCAAAAAGCCCAACGCCTCCACACAGGGAGGCGTTGCGGTTTTTTCAGAAACACCGAATGGAATATGACGCTTCTACGCTTGGCAACCTCCCCGGAGCCCCCCAACCTGAGCGATCAGGTCGAGGTGGCCCGCTCCAGGACCCAGGGTCCAACGTTCGCGTCACCTGAGGTCGTAGCGGTCAAGGTTCATCACCTTGGTCCAGGCCGCTACGAAATCTTTCACGAACTTCTCCTGCGCGTCGCTGCATGCATAGACCTCAGCCAACGCCCTCAATTGCGCATTCGAGCCAAAGACGAGATCGACACGAGTGCCTGTCCATTTGAGGTCGCCGGTTTTGCGATTGCGTCCTTCAAACTCTTCATTGGCGTCCGAGACCGGCTTCCATTCCACGCCCATGTCGAGCAGGTGGGTGAAGAAGTCGTTGGTCAACGCTTCAGGTCGCTGGGTGAAGACCCCGTGCCGGGTTTGTCCGACGTTGGTATTGAGCACGCGCAGGCCGCCAATGAGCACCGTCATTTCTGGCGCGGTGAGTGTCAGTAGTTGCGCCTTGTCGATCAGTAATGCCTCGGCCGGTACGCGGTAACGGGTCTTGAGGTAGTTACGGAAGCCATCGGCGACGGGTTCGAGAAACCCGAAAGACTCGACATCCGTCTGTTCCTGGCTCGCGTCCATGCGGCCTGGCGTGAAAGGCACCGTGATGGTGTGACCGGCATTTTTCGCTGCCTGCTCGACGCCAGCGCTACCGGCCAGCACGATCAGGTCCGCCAGCGAGATCTTCTTGCCGCCGGACTGCGCGCCGTTGAACTCGTTCTGGATACGTTCGAGGGTCGCCAGGACCTTCGCCAGTTGCTCAGGCTGGTTGGCCGGCCAGTCCTTCTGTGGGGCCAGGCGCAGGCGCCCACCGTTGGCGCCACCGCGCTTGTCGGAGCCACGGAAGGTGGAAGCCGCCGCCCAGGCAGTTGATACCAGCTGCGAGACTGTCAGGCCACAGGACTGGAGTTTGCTCTTGAGTGAGGCGATGTCGCTGTCGTTGACCAGGGCATGGTCGACCGCCGGGATCGGGTCTTGCCACAGGAGTTTTTCGTTGGGCATTTCCGGGCCGAGGTAGCGCGAGAGCGGTCCCATGTCGCGGTGGATCAGCTTGAACCAGGCGCGGGCGAACGCGTCGGCCAACTGATCGGGATTCGCCAGGAAGCGCCGCGAAATCTTTTCATAGATCGGATCGAATCGCAGGGACAGGTCCGTGGTCAGCATGGTTGGACTACGACGCCTGGACGGATCGTGAGCATCCGGAATGATGCCCGCGCCGGCGCCGTTTTTCGCCGTCCACTGGTTCGCTCCCGCCGGGCTCTTGGTGAGTTCCCACTCGAAGCCGAACAGGTTCTCCAGATAATTGTTGCTCCACTTCGTGGGTGTTGTGGTCCAAGTCACTTCCAGGCCGCTGGCGATCGTGTCGCCACCTTTGCCCGTGCCGAAACTGCTCTTCCAGCCCAGGCCCTGCTCTTCGAGGCCAGCGGCTTCGGGGTCGGCGCCCACATTGGTTACAGGCCCGGCGCCGTGGGTCTTGCCGAAGGCGTGGCCGCCGGCGATCAGTGCCACGGTTTCTTCGTCATTCATCGCCATGCGAGCGAAGGTTTCGCGGATATCCACCGCAGCAGCGACCGGGTCCGGGTTGCCCTCCGGGCCTTCCGGATTGACGTAGATCAGGCCCATTTGCACCGCAGCGAGCGGTTTCTCCAGGTTGCGCTCCTGGACAGTAGGGCTCTCATCTTTGCCATAGCGCACGTCGCCCCCCAGCCAGGTTTTTTCGGAGCCCCAGTAGACATCCTCATCCGGTCCCCAGACGTCCGGACGACCTCCGGAAAAACCAAAGGTCTTGAAGCCCATGGACTCCAGCGCGACGTTGCCGGTGAGGACGATCAGGTCGGCCCAGGAGATGTTACGACCATACTTTTGCTTGATCGGCCAGAGCAGTCGACGCGCCTTGTCGAGGCTGACGTTATCCGGCCAACTGTTGAGCGGCGCGAAGCGTTGCTGACCGGAGCCGGCACCACCACGCCCGTCACCGGTGCGGTACGTGCCTGCGGCGTGCCAGGCCATGCGAATAAAGAACGGCCCATAGTGACCGAAGTCCGCAGGCCACCAGTCTTGCGAATCGGTCATCAGCGCGTGCAGGTCTTTCTTGAGCGCCGCAAAGTCCAGTTTTTTGAACGCTTCGGCGTAGTTGAAGCCCTCGTCCATGGGGTCGGACAGGGACGAGTGCTGGTGCAGGATCTTCAGATTCAGTTGGTTCGGCCACCAGTCGCGGTTCGACGGGCCACCGCCCGCGGCGGCGTGATTGAACGGGCATTTCGATTCAGTTGCCATGTGTGAGCTACCTTTGGTCGTGTTCATCCGGCTATCCGGCCCGGGATGGGCGTTCGATAGCAACGAGCGAAATCAATGACATAGGCTGCAGGGCCAGCTGCTCGATCAATTGATCGTCGTGGTCACACGGGAAATCCGGATAGCAGCAATCGAGTTACCAGCACGGTGGCCCACGGCAAGCCTAGTACGCTTCTGACTTATTCGTATCCCTTATCAGGTCTCAACCGGCCAGTTTTCACCGGCGCTCCGTAAAGGTTAGCCCCCTATAAAGCAGTCAGCTAATAGGTGGCGTATGAGGTCTTGATAGGCATAATCTTTTACTGGACCTCTGGAGATGGAGCAGCGGGTATGAGTAGCTCTCGTAAGACTTTTTACGCGACGAACCCATGCACGGCAGAGGACCCGCCCATGAATCAGCGCCCGCGCCGCACGGCCATCCACGAAGCTGGCCACGCCCTGGCCTTTTGGTGGAATGGTCAGCACATAGAGCGCGTCACTGTGCGCACCAGGACAGAAGCCTGCACCGGCCCAATGATTGATCTGCGCGGCAACCGGCAAAACGTAGAGGGGTTGGTTGAGGCTGATTACTTGCTCCCGCACCCATCCTTCGACCCCCCCGGGATTGCTGAATACCTGCCATCTATGGTCGATTCTATTGAGCGCGACCTTCTCGATTGCTTCGCCGGACCCGTGGCCGAAGCAGTCTACAGGCGCACCAAATCGGACAAATTCATCAGCGGCAGCGGCTGGGGTGACCGGCGCCGGGGTTACGAATTGATCAGTTTGCTGCCTGCACGAAAGCTACTCGACGCCGAATCCCAAGCAATCGCCCGCTCCAGCTGTCTGGTGCGTCGTTACTGGCCCGCTCTCACCGCTGTGGCGGATCTTCTACAAGAGCACGGCACGGTTAACGGGGAAGCAATAACAGCGCTGCTGTGTGAAGTCACCGGGGAGTCACCTACGCAGCTCAGCAATGACCTGGCAACCCTCGATACGCGACGCAATAGGCGGTGGACTGCAGCCCACTCGAAGAAGCATTTTCTGCTATGAGGTCGATTACCAGAAATGACCACTCGGGACGCTTGGAAAAAATTCATTTCCCCACTCCAGACCTGAACTCGCCCGAACGAACGCTGGCGCTCTCGGAGAGCTTGGCCAATGACCTGAAAATGGCCAACAGCGTGGTCGGTGTCAGCGTGCTCCCACCCGCCTTTTTCCCGACCGGCATCATCGAGGCCGGCAAGATTTCTGCACGCGAAATCGCCGAAATCACTCTGAAGGGCGTAGAAGAAAATCGCTTCTACCTCTTTCCCCATGCTTGGGTGCCGGGTGCGATAGCCCTACGCAGCAAACAGGCGCAAGAGGGCATGACAGCCTTCAACCCCCAGCCTTGACCCACCGGGATATCCCGGATTCCGGTGCTTCCAGCACTATCGCCGAACGGTCTGAAAGATTTCACGGACTTTTCACCCGCGAGTGCTATTTTTAAACACTCAAACGGTTGGGCCAATGAAGGCTCTTCCCTCCTAACACGGGCTAACGGACGCGCTCGATGAAGAAGGTGGGTAACACATGAATAGAGTGTCGTTTAGCAAGGTTACGTTTCCAAACGCCTGCCAGCTGATGCGCTGGCATTTTCACCCCATGGGATTCGAGGCGAGCATGGATGCACCGGGCAGCATGATTGCCCGACTGTTTGATCGTGCCAGTGGCGAGACCATGATCGCCATTGCCGCCATTCCCTGCGCCACGGTGATGAACGCCACCGATGTGGAGCGAATTATCGAAGCCGTGGAAGATGAGCTTGAAACTTTCATTCCTTCTCTTACCCTGAAAAGTGCTTCTTGAAGCACAACCCTTTGACATCAAAGCCCACGCTGCGTGGGCTTTTTCATGTTCGAAGGTATTCCTGATTCCTGCGCCATCCTGTTCAGACTGAAAGCTTTGCGGCGCGCTGATCCGCGAAGAAGGGCTTGCCCTGCGCGATCCTGTCGGACGCCTTGGGCATATTGACCGATTGATTGTCCTGGCCATCGACATACCAATAGCAATGCTTCACTGCCCGGGTGATGCCGACGTAAGCCAACCGCAGAATCTCGTCTTTCTGCGCACTGTCATAAGGTTCCGCGTCACCGTCCTTGCCCAATCCGGCCATGCGATAGACCTGATTCTTGTACGGTGAACGGGTCAGGTGCTGGCAATCGCCCAGCAGGAATACCGCGTCAGCCTGAAGCCCCTTGGCACTGTGATAGGTCAACTGCTTGAGCCGTCGGGCTTCGAAAGGCAAGCTAGAATCAGCATTAACTACAGGTGAAATATGCTCTTCAATCAATGACTTATCGATACTTTTTCGATACAACATCAAGATTGAATCACCCTTTCGATAGTGCTCCATCAGACGCTTGGCCATGGCCGCATCGTCCCGATCATGGATGTTGACTGGCAACAGTTCCCCAGGCTCGCCACTGGCCTTGGCTTTTTTGCCCGGGATTGCCGGCGCCGCGCGCACGATATGCTCGGCAGCGTCGATGATGTGCTGATGGCTGCGGTAGTTTTCGCTGAGCATCACCCGCGTGGTGCTCGGCGACGGAAATTCCTTGTTGAACTCCATGAAGTACTTCGGCGAACTGCCGCGCCAGCCATAGATCGACTGCCAGTCATCGCCAACGCACAGCAGTGATGAGCGTTGCGCGCCGCGCCCGACATGCATGGCCGGACCACGGCTGCGGATTTCCATCAGGGTCGCACGGATCCAGGAGACGATTTGCGGGGAAACGTCCTGAAATTCGTCGACCATCAAATGCGACATCGGTCGCAGCAGCTCATCGCTCAGCAGCTTGAGGTTTTCCGGCGAATGTTCACTGAACAAGGCGAACATTCGGTTGTAGGTCATCACCGGCGGCGACTGATCCAGCAGGTGATCCTCCAGGGCTCGCCAGTACAGGCTAAGCGCCTCAAAGAACAAACGGTCCGGATCGTCCTTGGCGAAACTCATCTGACCCACGGCAGCAGGTACATCCAACCCGAGGTTTTCGATAAAGCTCGCCGCCGCGACAAAACAATCGAGCAGCGGCGCGGAACCCAGTTCACCCTTGACCTTGTAATCGAACCCCGGTCCGGCACTGACATCCCCTGCCAGCGAGGCCAAAACGCGCTTTGAAGATTCATAGCTATCTAGCCAAATCAAAGGCTTACGGCAGAAAGCTTGAAACAGGGTGCGTTTGACTGCCCATTCAGCGCGAATCGTCAGTTTGGCATTGGGACGGCTGACCTGTGGGCTTTCACCGGGATCGAAGCCCAATACGACCCAAGCGTCGAGCGCCGGGACATAGCCGTGACAATGGAAGGTCGCACCGTTGATCTCGAATGTCTGGCGGCTGGGTTCAATGCCCTTGATCGGCCAGGCGCCCGCGCGAAACCACAGATCTTCGACGGCATCACAGAGTTCGTCATCACGCTTGGCCGCCAGCTCGGTCACCGCCATGCGTTTTTGCACATCCGGGTGATCGCGCTCCAGTTCCTTGAGCTGCAACGCATGGCGCGACAGCGGTTTGATCAGTTCGCGAAAACGCTGGTCTTGAGTAAACAGTCGGTGAAAACAGGCATTCAGTTGTTGGCGCTGGGTGTCGTTGATCCGCAGATCGAATGGGTTGCTGTCGACCTCTGTGTCATCGAACAGCGAACGGCCGTTGAGGTTTTCGAAGGCTTGCAGCCGCTCGAATCCCGGCAGGCTGCGGACCATCGGCAGAATGCGCGAGTGGAAGGTGCGCACCAGATCGCGGGCGTCTTTCTGCGAGAGCGTGCGCCCCCACACGGCAAACAGCCCGATCAGCTTGTTGATGAAGTCCTTGCGTGATTCGCGGGTGAACGTCACCACGGTCAACGAGTCGAGTTCAAACCCCAGGTAATGGACCAGTAGCAAAATGCGCAGCGCCAGGGTCGTCGACTTCCCGGCACCCGCCCCGGCAATCACCGAGGTCGAGGGTGTGTCGCTGAAGATCATCTTCCACTGTGCGGCGCTGGGCTGCGCCGACTCTGGCAACAAACGGGCAACATCGGCCTTCATGCGCTTCTTGACGTCAGCACTCAGCGGCAGCCGCCAGTCGTCGAACAGGTTTTCATCGATACGCGGCGCCGGATGCTCGGTGGATCGGCTGTCGCGAATCAGCAGCACCTGGCGGCCTTCTTCTATGCCTTCGAGCTTGCCTTCCTTGTAGCCGTAGTCCACGCCCGCGCTATGCCCACTGCGAAAGCCATCGGCCTGGCCGTGCAGCCAGGACGCCCGGTGCTGCGCGCGCAGGCGATTGAGGCCGTGGCCAAAAAAACGCGCGGCCAGGCGTTTGAGCAACGGCATCTCGGCCAGGGTCAAGAGCTCGGGAGGAAGATCGGGGATGTGTCGCGGCACGCTGACTCCAGGGTGTGAGGCTGTTGCGGGCTATGGTGTCTTCATTTGCCGGCGAGTTCTAGTCAAATGCTTATCCATCATTGGTTTAAGCGATGAACTGAATGCTGAAACGTAGAATATAGCCTTCATTTAATATCTACTAAACTGATTGGATTGAGGCATTTTTTACGCTTTTTATCGATTATTAATTGATAGATGATGCTCGCCATCAACCACCGGTTCTCGTTTTGCGGCTCAAGCGTTCCGCCCCATGACGAACCTTTTCAGGAGACGATCATGCTTGAACTCAGACCCTTCAACTCCCTGGGTGGCGCCCATCATGGCTGGTTGGATGCCCATCACCACTTTTCGTTCGCCGAGTACCATGACCCAAAACGCATGAACTGGGGCAACCTGCGCGTGTGGAACGACGATGTGATTGCGGCGGGCACCGGTTTCCCGAAACACCCACATCGGGACATGGAAATCATCACCTACGTTCGCGAAGGTGCGATCAGCCATGAAGACAACCTGGGTAACAAGGGCCGCACCGAGGCCGGTGATGTACAGGTCATGAGCGCCGGCACCGGGATTGCTCACAGCGAGTACAACCTGGAATCGACGGCGACCAAGATTTTCCAGATCTGGATCATCCCGAATGAAACCGGGTTGGCGCCGTCCTGGGGTGCCAAACCGTTCCCTAAAGGTCAGCGTGAAGGTTTCGTGACCCTGGCCAGCGGCAAGGCCGGCGACGACCAAAGCCTGCGGATCCGTGCCGATGCGCGGTTGGTGGCGGCAAACCTGAAGGCCGGCGAAACCGCCGAGTATCGACTGGACAACGGTCGCCGGGCGTACCTGGTACCTGCCACCGGTGTCATTGAAGTCAATGGCTTGCGTGCACAAGCTCGAGACGGTGTAGCAGTTGCGCAGGAGCAGGTGCTGCGGGTGACCGCCATCGAGGACAGCGAAATCGTGTTGGTGGATCTGGCTTGATGCACTAAAGGTAAAGGCCGGATGCAAAAAGGGGTGACCATTTTGGTCACCCCTTTTTTGTGTCGCATGTGGCAATTACTTCGTGCTGATCGCACCATCCACCAGGGTTTGCGCTTCTTGCACCAACTGCTTGAGGTGATCGTCGCCAATGAAGCTTTCGGCGTAGATCTTGTAGATGTCCTCGGTGCCCGAAGGGCGGGCCGCGAACCAGCCGTTTTCGGTCATGACTTTCAGGCCGCCGATCGCCTGGTCGTTACCCGGCGCCTTGCTGAGAATGCTCTGGATCGCTTCGCCAGCCAGTTGTGTCGACTTGACCTGATCCGGTGAGAGCTTGCCGAGCAAGGCTTTTTGCTCAGGGTTGGCCTTGGCGTCGACGCGTACCGAGAACGGCTCACCCAGCTCATCGGTCAATGCACGATAAGCCTGGCTTGGATCGCGACCGGTACGGGCGGTCATTTCAGCTGCCAGCAAGGCCGGAATCAAGCCGTCCTTGTCGGTGCTCCAGACGCCGCCATCCTTACGCAGGAACGACGCGCCGGCGCTTTCTTCGCCGCCAAAACCCAGCGAACCGTCGAACAGACCATCGGCGAACCATTTGAAACCGACCGGCACTTCGTACAGACGACGGTTCAGGCGCTTGGCAACGCGGTCGATCAGACCACTGCTGACCACGGTTTTACCCACGGCAGCATCGGCGCGCCAGTGCGGGCGGTTCTGGAACAGATAGTCGATGGACACGGCCAGGTAGTTGTTCGGCGCCAGCAAGCCACCGGACGGGGTGACGATGCCGTGACGGTCGTGGTCCGGGTCGCAGGCAAACGCCACGTCGAAACGCTCTTTCAGACCGATCAGGCCTTGCATCGCATAGCTGGACGATGGGTCCATGCGAATCTGGCCGTCCCAGTCGACGGACATGAAACGGAACGTTGGATCGACCTGGGTGTTCACCACGTCAAGGTTCAGACGGTAATGCTCGGCAATGGCCGACCAGTAGCGCACCCCTGCTCCGCCCAACGGATCCACGCCCAGACGCAGATTGGCGCCACGGATGGCGTCGAAGTCGATCACGTTGACCAGATCGGCGACGTAAGTATTGAGATAGTCGTGACGATGGGTAGTGCTGGCCTTGAGTGCCTGCTCGTAACTGATGCGTTTGACACCGGCGAGCTTGTTGGCCAGCAACTCGTTGGCCTTGGCCTCGATCCACTTGGTGATGTGGGTATCGGCCGGGCCACCGTTGGTGGGGTTGTACTTGTAACCGCCGCTTTGCGGTGGGTTGTGGGACGGCGTGATGACGATGCCGTCCGCGAGCCCCGACGTGCGGCCGCGGTTGTAGCAAAGAATCGCGTGGGAAATGGCCGGGGTCGGCGTGTACTCGTCGCCTTCAGCAATCATCACGGTCACGCCATTGGCGGCCAGGACTTCCAGCGCACTGGCGCCGGCCGGCGTCGATAGCGCGTGGGTGTCAATGCCGACAAACAACGGACCATCGATGCCCTGGGCTTCGCGATACAGGCAGATGGCCTGGCTGATGGCCAGAACGTGCCATTCGTTGAAACTCAGCTCGAACGAGCTGCCACGATGACCTGAAGTACCGAACGCAACGCGTTGGGTGGAGATCGAGGCATCGGGCTGACCCGTGTAATAGGCCGTTACCAGTCGCGGGATGTCGACCAACAACTCTGCCGGTGCCGGTTTGCCCGCAAAAGGACTGAGTGTCATGCAAAACCTCTGAAGAAAAGTGGTTCAGGAAATTAGGGGGGCAGTTTACTGACAGTTTGACCAGAGAGCGACGATATCTATCCAGACGAAATCTATCCAGACGTCGGCAGGCTATTTTGCCGCCCGGTCAATCGGTGAGTTCAAGCCTCAACGCATCCGCCAGCATCGTCAATGCAACATCGAGATCATGCTGCCCACTGAACGTGTGGCTTAGCCTGACGTTCTGCGAATGCAACCCATGCAGGCTGAACAACTCGCCTGGCGCAATCACCACGTGTTGCTTGAGCATGCGCTGGAAGACCCGGCGCACATCGACCGGTCGCAATGAGCGCGCCCAGATGGTCGCTCCAGCCACTGGCTCGACAAATTCCAGCGAGTCGCTCAAACGCTCCTGCAGCAGCTGGGTCATCCTGGTTTTGCGCTCTTTCAATAGCCGACGCAGCACCACCAAATGCTGATCGATACGGCCGCTGCTGTACAAACGTGCGATGGCTTTCTGACGGATCGGCGACAGACGAAATGAGCGCAGCAAAAAGTGTCGTTGCAACTCCACGCTCAATTGCCGCGACAGCAGATACCCGTAAGGCGCCTCAGGCCCCATGAGTTTCTCGAAGGTGGAAAACACGATCAGGCGATCAGGATCGAGCAGATCGCGAAAGCGACTTTCATTCAACTCGTGACCGAGTTCGCCGTACACATCGTTCTCCAGCACCCAACTGCCGTGTTGCTCCAACAGCTCGGCGGTGGACTGCCTGTTGTCGGACGGCATCAGGCTGCCGCGCGGCATGCTGACGCCCGATGACAGCACCACCAGGCGAACCGCCTCGGTCTTGAGCAATTGCCCAAGCGACTCAAGGTCAAGGCAGCCGTTGCCGTCTATCGGCAGTTCGATCACCTGTACACCGGAGGTCTGGAACAAACGCAGAATGGTCCAGTCACAGGGCGATTCGACCAACACGGTCGCGTCTTTGAGCTCGAGCACTGCGATCAGTATTTCCAGCACGCCACGCAAGTCGGCACCGATGTAAACGTCATCGGCGTGCCAGCAACGTGCCGGTGAAGTGGTGTAGCGTGCCGCCAGCGCGGTGCGTAGCTCCAGTTCGCCACACGGTTGCGAGTGAAGCTGCGGTTGGCGCGGATACTGGCGCACCAATTCGCGCTCCAGCAGTAACAACGGACTGTCCAGGGACTGCAACAGCGCCGGCTCGTCGGCGCTCAAGATCAGCATCCCCGGGCGCCTTGCGCTGACATAGACCGATTCAAGCAGGTCGTTGCCGCTGCTGAACGAAGTGTTCGAAGAAACCGGTAGCGCGTAGTAGCCGGATTTTGCCACCGAATACACTCGCCCTTCTTTCTCCAGCAGCGAATACTCCATACTGCATACTACAGATCGTAATAAAAATTACGTAGAAACCCAGACAAATCAAGGTCTAGAAGCGCTAAATTCGATCCATCTGTACATTTTTTTTGTAAACAGTAGAATCGCCTAACACAAACTCCGACCAAAAGTGTAAAGATATGACATTAAGGATAAGAGACTACAAAGCAAGGGACGGCAGCCGTTTCTCGTTGCTCATGGACACAGAGGGGGATGGCTTTCCACTGTATTTCCCTACTGCATACATAAGCATGTGCCTAGCGAGCCTCACTGCTAATACCCAGCGGGTGCACCTGTATTGCCTGAAGAAACTGTATGACTGGGCGAATGAAAAGAAGATCGACTTGGATCACAGGTTTGCCACTAAGAAATTGCTAACAATACCTGAGGTGGAATCGCTGGTTCAGTCGTTGTCAACCAACACGAAAGAGCGGGATGGCTCCAGAATCAAAGGCGTACGCGTCAACTACTACCTGGACATTCTGATCGACTATTTGGGGTGGCTGTTCGGAAACTGGATAACAGACTCGAACACAGAATCGAACATGCTTCTTATCAAGCATCTACAGACAGCATTGGCTGAGCGCAAACCCAAGTCCGGCTCGACGGCACGGGCAAAAAGACGTCGCATCGCCAAGAAACTGACCGATGCGGCAGACGCCGCCTTGCTGGAGCTGTTCGGATCGTTTGACGTGGCGACGCCTGCTCCAACAAAAGAGCCGATGTCAAATTTCAAGCTAGGCCTGGCGTTTCGCAACGCCCTAGCCTTGAGAATCCTTTACGACACGGGCATGCGGCTTGGTGAATTGCTGGGTTTAAGGTGCTCGGACTTTATCCCAGCGTCGGGTGGAGAACACGCCTACATCAGAATTGAGCGTAATCACGACGATGAGTTTGACCGGCGGATGAATCAACCCGTAGCCAAAACACTCGGCCGCACTCTTGCGATCTCGGATCAGCTTGAGCAGATGATGTTTACCTATTTGGGGACGTACCGTGCTGAGATCCCAAATGTCGGTTTCGAGGATGGCTCATTCATCTTCGTTAACCATAAGAGCGGAGAGAATCAAGGCCGTGAAATCGAGATTGCGACGTTCCGATCTGCGCTGGCGGTGATTATCAAACGGGACAGAAGGCTCAACGGTTTACACCCTCACCTTCTACGCCACCATTGGAATTACCGTTTCTCTCAGGACTGCGTTAAGAGGGGTTTAAGCGACCAAAAAGCCCGAGAGGAACGAGAGCATTGGATGGGATGGGTCGCCGGGTCTCAGTCTGCTCTCGACTATGACTTGCGGAACATTCAGGAGTCTGCCAATGAACACGGGCGAACGATTGCATCAGATACTGCAAGAAAGAAAGCTGATCGCAAGCGATCCGGGAGTAGCTGAAACAACGACGATGTGCTAACAAACATCTAACTAAATATGCAGTGCTCTCGCACCAAGACCATTAATACAAGCTAACAGATTATCTTCACTCCCCAGAATCACCCCTTCGCTCAATAAAAATTACCCGGGAGCTTTAAATGAACGCTGCAACAGATACCTCTGACATGCTCACGCAACCTATAGGCCGTGAAGATCTATTGCCAGACGATCTCGAACTTTTAGACGGATTTGACCGTAACGAAACACTGCACACAGGAGCATACTCGGTTGAATTTACTGGCACAAAACTGGTATTTGCCGACAGTTATTACACCGTTGTAACCTGCATCCTGAAAATGGACAGCCAAACTGTCAGCGGATTAAAATCTACGGTTAATGCAATCGCTCAAAGTGGCTCGCGCGGGCCGCGGACATTGAGGAGCAATATCGGGACGCTCGAAAAAGCCCTTCGAGACCATCCAATTAAAGAGTTTACTCCTACGACTTACCCAAAACTGATCGAAAACAAGAGCGATGCGACTGCCAATACGCTCCGGTCGCTTTTTAATACCTGGTACCGACTGGGTTACCCTGGGTTAAGTCCGGAAACCATTGATGTGGTGAATTTTTTAAAGCGCCCCACCAAAAGCGCTCGCATCAGGATCACTTCTGACGACCCCACGGAGAGCTGGTATACCACTCAAGAATACGACGACCTTATTGATACTTACTGGATGGATTACGAGTCCGGAAAAGTTAGTTTGCGCAACACAACCGCTCTGTTGCTGAATGCTCAATATGGTAGGCGCGGAGTTCAAATGGCGACTCTTCAGGTTTGTGACTTTCAATGTGAAGGTGAAACTGATGGTATCTCGGGAAAACGTATTAGTTTTCCTGGCGCCAAAGACCGGCATGCAGAACAATGGTTTCGTGGATCGAAGCCTGAGATACATCCGATGGGCGATGACCTCTGGGATTTATGTCAGTTGCAAATTGCAGACACCATATCCATCCATGAAAAAATTTTTCAGCGCGAGCTTACACCAAGCGAACGTGATCAACTACCTTTTCTCCAAAAAGATCCTAATAGATCAAATTTAGCCGAAATCGCTAGATTGAAGCCCTATTTCGGAAATGACTCTTCCACGTCTTACTTGCATCTCAGTTCGTCGGGGATCGCAGCTATACTCAGTAGGGACAACGGCACGCCGGTTATTTCACAGCGTACCGGAGAGCGAGTGCGCCAATTTGCTTATCGGATGCGGTATACGCGAGCCAGGCAACTCGCACGCATGGGCATTCCCCGCGTGACTCTGCAGTATTGGCTCGGTCATGAAAGTGCGAACTCGCTTGATCACTATTACAATGATCCAGCTGAAGATGCACGATTGCTGAATGACGAAGTGCAGTTAATTTTGGCACCACTTGCTCAAGCGTTCTCTGGTTCGATTCGCGATAAAGAATCAGACGCCACACGGGGTAATGACCCATCTAGTAGAGTTGAGTTGGATGGACGGCACAGTGTCGGTAGCTGTGGCGAGCACGGGTTTTGTTCAGCATCAGTGCCTATTCCTTGCTATCGCTGCTCCAAATTTGAGCCATGGGTCGATGCTCCACATGACGAAGTTCTCATCAGATTGATTGAGCGCCAAGAGGAGGAAAACAACGTTCATTTGCCTAGCAAGGCAAGGCGGATGCTCGTCCCATTGCAGCTTGATAAGGACATCGCAGCAGTAAAGCTCGTGATCAAGCTATGCGACGCACGTAAACAAGAGCTCAAAAAACAAGAACCCAACGATCAACGAAACGATGAATCAAAGGAAAATTTGGCGAATAAGCACCCAAAGAGTCCAGAACATTCATCACGAAAGAAAAATCCTGTGGCTGAGCGCGAGTGAGATAAATATGACCAATTCAATCCCATTTCAGTCGAAAGCCCAGTTAACCAACCAACAAAATTTGGCAAACTATATCCACCAGGCTCAACATGTGAGTCCAGTTTGGAAGAATTTGCCTGGCTTTTCGTGGAGCGCTAACGTCTGGAACACACCACGCGGCTCACTTCGCTTCATGAAATATGGTATCAAATTGCACGTAACGCGCACTCCCACACCGGAACAGCAGTTTGAGCCAGGCTATATGGAGTTTGCCAAAGCCTATCTGCTCAATAGCCGGCGCGGCGATCCCTCGAAGGCATTTCGCGTAGATTATCTTGCCGTACAGATTGTCGGCGCAGCTCTGATTGAGGTCGATGGCTATGCCGACATAACCCGGTTATCGCCGCTGCATCTTGGGAAGGCGGTAGAAATCATCAGGAAGCGAAAGAAGGGTCAGATAAACGCGGCAGTGGCCCTCAGAAGTCTCGTGCGTGCGGTGGCTCAGCAGAACATTACCTCTCACGGTCTCAAATACTGGGAGCATCCGTTTTCAGTTAAGGGGCTAAAGACAAGCGAAAAGCCTGAGAAGGCCTCCTTGCCCGATGACGACGCACTGCTGGCATTTGCAGAAATTTTCGCACGCGGATACCACGGTGATCTGGACGACGAAGCAGTTTATGTATCGAGCATTACGGCGACTCTATTGTCCGTTCCTATGCGCATCGCGGAGAAATTGCGGTTACGCCTGGACTCCCTGAAATCCGAAACAGACAAGAATGGCGTCACCCAGTGGTATTTGCACTACTACTCTACCAAGAACAAGAAGATGGTCACCAAAGGTATCCCTGCGGTAATGGCAGATCATTGCCGAGAAGCGTTTAGGCGCCTTGAAAGCATTACACAAGAGGGTCGGAAGTTAGCGTTATACCTTGAGAGTGGGTCTACATCGTTTTACCCTCATCCTGGAGTACCTGATGTTCCTGCGGATCAGGTTCTGACGGTGCAGCAGGTGTTGGAGGCACTCGGTCGTCCGTCCATACAATCTGCTGAATCCCAGATGAAACGCCTCGTGGGAAATTACCAACTTGAAGGCTGGACGCTTAATACACTCTGGGAAGTCGTTCGCGCCTATAACATGCGAAAAAATCCATTCTTCCCTTATCAGGTGGCCCCTGATCTTTATCCCGTTAAACCGCCAAAAATGTCGGAGTCGTTACTTTGCTTCCAGAGGTATCAACTGGCTGAAAAAAAAGCCACCAGTCCTGTGCTGCTCACCCCTATCAACCAACATTACTATTCGACGCGCGTCGCTCCAAGCAAAGTTAGCTCAGTCAACGGCAAGACCTATGATTCCTTTTTAACACGGCACGGATATCCCGACACTGCGATCAGATCGCACCAGCTGCGTCACTTTTTGAACACCGCAGCTAAGGAAGCAGGTGTGAGTATCGAGCGTATTACGCAGTGGAGCGGTAGAGCCTCGGTCAAACAGACTCGTGACTATATCCACCAAGACCCTAAGCGGGAGGCTCGCAAGCTGAGCGAAGGCCTCATCCCTGTTGCAGACGTGACTCCAGAGCCGATTACCGCCGCCGAATACGACGTTCGCAAAAAGGGCGCGATTATTGCGACGCGCTACGGCATTTGCATGCATGCCTGGACGACGAGCGCCTGCCAGAAGTCTGGCGATTGCCTCAACTGCTCTGATCTTTTGCACTGCAAAGGACACAAGAACTCACTTCAAGCCGTCAAGGTTGAACGGGATCATGTAGCAGAGAACCTCGAAGCAACCCTAAAAGAGATCGAGGCAGGAAACCGGCCAGCCACACGCTGGGTGGAAACTCATATTCGCTACCTGGAAAGGTTGAACCAAATCGTGGCCATGCACGAAAATCCAGACATTCCAGACGGCAGTCCTGTGCAGATGGTAGGCAAAGACTTCACGCATGCGAAAAGAATTTTGGCCAAAAAGCAGCCGCAGCTCGACAAAGACAGCGTAGTCACTGACATTCTGGATGAGATCTATGACGACGACCTGCGGCTCTGCCTCAACGAAATGATGGAAACCAACTGACATGCCTCGCGCCTTCACTCCCAAAGAACTGAAAGCGATCACCAACCTCATCAGAGATTGGCCAATCGACAAAAAACTGACTTGGGATGCCATCTGCAAGTCTTCGGAATCCGTATTGGATTTCGTCCCGACGCGCCAGGCGTTTGCGGACAAGCCAGCGGTGATCAACGCCTACAAAATCCGAAAAGCCGCCATCACATCCAATCGAGACAGGCTCGCGAGTATTCCGAAACCCAAAAGCCTCACCGCTGCGGCAGAGACGATTGCGAGACAGCAGAAGCAGATCAATCAACTGAAGAATGAGTTGCAGGGGATGGCGGATATGGCGCGACGATTTATTCATAATGCGGTACTTCATGGCTTGAAACGCGAAGATCTGAATGCGCCCCTGCCCAAGCATGATCGCAAGGAATGACAATAAGGGCGCCAGCCTTACAACGTAATGTTGCGCCGGAGCTAGCAATTACCTGAGCAAAAACTCAAGCATCCACCGAAGCGACAGTCAATTTACCTCGCCAGTGCTCT
Source organism: Pseudomonas sp. GW822-FHT02D10 (assembly GCF_058802345.1). Lineage (NCBI taxonomy): Bacteria > Pseudomonadati > Pseudomonadota > Gammaproteobacteria > Pseudomonadales > Pseudomonadaceae > Pseudomonas > Pseudomonas sp. GW822-FHT02D10. The sequence continues at coordinate 374,529 of NZ_JBXAOB010000001.1, forward strand.
CGAAAAGCACGTTGTTACGTGTACACCCCCAATGAACCGCCCCACCAGTTTGACTGGAGTCGTCAAATCTTGACCGAACAAAATTTCACGACCGTGATGCATGTGCTCGACGTCCTCTACAAACTATGGCCGATCGTCTGTGGTGCATTCGTCATCGGCGCAGTCTGGTGGCGCACACGATCGTTTTTCTTCATGGTTCACCAGCTATTGAAGTGGCTCGGGCTCGAGGGGAAGTACACCAACGCAGACGACCAAAAGATTGCCGACGATTATCTCGATCTGAACAAATTTAACCTGAAGACAGGATTCCATCTTCGCTCAGTCAAAGCCAAGGCACAGTTGCATGGCTGGATGCGAGAGCACAATGTTGAGTTCGCGGAGTTACGCCGGGCGGGCTGGTACTTTAAAGCCAACAATTTGAGCTTCGACATACCGGGTTTGTGGCGGGTTTGCCTAGTCCGGGGTACCTGGTTCGCGATGGGAATTTTATTGCTCGCGGTCGGCCAATTCGTGGACAAGAGCGACTTTGCTCTACTACGGATCAATGCTACCGGTACTTGGTTTTGGGTCGGAAACAATGAAGCGTTTAGCTCTACGTTCGGCCTCCACCAAATCCTTCAGGGCAATACTTGGCGACTCAAGCAGGCTGATTGTATTCAAACCGACGCTCCCGAAATCTCACTCGACATCAGGGAGAAGGATGCTATCTGTAAATTTGTATTGGGGCAGAACGACGAATTCATTGCAGAGTCCATCGACTCCCAAGTAAAGGACGCTCTGATCCTGAAGATCGGTAGCGGAGCATGCTTTGTCATACTTGGGATTCTGCTCTTTTGGCTACAAGAGGCCATAAAATTACATGTCCAATTAAGCGCTGAACCGTTGAAAAAAGATGTGCCGGCCACTGATGAATCACAACCAGAGCGCCCTGCTACTGAAACAATGGCTGGCGCAGAGGGACGTAATAACGACGGCCTTTCGAGTGCCCTACGGTCAAGCAATACCGCTATCGATCCTCCTTCGCTCATGCCTGCGCGATCAGATTAGAACACCCTCACGCAGTGCCCCGACCTTGGCAATGCTGATGTAATAGCCGGTGTGCGATGATGGGGCCACCCCGAGCATTCAACCTGAGAGGTCGGAGGTGCGATCCCCAATTTGGCTAAGCAGAATAAAGGCCCTGATGGATCACAGGGCCGTTTACCTGCCAACACGCCATTCTGTTCGCAGCTATTGCTGACCCGCATCTACGGGGCTTGAACTCATTACCTCGCTCAGCGACTTAAGGTTCTCTTTGATCGCCTCAAGATCCATGAAATGCCCGCTAGCAAACCGCATGAAATGACCGATGACAAAATCCTTGAATGGCTTGTTGAAGCTGATCGGTGCTCCCATGTACATCATCGCTGCTGCCAGCCGATACTCGGCGGTGCCCTCGTCAAAGGCGGCCAAAAAGAGCCTCATCCCATGGTTGAAAACGTGTGAGGTGTAGGTCACCCAAGGCGTATACGCGGGCCCTACCGCTTTCTGGCTTTTCCCCGAATGAAATCGACTACTGAGGTGGGTCAGGATCATGTCCAGCAAGAAGAGCGGCTGATCGTTTTTCAGAAAAATCTGATGCCTGTGATTCTGGATGATTTTGAACAAAATAAACCCGGCCAGTGCATTCGGGTTCGCGGCCAAATGATGGATCTCGCCAAAGGTAAGCGGTAATGGAAGCGCGCCTAATGAGTAAAGCAATAGCCCGTGGCGTTTGTGCTCAAAGTCGAACGGTGAACTGGCCATCGCACGCGCAATGAGTGCATTCGCATTCGCAGTTTTGTATCCCGTCGAATGATGGAGCGAGGCAAACGCTCCATCCAAGCAAAGCCATGGAATGTCGTTGGCCAACGATAGCTGCATCGCGTCATACACCGTAGTGTCGATGCCATCCCTGATCGAATAGACCTCAAGCGCGGTGTCGTGCAAAACGGGATGGACGACGGATGCATTATCCAGAATCAAACGCAGCGTCTGAAGGATGTGCCCATCACGAGCTTGGAGATCTGAGGCGGTGGTGCGAAACAGCCTGCCGCCTTCGGTCACGCCAAGCATCATGAATTTTTCGGCGGTGATTTCCTCAAGCCATTGGCTGAGTGCCTCCTTGGTAGCGGCCGGCAAAATGAACGAGACGCCCGTGTTCAATAAGCGCTGTGCCAGATCAGTGACGGCTAAATAACCGATGCTATACGCATCAAGCACAACTGCCTGGGGATCGGCTTCACCTTCAGCGAAGAGCCACGATTTAGGAATGGCAATGTCAGTCCAACAATTCAGCGCTCCTTTAAAAGCATTGTCCGGATACAGGGCATGACCACGTATGAACAGAGGGATACCGTCGCCCCTATTTGGGTGCTGTTTGTTGTCTATGCCTAAACCCAATTTCTCTTCCAGGAAAGGCACAAACAGTTCAGTGTCCGACGGCATTGTCATCATCGCGAAGCAGTCGCTGCCGTCGTTGTGGATATGCCTGAGCTTAAGAGCGAGCCGCAAGCAAGCCACATAGGGCGGTAGGTGCTGCTGAACCTTATAGCTGGTCATACCCAAGTTGGCGCTCTCGCCGATGGGCAATCGTTGGAGTAATTGCGCGAGTTGGCTGGAAGCCTTCAACGTGCACTCATTCGAAGGCTGATGATCATCGACGATCAGCCTGATCATCGTGCTTGCGTCCTGCTCAAACTGAAAAGCGGCCTTACATTGCTCCAACTCAGGCGAGACCTCAAATTGGCTCCAGCCGCCGATACTCAGTCCAAAATGGAAATTCACCAGCTCGACCGCGAGCCCCCTGGGATTATGGATAAACCATTCCACCCATCGGGGTTCTGCTCGCTTGAAATCTCCTGCTTTGGTGAGGAAATACAGTATTGCCACCACCTCGCGCGAATGATCTTGCAGCAAGGAATCAGGTATCCGCACGTGAAACTCTTGCCGTTCGGATTCCTCTCGATAGCGGTTGCGTAAGTAACAGCCTCGATACCAGCAATGCGGCTCCCTGGGCGCAAGCGTAATCATCTGGTCACTGATATTGATAGCCGAAGCGATGTCACCCAGCCGCTCATCTCTCAACGAGCAAAAACTCATGATCGTGAGTGACGTATCCGCCCCTGTAACCCGAGACACGACATCATCAAAGGTCTTGTACTGCTGCGTCTCCAGCAGACATTTCAGGTGCATAAGTACATAGGGAGACGGCCACAAAGCGTGGTCAGGGATCAGTTGAGAAGTAACGCCAATCGACTTGTGAGGCAATTTGGCATCGAACAGCTTTTCAGCGAGTTCGAATATTCGTTCGGGTGCGATATCTGAGATTTTGTCTCCCCAGTCGCTTACGAAGAGCTCCACCTGTTGAGCCAACTCATTTCGCTGCAACAGGTCATCGTCCTCTTCAGCGCTGCGGAATGCGCGGGCGACAAGTTTGAGGAATGCAACTTCCATTTCCGACGCTTCGTCAATCCGTGTTTCCTTGGACAACCACTCGCCGATCTCAACTGGGGTCGCGTGATGGATGAATGGAATCACCTCTTCAAGCTTATGATTTTTTGCCGCAAGAAATTGACGGCACCACGTGGTTCGCTTCTGCGGGCTTTCTTTGGCGCCCCAGAGGTCTCGCTGCCATTGGGGAAGGTTTGTGCTGTCTCCGGCGATGGCTTTGAATCTGGCTGCCGTTTCGGAATGGATAGGCTCGAATATTTGGAGATTCTTTTTGAGTACCTCAAACAATGCGGCCGGAGCCAAGCCCTGATAGGTTTCGAAAATGGGACATGCCATGTTATAGAGGCGAACGTCGGTGCCCTCCGACCGCTCCAGGAGCTCGATGACCTGTACGGTGAGGTCATCCAGACGCTGCTTCACCTCAGGCGAGTTCAGCCACAGATGCCGTGAGGATAGATGTCCATTGAGTTCAGAGGCATTCGCCATCACTTGAAGCACGTCGGCGTTGTAGGACTTATGGTCATCGCTCAGACGCCTTGCCATACGAATCGCCAAGTCAACCAGCTCCAGCCGAAGAGCACCTTCAACGATCCCCGTCAGCTCACCTTCCGACAGGATGAATTGCCGACTTGCCGTCTCAAGTTGGGCCTCATCAGCATAAGAGCGTAGGAACACTTCTTTGGAATACAGCCCTGGGGCAGACTCTGCGAGGTAATGCTCTATTGCCGCCGGCTCCCGCTCGGTGCGACGGGCCAGGCGCAGCAGCGCCGCTAGACAGACGTCTTTGACGATAGCGTTACTGGCTGACGCTGCGATCTTCGAAACCGCAGTCCAAGCAGCGCCCTGCTCTGTTGCTTCGACCAGCTCACCGTAGATGGAAATGACTTCGACCAACGCCGCTGCTTCAGGGTCTTTCTGAGCCATCACCCTCAGCATCGTCATCTGGATTTTTGCGGTAGCGAGGTCTTTTTTGCGCAGACTCTCGAAAACCATCTCCATTGGAATGGCGAGATCAGACGGAGCCAACGACTTGACCTCGATGTAGATCCTCTTTTCTAAGACGTTATCGCCGCTGCCGCTGTGGGTCTGCTCAATACTATTCAAACGCGCGGCCTCAGATCCGATCACTTGACGATTTTGTTGCCGGCGACGTTGTCACCGCTGCCAGTGTGGGTCTGCGTCACGTTGGTATTCGTCGATGTCGCAATGATCGCTACCTTCGAATTGATCTCGCTAATCAAACCTGTCATTGCCGGCGACTGATCCAGACGACGAGTAATGGCTACCTCGCTCATCTCATCACTAATGCCCAGTTTGGTTAGCTCTTCAGCCACAGTCTTAGCAACGACATCCTCCTTGATCCATTGACTCAAACGCTCCTTGAGCGCTTCAGCACTCAGTTTCAGCCCGTTCTTGAAGACGTCGTAGGCAGAGCTTGCGATGATTCCGGTAGTGATGAAGTCCATTTCGGACGCTCCTTTGAATTAAGTGAATTTACAAATCTGAGGATGGGAATTTGCTTCATGCCCACCAACTCCATGCGTATGCAGTGCACAGTTAGACGCGGGATGGACGAAGTGCAACATCATGCTTTTTCAGCACCTGGCCGCCCCCCTATTAGACTGGATCTATTCCCTGCCTTCTACACGCATTACGTCTTTCGAAGCCATCGACGCGGCGCTATCACTGAAAAGCACCCAGTCAGGCGACCCTCACTAAGGCGAACAAATAAATACCGGATCAACCTTTCGCTGCTTGCTGGATAAGCCTCCTAGAGAATGGATTGAAACAGACGCGAGTACCAAGCGAAACACCCGGGCATTCCGTATCGGTGAAACCCACAATCTTTGACTGCGCATGGCAGCCACTTTGCAATGATTCCTTTTCGCCTATTGCCAATCTTTCTGAGTCGCTGCCGGGCACAATTGGACAGCGGCTTGGAAAACGTATGGATGGCCCTAAAGCCAGATAGCGTTTAGCGGGAAAACTGGACGGGGTAGCGGTACTGTTCGCGGGCAGCGTTCCATGCCCACCTGCCTTTTGTCGACAGCTAATGGTAACTCCAGCCCCATAGAACATCACACCGGTAGCACGAACAGAGGCAGTAGCTTTTGACCATGACTTCGGGTGATCGCATGCATGACTTGTGAGAGGATTCTGAGGTATTACATCGCCGAGGAAACACCATGATTGCTGCGCTCAACAATGCCCTGTCACATCACGGGATCGATCCCCCCAAACGTTCAGTTTACCTATCGCTTGTCGCCGCATCTCCTTGTATGGCACTTGCCGCCTTATGGAATCAGGGAGACCTGACGGTTGTAAGTGCATCAATCACACTGTCGATGGCTGCCTACCTTTATCTGCGCCTGGAGACGATACAGAACCGTTTCAGACCAGCGTGGGCAGAAGAGTATGAAAGGAAGCTCGCAGAACTCGTGGCGCAACTTTCTTGTGAAGGGCTTTCTGCAGTAGAACGTCAGAAGCTACTGAGTCGAATAGACGATCTCAAAGACCGCTATCATCTGGTGATTTCGCCTCAGCTGACCTACCGCTGGGTCACATTCCAGGCTCGTGCAATGCTGGTGATCGCCAGAATTCTGCGTCTCAACATTCGCTAACGATCCAGAGCTTCACGATGAGCAGTCGTAAAGCTCTAAGGTCAGAGCAGCATCAAGCCTGAAACGCTGGCTTACTTGCTCTTGCGAGGGAATCGAGAAAAGATTTGTGCCATTTGAACCAAGGATTCAACCAGCGATTCCAGCATCAAACGACCCTGCACGACCTCTGGGTCGACATGTTGATCGATACCAACCAGACCATAAGCTTTACCGAACGCAGACGAAGGTAGATGAGCGTCTGCTTGCCTGAGCTCGTTGATACCTACCAGCACCTTCGTCAAAGCTCTCGCCTCATCCTGGCTCACCTCCTTTTGCAACGCCGCTTCCAAGTGCTTGACCGAGCCGGCTTTCATCTTGGCAGGCGGAGCAGCCAGTATTGAAAGGCCGCCTCCGTCCAACGACTCAACAGTGAGCCTGGCCAAGTCCTTAGCCAATTCGAGCACTCCCGTTTTTTCCAGTGCCCGGAACCGATGAATTCGGCCAAAGATGTCATTAATCGCATGGTGCGCCGCGAATAGGAGTTTCCCAGTGAGCTTCTCAAATTCCGCATTGAGTAAGTCGTAGGCCGGTCGCAATTGCGCCTCGGGGGCTTGGGTATCGGCAGGGGCAGCTTTAGCTTGCGATGCCAGCAGCTCTTCAGAAACGCCCCCATCCGGCGCCACGTTCGCCCCAGCCCATACCCGCTGCTGCCAAAGCGGAAGTTGGCCGATGTCCTTGGCGTACACGTTGATAAGACCGAGATCATTCAGACCGAAATGCACGCTATTCCCACGTGAGATGCCGATTAGACCGGTGTCGCGGGTATACCAGCGCAATGAGAAGCCTCGATAACTGCTGAGCAGAGTCGAGACCGTCGGGCGAAACCATAGCCAGCAGCCACGGTTAATCAGCTCATCACCATTGACGCGCTCCCCGGAGCCATCAACCGCAAAATCTACCTTTGTGAGTGCCGGCTCACCCATTACCCGTTCGCTGCCCCGGCCTGGCTCGACCACTTCGGTTTTCCATAGCGAACCTCTCAAGCTGTACAGTTTCCTCCCCTGATGCTTAACCGACCACGATTTAGAAACAACGGAGTCATCGTTTGGAAATCCGGCAACAGGCACTTCATCATCAGAGTCGATGTCCGTGCGAGATGCATGGAAAACACCGGTTGAGGAACCATAGGGCATTCCGCCTTCGTGGATTGCCTGGTTGAGACCCTCCCACTTGTTCCCGTCCGTCACCTCCTCCACAAGCTCGGAAGCCCAGTTGATATGGGAGGCATCCGACACGATCTGCTGGCGGCTTCGAAAGCTAGAAATCAGCAGATACATTTTCCGCGCTTTCAAATAGTCGCGAAGGTGCTCAGTTCGCACCTCCAAAAGAACGGGCTTACCGGCCTCATCGCGCGACAGCCTCACGACCTCCTGAAAGCCCTCCGCTGGTCGCAGCCAGCTGTCACCTTGGCGCTGCAACCCCAGGGAGATCACGAAATCTTGATGCAGATGCCACTCACTGGGCGCTTCGCCATCAAATGACTGGTCGATCACGAGCCCGGTGCCGACAGCATCAGAGTGGTGACTACCCCAATCACCGGCCCAATAGTAGGTCGTGATTCGTTCCGGCTGTGCTGGTTTGACAGCTTCCGAAGCGGTCTCTGGAGGCACTGACGTAGCGGGTTCCCTCCTGGTCGGCAGGATACTTAGGGCAAGGTTCAGATTAGTAAAAGGCACACGGAAAGACGCCAACAATTCCCCTTGTTCGGGCTCGGACTGCTGAGACTCTTTCTGACGCGGGGCGCTACTTTCCACATCTGCCGAGCGCGGGCTATCTGGCCAGACATACTTGGTTTCAAAGCCGCCCAAAAAGGCGTTCCCACCGATGTCGCTCCAGCCAAGCTTGTGTATTTGGTCACGATGACCCAGTTCAAACATCACCGAGCCAACCCCGGAATACTCTTCAAGGTAGCCCTCGTAGCCATACTCCCCATTCCTGCAAAGCACTGACTCGGCACGAAGCGGTACCCAGACTTTCTGGGCAACGGACGTCTTTCGGAGCTTGGCCATTTCAAACCAGGCCTGCGGCTTGCATTCTGCTGTCTTGGGTATCACTCCTACTGCTGCTTGCGCTCCTGCGTCATCTTTAAGTACCAGCACAACGACCATCTCGCGCGCATGGTCGATGACATCCAGCTGCTTACGCACCATTTCGCGTACTTCTTCAGGTGGAATCAGTTGATCAATCGCATCGGCAGAGAAAAAGGCGCCTGGATTCTCAAAGCCGTTCAAGTCGGAATACCAAAGGGAGAAGCTAGGGCCTTGAGCAATCACCGCCTCAGTACGACTGAGGTCACTCCAGGCGCTGCGCCAGTGCTCCAGAATTGCCGTGACCTGGTCATCCCGGGACGAATGTGGGCCATCGACCTGATGCCAATCATCAGGGTCGTCCGCAACCATTTCCATTTCATGATCCTTATCCATCAGCCCCTCGCGCATGCACTGCCTATCACCTGGATGTGGATTAAACCACGAGGCACGAGCGATCTGCAGAGCGCTTCTGAATTCGGACACCCTTCCAGTTGCAACAGCGCTTTCGGCCAGTAGACTGCTCGCCTCGACCAATTTTGACCTTGAACATCAACTCACCACTGCAACCGTCTCGCTGGGCAACGCCGAAGCCAGACCAGTAGCAAGCGCATAAGGATTTGTATGGCCGGTATCAAAATGCCCCACGCCTTTGATCGCAATGGCATCAAATGGGCGGCAGAAGACTATGCCAAGGGCATGGGTGCAGAACCACTTCACTGTCAGCGCTGCGACTCCGCAGTTAGTCACGTGGCCGCCTTCACGCGGGATTATTACGATCTGCCCTCGCGTGTTCGTGCCTTTTTCCGCTTGCAACCCGGTGGAGAGCATGGCTCCAACTGCCGCTTCGGCGTCGACAGGCAAATTGTTGAGCTAGCCAGTACATCTGAGGGACTGATTGAAAGTGTGCAGAAAAATCGCTATCGGATGCGTCTGGTCGCAGTGAAGGACGCGCTGCAAAAAAGCGCAATGCGTTCCAAGGATGATGGCGCCGAGGAAAGAACCCCCAGCGCCTCCAAGCACTACACACCGAATTCTGGTCGGCTTACCGCCTACATCAACACTGCACAGCGCGTCCTCAAATTGCGCGCACTGTGCGATGAAGATCATGACATCGAGCAATACCTTGAACTGGTGTTCGAAAGAAACACCACGGTGGCTTGGAATCAGTTCTATTTCGATCACGCTCGGCAAATGGCGGCCCATCACACTGTCTCACACTGCACAAACCAGTACCCTGTAGCCATCCAAGGTCGTGTCGGCAAGATCACCCGTGCCATCAAGGACGATCCCACACGGAACGTCCTGAACCTCCAAAAACTCAAGGTCTCTGCGAATCCCAATGAACCAACCGACGGCATCAGCCTGGAAGTGAGCGTCTGGGCTGCTAAGGCAAATTGGTTTGACGGGGTAAATGAAGGCGACGAGGTCGTCGTATTCGGCTTATGGAAAGCCCCTGCCCCCACCCAGACCAAGGCCACCAAGGAGGGGTACTTCAAGACATACACCAATCGGCGCCTAAACCTGACGCTGGCCGTGAAATCTCAAATCACAAAAGTGTGATCATGATGGTGTTCCTGCACTAAAAATAGGACTGCGCCAGCGCTAAACCCTGTGGCACTTAAGGCAGCCAACCAGCCGATCCAAGTGCCGCTTGAATCGCGCTGGGCTTGCCATATGCAACGGTACGCTTGTCTTCAAACGTCTTCGAGCTAACAAAGCGACGTCTCTCCAAAGCCTCGACCAAGCGTCGGTCTTCACTCGCTGATGGAAGCGTTACTTTTCCAGACTTCGCCAGTTTCAAGTACGCACGATCAAGGAGATCTAGAGCCGGTACTGTTTCCTACCGTACTGTTCAAGGCCATTCAAGCGCGCAGCCTCAGATCGGTTCACTTGGCGATTTTGTTGCAGGCGACCTTGTCACTGTGACCACTGTGGGTCTGTGTACGTTGGTAATCCAGGCATTACCTTTTTTGCACCGACCGGTGCCGGCGCTATCAGAACAAATGCCCTGCAGATGTGCTTCCACCCTTACGCCTGATCCGCACGAGTATTGTCGACCAAAAACTGCAAATAATGCCATTGAGCCACCATTCATCGGGTAGGATCGCTGCCATTGGGTATTCATACAGAATGACGAAGGACGACATGACGGAATCGGCGCATCCGAAGCCTGCTGGTGGTAAGGATTTGGTAGTAAAACGCAAGTCCACTATTACCGAACTGCCTACTGAATCAGATCTCAAAAGTACAGGAGTATCAGGGCTAGCTTTGCGAGCTGGGGCGACGCATAGGTCGAATGAGCACCACCGCTCAAACAAGGGCGACAAAGCTAAGCAACTGGATAAGCGACCGGTTTTTTTGGCCATGCAGGGTGGCGGCGCAAAGGGCATCGTGCATGTGGGTGGCCTGACGGCGCTCGATGACATGAATCTCGATATCAAAGGCGTGGCGGGTACTTCAGCGGGTTCCATCGTCGCGGCGCTTGTTGCTGTCGGTTACAAAGGCAAAGACCTGCTCAATCTAGACGGCGACGGAAATCTATTTGAAACGTTGCCCTCAAAATTAAAGGTAAAAAAACCTACCGACCTTTTCCCGTTTTGGGGCTGGCAAGCTCTAAGATTTTCCAGGTTGGTCATTGCTGCAGGGGGAGGATTGCTCTCGTTGGAAAGCAAACTTCTGACCTGGCTATTTCCAAGCAAAAAGCCCAGCCCTGTCGAGCGTGCTCTTCGTCGACTTTTCGGATTGTTGAGCGCAACTACCAAATTGGCATTTTGCGGATACCTCATCTATGAAGGGGTGGAATGGGTCGCGGTTCAAGATCGGGAAACGTTGAAAACCACCATGTGGGTTGCAGTCGGAGTAATCATTACTCTCGGGTTGGTCGTGTGGAAGGCACTCAAAGGAATCACAACCGTAAACAAAGTCCGTGATTTCATTGATAACGCATTACGAAACAAGATCACCCTAATGAAGGACACAGATAAAGGTGTGACTTTTGCTGACCTCCAAAGGGCAAAAAAACCGCCGCTCAAGATTGTTGCTACCAACGTCTACGGTGAAACATTAGAGTTATTTTGCGTGGAGCGTACGCCGGACGTTGCCATCGCCGATGCGGTGGCCGCTTCAATCTGCCTGCCTGTCATCTTCAAACCTTGGCGACTCGTGTTCGAGCGTCACAACACCCAACCACCGACTCCTGTTGAGACTACATTTCTAGACGGCGGATTGGTTTCCAACCTACCTGCCTGGCCGTTTGATCAGGAGCGTAAGGACGATCCGGACATCCCTACGATTGCGCTGAGCATCGGAGAGCCTCCCGTTCCAACGCATAAGCATTGGTTGTTCTCGGTGGTCGGTAGCGTTGTGAACGGTTCACAAGAGGTTCATACCCGCGCGGCAGGAAAAATGTCACAGGTCATCCTACGCACAACATTGGGGATGCTCGACTTCGACAAGCCGGTTCTAGTCCTGAGAGATGAGGCCAAGAAAGCAAGGCAAACAACGCAAAGCACAATCATGCTTGACCTGACCTTATCGCCTTTCGTGCTGCGAACCTTCGCCGCTTTGGTTCAGAGGGACATGAAGAGGTTGACTGCGGGCCCGCTGGCTTGGGCTGCCCCACATAAAGCGATAGCGCGCGTCAGGGTAGGCCTCGCCCTGGAGCAGTCAGGCTCGTTTGTCACGACCTATACAGCTGGATACCAGCCGGGTGACAAAGACGCCGCGAGCCTCGGCGTCAAAGTGAAATCACACATTGCGCAATACTGCTGGAATAAAAAAGCGTTGTACTCGAAAGTCTTCACATCAGCGAACTCCCCAAAAGCGCTGGCTGAGCGGCAGATCTGGGGTGATGCCTGCTTCATTATTTGCATCCCTTTGTTTCCAAAAGTCCCTCTGTACCCCGAGTCACAGCCGGCATCGGTGCCACAGCAGCCAAGGGGGTGCGTGGTAGTGATTGAGTCGAACATCCCTGTGATTGTGACGAGCGAAGCGCAAAAAAATGCCTTCAGTAAGTTCGTGGAAACGGTGCAGAAGCGCGTGCTATATTTAGATCAAGAAGTCGATAAAAATAATAACAAGCGATCGGCTGCTGATTTCGGACAGGAGACATACAAATGGCGTTGATGATAATTGATTTCGGTGACGGTGATATTTCTGAGATAGAGACTCCAGAAGTACACGCTGACGACAATGTTCCGAATGAACTGCGCCAAATGGGTGATTGGCTAGGCGAGGTTACTCAAGATGCAGCGGACTATCTTTCTGTTGCGGAACAACTTCAACAGTCTGGTTGGGTCGAAAATGATCAGACCCGCCCATTGTTCAAAAAATTAGATGACAAGTCTCTTCGTTTTCGGGCCATCCCGTTTGATGGTCACATAAAAGAATTTGACACGTGGATAAAGCAACCAGGCGTCATGGCCCGCCTACCAAAGGGAACTACAGCCCTTTTTGACTCCAGTGAAGATTCAAAAAACGCTCGCGATGCGCACAATGTTGGAGTGTCCAGTGAAGAAGTGAAAGAGTTTTTCGCCAACATGACGCAGTTAATTATCCGCGAGCGGTATGCTGTACCCCAAGAAACCAAGCAACAACAACTTTCCGATTTAAGGAAAGAGCTATTGGCGTTGAGTGCCGAGACCAGCGAACGTACCGCTGAATTTATTACTTACGGCCACGCCATCACAGAAGCGTATCGCAATGCCAGCACACATCGCTCCCTCCAGACAGAGTTGATCGGGATGCATGCTCTTAATTTGCAACCCGTGTACCTCGAGGGCAAGGTCTTCGATTCAAGTAATATAGAAATTAATCAAACTATCAAACTGTACCCTGAGTATTCAGCGAAACGTGAGTCAGCAGGACGTACGAAATACAAAGACCTTGGGCGCCTTACTTTCGACGTGGGTATGACACATAACTAGACAGTCATTCACCCTGGAAACGTGATCGGCCGAACAGTCACGTTGGATTTAGTGCACCGCTCCGTGTGGGAGCGCTTGCTGAATCCTCATGACGCTTGCGACGCTGATCATAAGCCTGAGTGACGTCATCCAGTATTGCAATCGAGCTGCTCAGGCTTGTCTGAACCCAATTGAGCGCCCCTCACCGATAAGGACGATTCATGGACGCTAGCAAGAAGCCCTCCCCCCAAATTACCTACTTCATTGATGAGTCTGGAAATACCGGCGACCTGATCACGGCGGGCGATAAACTCGAATTTGGAAACCAACCCTATTTTGGGCTTGGTTGCATAGGTGTGACCGACGTTGATGGGTTTGAGAAAAAGGTTATTAACCTTAAAAACAAGCACAACATTCAATCGAATGACCTTAAATCCACCAAAATCTACAAAAACAAACCGAAATTCATCCTAGACCTTATAAAGTTAATCGCCGGTGATAAGATCCCGTTCTTTGTAGAGCTCGTGGAAAAGAAATTTTTTATTGCTACCAATATCAGCTTCTATTTGGTGTGGCCGCCTTATTTCAACATAGACGACCATGAAGCATCAAATAACATGAGAAATTTTTTTGCTCAACTGATCACAAAAAACGCTCCGGACGATGTTTTTAGTTCGTATTTCAAGGCCTGCATCGAACGAACGAAAGAAAGCCTGATGGCCGCTTTCCAAGCACTTCTTAATTTTGGGCATTCACAACCAACAGACCCTATTTATCAGGGTTTCGTTAAGTGTGTTAATGAATCGATCGACGATTTCGAACTTATGATGAAGGAAGAAAAGAGCGTCGAGGACGCGGTAAAGCGTTTTTTGCCTCTGCCGGACACAGGAAAAAAAGGGAAAGAATTCTGGATCCTCCCTAACTATTCCTCACTGACCAATCTTTACGCTCGTATCAATCATGCACACGAAGGAAAGATTGCAAATATACATCTGGTACATGACGAGCAGGCGCAGTACGACGAGATATTAGATCTTGCAAAAAAAGCGACTGAAATGCTACGCAATGCTCGCGAAGTTTCGCCCATCGCAAACTATAATTTTCTTGAAAAGGCCTCGCTGACTTTTGCCAAATCGGAAGACAATATTGGCATCCAAGCAGCTGATGTGCTTATTGGCTTCCTTGTCAGATATGCGCAAGAGATCCTGTGCGCTAAAACAGACCCTGCCAAGGAGCTCAAAGAAGCCTTTGGAATCATGGCAGAAGCGGAAAATTTTGAAAAAGGCTATGGTGTCAATTACGTTTGGTCTCATAACGAGATTCGCTTTGCCTGATTAAGACAATCCGTTCATTTCCTCGCTGGAATACTGGCATCGACAGAGGAGTCAAAGAACTCCGAGCCATGTGTTCCAGCCCGCCAACATCGGGTACTCGCTGCAACGCTCACCGGTTTGAAATACCTGAAATCGAAAGTGCCTTACGACAAAGTACAGCCCTCGCCAAACCGGAACCCCGAACCCCGCGAAAATCACAACCCCAAATCGCTTTGCAAACAAAGCTCTGCCAAATGCTGGGGAACATCGCTATTTTGAGCCCACAAGGCAAGGGCTTCATAGGTCAGGGCGTACCAAAGCGCGCGCGGCATGATGACATTTTTTCGAAGCGTTCTATCTCCATAGATCTGAAGAGGACTCGTAAGCGTGTATCGAAGAGCGTTCACGACCTTTCTAGGCAAACGTGTTCTACCCTTGCAATCTGTAATTTGCGCAGCTGGAAAGCGAAACCTGCCATAGTATTTGTCTTTCGATTTACCGGCTCTAATAAGGGCATTAAGTTCCTTTTGCGAACGTTCATGCGAGATAGCCGTCCAAATTTTAAGGATATCCTCGTCAAGGAATTCCTCCCGTGCACCAAGATCTGGAAAGTAACGACGCCGATGTTTGTCCCATGAGGGACGGTTCGGGAGCCAGCAGTCGTTCAACAACTCCCAACAAGGTGGATGACCGTTTGGATGATTTGCAGGCAGCACTTCGGCCAAATATGATCTCGGGGTTAATACAGCTTTCATAAAAACTCCTATTTTTTATTTCAGCATAAGGAGTGCGCATCACTAGAGTCAATATCTCTTGTTTATTGAATTTGTTAACCATATATGTACGAGTAGGCAATCACATTGGTATTTCTGCAGATTGACCTATTGGACTAATTCCATTAACCATCGTAGCTGTTGCAATGTCACCCCTCCTCCACGAAAGCGGATAACAAAAATTTGTCGTCAAAATACCGCTACGAGTGCCCTTGCGAAATATGGACGCATGCTACGCCATAAACTAACCTCGCAAGAGCCATTCTCGGCTCAACAAGGAGGTATCGATGTCTGTCTACATGGTTACATGGAATCTCAACAAGGAACGCGGCAATTACGATCAAGCTCGTCGAGCATTCATCGCGCATTTGGAACGCTACCCGAATATCAAGGACTCGGGACTGGAGACTGTGCGATGGATTGAGAGTAATGCCACTCCCACCCAAGTCAATGATGATCTTAAGCTTAAGCTCGACAACAACGATCGCATCTTCATCACCAAAGTGAACAATGGAGAACGTCAAGGTTGGCTTGATAAGAGCGTCTGGGATTGGATCAATGCACGAGTCTAAGGTTGTCTTGCGCAGATTGAGCCTTGGCAATGCAGTGACTGGGGTTGGCTGCAGAGCTGGCCCAAACGAATCCCGCAGTCGTCTTCCTGGCTCACCTGCGCCTGGCACTTGACGTATTCGTCCAACCTCGACCAGACAACGTCCAACGATAGACGCTGCCCGCTTGCAAAGCGGCGTATCGTGCCCCTACATTTTGAACAATGTATTGGAGCTGGCTGAATGGCAATTTCCCAGGAAGCAATGTACTCGTTGTTCCAAGGCGCCCTTCGCCGCTTCTTGGTTAAGGACGCGGCGAGCATCAGAAACAACATTTCGGAAAGAAATCTCTGCAGTCGCCTCGCAATGCAATTCGAAAAGTTGCTTCCTGGCTACGACCTTGAAGCGTACTACGCAGATACTGAATACAACAGACAACAGGAGGGGCAGATCAAGACCGTCGTCTCGGGCGACATGCAGGTGATCAAGGTGATCTGTGATCTCATCGTCCATAGTCGCGGAGAGCAGGGGCGAGACATCTGATCGCCATAGAAATGGCCAAGCCAGATATAATCGCTGAACAGATACAGTCGGATATTGCTTACTCCACGCCAAGCGTACGCCCTAATGTTCAACGTGCGCGCATAGGTTGAGAGCGCGGCTTTTCCTTGTTCTGGGGAGATTCAGTTGGTTGTACTGCCTTGCTCCAGCATGGCAGTGATCCATCAACGTACTCAGAAGCTCTCACATTCACTGCCTGAGTGCTTGGGTCGAGGTACCAATAGCAGTAGGTGATCGCGCGGGTAACCGCCACATAGGCAGTTCGGAGGGCTTCTTCTCCTTGCGCTACATCGAAGGGTTTGGGCTCCATCGCCTTTGCCATACCTGCAAGCGAATAAGCACTATTTTTATAGGGTGAACTGGTCTTTTGCTCACAATCCCCAACTAGAAATACAGCCTTGGCCTGTAGCCCTTTCGAAGCGTGATAGGTTAATAGCTTGACATCGTCCTCTCGTTTTTCCCGCTTGGCCCGTGCAAGCAGCTTCGCTAGCACCTTCTCCAAAGCATCTTTAGTAGCACCTATACGATAAAGCACCAGTATCGAATCCCCTTGTTCGTAATGTTCAAGTGCCCGCTTGGCGAGTTCGGCATCATTTCGAGTCAGAACGGATACAGGTACTTTGTCACTCATGACCTCTTTGTTGGCTGCACGTCCATGCTTGTTTTTAAATCCCTGTGTACCCTGAACCAACGTCTCCGCTGCATCGATGATCCATTGATGGGAACGATGGTTTTCCTGCATGAAAATAGGTTCACTCGGTGGTGCGGTGAAGTATTCATTGAAATCGGTGAAAAACTTCGGAGAACTGCCCCGCCAGCCATAAATACTCTGCCAGTCGTCTCCCACCGCCAACAAAGAAGGGTAAATGGGTTCGCGGTAAACGTGAACCCCACGGAATTTGGCGGTAATTCCACGGTTCTTAATTTCTCTGAATGTTGCCTTTATCCAAGAGATGGTATTCGCACCTACGTCCTGAAATTCATCGATCAACAACGTACACATCGGCCTTAAAACCGAAGGTGATACCGCCTTGAGGTTTTCAGCCTGCCCTTCACCAAACATGGCAAACATTTTGTTAAAGGTCAGTACAGGGGGGCTCATCTCTCTTAGATGATCTTCAAATGCGGCCCAATAAATCCCCAGCGCCTCAAAAAACAGGAAGTCAGAATGGGTTGCACTAATTCTCAGCTGTTTGATCGCCCCAACAGCTTCCAAACCAAGATTTTCGAGAAATGAGGCGGCGGAATAAAACGCTTCCAGGATGTGTTTCGCCCCCAACTCTCCCTCGACTTTATATCGAAACTTCGGGGCTCGAGATTGCAAACTTCCAGCCTCCTGAACAATTTCTGCTGCATCGACATATCGGTTTAATACAATGACAGGTTCATTGACAAAGGCACTAAATAGCATGGTCTTCTGATTGACTTCCGAACTAAACCAGCGTTTCGAGCCCTCTCTGGTGTATTTGTAGTCCACGGAACTGTCCCGCCCCAGGAGGACATAAGCATTTGCTTCAGAAATGTAACCGTTTGAGTAGAACACCTCGCCTTCAACAGCGATTTTTTTACGATGCGGTACTACACCCTGAATCGGCCAGTGACCTTGCCCCGTCCAGAAGCTTTCAAGCTCTGAGCAAAGGTTTTTATCCCGTCGCGATATCTCACCGATATTCTGACGTAGTTTTTTTGCCTCTTCACTTTTTGCGTCCAACTTCTGCTGCATAACCGCCACGTCAAATAGCTTCAAGATCAGCGCTTTGAATTTTAGGTTACTGGCATAAAGGCGCTGGTAAACATCGTCCATGACTTTAAGCTGGGCTTGCTCCAACTTCATGTTGAACAAGGCACCATCTTTTTCCTCGTCAGGATCTTTGAGATCTAGAAATTCGAACGCCTGGGCCTTCTGAAGGTCGGGAATACTCCTCACAAACCCAAGGATGCGAGAGTGAAATGTTCGGACAATGTCGAAAGACTTCTCCTCTGTAATGGTATGCCCCCAGAGTGCAAACACCTCCCGTAGCTTCTTTGCAAAATCCTTCTTGGACTCTTTGGTGAAAGTCACGGCAGTCAGGCTTGAAAAATCGATCTTCAGGTAGTGGTAGAGCACCAACAATCTGATGACCATCATGGTGGACTTGCCACTACCAGCACCGGCAACAACCGATGTGGTTGGCGTTTTCGACAAAATCATTTTCCACTGATCGTCAGAAGGCGCCTGCTTGGGAAGGTGCTTTGCGATATCGGCCCGGATCTCTCGCTCCATTTCAGCTGTAATTGGAAATCTCCAATCTTCGAAGAGTTTCTCCTTAACTGGCAGGGGTGGGCCGGGGATCGGTGGCGTCCCTGCTCGAAACTCAACGATCTTCCGCCCCTCTTCCAGGCCAACTCTTCTGCCTTTCCTCCAAGCGGAAGCCTGCTCAATGTTCAGAGAGTCCAAAAGGCGATCAATCAGTTGCCAACACCAATGTTTGCTGGAATGAGGGTCTTTTCCGTCAAAAGTTGGCGACGGCATTTGCTGTTTTGAGGAGGATTCCATTACCTAACTGCCCCGAAAGCTATGATGCGAAAATAATGGCACAAAGCCTATCCTTCCTTGATCGTGTTTCCCAGCACGAACCTCTCAATCTCGGTGTTGTTGCAAGATAGCGTCTCACAAACTGAACGTTCGACCCGTTGACAGCCTGACAGGGACTTCGTAGTCGCTCGCCAAATGAATTCCGCATCGAAGGTCGCAGGATCGTCTTCCGTATTGTCCGGATAACCTGCTTCAGCTGACTTTCGCGCATCTTCAACCACGGATTGAAGCCCTTCTCGCTCCACCAGTGATATCCCTGACTTTTTCCATCCAATAGAGCCCTCGAAAGCAGCGCCAGGAACCATAAGCACTAAGCCGGCAACATCGAGTTTGAGGAGAATAAGAGGCGTCAAGCGCCTGGTAGCGACCAAAACACCTACGGCTACAGCTGAAGTAGCGGGCAAGGCTCATGAACTGCGGCTGCGCTTGAATGCTACCAAGGCCTCAAGTGCCTGCGCGACACTCATCCCCTCTCGCTCTCTATCGATTATAAAGTCCGCGTCAAAGGTTGCAGGATCGTCAGCCGTACAGTCCGGGTAACCTGCTTCAGCTGAAATTCGTGCGTTATCAATCACCGATTGCAGCCCCTGACGCTCCACCAGTGACGCCCTCTTTTTTGGATTCAACGGGGTTACTCCAGGCAGCGGTTCGAAGCACGATCATAGACCAAGCCGACTGCAGCAGGATTAGAGGGCAATGGCAGACCGAAAGTAAGGCGATCTGCTTGCCCCAAGCTTGGGGGCAAAGCAACTTCACAACTTCTATCCGATCGCAACATCAGTGATTGAAAGCAAGACTCTCAGCCAAATCGACCACTTGTTTTCGATCATCTTTTTTCAGGCAGTGAAAGCACTGCAGCAAATGCGCAGTATCATCGTCCTCACAATAAAAGTACGCCGCCGGCAGATTCAGTACAGCAGCTATCCGCTGCACGGTGCTTTCCCCTGGCTCGTGCACACCCTTCTCATACTGATTCATCCGTGCTGATGCCGATGCGGGCTCAATTCCGGCGTCTATCCCCAGTCGCTCCTGAGAAAACCCTCTCGCCTTTCGTGCCTCTTTCAAACGCCTGCTGAACGTCGTCATTTCTCTCGCCGCAAAAGACTAAGAGATTCTTAAATTCTCTTTGACGGCGTGCTAAGACTTACTTAGGATTCGGCAGAAATATCCTTTTGATATCACTCGAAACGCAAGGACAGGGATCAAGATGAAGGAAATGAAAATTGTGGATGGCCGGCTCGACGAAAAATCGCGAGGTTTCGGCGGCGACATGGTGAGCTACCACTTCTGGAAAATTGACGGCAAGAAACTCGAACCGCTCGAAATCCCGGATGTGTTGGACGCTCATGTAAAGGCGGGTGATCGGGTTCGAGTGACATCACAGCTGGGCAAAGACAAGGTCAACAGAATCTGGGCCATTCAGGTCGAGGGAGAGCCAGTCCGTTCGGTCGTCAATATCCCGTTCATTGCGGTGTCTTTGGGGCGGCTCAGTATTTTCCCCCTGATGGTCGCCATTTTTACTATCTTCGTAGCGCGTCTTCTCTGGGAAAACAGTGCAAGCCACGGGCATTTCCAAGGCTCGATTTACCAACTTGTGTGGCTCGCATTGAATCTGTTCGTAAGCTACAAATTCATGATTAAGCCAGTATTGATCACCACGCGAGGCATCAAGGCTTTTCGCGAATATTGCGCAAAGACGCCAACATCGACCTCGACGGCTCGCTAAAACCGAGCGGATACCGACGGCCTCCCGAGAGCCAGAAATGAATTATGTTGAGCTGATCCAACGCCAAGCCGAGTTTGTATTTGGCAACAAAGCGAAAGCCGATCATTGGCTGAATCAGCCGATAGTCGGGGCTGGTGATAGCTCGCGGTTGCAAGCGGCTCACACTGAAAAGGGATACGAACTCGTAAAAGCTGAACTTGAAAGAGTCAGTCATGGGTACGCCTGCTGACACGAGCCCATCCTCCAAAATCCCGGACTCAACATGATTGTTTTGGATCTCAACACAAACGACAGCGAAACCCTGCTTAGGCACATTGAAGATTTCAAGCCAAGTTCAGGTGACGCGCGCGAGGACGCTCGACTCTGAGAGGCGTTGCTCGAATTGAAGGAGGCGTTAGCTCAGCACCTTAAATATTCGAGTACCTAGGCTACTTGCCTACGTCGATGATTTCGCGGGCGACCGATACTAGGCTCCAGCCAAACGCCTGCATCTCGCGGGATGTGGTCGACGTGGATCGGAACGAATCAACGACGACCAGAGTTCGTAAAGAATTTCCAGGGCCATCACCAATCAGGAATTTGCATGGCGATTACAGTTCCGAGGGAAGGTGAAATTTGGAAGCTAGCGGTTGAAACTTTGGGGGCGCTGCGCCTACAAGAGCTTGTAGAAGAGCTTCTGAAAAGCTATGTGAATAAACGCAAAGTGGACAACCTCGGATTTCTGCGCCTCGAATGGCTAGGCCCTGAAGCGTTTGAGGCTCTAAGTGCCGGCCAGCGACTAGCTGGAAAGGGGCCACTGATATTCGAGGAGAATCCGAACGCCGTCGCGCTGTCCAACGGACATCGCTCTCATCTGTTGCGTGGGATTGTTCAAGCGTTGCCAGCGGGTCGATTGCCCGGATATCTACTTGAATGGAGGCTGCTGCTCGACCTAGGAGTGTGATGTCCACGTCACTAGCGCGGGGACTCGTACACCCACTAGTAAGCGGCTGACCTCGGCGCTATTCAAGCGCATACCCCATGTTCCAACCGACCTATCAGTTCGATCACGGCTTGAGTTTCGACGCGCGTGCTCATCATTTCAAACGGTGCTCTTGAGCCAAGTCCAAATACGGGCGATTTCATCCATACCCTGGTGGCAGGAAGATCACCTTCGCACAGCTCCAGAGCAGCATTCAGTACACCAACCAGCGCGCACAACCGATCGCTTTCAGCAGTGTTCAATCGCCCCGCAGTCACTCTCCTCGACAGCGTTGCAGGCGAGATGCACAAATACTGGCGAAGCTCACTCTCGGACATGGCCAGGATAACTGCCAGCTGCTTATAAAAAGCAAAGGACAGACCTTGGTGAACCATCTTGTGGAGCATAGCGCCGCGAGCCGGAAGTCCCATCATTGCCCAAATGTTCGCTTGAGCAGACTCAACGGGGTTATGTTCTTTGATTGATGAGTCGATTCCCACGTCTAGTGTCTTCCATTAGCTCATCATGACAGAAGTTGTTCGATCCCTCATTGCACGAGTCTAACGCTACCCCCGCTCCCGAAAGAGATTAACCCCTTTCCTTCGCTGGCTACGCTTAAAGACCACCAGCGCTTGGAGCGCTTCGGCGATGGTCAGTCCCTCTTTTTCGCGCTCCAAGATGAACCCACTGTCGAACGTCGCCGGGTCATCAGCAGGGTTGTCCAGATAGCGTACATAACCGAATGATCCCATTCTGCCGAGCTCTCGCAGACGCCACAAAAAATCCACTCCATGCGGTAACGAACCAGCCGGGCCCGCTTTTAGGTAGGTCTGAGTTAGAGCACTTTGAATCGGGCAATTAATTCAAGCCGTAAACATTCTATTGGATGGGTTAGGGATTGCGTCAGTTGGTGCACTACGCTGCGGGAACTGACGTTAGAGCAACACAATACGAGGAAGCTCAGAGCTTTACAGAGGCCCATTGGACGCATCGAAAAATATGGTGGCAATCTGAGGGCCACGCGCTACGCTCATGAAAAGAGTGATGTACGCCGAACGCCTTTAGACGCTCCTCTAGCCGCATCATACCGGAGGCCAACATGAAAGGACTCAAATTCAGGCTTGCTTATATCCTTTTAAGCGTCGCGTTAATGTTAACAAATGGCTGTAGTTCGGAGCCGGCGTCACCGACGACTACGGGGACGGGCAGCTCCTCGGATGTAGCTTACGCGGCGGCACCACCTCCTGAGCCAGTAAGTGAGCCGGTAGCCGAATATCTACCGGCCGAACATCGAGCATATGCCTCGCTGCATTCGCTAGATAAAGTCGCGTCACTCAGTGGCCATGTCGTCAAAAGCGATGAATTTAAAGACATTAATGGCGACTCCTATTACGGCGTTAAAGTACTTTATGGAACTAACCGAGCGTCAATAAAAAACGTGGGGTTCGGAGGGGGTATCTCGGGTTCGATGTCATACGGATCTGAGACCGTACTTATTCCAAAAAACCGCAAACGAGGAGAGTTTCGAGACAAAGACTCATTCTTCCATAAACTAAAGCTGATTATGAGTGGAGACGAAGAGAGTACAGGTTTTATTAAGCTGGACAGCGGTAAGACTGAGGAACTGAGCGAAGACCAGTTTATGAAACATCTGTCGTCACAAGGTAACATAGCGTATGGAGATATCCTTATATTCGTGCATGGCTTCAACGTGGGTTTTTATGAAGCAGTGAAACGCACTGGTCAAGTAGTGTATGATCTTGATCTAAATGTACAACCAGTATTATTCAGCTGGCCATCCCAAGCGGATCCTACCAAGTATATGCCTGACTATAGGCTAGCAGGGGAATCAGTCAGAGCATTTAGGGAGTTTGTGCAACGCGTATCAACGACGTCAAAGGGAAGGAAAATCCACATACTTGTGCACAGCATGGGGTCTCAAATTGTGATTCCCGCGATGGCAGAGCTGTATTCTAAAAATCCAGAACAATTCAACAAGCATTTTGGTAATATTATTCTAGCAGCCCCCGATTTCGATAGAGACTACTTCCGGAGAGAATACAGCACATCGTTTGAAAATTATGGCAAGGCGACGATATATATGTCCTCTGATGATCGAGCTTTGAGCCTTTCATCCAACTCACACTTAAACGATGGTCAACGTCTTGGCTTCAGTGGAAAAGCAGGATTCGCATCGCCGAAGATTGATGCAGTTGATATCACACAAGCAGTGGCTATAGATGACATGCTAGGTCACTCGCGCTACGGAAATTCAAGTCGTGTATTGAACGATATGCACTACCTGATAGGTAGTTCACTAAGGGCTAACCAACGATTTGGAATTGACTTAAATGACAATTCGACTTACTGGATTTTAACCCCTTAGGCCAATGCGAATCTGCGCGCGCTCGCCGCTTCGCAACTAGTGGGCAGAAAACCGCTCCTTAGTAGCTCAGCCGTTACCCCAGTATGAGGTCGGCCTTCGTGCAAGGGCATAGGCTATCGATCCTGAAACCTTCACGGGAAGTTAGCACGCCCTTATAGCAAATTGGTAACCGTCTGGTCAGCACCCACTCCTGACCGTTCTCCAAATTAGCCAAGATAGTGGACACCATTTTTTAGTGGACACTATCTTGGATACAGCTCCCGCTCGTCGCCACGGTCGCCGCCCGAACTTCCCAACCGTATTTAAACGCAAGGTCGTCGAAGCCTCATACCAACCCGGCACCTCAGTGTCGATGATCGCTCGCGAGCACGACGTCAATGCCAACATGGTTTTCCGCTGGCGGCAGCAATACCAGGACGGCGCATTCGGCCCGGTCACCCAGAGCGCGACGCTCCTGCTAATCGAGGTGATCGAAGCACCCATCGACTTGCCGTCAGCAGCTTCACCACAGCAGGCGTGCCATTCCGAAATCCTGCTCGAGGTGGGAAAAGCCAAGCTACGTATCACCGGTACACCTGACCCGCAGACCTTGCAACTCACCTTGCAGCAGTTGTTGCGATGATTGCACCTCCCGCTGGAACCCCCGTATCTGGATCGCCGCCGGCGTCACCGACATGCGCCGTGGCTTCGACGGATTGGCAGCATTGGTACAAACACAGCTGGAAGCCGATCCCTTCTCCGGCCAGATCTTTGCCTTTCGCGGACGACGCGGTGATCGGATCAAATTGCTGTGGTGGGACGGCGACGGGTTATGCCTGTTCTGCAAACGTCTGGAGCAAGGCCGTTTTGTTTGGCCGCAAGCGAACAGCGGCAGCGTGTCGCTGACGGCGGCGCAGTTGTCGATGCTGTTGGAGGGCATTGATTGGCGCAGGCCAATTCGTACAGCACCCGTCCTCGCGGTCTGACTTTACGCGCTGAAAATTCTTAGTAATATTCGGCCATGACTCACGTGACCGACTCCTTGCCCAATGATCTTCAAACCTTAAAGGCGCTGGTCTCTGCCCAGCGGGCAGAGATTGAGCGCCTGAAAATGATGATCGCCAAATTGCGGCGCACGCAGTTCGGTCGCAGTTCCGAGCAACTGGACGCGATGATCGACCAACTCCAGTTGAGCCTTGAAGAGCTGGAGGTCAGCCAGGCCGAAGTGATGCCAATCACTGAGCCAGCACCTCGTACCGTTTCCCGCCGTAAACCATTGCCTGAACATCTCCCCCGCGAAATCCATGTCCATCAGCCCGAGTCGCAATGCTCCGGTTGTGGTGGGACGCTTCGTCAGTTGGGGGAGATCACGCATATCGGCGGGCCACTTTAGCCCGGAAGAACGACTACTCTCAACGTCGCGCTATAGGTTGAGCTTTGGTTTAACGACGAACTCAAACACCAATCCAGCAATACCGATCCACGATACCAGTGCCTTCCAGGTCTCGATTTCTGTCCACTGCACCGTGCCAACTCCAAGGCTCATAAAGAACAACATCGCGATCCAAAACTGCCATGCGTGGCTGATCAGTTTTAGCAATCCCCAAAGCTTTGTGCTCTCGACTAACTCCTTATCATAGCGACGATAATCTTTGCCGAGACAAAAGGCGAATGCCAGCACTATTGAAGAAATTGCTATCGCGATTTTTGGAGTGACCACGAAGCACACCAGTTTACTCCCCGCCACCGCCATGACCAAATGGCCGAGCTTATTGAGACCGCCCATGTATCCCTTTGCGACTACGTAGCCTTTCCAAGACATCTTTGGGTCAAAGCCAGATCTCAATATCATTGACAAGCTCCTGAAGATTGCTGCTGGAACTGCAGTTTCGCCCGCTGTTATGTTCCTCCCAAGCTCCGGCAGATTCGCTCATCCGTAGTGGTTGAAACACAGCAAGTTGACTGCCTTGATCTGGCCGCAGTTTCAAGAACGCCCCGCCTAACCTTGAGGTTTCTCAGAGAATAGTTATTTAGCTTTGGGCTGCAAAATTGGCGTGCTGGAGCACACGACCAACTGCCGTGCCCCTCTGGTTAACGCCACATAGAGATGGTTGGCATCCATCTCCTCAGGATTCAACACCACAGCGATATCAGCCTCGAGTCCTTTGAGCAAAAGTGTGCTGCCAACGGATCGCCGCGACATTGGCCGACCCACGTATCGATTCTGCTCGCGGATACTGACTGTCGCATCCTCAAACGTCATCGACCCCTCGGCTGCAAGGCTGAGGGCTTTTTTGCAATGGCGCAAAATCTCTGGACGGTAGACGCGCACATCCGTTTGATCGCGAAGGGCGTCCAGCAACAGCAGAGCAGATCCGAAGCTCGGGATCGCCATAAAGCTCATCCCAAATTGCTCGGTTTCCGTTGCTGGGTTGTGAGCTTTGCCCGTGCATAAGCTTCCTAGTCGCCTGATGTACACCGCAACGTCGAGATTTGTCATCAGCCCCTGGGCAAACGTGAGCAACACGTTCAATGCATCAGGTGAGCCAGGATTGAACGCTTGCCCGAAGGCGGTCAAATCCTTCAAATCAGCCGCTTCAACAGTCACTGCGCCCGGCGTCTGACTCGCAATTTTCCGTTGTCCTCTCGGATTTTGGCTATCCCCGATGACAAGCACCTGATGATCGACTGAAGCAGTTTTAACTCTAGCCGCTTCAAGCCGTTGCTCATGGGCGGTTGTGGCTTCGAGTGCAATCCACTGCACTTGGGCAGGCGCCGAGCGAAGATCGATTGCCTGGCGAGTTTGTAGGGACGCACGAATCTGCAAGAGCCACTGGCCCAGCGGCTCATTCTGGACATTACGCCAGCGCCAGGGTGTGGAAAGGTGTCCGGCACTTGGAAAGTAACTGAAGACGTTCTTCTCCCAGTTAACCAAGGGTTCGTTGAACCCAAAAATAGCTTGCAGGGGGTCACCCAGGACGCAGGTGGGTAATGCAGTTGCTAACCAGGCAATGATCTGATGTTGCGGCAACGTGCAATCCTGATACTCATCGACAAACACGCGGGAATACGTGGATTGAAGGGCGTCGAATACATGACCCGATGCCAGCAACCCCCACGCGGCGTCTCGAATGCTGGCGTAATCTGTTTTTCTTTTGAGCTTCAGGATCTCAGGGTCGTGCTGACTCCTGCCCGGAAAGGTTGCTATCAATCTCATCACCCATCCATCAATCGTTGATACGCGATAAGTGGACGAATTTACGCCAGCTAACTTAAGTCGTGCCCGCAGAGCCCCAACTCCCGCATTGGTGTGGGTCAAGAGCAACACAGGCTTAGCGAAGTGATGCAGCTTGAGCGTATCGGTGATCAGCTGTGTCTTGCCGCAACCGGCCGGTGCAGTGATAGAGCCACAACCGAAGGCCAACAAATCGATTTCAGGATTCGGCATGGGCCCACACAAAGAGAGACGAGATGGCGAGCTGGAAGGCCAGTGTGCTGTTGCCCAAGTTAGGCCCAACAATGAACTGACCGACATTATGCATCTTGGATATCGACTTGTACCATCCAGCCTTTCTGGTGCGGGATGCGCGGCCAAGCACGGCCAGAATCTCCGGTGAATAGCCTGAAAACAACACTTCGGTTTCAATTCCTGCGAGTGTGTAGCGTCCGTTTGAAGCAGTCTTGATATGCTCGTCAACCCTTCCCTCTTCCATGAGGTTGTTCGCCATCTCGACCAGGCGAGCGATCGCTACAGGCGGCAAACTCAAGAACAACTCATCCTCCAGTGCGCGGCCGGATTGCCAGGCAATCATGGTTCCGCCTGCAGCGAGAAATGAAGCCACCAACCCTTCTGTGGGCGGTTTATCGCTATCGACTACCACCAGAACACGGTACCCCAGTCGTAGCAGCGCATTGCCTCGATGAAAGCATCGGTCTGGGTCACCACCACCGGTATCAACAAAGGAAACGCCTGCAGAGGCTAACGGCGCGTTCCCCTGCTCTACCCAATAAAGATCTAATCCGCGAATTAACCCTACCTCGCTCGCACCTTCACATACGATCACAGAACGAGAGAGAAATGCTTCGGGTTCCGTGCGAATCGTACTCTGGACATCGTCATCGTTGCCGACCGGCAAGATGAGGTGATTTAAGTTTCCACCCCTGACGATGAACAGTTGATCACCAGAAAGTTCACGCAAGGCCACCGGCGAATGGGTGGTCAGGAATACTTGGAGTGCGGAGTTGGTGTCCTTCGCTCCCAACGAATCTAATAGCCTAACGAGGCGGTGTGGCTCTAATCCGAATTCGACCTCATCGACCAATAAAATCGATGCCGATTTAGCGGCCACTTTTTGCAGTCCGGCAACCAGAAGGCGAGATGATCCCGTCCCGAGACTGCGTAACGGAATGCCCTGCTGGCTGTGCAACGAGATTGCGCCATCATTGAAGGGAGCCGCATGGGTATCCAGCAGTGCCCGGGCGCTGATTCCTACTGGGATACCAAGACTTGTCGCTGTATCGGTAACCAGTTTAAGCGTGTCACCCAATTGGTCATGTGCGTGGTCTCCAAATGACGACCGCGCGAGCCTCGCGGCCTCAATCAACGCAGCACCCACCTCTGCACGCTCCTCCGTGAGCTTGTTCAGCACCGATCCTCTCGTCCAGGAAAGATTTGAGTTGGAATACCCTCCAAGCCTTGTGGGGGCTACGAGCGCCCTATCCTTCCAAGCTAGATGACGGGTGGTACCAAGATTTTCCGCCTGCGCGGACGTCAGCGACCAGACGGGCTCAAGATCACCCTCCACGATCAGTTGAATGGTCAAAGCCGTCGACCAGTCTTTGTGAGGCTCCTCTTCGATGTCCCGGGTCGCAGGGTTAATCGAGCGCAGGAAGATTCCGTAGCTCTCTACATTTTTCAATGGAGCGTCGAGGTCGAACAGCGTGATCGAAATCTTAATGGGCTTGGTGACGTCCAGAGCATAAAAGTCCACGTCACTGAACTGGACGTAGCGTCGAGCCCCCAGGCAAAGGTCGATCGCATCCAGGATGGTCGATTTTCCGCTGTCACCCCTACCAATCAGGCAGTTAACGCCGGGCGCTGGAAACCAAACAAGATCCTGAATTCCCCTGAAGTTCTGGATCTCGACTTTGAAGATTTTAGCCATATGCGATCCTTGTTTTCAGTCGGGCTGGCCGACAGGCTCCCTGCTTTGAGTTATGTAAAAAGATGCGAAGTTTTGGGAGCGTAGTCGAAAACTAGCTCCTGCCCGTGAAAGAAAGGCAAAAGCACGAGGGAACACAACCTGACCGGCCACCCGTCGCTAGAGCGTGAGTAGCAATGCAGTCCGCCGCGAATGAGGGCGATCATTTGATTCATGAAAAACGGAATGGCGTCTCGGTAATTTTTTCTCTAGATCTATGCTGGTCTTTTCCATGGAGGAAAATCGCGATGGCAAATTTAGACCTACTCCCTTCCCTACTCTTCAGGATCATTCAGAATCAATTGGCCCCGAAGCCGCGATCATGGAACTGACGCTGTGGGTCGAGCAGCGCGGATCAGCGGAGGTCGCCGGAAACGTTCGTGGTGCTTTGGACACAATCAGCAAGAACGAAGAGTTCATCAATATGACGCTTGCGGTGCTCATGGCACCCGAGTGAACTGGTCGACCTCCCCACTGTGGATGACGCGAGTCACTCCAGTAAATAAATCAACCGAGGCTCAATTGAAGTCGCCGATACCTCTAGCAGAGCCAGCGTCACTGGCAGCTTGAAGCGTCGTCGTCCCGCACTGCCGGGATTGAGGTAAAGCTGCTCACCACGCCATTCTATGCATGGTTTGTGGGAGTGGCCGGTGATCACCAGCTTTATGCTAGGATCGAGCACGACCGGGACGTCGACAATGTCATGCACCAACAGCGTCTGCCATCCGTTGACGTCGAAACGTAGAAGATCAGGGAGATTTTCTGCCCATGGTGCGTCTTGGTCATTGTTCCCACACACTACGTGTAATGGAGCTATAGATGCCAGTTGATCAAGAATCTCCGGACTACCGATGTCACCCGCGTGAATGATCTTCTCACATCCCTCCAGGGCAGTAAGAGCTTCGGGGCGGAGCAAGCCGTGAGTATCGGAAATCACGCCAACTTTCATGCTGTCTCCAGAGCCGATTCAGATTGACCTCAGTGTAATGGGCAAATCGCTGCGATCAGAGGTGCCGTTAACGGCCTAATGACAGAAGTTCTCGAAGGGCATATTCGGGAGCACCTTGGGCCTGATGCCGTTTCTCCAGAAAACAGACAAGAAGATGTCGAACAAGTCGTTTCCGCTCTGCGCTCTTACCTCAAATAGCCACAGAATTCAGACACGAGAATGGCGTAGTTGATGCTGGAGCGACAAAAATAGTGAATGGGCAGACATCAACCAGGTGGGATCAATTGAAGGTGCCAGTGCTTACCGGCTTTGGGTAATGAGCCTTCTGGAGATATCTTCTACCCTGCGCGATTTTCCGATTTAGACGGAAAAATCACCAGCACCCGCAGCCCCACTCCATTTGGGGCTGCATGAAGTTCCACCTGAGCTCCGTGCTGCTCTGCAATTGTTTTAACAATTGAAAGCCCCAGTCCGCTGCCAGAGCCGGTTTGATTACTGCCTCGATAGAATCGCTCTAGCACCCGCTCACGATCCGCTGCACCTATTCCTGGGCCGTTGTCGCAGACCTCAAGCACGACCCCTTGGTCAGTCTCGCGCACTGCCAGGTCAATCCTTGCATGAGCACCCGCGTAACGAATGGCGTTGTCGACCAGGTTATTGAGCAGGATTCGCAGCGTTTCGGGATCCCCAAAAATGCTGGATGCAGCATGCTCGGTCAGCCCAAGATCAATTCCCGAGGCTTCGGCCCGACGAACTTGATCAGTGATTACCGACTTGCAGAGAGCGGATAATTCGACGCTCTGCATGACCGGCGATTGCGCGTCAGGTTCCAAACGGGCCAAGGTCAACAACTGTTGTGTCAGATGAGTAAGACGTGTGACGCCGGCCTGTACCTCTGACAGCGATACCTGACGGTCTTCATCTAGAGTGGCCCGCTGTGCCAACTCCACTTGAATGCTGAGTGCTGCAACTGGGGTGCGTAACTCGTGCGCGGCATCAGCGATGAAGTGCTTTTGCATGGTGAAGGCACTCGCCAGCCGTTCCAGCAAATCGTTGAGCGCGTCGACCAGAGGTTTGACTTCGCCAGGCAGCTCTTTCGAAGCGATAGGCTGCAGGCTATTCACGTTGCGCTCCGACAGTTCTGTCGTCACTGTTCGCAGTGGTTTTAGCCCGTAGCTGATACCAAACCACAAGAAAAGGGCCAGCAAGGGAATCAGAGATGCTACTGGCCACAGCAGGTGTACGGCTAAACCGGCGAGTTCTTCCCAGCGTTTATTTTGCGCTTGAGCCACCCGGATAAACTTGTCGCCACGCTGGCTGACAAACGTGTGCCAGGTTTGATCTCCGACCTGAACATCACTCAGGCCAGTTTGCTGCGGTGGAGGCAGTGTGAGCGCTGAGTCGGTCGTAAAATTCAAGACTCCTGTGCTCCAAACCTGAAGCAGTACTTCATCAGCATTATCATCACTGAGTGGACTGGGTTTCTTGGCTGTATCGGTCAGTACAACACGCTCTCCAGGATCCACATTGATGTGTTCGGCGAGGTAACGCATTTGATCGTTGAGCAGATCGTCCAGTTCAAGGACTGCCCCCCAATAGGTGCCGATACTTGCCAGCAGCCCAGCCAGAAAAGTGGCTGGCAGCAGCCAAAACAGCAGACGCCGTCGGAGCGAACTCATGCATCCTCTCCAATGTGATAACCGACACCTCGAACAGTACGGATGACCTCGGCCCCGAGCTTTTTCCGCAGATTATGGATATGAACTTCCACGGCATTGCTACCCACTTCATCACCCCAACCGTACAGGCGATCCTCTAGCTGCTCGCGGGAGATCACTGCATCTGGCACCTTCATCAGCTCGTGCAGCAACGCATACTCTTTGGCCGACAGGCTGACAGGCTCGTTGCGCAACCACAGCAGGTGTCGTACCGGATCAAGGCGCAACGGGCCGCCTCGAAGCTCGGTCTGCACACGTCCTGATTGCCGACGACTGACGGCGCGAATACGTGCAACCAATTCCTCGATGGCAAACGGTTTAACCAGATAATCGTCAGCGCCGAGATCAAGGCCAGCTACCCGATCTGGTAGCGAGTCGCGGGCGGTGATTATGATCACTGGCAAGCTCTCGTCGTGCTGACGCAGAACCTTGAGCACATCCATGCCATCCTGGCGCGGTAGTCCCAGGTCGAGTAGTAGCAACGCATAAGGGGTGGTTTCCAAAGCGTGTATGGCAGCCTTGCCGTCCGTGACCCAATCCACTGTGTACCCTTCCTGGCGCAAGCCTTTTTGCAAGCCACTGCCGATCATCGGGTCATCTTCTGCCAGTAATATTCGCATCGCCTGATCCCTCTCCTCACATCAGTCAGTGCCTCGGTGGAGTACCGCGCAGTGTGCCGAAGTCTTAACTGCGCGCATATGGTGCCCAGGTCATAGATGACTCTGATCCTCTACTCGGCCTATCAGCATTCTGAGCTCAGCCCAGCGACCTGCACCTTGAAATCCCCCCCAGAGCAACGAACTCTCGGGCCTGCAAGGATAATAAGACTGCCAGCGTCAGCCTTAAGGTGGACTTAAGGAAGCAACCACTATGGTGCGGATCACTCGCACCGCTATCACAACGTGGTGCTTCCCAGTCACCTGACGAGGTCTCCTCATGGAAGAGCTCAATCGCACCCTGTTCCTGGCTATCAACGCCAGCGTGCACTCCTCAGCGGAAATGCAGTTATTTGCAACTTTTCTGGCGCAGTGGCTCATCACCGGCGTACCGCTATTGCTGATCGGATTGTGGCTGCGGGGGACACGCCACTACCGAGCTGCTGCAGTCACCGCCACGCTGAGCATCGTGTTCGCGCTGGCGTGCAATCTGCTGATCAGTAGCCTTTGGCTCCATCCGCGTCCCTTCATGCTGGGGCTAGGACAAAACTTCCTGGAGCACGCTCCGGAGTCCTCTTTCCCCAGCGATCACGCCACTGTGATGTTCACGTTAGCCATGGCCCTGATGCTGGCATCGCTGCGCAAGCTTGGCGTGCTGATTCTGCTGCTGGGTGCGTTGGTTGGCTGGGCACGTATCTATTTAGGTGTGCATTTTCCATTCGATATTGCCGGGTCGCTGCTGATCTCGTTGATAAGCGCGTGGTTGGTACCACAGGTGCTGAGTTGGCGGCATCTCGACGAACGTCTGCTCGACCTTCTTGAGCGCCTATATCAACGAGTTTTTCCACTAACCACTCGCCGCAACACTCATCAGTAGGGAGGAGAGGCAATGCTTGATTCGCGAAGTTCTGCGCGCTCCGCCACTTTGGTCTCAAAGAAGATACGAATGCATAAACAGTGTTTTATCACAGTGGCAGTGCTGCTCACCGGCTGCGCGAGTTATCACCCGCAACCCCTGGCGCCCCTGAAAATGATGGCTGCCTATGAAGAGCGCTCTCTGACTAACCCAGAGCTTCAGCGCTTGATCGCTGCACACCGCCCCAACACTACCGTTCTCTGGGATCTGAACACCTTAACTTTGGCGGCCTACTACTACAGCCCTGAGCTGGACGCGGTGCGCGCCAGGTTTGCCAGCGGTGAGGCGGCAACAGAAACGGCGAACCAACGACCCAATCCGTCCTTGTCGTTGCCACTGCAGTACGCCGATCAACCGATAAAGCCGTGGACATACGGACTGGCCCTCGACATCCCGATCGAGACGGCCGGTAAACGTGGGTATCGAGTGGCGCAAGCGCAACAGCTCTCAGACGCTGCCCGTTTGAATATCGGTCAAACCGCCTGGCAGATCAGGAGTCATCTTCGCAGCGCGTTACTCGACCTTTACGCCGCCAGCCAGCACCACTCGATTATCGAGCGTCAGGTCGACATCCAGCAGAACATAGTCACCATGCTGGAGAAGCAGCTTTTGTTGGGGTCGGCCTCGACGTTCGAATTGAGCCAGGAGCAGATCATTCTGGAGCGTGATCGTAGCGATTTGGCGAATAGCGAAAAACTGATGCTGGACGCCAAAGCATTGATCGCTCAGACCATGGGGATTCCTCTCAGGGCTCTTGAGCCCATCAGGCTAGACCTGAGTGAATTCGAGAGCCTGACCCCGCAGATCCCTGATAACACCGCCCGCCGCCAAACCGTTCTGAACCGCACTGACATCCTGGGTGCCCTGGCCGAGTACGAAGCGAGCCAAGCTGCTCTCCAGTTGGAAGTAGCACGGCAATATCCGAACCTGTCACTCGGACTCGGATACTCGTTCGACCAAGGGGTGAACAAGTACAGCGTTACACCGGCAGGCATCAGCCTCCCCCTGTTCAACCGCAATGAAGGGCCTATCGCAGAGGCTGAAGCCCATCGCAAGGAAGCCGCCATTCGCGTCGAGGCACTTCAAGACCAAGCGATCAATCAGACCGACAGCGCTCTACAACACTATCGCCTGGCCACGCAAAACCTGGCGCTCATCGACACCCAGGGGACGACCCGAACAGCCGCCTTTCAAGCTGACCAACGTTCTTTTGACTTAGGCAAGATAGACCGACTGGCGCTGTCGCGGTCACACCGTGCCGTGAATGTCGATGCAATGACCCACGTCGATGCAGTGGTTCAAGTTCAGCAAGCCATCAGTCAACTTGAAAACGCCATCCAGCAACCACTCGATGGGATCCCATTGCTCGTCCAGTCAACCGAGGCGGTCATTCGAAAATGAACACACCCTTTCGTAGCAAAACCTCACGCATCACCCTGGCAGTGGTAGCCGTCGTCGGATTAGGCGCTTTAGGCTTTTTCTCTTATCAAACCATGCAGGTTGTGCCTACAACTCCGGTCGCCCCCCTTCCAACACGGGTCACGACCGAAGGAGGTTTGACCATCGTTACGCTGGATGAAACGACCCAGACAATCAGTGGTATTCAGAGTGAATCGATCACTGCGTCCAGGCATCAAGTGGAACATCTTGCTTACGGCAGTGTGCTTGATGTGCAAGGGCTTAATGATCTGAGCACTCGTTACTCCATGGCTCAAGTAGACTCAGCAGCGGCACAGTCTGCCGCTTCGGCTTCTGGCCAGGAATATGAGCGCAACGCCGCGCTGTTCAAGGCCAACCAGAGCGTGGCCCTGAAGGTGCTGCAAGCCTCGCAAGTCACATGGAATACAGACAAGACCAAGCTACAGGCAGCGAGTGCCAACATGCAGTCGGTACGCAATAGTGCGCTCCAACAGTTTGGTGCGCCCTTGGCCGGCATGCTCGGAGCGCAAGACGCCCCTCTATTGCACAGGCTGTTGAACCGCGAGGACATGCTTTTGCGCATTGTCCTCCCCCTCGGTGATGATCTGGCCGCGCCTGAACTGATTACGGTTGAGTCCGGCGAACACCATCGGGAAACGGCTCGGCTCATTTCAGTCTCGCCTCAAGTCGACCCTTCGACTGAAGGCCGTGCATACCTTTACCGAGCGGCGGCGACCCTGCCAGTCGGTAGCAAAGTCGTTGCCTATTTGCCGTTACCCACACCCACCAGCACCAGTCTCGTTATACCTGAGGCCGCTATCCTGTGGTTTGGTGGGCAGCCGTGGGCGTATGTGCAAATTGCCAAAGACCGGTTTACCCGCCGCCCCGTCGCAGACCAAACCCCCTACAACAATGGGTACCTGGTCAGTACCGGGTTTGAGTCCGGTGATCGGGTCGTGGTGCATGGCGCGCAGCTGCTGTTATCCGAAGAACAGCGTCCACCCATCACCGCATCGGCGTGCAAAGACCCCGAATGTGACGACTAACCAGACGGCAGCGAATACCTCATGTTGAATTCAATTATCCGCTTCGCTGTGCGCTTCCGAGGCGTGGTTATCGCCCTCGCCTGTCTGCTGGCAGGTTATGGCCTCTACACCCTGACTCAGGCCCGGCAGGATGTTTTCCCCGAGTTCGCGCCACCGCTGGCGGTGATTCAAACCGAAGCGCCTGGGTTATCGTCCGAACAGGTTGAAATGCTGGTTACCCAG
Organism: Pseudomonas sp. GW822-FHT02D10; assembly: GCF_058802345.1. NCBI lineage: Bacteria > Pseudomonadati > Pseudomonadota > Gammaproteobacteria > Pseudomonadales > Pseudomonadaceae > Pseudomonas > Pseudomonas sp. GW822-FHT02D10. The sequence goes on from NZ_JBXAOB010000001.1 coordinate 410,543, forward strand.
CCGGTCGAAAATGCCATGGGTGGCACCCTTGGGCTGGCGAGCATGCGATCCAAATCGTTACCTGGGCTGTCAATGGTTACGCTGATCTTCAAGGATGGGGCTGACATTTACCGAGCCAGACAACTGGCTGCGGAGCGGCTCAGTACGCTCACCGGTATTCTCCCGCACGGGGTCAAAACACCCGCGCTATTGCCACTGACGTCATCGACCAGCGTTACCCTGGTCGCGGGCATTACCTCTGACACTCGCTCGCTGATGGAGATGCGCACACTGGCGGAGTGGACGATCAAACCGCAATTGTTGCGCGTGCCCGGCGTGGCGGACGTGATCGTATTCGGCGGCGATCTAAAGCAGTTTCAGATTCAGGCAAATCCCAAAAAGCTGGTGCAATACGGTTTCTCTCTTCAAGACGTGTTGAGCGCTGCCCAGCGCGCAACGGGGGTTAGAGGCGCAGGTTTTCTGGAGACCGCTAACCAGCGCATCGTCTTGAATACCGAGGGTCAAACCGTTACACCCGCGCAGTTGGCGCAAACGGTGCTCAACTACCAAAAGGGTATCGCCGTACGCCTGGGCGATGTCGCCATGGTGGCCTATGGGCCTGCTCCCGCAGTGGGTGCGGCAGCCATCGAGGGAACGCCCGCGGTGTCGCTGATGGTGGAAAGCCAATATGGCGCCGACATGATGAGCGTTTCCAGTAGCGTGGAACGCGCCCTGGACAGCTTGAAACCTGCGCTCGAAGCGGAACAGGTGAGCCTGCATCCGGACATCTTCCGCCCAGCCAAATTTATTGAAACCGCGATTGGGCACCTGCAAACGGCACTGCTGTTGGGCGGCGTGCTGGTTGTCCTGGTGCTGTTGCTGTTCTTGCTCAATATCCGCACCGCGATCATCTCGGCTACGGCGATTCCGCTGTCCTTGTTGACGGCGGTGATCGTGCTCCATCACTTCGGTGTGAGTCTCAACACCATGACCTTGGGCGGTCTGGCCATTGCCTTGGGAGAGGTCGTAGACGATGCCGTGGTCGACGTCGAGAACATCTTCCGTCGGCTGCGCCAAAACCAAGCGCTGGAGCATCCCGTATCACCGGCCTTGGTGGTATTGCGCGCCTCATTCGAAGTCCGTAGTGCAGTGGTGTATGCCACCCTGGTTGTTGCGTTGATTTTCCTGCCCGTACTGGCACTGTCAGGGATCGCCGGGAAACTGTTCGCGCCCTTGGGGCTCGCCTACATCCTGGCGATTTTGGCCTCCCTTGTGGTGGCTCTGACGGTCACTCCAGCGCTGGCGTTTATGTTGTTGACCACCAAGCCACTTCAATCGCAAGAGCCAAAGTTGGTGCAGCGACTGAAGGCTCGTTATCTGAAAATACTCGCGAGCATCGAGTCGCACTCTCGCTCAATCGTCTGGATGATCGTCATTCTCTGCACCGTGGCGGCCAGCGCACTGCCGTTTTTTGGCGGCAACTTCATACCGGAATTGAAGGAGGGGCATTACCTCATCCATATGGCGTTGGCCCCAGGCTCCTCTTTGACCGAATCCATGCGAGTGGGCGACCGTGTAGCGCAGGAGCTGAGCACCGTCCCCGGCGTGCGACTGGTGGCGCAACGCGCAGGGCGAGCCAGTGAGGTGGTCGACCCGACTGGCGTTCACGTCAGTGAGTTCGAAGTGGATTTGAATACCTTGTCCGCCGCGGAGGAAACCCAGGTCGTGGCGCGTATTCAACAAGTGCTGGCCAGCTTCCCGGGGCTGACGACGTCGGTGAACACCTTCCTGACTGAGCGGGTGGACGAAAGTATCTCCGGCGTCACCGCGCCGGTCGTTATCAATGTCTTTGGCTCTGACCTGGATGTACTGGACAGCAAAGCCCAGGAAATTGCCCTGGTGATCGGTCGAATCCCAGGCACCATCGGCCTGAGAGTCGAGTCCGCCCAGCATGTACCGCAATTGACCATCAGGCTCCGGCCTGAGCAATTGACCCATTGGGGGTTCGAGCCGGTCGATGTGATGGAGGCGATTCAAGTGGCTTATGACGGCATGACCGCCAGCCAAATCTATCAGGGCAACCAGACGTATGACGTCACCGTCTCACTGTCACCAACGGCCCACCACAGCATCGCGACTGTCGGTTCACTGCTGCTGCGTAACAAAACCGGAACAACTGTGCCTCTCAATCAACTGGCCGTGATCACTCAAACCACCAGCCGTTACCAAATCATGCACAGCGGTGGCCAGCGCCTGCAAACCGTCTCGACCGCCGTCCATGGCCGGGCGGTGAGTGACTTTGTTCAGGAGGCTCAACGAAGAATTAACCAGGAGGTCACTCTGCCCAAGGGAACCTACGTCTTGTTCGCTGGAGAGGAACAAGCCCGTGCGCAATCACAACAAGACTTACTGGTTTACACAGGGGCCGCCATCATTGGGATCATGCTGCTTCTGTTCCTCGCCCTCAAAAGCATGCGTGCGTTGGTTCTGGTCTTGGTGAACCTGCCCTTCGCCCTGGTCGGCGGTGTATTGACCGTGTTGGTGTGTGGTGGAAACTTGTCACTGGGATCGCTGGTCGGGTTTGTCACCCTGTTTGGTATCACGCTGCGCAACTCCATCATGCTCATCTCGCATTACTCGAACCTGGTGAATGACGAAGGTATGACATGGGGCCCGGAAGCGGCTCGAAGGGGCGCCGCCGAGCGACTGGTGCCGATCCTGATGACCGCCGTGGTGACCGCTTTGGGACTGCTGCCTTTGGCGCTCGCCAGTGGCGCTGCCGGCAATGAAATCGAAGGGCCTATGGCTATCGTTATCCTGGGAGGATTGGTGACCTCGACAGCACTCAATCTATTGGTGTTACCGACCTTGGCTTTGCACTTCGGACGTTTTGAGAAACGCGTCGAAGAGTTCCCCGCTGACGTGGCAACTGCTTCATAACGGTTGTGCGACTTATCGGGAAGACACGTACCTTGATCGCCTGACCACCAACATTGCATAGGCAGCCCGCGAATGATGACGTCCCTGATCTCATCGATCATCGAGTTCCTGACGGCGCATCCGCATGTCGCCTATCTGGCGGTGTTTCTCCTGGCACTTTCCGAGTCAATCCCGATCATCGGGGCCGTCGTTCCAGGCACAGCCGTGATCCTCGCGCTCAGTGCCTTGGTGCCGAGTGGCGTGTTATTGCTCTGGCCGTTGCTGGTCGCCGCCACGTCAGGTGCCATCGCGGGTGATGGTCTTTCATTCTGGCTCGGGCATCGATACCACCGCGAAATTCTTGGTTTCTGGCCATTGAACCGCCACCCTGAACTGATTCAGCACAGCGAGGCCTTTTTCGAGCGTCATGGCGCCAAGAGTGTGTTTCTCGCGCGCTTCGTACCGGGCGTGCGCGCCTTCATCCCGCTCCTCGCCGGCATGCTGGGAATGGCGGTCAGTCGGTTCTACGCGGTCAATGTTGCCTCGGCGCTCGCGTGGGCTCCATCGCATATCCTGTCCGGTGTGCTCGTCGGCGCGACGTTCAGCATTCTCGGAGCGGCCGCCAAGCCGCTCGCGATCCTGCTGGTCGTGCTACTCGCGACGGGCTGGGCGCTCCTGCATATCGTGCGCTGGACGTTGCGGCGCGGCGTCCCTTACTTCATCGACGCAATGGGGCAGCTGCGGCGCTGGGCCGGCACCCACCACACCTGGCTGAGCCGCAGTCTCACCCATTTACTCGATCCTTCGCGGCCCGAAGCACGGACTCTCGCATTATCGGCTGTACTTCTCGTCGGTACAGCCTGGCTCTTCTTTGGCATCCTTGAAGATGTCGTCACCGGTGACCCATTGCTGCTCGCGGACAGCGCGATATACCACGCGCTTCAGGATCTGCGCACAGCGCCCGGCGATGCGGCGATGATCGCCATTACAGAACTCGGCGACACCACGGTTGTGGTGGCGGTCACGATTGTTGTCTTGCTGTGGCTCATGTCGAAACGCGCCTGGCGTACCGCTGCCTATTGGCTGGTTGCGATTGCTGGCGCTTCAGCGCTCAACACGATCATCAAAGTTGCGCTGCATCGAGCTCGCCCCGATGAGCTTCTCTATTCCGGGTGGAGCGCGTTTTCCTTCCCTAGCGGCCATAGCACGGTCAATGTCGTGCTCTACGGTTTCCTCGCCTTCCTCATCGCGCGTGAGATCCGCCCGGCATGGCGCCTCGTGGTCGCTCTCGGCGCAGCAACCCTGATATTTCTGATTGCCTTCTCGCGCCTCTACCTTGGTGCGCATTGGTTTTCCGACGTACTCGGGGGGCTGGCATTCGGATCCGCGTGGCTGGCGCTGCTCGGACTGTCCTACCTGGCGCGCCAAGCCGGACGCATTGAGCCAAGGGGTCTACTCGCCGCCGGATGTTCAGCACTGATTCTCGCCGGAGGACTCAACATCTATCGTAGCCATGCGATCGACAGCGACCGCTATGCCGTCAAGACAGGAACTCCGTCCATGGCCGCCACCGATTGGTGGGCGTCGGGTTGGCAGCAACTGCCGGTGCGGCGTATTGATCTCACGGGCGAAACGAATGAGCCACTGACGTTCCAGTGGGCCGGTGACCTGCCAGAGTTGCAAGATATCCTGCAGCGCAACGGGTGGCGCGACTCAGCGGCCTGGACACCGTTGAATGCCCTGAATTGGCTTTCCGTTCAGACCGACCCGGCAGCGCTTCCGATTATTCCGCTTTTCGCCAGTGGTCGCCTCCCCAGCCTGACCCTCGTTCGACCGAATAGTGATGGCGCACTGACCAGTTCGCGCCTCGTGCTTCGAGTGTGGGTCGTCGATTTCGAGCTCACGAACGGGCGTACTTCACCGCTGTGGATGGGCTCGGTTGTCGAGGAGCGTTTCTATCATCCCCTGTCCCTCGTCACGTTGACGTCGACACAGCCCGGCGTGAATGCACCACGGAGCACGCTCGCTGCCGCTCTTGACGGTGGGCGGCTCCTCTCTCGAACCGAAGGCACGGCAGATAGGGATTGGGATGGCAAAGTCCTGCTAGCTCGTCACGGTAAGACACCGAAAACGATGTCCGATTGACCGCGGCGAAGGCTTGGTTATCAGCTACACCGCTGAGACGAGCGCCACTTTTTCATGCATCTACGCCGGTGTTCAGGGAAGACTTCGGCATGAGGGCTATGCGGTCAGTGCACTGGCGTGCAGCATTCACGCTGCTGCTGGATCGGCGGACACTTCACCGAACCGAACGAACAGAACACACAGCAGTCACCCGCCTTAGGACGCAACAACGCCTTGCAGTTGCTGCATTCGTAGAAAAACTGGCAAGCGTTCATAGGCATGGTTTCCAGCTTTGCAAAACCGCATTGCGGGCAGGTCAGCACGGACTCAAGAACGACGGTGTCCATTAACACCTCACTTGTGGATGGTCGAAGGGTAACCCGCGTTCGTGGTTGCCCTGGTCAGTGCTTCAGGCTGGGACTGGTCAGCGTCATAGGTGACCGTGGCTGTCTTTTTGTCGAAATCGACCTTGACCGCACTCACTCCAGAGACTTTTTCCAGCGACTTTTTGACCGTGATTGGGCACAGCTCACATGTCATGTTCTGTACATCGAGCGTGACTGTCTGAGGGGTTGCAGCCAGCACCGCGAAAGGGATGGTGGTAAGCACGGCCATTAGTAGTTTGCGCATGGGGGACTCCTACTACTAGTAGAACAGTGGGGCCACTGACGGTACAGCAAGTAGACCGAGCAACAGTGTGGCGACAATCCAGAACGTGAGCCGTTGCCGCTTGATGGATCGAGCGTCGGCGCAGGGCGTACCCGGTACGCAGACTTGTGGCGCCACATACAACTTGCGCAAGGCCAGGCCAAGGAACAGCACCGTCAGCCCGATAAACAGGGGCCGGTATGGCTCCATGGCTGTCAAGTTTCCTACCCATGCTCCGCCGATGCCGAGTGCTAGCAATATGAGGGGGCCAACACAGCACACCGACGCGCCGATAGCGGCTAGTACGCCGGCGATCAACGAGCCTTTCCCGGTGAGTTGCATCCTATTCACGCCTTAAATTTGATAGCCCATATATCATTCTAGATCCCGTACTTAGGTACGGAGACAAGGAGTATGTAATGGTGACAGGTTTGCCGGGGTTACTCCGACCTTAAGCACGCAGCCATGCCAGACTGAAAAAAAGCGGCCAGAGGACATACCAGCATTGGTGCTTTAGCTGGGCAGGTTTTCGAGCACATATTCGGCCGCGGCCAAATCCTGCGCACCAATACCAACGAGTTTTACCACTGTGATATCTGCACTCTTCGTGCGTCCAATCTTGTGCCCAGCCAACACCTCACCTATTTCCCCCGCCACGCTCTCAGGGCGGTATTGTCCTTGTTGAATGGCGCGTAAAACATCTCCGTTCGAAACCGTCGTCTCGATCGAGTCTACGAAGACCCGAGCACGTTGCAATGCCACGGCGTCTAACTCGCACTTGGTCGGATCGTCTGCGCCAACGGCTGTTATGTGCTGCCCTTCGCGTAACCATTCCCCTCGTACCAGTGGTTCCCTGGAGAGCGTCGCAGTGATGAGCACATCGGTGCTGCGAACCGTTTGCTCTAGGTCGCTAGTTACACGGATTTCGACATTGGGCAACCTCTCAATCAGGCGGTTTTTCAGAGCGTTGGCTTTGTCTGTGTTGCGTCCCCAGATCAGCAGTGTCTCGAATGGGCGCTCGCGATAAAGAGCTTGCGGCTGCCAATATGCCTGCACCCCCGAACCGAGCACGGCCGCTGTTTTGATTCGGGTTGGCGCGAACGCTCGAGCAGCTAGCGCACCCGCTGCGGCAGTGCGTATGTCCGAGAGGTAATGTTCTTCATTGAGCAATGCAAGCGTATGCCCCGTGTCTGCGTCGAAGACTCCAATAAATCCCCCTTGGGGCTGGCCTCGTTCGAGGTTGACCTTAAACCAGGGTGAAACCTTGACGATGTACACGCGATGTCCGCGTAAGGTTCCGGTTTTGATGACAACATCACCCAACTCTGGTGTAGCGGCGGGAAACATTACGATCAAGCCGTTCTCGGCCTGCTTAGCGCTGGATTCCTGAAAGGCGCGGGAAACAGGTTCGATTAAGTCCTCAAATTTCACAAGTGCCCGAAGTTCATCGGCGTTTATTGCGCGAACACTCATGGCAGCACCTCCAGCGTGCCACGCCCAACGAAGGCAACGTCCCCGCCGACCTTAACCGTAGTGACTGCGCTGCTGCTGCCTTCGGGCTTCACACGAAGCACACTCGGGCGCCCAGTGAAGCGCCCCTGATGAAGCGTGAATATTTCACCAGGTCTAGCCAAACCATGTTTTAAACGGTACGCACCGATAACTCCTGCGGCGCTGCCGGTGGCGACATCCTCCATAATCCCGTCATTGTTCCAGTGCCGCACTTCGAGCTCGGTCTCGTCGAGCAGTACCGCGAATTGCGCACCTACGCCTAATAGCAGTTCGGTGATGTCCGCCACGATACGTGCACGTTCAAGTACGTCGGCTTGAACTGGCACAACCAGGTAGCGCAGGCCCGTACTGACCACCTCTATCGGCAGGTCGGCACGTAAATCGCTGAGTTCTAGGTTAAACGCTTGAGCGATTGCATCGCGGTCACAGACCGAGCCGAGGAATTCAGGCGCTCCCTGATCGAGCAAACCGTAGTAGCCGCAATCGGTACGCTCGGTAGTAACGCTGACGGTTTTGCTTGGCAAAATCACCTGCCAGGTTTGGCCCACGGTTTTCTTTGTGGAATCGTAAAGCGTTGCCGCTGCCCCGATGATCGGATGGCCCGCAAAAGGTAGCTCCCCGAACAAATCAAAGACTCGAGCGCGAACTGTCTGAGGATGTTCGGTCTGCTCGAGAAAAATCGCTTCGAAGTGCCGTAGTTCCTGCGTAATGCGTAGCATCTGCTCGGAGCTCAAACCTCGAGCATCGGGAAAAACCGCAAGGCTGTTCCCGCTGTATGGAGTGGAGCTGAAAACATCAACGTGAATGAATTCAATGGTCATGGTGATCCTTCACAGCTCTTTAAGGTCTTGGGAGAATTGCGCGATTGCAACCTCATTACGTCGGTAAAACACCCAGCCTTTTTTACGTGTCGCAATCAGCAACTGAGCATCGGTTAGAAGCGTCAGATGACGCGAAGCAGTGGCAGCGGCAATGCCGAGCTTCTCGCGGATGTAATCGGCGCAGACGCCGTCAGCCTCAAAGTCGCCATCCACTTGCGGCGGGAAATGCGTCGCGGGCTCTTTGAGCCATTCGAGCACACGAAGACGTGGCTCGCTGGCCAATGCCTTAAGCACAACAAGATAACTCATCACAAACCAACCTTTTAGCTATTTCGCATAATAGCTAAATAATAACCGTCGCGCCTTATAAGTCAATGCTGACGAGCATGCCTTTCAATCCTGTAGTGGTCTAACGAAACCAGACACCCATTTACCCTGATAAACGAACATGAGTATGGCAACGGCACCTGTATTTTTACCCGCGATGGTGAGTCAGCACGGCTGTTTTGCGATGTGATCGAAGTCGGGATGGTTGGCGTGAGCGTCCCTCTGCCTGTGGCCTACCAAAGCTTCGGTGGATGGAAGCGCTCACTCTTCGGCGATCTTCATGCTTATGGCCCGGATGGCGTGCGCTTCTATAGCAAACGCAAGGCCATTACTCTGCTGTGGCCCAAGCGCGCCAATCACGAGGCCTCACAGTTTGCATTGCCTAGTCTCTAGGCAATCATCACGCCCTCGTTACAACCGCTGCACTACACGCAATGCCAGCAAGAAAAATGCGCCGTTTTTGCTGAGCCCAAAAAACCGACCTTTGGGCGTCGGTTCATGTATTTCTCGGATGCAGCCGAGGGGCCACGCCATCAGTTATTTGCGAGCTGAGCCACTTCGCTGGATGAAACGAGCGCCTTCAGTGACGCATCGAACTGCTTCAGCGCATTCAATTGCAGCTCGGTTTGCTGGTCGATCTGCGCGGCGATTTCCGTAGCTGCTTTGCCATGAACCCAAACCGAAGGGATTTGTTGTTCACGCGAGCCTTCGGCCTTGCCGATGTATTGCAGGTTCGAGTCGTAGAACTTGGCCATGAATCGCGCTTCAACCTGGTTGTTGCGCTTCGACACCAGACGGCTGTAAGTGTCCAACATCACCACCACGTCCGGATGGGCTTGCACCAGCGCGTCGAGGTTGTCGTATACCGTTACCGAGGCGAATTCTTTCTGTAACGAACCCATGAGCCAGTTGATCGCGAGTTTCGGATCGGAGCTGTTGACGAACGCGTTGCTGATGCGCGAGTCGAGCGCAGGGTTCTTCGCGCCGTTCAGCGCTACCGAATGGTACTGCTCCAGGTATTCGAGGGTGTTGAGGGTGTTTTCGCTGTAAATCACACCCACCGATTGAGCGTGCTGCAGGCCGATGGTGCTGTCGACAACTGGTAAAAAGTGGCAGGACTGTTCGGCCGCGTAGACCGGTACGTTGGCGGCAACGCTACCGGTCAATACGGCGACAAGGGCCAGCAAGGTAGACATTCTCATCGCGCAGGTTCCTTCAGAAGCGGACTCGGTATAGCGCCATCCTCCTCCTTTGCCGGCAAAACAGAACTTGCATTCCTTGATGATGACTATCGACTGAGCGAATGGTGGAAAGCGGCGGGTGGCATGGGCTGACGATCGCGCCGGCCTGCTACAGGCACAACCATCCCTAAATCTGAACGCCTGCTTCTCAGGTAAGCGCCGGGATCAGGAAGGTGTGTTGGCCGGACGGTTAACGAAATCTCACACAGCTAAAAGAGGGCGTCATGACCGCATCCCCTCAATGCGTAAAGCAGCCATAGCCCATCGGTCTCTGCGTTTGGCAGCTTCCGTTAACGAAGAAGGATTGCATAGAAGCCAGGACTCCAATTTTGGCTTCATCAGCGCTGCCCCCATCCGCCCGTCACAGTCGGTCAAAAATCTATCCATCTTTGCGGTAATTTCCGGAGATGAGTTCAGTTCGACGGCGCCTTCATATCTCGCTTGCGAGTCATATCGCAACGCTTTGGGCAATGGAATGGACAAATCCCAATAGGTCACGGGCATTGCGACAGCAGGAAACCGTGAGTCGATGGGGAGGTAGTAGGTGCCCAGATCGATTATCGATCCATTCAGCTCGACCCAGTAATGCGAGTGCTCGCTACTACGGCCCTAGGATGAGTAGCCTTGCATACTCCCCTGTCGTCCATCCTTGGCAAAGACGAAAGCTAGAACATCACCTCCGACCAAAACCGGGTCGTGGCCTAGCCCACGAAGGAGCTGACGAACACCAAACGACGCGTACATGCACCTTTTATGGAAACTATCCGGAAATTCATTCCTCAAGCTTCTGTCCACTACGCACAGAACGCGCTCCAGCATTGGCTTTTGAATCAACGCTACCACTCCATTGGGAAACACCATCAAGAGTATCGAGAGCTTTGGCAGAAAGCACGGCTACCCTTCCCCGGCATGGCAGATGGGCGCTCGAATTGGCTGTTCGCCGGCTCGTTACGCAGCGGCAAACCGACGATCTCTCATAGATAATTACTGCACCTCAGACAAAGCAAAATGCCACGATTCAAACCCTCATGCTAGAGCGGTTACCATTCGCACTCTGCAGTGACATGGAATAGGAAAACGGAGCACAGCATTTAGGAAATATCCTAAAGCCAGGCGTCTGCTTTTCTCGGTAACGTCATGCTACCCCAGCCTCAGGCAGGGATTTTCCAAGGACGAACAAGGATGCTGCATGAGCGGTTATGTACCGAATGCCCCAAAGGGCTACCGCAACAGCGGTGTTGAACCTGTAGATATTGGTGCTCAACGCTGGGCTGAATACAAAGACCTTCCACCGAAGGCAGACGCAAAGCCCGTGACGATGGGCTGTGTGTTCGCCAAGAGCTGCAACCTCCCTGACGGCGTCATCAATCACAACAATCCTGCCGGGTTTGTCCCAGTAGAGAAATTGGCTGACTACGGCCTGTGGGCAGTGCTTGGCACCGGGGCAGCAATCACAACCGAAGGCACTCCACTACAGCTAGTAGGAGGCTCAGCAACGGGCGGCGCCATTGCCAAACGTCTGGGTGGATCACTTGCACTCAGTCTGCTGGAAGGATCAGCGACTGTTGCTGCTGGTGCAGCGGTTGGTACAGTTGCGCTTCTGATGCCGAACACCAGCATTTCGCCTGACAGCGCCTTCTACAAGAATGAGCAATACGCATCACTTGATACAGGCCGTACACGTGTCCGTATCAACGTGAAGACATTGCCGGATGAGCGACTGCTCGCTGCGCTCTGAGCCTGCATGCAAAACCGGCAGGTGATGGTCTGGCCATTTCAGTCATCTCTAAAGCTGCTTCCAAGAATGTAGCTATGAGATCATTTTCATCACAGACGGTTGCCGCCAAGGCTTGGTAGGCTTACTAGGATTTTTAACCTGCAAACCCGGTAACTGCCAACCTGCGGTGCAACCATAAATATGAACGGCCCTATCTTCACGCACCGGTCAATGCCCCAATCGAACAGTTAATGCCTGGCTTCCGAATAGGAGTAACAAATTGCTGAACCGTCCCGACAAAGACGCGCTCCGTGCAATGCTGGAATCGCAAGTTCAAGAAAAGCTGCAGCACGACCCAGACGCGGTAACGACTTATGCAGCCCAGCCTGTACCTGACCGAAAACCGTACACCAGCAAACCCACAGTTCAGGACAAGGCATTTCACAGAGAGCTCGAGCAGATGCGCGCAGACGCCGAAGCGGGAGTGATACATACGCCTAAGCGCGAACAGGAGGACGGAGGCGCTCCTAGTCTTAAGCTTGATGACTATCCGGATCTGTAAACGTGCCACTTAGAGTCTACAGGCGGGAACGGCTTGCCGGTTCATAGCAACAGAGACCACACGTGAAAAAGCCACCTATGAAAATCATGATCGAAGAATGGGATGGTGACGGTGCGATTCGAATTCCGGACGAAGCGCTGCAGGAGCTCGAACTGGATGTCGGCGACGCTGTGTACCTGATAGAAGAATTTGTTGGCAACACGCGTTGCCTTGTCCTATCAAAAACGCCTCAGATTGCGGATCGAATAGACGAGCTCACTGAAGCCTGGGATAGCAGACGGCTTAGTAACGCCCCGGAGAAATGAGGCAGCTGCAATACGTCTTGGAGGGGCAAAATGTGGATTGACTCGCCAAGGGCATGTGAAGACTTGGGGTCGAGCCGGACTTAAGAGGGCATGTTCAGTCCTTAGCGTGCAGCTAGGCCTCAAGCAAACTTTGATCACTACCACGCTTCGGCAGGGCTCGGCCAGGGATCAACCTTCTAGGAGGCTGGAACCATAGGGAGGCCTTCCCAACCATCGTAGAGTTTCTTACATCGTTGCTCCATTAATGCCTGACATCAGTGACATCGAAAAGCTGTCTAGAGGTTGGGCAGGGGAAACTCCAAAATCGGCGTTTTGCTTGAGATTGTCAGAGTGTGTCTAGCCCTGGAAATAGCCACGTAGAAAGATTTCGCCGCAGCAGTCTTCTGCTTCACGTAATGCATTGCGTCCGGGATCAAGACGTGATCGAACTCCAAGCCTTTGAGGAGCAACGGAGTCGAAATCGTCCTCGCTACAGTGGCCCGACCGGTAATGCTTAGTCGCTGCCTTACAGCTTCCGACGCAGCTACCAGGCTCTGATGTCGGCCATCCGCAAGCTCCGTCAAAGCGCGCTTGGTGTCCCCGATGAGCTCACCTCGGTACGTCCTTGTATGAGGATGGCTCCTTTCCAGCTTCAGCACATCCAAAGCGTTATCGGGGGATCCGCCAATCGAGAGTTTTGCCCATGCGGCGTAGATTTCCAGGTCAAGGACGACATCAGTGGCGACCCCTGAATCAGCCGAAACGCGAGTCACAGCATCATCCATTAGAGACCTCAAGGCGTCGGATCGAGCCTGGGGAGTAGATTCCGGCATGTCCCACACTTCGGCAAAGTCCATCAGACGCTTTGCTCCGATCTCCTCGATTGACTGGAAAGCGCCTTTGGTACTTTTCGCGAGTTGATTGCAGGTGTTCCTCCAGCAGTTGATCGCCGCAGTTGAGCCCGTCCTTGAATCAAATCCATCAAAGAACAACGACATGTCAAACGCATCATTGCTTTGGATATAGGTGACCGGCCCATCCCTGAGATCTATCGGTTGCCCGGTCATAAGCTTCTGCCGGGTAGCTGCAATCCATTTGCCCAACTCCACATTCGCCGTTGCCCAACGGTGGGGGGTTTCGAGCTCGTAGGCCTGAGTGAAATAGCTTGCGACAGATGCGCTCCAGCCGATCTTAGTTTCGACGAACTCAAAAATGCCCTGCATCGGATCGCCAAAAATCACAGTTGGGACAATGCTTGATAGCCAAGCCGCAATGGAGTGCTGATGCTGTTCACAATCCTGATACTCGTCTATCAGCACTCGGTCATAGGAGGCCTTGATAACCTCTTGGACGACCGGACTCATCAGGATGGATACCGCGCCAAGGTACACATCGTCCCAGTTGGGTTTGTTAAGGCTCAGCGCCGGCCTTCCCGAGCGACTTGGGAATGCTTGAGCATATCGTCGGGCCCAGGATGCGATCGTATCGACCACCACGGTATCTGCGGGCACGTGCATTCGCTTTAGTCGCGCCCTGATGGCATGAACACCTGCGTGGGTGTGAGTAAGTACTAGAGTTCTTCGGCCTAGCGCTGCGACCTTGGCGATCAGCTCTGTTTTCCCATGGCCAGCCGGGGCCACTATGGCCCTGCGGCTAAGGGAGAGGATGGACTCAGGCGTTACCATATAGCCAGTTCTCGACGGTGTTGAAACATGCGCCTATCGCCGATGCAGGCGAGCCATTCATGATCTCCAACACAATAGGAGATATGGCCCGACCGCGCTCAGCAGTCTTGAACCAGCTTTTCTCGGCAGCTAAATCGCTCATGCGAAACCGAAGGTTAGCGTCGTCGCCTACCAGATCCCACTCGTCGAAGCTCTCTGTCACATCTATGGCTGGAAATCCTTTTTCAAGATGATCCATCAGCGTAGGCTCGCTTATGAAGCCAGTCACCAGTTCAAGGAGGCTCTCGATTTGAGTGTTATTGGCTGATTGGAAGACCGCTCGCTCGGTATTGAGCTCCCCACCGTATTCGATGACCCGCACGCCTTGCGCTTGGAGTTTGGTAGCAAAATGAGCATCTAGCTTTCGATCCGAATCTCTGAACAGACCGACGTGGTATCCGAGAGCCCGCAGAGCGAGTGCCAATGGTGGGCCCGCTGATCCACCGCCATCGATGATGGCAGAGCCCAGCTGCTCTATAGGGACGCCACCATGCCGATCTGGGTAGTGCTCCCTAACTCCGAGCATTAACCCCAACTCCGTTGCACCCTCACAGAGTAAGATTCGCCTAGCAAACAATGCCCGTGGCGCGCCTTTCAAAACTCGGGAGATATCGCCACTGGATAAAGCATGCTTGATTTCGGAAACCGAGCCTAAAGAGCGGGAAACTATAAAAAGTGAGGGGGCGGGTAACTCTGCCAAGACGACATCCGAGTGAGTCGTCATTATGATCTGACCTTTAGCGAGATGTGCGCGTTCTGCTTCCTTCTGCCATTTTTTCAACTGGGCCATCGCCCCAAGAACACGATGAGGCTCAAGCCCTTGCTCTATCTCATCAACCAGCACAATTGCCCCTTCGCTGATTGCTGAACGCTGCACTGCCAGAGTGGCTAAGCGCCTGGTGCCGAGCCCTGCTAACCGCAGCGGCACGGAGCCGTCGTGTAGTGCAATCGAGCCCGAGCTGAACCCGCCGCGACCCAGTTCAAGATCAGGGTTGTAACTCTCATTGATATAGGCCCCGAGTGATCGAGCCGCAGTCTCGGCGGATATCGCTGCCCGAGCCAGCTCTGGGATAGAGCCAAGATCTGCGCTTTGACGAGCTGAGCGATAGGCATTAGCCAGCATTTGAGCAGTCTCATCGTTCGCTTCTGTCATCTTCGACAGCACTGATCCTTGCGCCCAGGTCAAATGCCGTGCTTCGTCACCAGCAAGGCGAACGAGACAGAACATTGCTTTGTCTCTGTTCGATAGAATCCTAGGAACGGGATAGCGATCGCAGACCAATGACCACACTGGCTCCATGGTCGCATCGACCGACAACCTTACCGTGAGAACAGGGTCGTCTGTGTCCTCAGGCTCATCGTTGAGCTGTCCTTCGGAAGAAAGGCCACGAAGGTAAAGGCCGAAGCGCCCGTCGGAAAGCAGTGCACACGACAACTCTCCGATCGTGACCTCAACCTCGATGTCCTCCGCTGTGTTGGCATGGTGGAAGTCGGCTTCGTTGAAGGTCATCCAACGTGGGGACAATGCTGCCTCTACGGCATCCAAAATGGTGGTCTTAGCGCTGTCTCCAACGCCGATCAGGCAACAGATCGACTGCGCCATGAGGTTCCATTCGAGATGTTTAATGCCCCTGAAATTCTTGACCTTCAACTGTTCAACGCGCATCAATCACCCGAAAGAAATGGCCTAATGCAATCAAGGGTAGCTGCAGCGGAAGATAACTCAACAAATCACTGTCATTGCAAGGCCATGCCCCTTCGACAAAAAGGGCTTGCCGCTTCCACGACCCTGAAAGAAGCCCCAACACTCCCCGATCTACTGCGAGTCACTTCTCCTTGGCCAATCAAACGGGATGAGTGCATCCTCTGAAAGCTTGTGCCAACGCTTACGCGTGGCGGCGACATACCGCTGATCATCCCCGAAGAATGCGTGCTCGATCAGCAGCACCTGTAAGCTCTTCTGTGCAGCGGTCTCATTGAACAGGAAGTCCAGGTGCCGGCGCATGGCTAGGACTTCCTCGTTCTCACCAATGGTCGACTCATCTTCGCCGCGCTGGGGATAGTAGGGACGACTGATTTGGTCAAATGCCAGGAACGCAGGAACCGGCGCATCGATCTCTCCGAGGTACTTCTGGAGCGCAAAGGACAGTGCGATATGGATGGCCAGGTAGTTCTCATCTGACCCCGCATCTGGCAACCGCAATACAGCTTGGGAGTGTGCTTCGATAATCGCGACATCCGGGGGCTTGGACGAGAACTCTAACTCTGCGCCAACGCAAACACCGCCCGTTGGTAACTGGGCGAATGCCTCTGACAGGAACCGGGATACTTTGCGCTCAGCACGGGAGAGCAGTACCTGTTTGGCACCGCTATCAACAAGACCCTCCAATCCTTGGATTTGTTCTCGCAATACATTTAGGTCAGGGCCAGGCGGTGGCGTTGTCGGGTTCATTTCCAAAAATTGAGACACCTTGCCAAGCAAATGGGCTTGGTATTGGGCGAGGCTATCCAGCCGCTTTACTTCGTCACTCTGCCGAATCCAAGTTTTGAGGCGCTCATCGACGTCTTTAAGTGTGAGATTGAGCCTAGCGAGCTCCAGCTGCAAAGAATCCTCATGCTCCACCAGGCGAGGTCGGACATTTTCGACCGCTACGCTCTCCGATCTAACGATATCCATGGAGTGTCGGATAGCCTCAGATATCGCGACGCCGCGCTCACTTGGGGTCTCGCATATAGGGCATGCCTGGCCCACTACCTGAAGGTGCTCAGCGATTTTAAGCTTGTCGTACTGGCGCCGGACTGCACCTTCAAAACCAATCATTTCCTGCAGGGCAGTTCGAGTTGCGCGGGACTTACGTCGAGCTTTTTCGATGTCGCTGAGCAGGCTACGCCGTTGCGCATAGAGATTGGCAAGCTCACTCTCATTAGGATTCGTAGCAGCGCTCGGCTTGAGCCGCTTGACTCGAACCAGAGCGCCCTGCAACTCACTTTCGGAGGCCTCATCTGGAGGGAGGTCGCACAGACCGCTGCGGTGCGCGT
This sequence comes from Pseudomonas sp. GW822-FHT02D10, assembly GCF_058802345.1. NCBI lineage: Bacteria > Pseudomonadati > Pseudomonadota > Gammaproteobacteria > Pseudomonadales > Pseudomonadaceae > Pseudomonas > Pseudomonas sp. GW822-FHT02D10. The sequence continues at coordinate 427,440 of NZ_JBXAOB010000001.1, forward strand.
CCAGAAGCAATCGCACCGCGTGCTTCTTGTAATCGCTGCCCGCAGCCATGCGAGTACGCAATTGCCGCTCCTCGCGCTCAAGCTTCCTGCGCAGGTCGCGCAGTCGCCGCTCCTGGAGCACATTGTCTTCCGTCACAACGCCCAAGAAATAAGGCATCGTTTCGATGATGGCCGGTGCCTCATCGGCCTGATCAAGCCCGTGAAGGAGTGCCGTTTCGTTATAGATCACATCTTTCGGGACGAACATGTAGGCCGTCGCATGGCGCACCGTTGGACGCCATTTTCGGGAAGTCTTGTCATCGAAGACATCAGGTACACCGCCAATGCCGAACGCGCGCTCGATATAAGACTTACCTGCGTCGAGCGTTGTGGCGCCTTCGAACTGGTCTACAGCGTTCGGAATGGGGAGATTACGCCCGTTACTGACGAACATCCGCGTACTGGTTCCTTTTCCCACGGGCGGAATGAGCCGACCGGTGATCATCTGAGCCTCACCCAGTACCCACTTCACACCCACCGCAAGGCTGTGACGCTTCACATGAGCTGCGAGCTCACATTTGCTGGAGCCAAGGCAATAGTCGATCGCCTTGATCAACGTCGACTTACCTGTGCCGGATGCCCCGGTGAAAATATTGACCTCTCCAGGCTTCAGGTCGAGGATGCGAACACGCCCGCCTTCACCAATAAAAAAGATGTCTGAAATGTTCCAACGGCTCATAACTCCAGCCCCATCATGTCGAATACCGTCCTTGTCGAGCCTGCCAAGGCCAGCCAGCAGCCCAGGCGTTCAATGTATTTGAAAGTTTGCTGGGTGTTTTCGCCAAGCTGTTTCGTAAGGCCTTTCGGCACGCTAGAGGCACCAGGGACTAATCGGCCTTCGGCGTTGACCACGAGGAGGTTGCTGAAGCAGGCAAATCGGATTGCTTCCGTCACGATATCCAGAGAGCCATTCACCCGACCAGCGAGCCGGATTTGAATGACCGGACTACGATGAAGCCACTCCAGCAGGCCTGTACGGCTGTTGGTACGGTCGAACGTGGCTGCGAGATCACCAGACAACGCCAGAGGCAGGGCTGCGTAACACAAAACGATGTCCGGATCGGTGTCGCATTGGGAACGATAGGCGCCCACAAACGTGGCCAGTAGCGCGGCGCAATAAGCCGGATTGGTTTCGGCAAAAATGTCATGGGCGATGACCATGCTCTAGTCCTTGAGAAGCTTGCGATAGTCCGCGTGCCATCCAACCTGAAGGTCGATGGCCAGTACCTGAAAGGTGCCTCGAACGTAGTAGTGTCCCTGCCAACTGGGGGCGATGGGCTCAACTTGATTTGGGGCAAATTCGTGAGTCCAGCGCAGAAGCTCCAAACCCTTGGCTCGCACTTGGGAGGCGTCGAGATCCTCGCAGTCCTCGGCCATCTGAACATGCCGATCTGACCAGTGCTCGGCGAGCTTGGCGTCGTAGCCTGCGATCTTCGAGCGCATCTGCGGATTATCGACGATCCATTTTGATCGCTGCTCCTTCGCTCGCCATTGCTCGCGAACAGCCCTGGACACGTCGGATCCCTTTCCATCGACCAAGGCAATCTGGCGGTACAGCATTCCGTCAGCTTGATAGTCCTCGGGGTGGCTGACCAGATCGAACTCGGCTACAAGTTTCTCCTCCTCCAACTGCGCAATGATTGAGGAAATACAATGTTCCATCTCACTGCGCTGGATGACCCGCTCACGCTTACCGCAAAGGGTATAGATGACTTGCTGATCCCACCATGCCAGCAAACGTTCGGCTGCCTTAAGCCGCTGCTCCTTGGGAAGGATGTGCAATCTTTTAGAAACCACGTCAGGGATTTGCCCGATGGTAACGCTGTCCTGCTGAATGTGAATTCGTCGGAGCAGACTCAGTCTGACCGAAGCATCGAGAGCAAGAAACGCTTCACAGCCAGCGGCACGTGGCCCATGGGGAACTTTGTCACCAGCAGACTTTGCGCTAGCACGCTCCTCGACCACTCTGGCAGCCTCTTCAACTAGTGCCTTGAGTAGCACATCGAGATCAGCGTGCGTGTCGCAAAGGGCCTGCAGTGGTGAGTTGTCCGGCACCTTCCCCACCGAAACAAGATGGAAGGTCGTATCGGCGAGTGACACCAACGGCAAGGCATCGATCCACACCCTGATTGTCTTCCACAGCGCTACGGATGCCAGACTGACAGGAGGAGGGTTTTCCTGGACGGAATGCTTGAGCTGAAAGAGCAGCTTCTGCCCGTTGGCCTTGAGCTCTACATCGTCCAGTCTCTCCACGGCCACGGCGGCGTCATCAGCGGTCTGTGACAACAGCGTCAGCAATGCAAACTGGCTCTGATAGTAAAATCCCAAGGCGGCTGGCGACGCGTCATGAACCGTATTTGATTCTGTGTTATCCATAACCTGCACAAAAGCCTCCCGATGCAGCAAGTGATGCAAATTTGCCAACCGGGAAAATGATACCAGAGTGCCATCCAAGAAAGTCAGGCGAGGCCATAATGTGTCACTGGGCTAGGATCTGAGTGCCTACATGTCCAGATCAGCCGAGAACAGCGAATCCCTCGTCGCGTCGCTCGCCAGATGGTCAGAGACAAGACGTTTCAGGACGCAATAGTAGAGATACTCGCGTTTATGGCTGCGTAGCCAGAGAAAGTCGGCCTCTGGATCGTCGTTACCCCCAATCACCCTTTAGGCAGGTCTGCAAGGCGATGAACGCCCCATGCCCAATGCTGCGTCGGTACAATAGGGTTATGTCGTCAAGGCCTGGCGGACGCGCGTAGCCCTTGAGCGCCACCCGGATGAGTTCTGCCAATGGCCGGCCATATGATCGAGCAGCATGCTGCCAGACCTCACTTTCAAGTTCAGCCATCTCCACCGCATGCTCGCCATCGACTTCAATCGAGCGCAATTTTCAGGTAAACCGAGTTCAGACACCACCTTTCCCAATAACGCATTGCCTGCATGACCAAAGACTCGATGATCAGCCAACAGGTCTGCTATCGAATCTCACACGAGAACTCCCCTCTGCAGTCGGCCAATAAGATCGAGCACAGCGTTCGTCTCCACCCTCGTCCTCAACATCTCCAGTGGGCGCTTTGAACCGAGCCCTCGAATCGGCGAGTTCATCCATTCCGTTGCAGCGGCGACGTTGTCCTCGAACAGGGACAATGCTTGCTCAAAGACAGCAATCAATGCGATCAAGCGGTCGCTTTCAACGGTGCTGAAGCGTCCCGTTTTTGCCCTACGTGCTAGTGATGCAGGAGATACGCCGATAGCCTGAGAAATGACCTTTCGCTCGACCTGCAGATTGTTCGTTATCAGATTGAAATACTCGTAAGGAAGGCCTCGGTGTATGAGGTCATAAAGGGTTGTGCCGCGCGAGGTCAGCCCTAAGGTTGACCAAATGTTTCCGGAAAATGGTGTGGCTGGTAGGTACTCTTTGATTGATGACAACATCTGTACCTCCATCAGAAAAACCTAAAGCTTAGCCGGGCCCTGCTGGCCCGAAGTATCGACTACAGGAAAAATGGCTCAACACGGCACCTGCTGTTATACCGTCGTTCCTGCGATGAGAAGCACGGTGCACCGTCATAAATTGTCTCAGCTTAAGCCCGCCCCGTTCTTGAAATCGTCTCCTTTTGCCGGTACTTGTAGGACACCAATCTAATGCACGGAAGCAACCATGCACGCAAGATTCAGAGTGATTGAAACCACCACACTGGACGATGGCAGCAAGCGATTCAGGGTTGTTGATCTTGTCGAGGGAGGGTCAGCCAGCAAGCATGGCGTGTTCAAAGTCAGAACGGAGGCAGAGGCTGTTTGCTCGCTCCTGAATGCCGAGCATCCGCGCCAAAGTGGTGTAGGTCGAACGTCCCTGAGCATTTGATCCACTCGTTTCGGAAAGCCAGGCGCATGACTCCCATGTGTGCGAAATGCTTACATCGCAGTCAGGGATCTCCGTTCCGTAAGCACGTTCTGAAGCCGCTCCAGATTCAGTCGCTGGCACTCAGTCTCGGCTTCCTCTCGGGCCTGGTAGGTAGTCTTCAGACGTAGTTTCTCTTCATTGTCATAGATGTTGAAACCTATGGGCGCAGTCTTGCAGTAGAAGCGCGTTCCGTTACGCGTTGATCCCGTTTCTGTTGGTATTGCAGGGACAACAACAAATCTCGAAATCATCTTCACACCCTCTCCTCGAACCTCATCACTATTAGCGGCTATACGCCACCACAGCAAGTGATCGTCATCAGTTTCCGATGACAAGTACAAACGGCCTAGGAATGGTTCGCAGCTTCACAAAAACCTGATGTGAGGCGCACTACTCAGCTGGAGATCATCAAGTCTTAAAAATTATTCTGCTGCTACGCTGACCTCTTTCACGGAGGAATCACGATGTCGAACGCAGACCTACTCCAGCCCCTATTGTCCAAGATCTATCAAAACCAACTCGCACTCGAGGCAGCCATCATGGAGCTAACACTCTGGGTCGACCGACGCGGATCAGCGGAGGTCGCTGGTAATGTTCGTGGTGCTTTGGACACAATCAGCAAAAACGAAGAGTTCATCAACATGACGCTTGCGGTGCTCATGACGCCAGAGTGACCAGTCTCCATCTTGGCAACGGAGAACAGCAGACATTCAATAAGTGAAACTATGACCCAGCTCACTCTCCATCCACTCCAGAAAACGCCGTACTCGAGGAAAGCTGGAATGTGCCTTTGGAAACACCAAATGGTGGGCCGCCACCGGGGCGCTAAGTGATTCCCTCGCCACTTCGATCAAAGTGCCAGACGCCAGGTACTTCTGCGCGAGCAACGTACTTTCCAAGGCAAAGCCCAACCCATGACTGGCGGCTTCCAGGCTCATGTATGACCGATCGAAGCTCAATGCATAAGGATTTTCGGGGCGAGCCAAACCATGTTGGGCAAACCACTGTGGCCATTTAAGCATCGTGGCTTCGGAGAGAATGAGATCACTGTCCAGCAAATCGGCCGCGCTCTTGATCGGACGTTGCGAAAGTAATTTCGGAGAGGCCAAGACAGCGAAGGTTTCGTTGCGCACGGTGCGAACCTCATAACTCGGCCAGTTGGGCGTACCGTGGCGAATATCGACGTCAATCTTGTCCCGGCTAAAGTGCAATGATTCATACGAACAAGACAGGTTGATCTGGATATCTGGATGGCTCGAGCGAAACGCCTCCAACCGAGGCATCAACCATAACAATCCGAAGCTTGGTGACGAATGCAGTCGAAGGCAGTCAAGACTCACATCGCTGGCTGCCCGCTCGGTTGCTATGGCCAGACTATGAAGTAACCCAGAAACCTCTTTTAAGTACTGCTCCCCTACCGGCGTTAGCGTTACGCCGCGTGCAGCTCGTACAAACAGCTGCCGGCCGATCATCCCCTCAAGCTTGGCTAGTTGGTGACTGACTGCAGACGGCGTCAGATCCAAAACCTCGGCAGCCCTAGCAACATTTCCAAATCTAGCCGTTTGCTCGAAGGCCTGAATTGCTCTCAGCGGTGGGAGTGTGGCTGGCGCATCGGTACCAGGACGCATGACGAAAGACTCCGCTGTAATTCTTATGATCGTTGAGTTTTTTCCATTCAATCATCTGCTCCTTTGCTTGACGAGTGCTGAATTTTTTTCAGCACCGAGTGACATTCACGTTATTGCTCAGGGTTGTCCTGAAGAACAAGCTGAGTCATCGGTTCATTGCGGATCGACCCAATAAAAACAATCAGAGGTACTCTTCCATGCTTCTTCAAGGCAAAGTCGCGATCATCACCGGTGCAGCCTCCGCACGTGGCATTGGCCGCGCTACAGCGACCACCTTCGCGCAACAAGGCGCTCGCGTTGTGATCCTCGATCTGGACGAATCCGCCGCACGTGATGCCGCTGCATCTCTGGGTGAAGGTCATCTAGGTCTCGCAGCCAACGTAGCCGACGAATCACAGGTTCAACAGGCCGTCGCTAAAATCATCGAACATTTCGGTCGTATCGACATTCTGGTCAACAACGCCGGTATCACCCAACCGCTCAAGACCCTGGACATCCGCCCTTCCGACTACGACAAGGTACTGGACGTCAGCCTGCGTGGCACATTGCTCATGTCTCAGGCGGTAATCCCAACCATGCGTCAACAATCTTCCGGCAGCATCGTGTGCATGTCGTCAGTTTCTGCTCAACGTGGTGGCGGCATTTTCGGTGGCCCGCATTACAGCGCTGCCAAAGCAGGCGTGTTGGGTCTGGCCAAAGCCATGGCACGCGAACTAGGGCCGGACAAGGTACGCGTGAACTCCATCGCCCCCGGCTTGATTCACACCGACATTACCGGCGGCTTGATGCAGGACGAGCGTCGCCACGCGATCATCGACGGCATCCCATTGGGTCGTCTAGGTGAAGCGCAGGATGTCGCGAATGCGGCCCTGTTCCTGGCCAGCGACCTATCCTCCTATTTGACAGGTATCACGCTGGATGTGAACGGCGGCATGCTGATTCACTGATTACACCTGGCGGGCCTCAAGGCCCGTGCGGTTCTGGATCGACGACGCAGCCGGGCCTCATGGCCTGGCGGTCAATAAAAACAAGAGATCAGACCATCATGACAACTATGTCGCTCGAAGCGGTTTCGACCGTGCGCTCTAACGCCTATCGCAAAACTGCTTGGCGTCTAATGCCTTTTCTCATGCTGTGCTACCTGTGCGCCTATCTTGATCGCGTCAATGTCGGCTTTGCCAAGCTGCAAATGATGAATGATCTGGCGCTCAGCGAAACGGTTTACGGACTTGGTGCGGGCATGTTCTTCATCGGTTACTTCCTGTGCGAAGTCCCCAGCAACATCATTCTGCATAAGGTCGGTGCGCGGGTCTGGATCGCGCGCATCATGATCACCTGGGGCCTCGTGTCTGCCCTGTTCGCCTTCGTCGAAACCGCCTGGCAATTCTATGCGCTGCGCTTTCTGCTCGGCATTGCTGAAGCGGGCTTGGCGCCTGGCCTGTTGCTGTACCTGACCTACTGGTTCCCGTCCTACCGTCGTGCCCGCATGACCGTGTTGTGGTTTATCGCCATTCCGCTCTCGGGAATGGTGGGCGGCCCTCTCTCCGGCTGGATCATGAATCATTTCGCCGGCATGCACGGCTGGGCTGGTTGGCAATGGATGTTTGCCCTGGAGGCTGTGCCCACGGCCATCGTCGGACTCTTGGTGCTGAGCTATCTCAAAGACAGAGTGCATCAAGCCACTTGGCTGGATGACGAAGAAAAGGCACTCATCAGTCGCGAACTGGCCGAGGACGAGCAGAAGAAAGTCACCCATGGCTCTGTGCGGGACTTCATCCGTGATCGCCGTCTTTGGTTGCTGGCCGCCATCTACTTTTGCGTCGTGATGGGGCAGTACGCAATTACCTTCTGGTTACCCACCCTGGTGCGTAACGCAGGGGTTTCCGACCCGCTGCACATCGGTCTGCTGACGAGCCTGCCTTACCTCTGTGCGATTGTGGCGATGCTATATGCCGGACGCAGTGGTGACAAACATCGCGAGCGCCGCTGGCACCTCATCGTTCCGATGATCGCGGGGGCTATCGGGCTAAGTCTGGCGGCTCTGATGGGCGGAAATGTGACGCTCTCTATTCTGAGTCTTTGCCTGGCCGCTTCCGGGATTCTGTCCGCGACGTCGATGTTCTGGATGTTACCCACCACGCTGCTTGGTGGCGTATCTGCCGCCGCAGGCATCGCGGCCGTCAACAGCTTCGCCAACCTCGCCGGCTTCTGCTCGCCTTACCTGATTGGCTGGATCACTACGCTGACGGGATCCAGCGCCATCGGCATGTATCTGATCACCGGCGTACTGGTGGGCGGTGCCCTATTGGTACTGCGCATCCCCGCCGCCCTGGTCAATCGTTGATTTAACGGAGTTTTTAGCATGACTACCAATCCTTCATACGTTTCATCCAAGCCCCTGGTGGAGCGAGCCCACAACATTCGTCGGCACGCCCTGCGAATGGGTCAAGTCCAAGGCCAGGGCTATGTCGGCCAAGCTCTCGGCGCCGCTGACCTGCTGGCAGTCTCGTACTTCCATGCCTTGAACTATCGGCCTGAAGACCCGGAATGGGAGCAACGTGATCGTTTCTACCTCTCCATCGGTCACTATGCGATTGCGCTGTACGCAGCATTGATCGAAGCCGAAATCATCCCGCTCGAAGAGCTGGAAACCTACGGTTCGGATGACAGCCGCCTGCCGATGTCGGGTATGGCAGCCTACACCCCGGGCATGGAAATCACTGGTGGTTCGCTTGGCCAGGGTCTGGGTATCGCCGTCGGTGCGTGCCTGGGTCTCAAACGCAAAGCTTCGCCCTCCTTCGTCTACAACCTGCTGTCGGACGGCGAGTTGAATGAAGGCTCCACCTGGGAGGCCGTGATGTCGGCGTCGCATTGGAAACTCGACAACCTGATCGCCATTGTCGACGTCAACAACCAGCAAGCCGATGGTTACTCCAGTGAAATCCTGTCGTTCGAACCCATTGTCGATCGTTGGCAAGCGTTTGGCTGGTTCACCCAGCGCGTCGATGGCAATGACCTTGATGCACTGGTCGCCGCCTTCGATGCCGCTCGCAACCACCCCGGCACCCAACCACGCGTAATCATCTGCGATACCAAAATGGGCAAAGGTGTGCCCTTCCTGGAAACCCGGGAGAAAACGCACTTCATCCGCGTGGAAGAACACGAATGGGCTCTGGCACTAAACAACCTTGAAGAAGGAAAACAACAATGAGCGTTGCAGCCAACACTCCTGCGTCTACTGGCGAGCCGGCAAAAAAACGCCTCACTACTTCGGCGATGATCGCTTCGATCGCGTCTGAAGGCCAAGCCACAAAATCGGCGCCTTTTGGCCATGCATTAGCCGCGCTGGCGGATCAACGTCCGGACATCGTTGGCTTGTCCGCCGACTTGTCCAAGTACACTGATCTGCACATCTTCGCCAAGGCTCATCCGGATCGTTTCTATCAAATGGGTATGGCTGAACAGTTGCTGATGAGTGCGGCGGCAGGTATGGCACGGGAAGGTTTTGTTCCTTTCGCCACGACCTACGCTGTGTTCGCCTCACGTCGCGCCTATGACTTCATCTGCATGGCGATTGCTGAGGAAAATCTCAACGTAAAAATCGTCTGCGGATTGCCGGGGCTCACCACGGGCTACGGCCCAAGTCACCAGGCCACGGACGACCTGGCGATCTTCCGCGCCATGCCCAACCTGATGATTGTCGACCCTTGCGACGCGCTAGAAATCGAACAGGCCGTACCCGCCATCGCAGCGCATCAAGGGCCTGTTTACATGCGCTTGCTGCGCGGAAATGTGCCTCTGGTGCTGGACGAATACGGCTATAAATTCGAGATCGGCAAAGCCAAAACCCTGCGCACCGGCAATGATGTTTTGATCATTTCTACGGGCTTGATGACGATGCGTGCCCTGGAAGCAGCCAAGCAGCTTCAAGCGGATGGCGTCGACGTCGCCGTGCTACACGTACCGACGATCAAGCCACTGGATGAACAAACCATTCTCGCTGAAGCCCGCAAGTCCGGTCGCTTGGTGGTTACCGCAGAAAACAGTTCCATTATCGGGGGGCTGGGCGAGGCAGTTGCCGGGGTACTACTCCGCAATGGGGTTACGCCAACCTTCAGGCAGATCGCATTGCCCGATGCGTTCCTAGACGCTGGTGCACTGCCGACACTGCACGATCGCTATGGCATTTCGACTCAGGCGGTCTGCGCTCAAATCAAGGCGTGGCTCTGACAGAAGACGATGGAAGCACTTGGTAACAGGTGCTTCTTCAAATTCAGATGAGCGAAATTAAATGCGTTGACACGCAAATGTGGCCAGATTATAGGCGCGCACCCTTGGAGCCGATCACCAAGCCCTTCAGTGACAGTCCGGTTGTATTTTTCAGACGGCACTTGTGAAGATTTTTTTCGGCTAACGCGGTGTTGCTGCGGATTTCGTGACTAAGTCGGGCCAGCCGTTCTAGCAGTTCACGGTAGCGCTCGCGAAACGCGGAACTAATAACGGCATTTTCGGTATCTACAAGCGTGCCATCAGCCAGAATCAATCGAATTCCGGCGAGGATGTAATAGTAGTTCTGCGAGGTTCCACAATACATACTACCGCTGGAATTGTTGTCGACAATCCCCCCGATCTTGCATGCGTTGACAGACGCAGGGTCTGGGCCGATCTTGCGTCCGTAGGGTGCCAGCAAGGCATTGACTTGGGCACCAATAACTCCCGCTTGCAATCGAATCTGCGCTCCCTGTCCGCGAACCGCTCGGCCGTTCCAATTGTCGCCAAGCACTATCAACACTGAATTACTAATGGCTTGGGACGACCTCTAAGGTTAGGAGTGATACCTAGGGAAAATTTTAAATAGGGAATATTGCGATTGTCATCGTGACAGGTGCTATCAGTAGGTTTGAAGTTTGCACTACGCGACACCACATTAAAGTAGGAAGTTAAATATCGTTAATATCTCACCTTCAGCAGGAGATACAGACCAAGAACACGGTGTGTCACTTATCAGATTAGTAAAAAATAACTACATGACAGTCGGTCGCGTGCATTGCGTTGACCTGGAAGATTTTTGTGTTTTTTCTGTTGCCTAAAAATAAAAAGAGCGGAGCGTTATAAGTGAGCATAAAAAAAATTGCTGCAACTTCGTTGTTTGCCGGTATTGTTCTGAGTGCCCAAGCGTATGCTGACTTTCTAGGTGATAGCAAAGCCACCTTGGGAATGAGAAATTTCTATTTCAACAACGACAACCGCAATGGCTCTGCCACCCCTTCGAAAACCGAAGAGTGGGCCCAGGGTTTCATGCTGGATTATAAGTCTGGTTATACCGATGGCACGGTTGGATTTGGTGTCGACGCCCTGGGGCTAATGGGTGTCACTCTGGACAGCGGCAAAGGACGGCACGTCGGTAGCACTATGATTCCTTCTGACAGTGATAACAGCGCTGTCGACGAATGGAGCCGGCTGGGGTTGACCGGCAAAGTCAGAATGTCGAAGACTGAACTTCGCTACGGCACCTTGATTCCGAAACTTCCGATCCTGGTCGCCAATGATGGACGTCTGCTTCCACAAACCTTCGAAGGCGGACAGATCACCTCGAGCGAGTTCAAGGATCTGACCCTGACCGGCGGTCGAATTGAGCATGCAACAGGTCGCGGTTCGACCGATCAGACGGGGCTGGCCGCTATGGGCGGTACGCGTGAAAGCAACCAGTTCGACTTCGCAGGGGGCGATTGGAGAGTCACCAAAGACCTGACCGCTCAGTATTACTACGCCAATCTCGATAACTACTACACCCAGCAGTTTTTCGGCCTGATCCACACCCTGGCGATAGCGGACGGTCAATCCCTGAAAACCGACCTGCGCTACTTCAAAACAGACTCGTCAGGTGAAAACAGCTCCGGTACATCAGGTTACAGAATCAGTGGTTACACAAAAAACGGTGATGGCGAGATCGACAACCGAACCTGGAGCGCCGCACTGGTTTACACCCTGGGAGGCCACGCGATCACTGCGGGCTACCAAAGCGTTTCGGACGGTAGCAGCTTCACCCAACTCAACCAGGGCAGCCTGGTAGATAAAGGCGCCGGAGGCACCAGCCTGTACCTGTATACCGATCGCCTGATCCAGAGCTTCACCCGCGCAGGGGAGCGCACGTCATTCGGTCAGTACGCCTATAACTTTACTGCCCTGGGTGTCCCTGGCCTGAAAGCTTCGGTCATGTACCTCTCCGGGGACAATATCAAGACCACATCCGGCGACAATCAGAAAGAATGGGAAAGGGATATCAGCCTGGACTACGTCCTTCAGTCGGGAGCGCTTAAAGGTGTCGGGCTCGGCTGGCGTAACGGCAAGTCCAACAGCGAAGCGGCTCGTAACCAAGATCAGAATCGGGTGTTTGTAAGCTATAGTATTCCGCTTCTCTAACTGGGCAGCATAAAAGTGTCGTGCGCATTTCGAGGGTTCTAAGCTGGTCTCTTTGCCTCAGCGCTGACACTTTAGTCAGCGCTTTTTTCCATATGCTGGGTGCTTTTTGCGTATTTCGAATACTGCGCTACGAAACCTTTAAATCAGTTTCCCCATCGAACTTTTTTGTTGGTTTCTGCGGCTTGATGTGCCATCAACACCACTTCCGCCGACGGCGGCGTATGGAGTTACTCCAAGGCTATCGTTAAAACGCAACGCTTGGCGCGATGAACAGTTCCACCGAACTTTACTGATATCGGGGAAAGCCTTCGATGTCGCAGAAGAGCTTCGTTGTACCGATGAGCAGCAGCTCCCCCCAAAAAAACTCTATCAGCCCTACCTGCTGCACCAGCCTAGTACAAAAAAACGCGCTTACGGTGCATGCTGGAGCAGATAGCGCTAGCAAGCCTTGAAGAGACTCCTCTTTCATACTCGCTGCAAGCCAGGTCGTTTTTTGAGGCCGGCCCACCCAATCGATGCAGTTAGGTATTCGCCCCAGGCTATTTTTCAGTTCACTAGATTGCGCCCATTGCGCTTGGCTCGGTAGAGCGCGTCATCGGCACGGGTCAGGAGGCTTTCCACACTGTCACCCGTTTTGGCAAGGGCGTCACCAAAGGACGCAGTTACTGGGTCGAGCATCTCGTCAGTGCCACGCACCTTGATCCGCAACGACTGAATTTTTAGACGCAGCTGTTCAGCGAAGGCATGGGCGCTAGAGATATCGGGGCAGTTCTGCAGGAACACGCAGAACTCTTCGCCACCATAGCGTGCAGCCAAGGCTTCGGGTGGAAGTGAGTTCCGTAACACTTGACCGACATGCTCAAGTAAACGTCATGAATATCTGGTTCGTGTAATGAGCGAGTACGGCTACTGAGCGGGCAAAGAGGCCGCCAGGAAGGCGGCCTACGTGATCCACTTTATTTACTCACCACAACTCAACAGCTTCCGCACCAAGGGAAGACTTACTGTGCCGTGTCGTCTTTCTTCATCGTGTCCTTGTCCATGGAGTCATTGGACATAGTGCCTTTTTTCATCGTGTCCTTCTTCATGGTGTCTTTGGACATGGTGCCTTTTTTCATCGTGTCCTTCTTCATGGTGTCTTTGGACATGGTGCCTTTCTTCGTCGTGTCCTTGCCCATGGAGTCATTGGACATGGTGCCCTTTTTCATCGTGTCTTTGGACATGGTGTCATTGCTCATGCTGTCGTTGCTCGTAGTATCGGCGGCATACACGCTGGCTGCGCCAAGTGCCAGGCACATGGAGAGTACGGCAGTCGTTAACTTTTTCATGATGTAACTCCTTGAAGCACGGGTTGCGAATGAACGCAGCGAGGGCTGCGCAGTGATGTTGCTCAGCGCTCGTCAGCTGCCGCCGAACCAGTTGTAGCCCTGGTCTTCCCAGTAACCGCCGCTGTAGGTGTTGCTGACGAATATCGCCTGAATGTGTTTGGGGTTCTTGTAGCCCAGCTTGGTGGGCATGCGCAGTTTCATTGGGAAGCCGTACTGGCGAGGCAGAACCACACCGTCATAGGTCAACGCCAGCAGGGTTTGCGCATGCAGTGCGGTGGCCATATCAATGCTGGTGTAGTAGTCGTCCGCACATTTGAAGCCGACATATTTCGCGTCTGTGTCGGCACCCACCCGCTTCAGGAAATCGCTGAACCGTACCCCGCCCCACCGACCGATTGCGCTCCAACCTTCGACGCAGATGTGCCGAGTGATTTGCTCGGTCTGCGTCATGGCTCGCAGTTCTTCGAGCCGCCAGCTGTGCTTGTCCACGACCAGTCCAGTCACTTCCAGTCGATAATCGGCTTCCTCGACAACAGGTGCCTCATCAATGTCGTAGAAGGCGTTGAAGGGAAACGGTCGGGTAATCATTGACTCCGGATAGGTCGGTGCCAGTGCGTTGGGGTTGAACAACCAGCCCTGCACCCGATCATTGAACCGGGACATTGAGGACAACGCGGTCTCAACGCTTTCGCTGTCGGTCAGATTGCAACCGGACAACATGGCCACGCCGCCGAGGGTCAGGCCTCGCAGCAGAAACGACCGACGCGAGCGGTCTTCTATTTGTATTTGGGGCGCAATGATTTTTCTGGCGTCTTTCAGGATGGACGACTCGTCCAGCCCCACCCCTTCATTTCGCTTGCTCATACACGCTCCTTGCGACCGACGATCATCGTCCACAGCGTTTTAGGAACCAGTGCGACCATCACCAGATGAACCGCAACGAACCCCATCAACAGCGCCATTGCGATGAAGTGCACGTGACGTGCGCCCTCGTAGCCACCCATAAACTCGCGCAGTGTTCCGAACTGAACGGACTTCCAAAGCACCAAGCCGGAAACAACCATCATCGCGATGTCGACCATTACGAACAGGTAAGCCATCCGCTGCACCTGGTTGTAGTAGCTCAAGTCGGCATGCCCCAAACGTCCTCTCAACGCAGCCCATAGGTCACGCACCACACCTTTGGGTGACACCGGGAAAAAGCGACGTGAAAGACGGCCGCTGGCAACATTGATGATCAAATAGACGAGGCCGTTGAAAACCAGCAACCACATTGCAGCGAAATGCCACTGCAGCGCACCGCCCAGCCAACCGCCCAAAGTGATCGACTTTGGAAAGCTGAAATCGTACAGAGGGGACGCGTTATAGATTCGCCAACCACTGGTGACCATCACCAGCACGGCCAAAGCATTCAACCAATGAGTCAACCTTAGCCAGCGGGGATGACTGATCACCGGACGCGGAGAGGTAACGCTGGTCGACGTAGGTAACGCTGACATGATCGGCTCCAAGCGTTAGGTTTGTTGGGAATTATGTAGGCCTACACATCCCCAAATCCTCACGCAAAGTTAAATTAAACGTGATAACTCCCAAGCCAATTTTAGACGTCATAAGTCAGCCGTATCAGAGGGTGCAGAGACGCATCAGAGTGCCAGTCTCATACGCTGAGCTGAACGGAAGCATCGTGCATGAGATGACTCCCCAGCCTGTATTGCCCCCAAAAACGACAAAGCCCAGCACTAGACTGGGCGTTTTTACATCTTTTCAGATCCGCGAAACGGTGCTGCCATCCCGACGGTCAGCAATCGGCCAAAAGCACCCAGTCGTTGCGGGCAGTAAACGACCGATAGCTGCTGCCGATTCCGCATAATAAATCACCAGAGTCCAAGTCTTGCAGCACCTTGTTGCAAGACTTGGAGTTGTCGAAAAACCAGGGGCGAGTCAGTCTCTACTTCAACGTTTTAATGGAAACAATCGTAGCTTTCGCACCCTCGACTTGAAACTCGAACGCTACCCGATCTCCGACGCTCAGCCCCATTGTTTGATCTGCTGTTACGGAGAATGCCATGGTCATAGCGGGCCACTGCACGGCCGGAACAGCGCCATGAGCGATAGTCACCGTATGTTTCGTAGTGTCGATGACCTTGATCGTGCCCTCGGATTTGGCTACCGGAGCCTGTTTGGTCTCCTGCTTCATCTGCATGCCTTCCATAGGCATAGCCTCCATCTTCATACCCTGCATGTCCTCTGCTTGGGCGGAAAGAGAAAGAGCAAAAACGGTGCTTGTAACGACAATCAGGGTCAGTTTCATACGACTTTTCCTTGACGGTTGGTGGATACAACGGGAAGGTGCCGGCGGCGCATCAAGCGGTAGGCCGCCGGAATAGCGAACAGGGAGAGCAAGGGGGCGGTGACCATGCCACCGACCATGGGAGCGGCGATGCGACTCATCACTTCGCTGCCGGTGCCGCTGCCCAACAGGATGGGTAACAGGCCGGTGATGATGACGGCCACGGTCATGGCCTTGGGTCGAACGCGTTGCACGGCGCCTTCACGAATTGCGGCGACCAGCCCACGCTCAGTGCTGTCGCCGAGGTCTTCACGTTCGGCCCAGGCATTTTTCAGGTAGAGCAGCATGATCACGCCAAACTCAGCCGATACACCGGCCAGTGCAATAAAGCCGACACCGGTGGCCACCGACAGGTTGTACCCCAGCAGATAGAGGAACCATGCCCCACCGCTGAGAGCAAAGGGTAAGGTCGCCATGATCAGCACGGCTTCATCGAAGCGGGCGAAGGTCAGGTACAGCAGCACGAAGATGATCAGCAACGTGGCCGGCACCACCAGCTTGAGTCGCGCATTGGCCCTTTCGAGAAATTCGAACTGCCCTGAGTAGCTCAGGCTCATGCCTGGCTGCAAATTCACCTGCTCACTGACTGCCCGGCGCAAATCGGCAACCACGGAGGCAATATCCCGCCCACGTACGTCGATATACACCCAGCCAGAAGGCCGGGCGTTCTCGCTCTTGAGCATCGGTGGGCCTTCACTGACCTTGACCTTCGCCACCGTGCCGAGGGTGATCTGGTAACCCAGTGGTGTGTAGATCGGTAGTTGTTCAAGACCACCGAGCGAGTCACGCCACTCACGGGGATAACGCACGTTGATTGGAAAACGAGCCAGGCCCTCGATGGTTTCCCCAACATTTTCCCCACCGATAGCGCCGGCCACGATCGATTGCACATCGGCGATGTTCAGTCCGTAGCGGGCGGCAGCTTTGCGGTCGATGTCCACATCGATATAACGGCCACCGGTCAGGCGTTCGGCCAGGGCCGAACTGACACCGGGCACATCCTTGGCCACGCGCTCGACGGCCTGAGTCGCCGCATCGATTTCCGTCAGGTTGGTGCCGGCAATTTTCACCCCGATCGGGCTCTTGATCCCGGTAGCGAGCATGTCGATGCGATTACGGATCGGCGGTATCCAGATATTAGTCAATCCCGGAACACGCACCACTCGATCCAGTTCTTCTACCAGTTTTTCCTGGGTCAATCCGGGTCGCCATTGCTCACGTGGCTTGAACTGGATGGTGGTTTCGAACATCTCCAACGGTGCCGGGTCGGTGGCGGTTTCGGCGCGACCCGCTTTACCGAAGACGTGTTCGACCTCAGGGACGGTCTTGATCAGACGGTCAGTCTGCTGCAACAGTTGTGCTGCCTTCTGTGCCGACAACCCCGGCAGTGCCGAAGGCATGTAGAGCAGGTCGCCCTCGTCCAGCGGCGGAAGAAACTCACCACCCAACCGAGACATCGGCCATAACGCGCTGAGAAAGACCAGTAGTGCGATCAGCATGGTGATTTTGGGCCGACGAAGCACCGCGTCCAGAGCCGGTTGATAGATCCTGATCAACCAACGGTTCAGCGGGTTCTGCTCCTCATGGGGAATCCGTCCACGAATCCAATAGCCCATCAGCACCGGTACCAGGGTCACCGACAATCCGGCTGCCGCCGCCATGGCATAGGTCTTGGTGAACGCCAGCGGGCCGAACAAACGACCTTCCTGGGCCTCCAGGGTGAACACCGGAATAAACGACAGCGTGATGATCAACAAACAGAAGAACAACGCCGGCCCGACTTCGGCCGCCGCTTCGGTCATCACATGCCAGTGATGTTCGCCCTTCAGTTCTTCCCCTGGATGGGCCTTGTGCCAGGCCTCAACTTTCTTGTGGGCGTTCTCGATCATGACCACGGCAGCGTCGACCATGGCGCCGATGGCGATGGCAATACCGCCTAAGGACATGATGTTGGCGTTGATCCCTTGGTGACGCATGACGATGAAGGCAATCAGCACCCCAACCGGCAGCGAGATAATCGCCACCAGGGATGAGCGCAGGTGCCAGAGAAAGATCCCGCAGACCAACGCCACAACGATGAACTCTTCGAGCAGTTTATGGCTGAGGTTTTCCACGGCGCGGTCGATCAGCTTGCTGCGATCGTAAGTGGTGACGATTTCCACTCCGGCCGGCAGACTGCTTTTCAGTTCGTCGAGTTTGGTTTTGACCGCAGCGATGGTCTCGCGGGCGTTCTTGCCACTGCGCAGGATCACTACGCCGCCGACGGTCTCGCCTTCGCCGTCGAGCTCGCTGATGCCGCGACGCATCTCCGGCCCCAGTTGAATCGTGGCCACATCGCCAAGAGTCACTGGCACGCCACCGACACCAAGCTTCAGCGGGATCGCGCGGAAGTCATTCAGTGTCTTCAGGTAACCGGAAGCACGCACCATGAACTCGGTTTCCGCCATCTCCAGCACCGCGCCACCGGTTTCCTGGTTGGCCTTGCCAATAGCCTCAGTCACGTGCGCCTGGGTGATGCCCTGGCTCGCCAGTTTGAGCGGATCGAGCTGCACTTGGTACTGTTTGACCATGCCGCCCACGGTGGCCACTTCCGCCACATTGGGCAGGGTCTTGAGTTCGAACTTGAGAAACCAGTCCTGAAGTGCGCGCAATTGCGCCAGATCATGCCCGCCGGTGCGATCCACCAGGGCGTACTGATAGATCCAGCCCACCCCCGTGGCATCTGGCCCCAAGGCTGGTTTGGCGCTGGCTGGCAGGCGGCTTTGTATCTGGCTCAGATATTCCAACACCCGTGAGCGAGCCCAATACATATCGGTACCATCTTCGAACAGCACGTACACGAAGCTGTCGCCGAAGAAGGAGTAACCGCGCACGGTTTTCGCTCCGGGTACCGAGAGCATGGTGGTGGCCAGCGGGTAGGTCACCTGGTTCTCAACGATCTGCGGCGCTTGTCCCGCATAGGGCGTGCGGATGATTACCTGAACGTCGGAGAGATCCGGCAACGCGTCGATGGGAGTGCTCTGAACCGACCAGACGCCCCAGGCTGTGACGAATAGCGTGGCCAGCAGTACCAGGAAGCGGTTGGCCACTGACCAGCGAATCAGGGCGGCGATCATGGCTGGCCCCCTAGTTTTTCCAGACGCTCAACGCGCAATCCATCATCGGTTTGACTGACTGATACACGAACCTTGTCGCCCGATTTGAGTCCCTGCATGAGCGCGGGATCCGCCAATGGGAAGGTCATGGTCATGCCTGGCATTCCCAATGTCTTGAAGGGGCCATGGGCAAGCGTTACGTCTTTGCTATTGATCTCAACAACTTGCCCCTCTGCCTCATGAAAGGCGGAGGCTGTGGCGGCAGATGGTGATGTTTCCAGAGTGCTTGCGACGATGCCCTTGAGGCTGGCCTCGGAGTCGAGCAGGAACTGTCCGGAGCTGACCACGTGCTGACCTTCTTGTAGGCCTTTCAATACCGCCGTCTTGCCGTCGTTTTCCCGCCCGAGTTGCACCTCTACCGGACGGTAGCGACCAGCGTCTTCGGCGAGCATCACCAAAGTGCGCCGGCCAGTACGGATGACTGCCTCGCTCGGCACCCATAACACACTTTGCTCGGTCGCCTGATTCAGGCGCACCTGTGCCGACAATCCGGGTCTCAGGCGCCCGTCAGGGTTGGGAAGCTCGACTCGTACGCGAACTGTCCGACTGTCCATATTCGTTTCGGGCAGAATCGCACTGACCGTGCCGTTGAGGACTGTCCCAGGGAAGGCTGGAAGACGTGCTTCTACCGTTTGCCCGACAACAATCGACCCAGCCTCTGACTCTGGAACGGCCACCGCTAGCCAGACGCTACTCAAGCCATTGACGCGAGCCAGCGTCTCGCCGGCCGCCACGGTCATGCCCGTACGGACATCCAACTCTTGCAGCACACCACTGATAGGGCTGGTGAGGGTCAGGTTCGGCTGAATCTTGCCACTGCGCTCTACCTGGGTAATCAGCGCTGCCGGCATTCCCGTGAGGCGCAGCCGTTGGCGGGCCGCTGCCAGCAAGTCGGCATCGCCATTACGTTTAAGTGCGAGGAACTCCTCCTGGGCAGCGGCCCATTCCGGTACCAGGATATCCGCCAATGGTGCATTGGCTTTGAGCACATCGCCGGGAGCACGGGCATAAACATGCTCGACAAAACCGGCAGTCCGCGCCTGGATCACGGCGACATCCCGCTCGTTGAACGTCAGCAGGCCAACCACGTCCAGGCTGGAAGCGAGGACTCCATGGGTGACAGTGGCCAGACGCAGGCCGAGATTCTGGGTCAGACTGGGGTCGACGCTGATGGCCGCGCTGTTCGTTGCCGCGTCGGCATACTGGGGCACCAGTTGCATGTCCATAAAGGGCGACTTGCCCGGTTTGTCGAACTTCTGCTGCGGGTACATCGGATCGTACCAATACAGCGCCTTGCGTTCGCCTTGCATCGTGGGACTGTGTTCGGCCGCCGCGCCTGGCATTGCACTCATACGCTGCTGAGCGAACCAGTAACCGCCAACACCCCCCAGCGTGATCGACAAGCCGGTCAACACAACCCCTTTCCAGATTCGAGCGCTCATTGGTTGGTGTCCCCGTAATTGAAATACAAGCGTGCGTTGGTCAGCGCTCGCTGTTCTTCGACGTCGATCTGTTTGAGGCGGGCCTCTATGAGTTCACGTTGAGCAGCGATGACCGGCGCCAAATCACCTTTACCCGCGCGGTAGCTGGCCATGGTCAGTCCGACCTTTTCCTTGGCCAGGGGCACCAGACTTTCCTGGCTGCGGCGCACCGCACTATTGAGGCGTTCGTAGTCGGCCAGACTCTCTTCCAATTGCTCGGTATGTTCGCGCACCATGGCTTCACGCTCAGCCTCCAATTGGTTCAGCTCAGCGTGTCTTGCGGCGATCTTCGGGTTCTGTCGGGAATCTGGAAACAGTGGCAGATCGAATGAGAACTGCACGCTAACCATGTCTCCGAACTGACGGTCACGGTGTTGGTAATCGAGCTCCCAACTCCAGTCGGATTGCTTTTCCGCCTCGGCTTCACGCACCTTGGCTTGCGCCTCGCGGGTCATAGGTACGAAGGCCGCCAGTGCGGGGTGATGTTGCAGCTTATGGGAGTAACCTAAGGTATCGACGGGCCATTCCGGCAAACTACCTGTTGGCAGGTCGTTGGCGGCCGGGCCAATCCAACGCTTGAGTGCAGCTCGGGCTTGCGCCCGCATACGGATCAGATCGTCCTGTTGTTCCGCTAACTGCGCCGCCTCCTGTTTCGGCGTAACCGCATCGGCAGGCTGAGCACGACCGCCGGCAATCTGTGCCCGCACGGTATCGGTCAACAGACGATTTTCCTTGTAAAAGTCCTGGAACAGCGCCTCTTTACGCTCGACTGAATAGCTGCTGATCCAAGCCAGTGCTGTCGCCTGACGGACATTCAGGCGCTCCACACGGCCTTCAGCCGCAGCTCGGTCAACGGCCGCATCGGCCGCTTCAATACGTGCTTTGCGCTTGTCGCGGTTGGGCACTTCCTGCATGACTCCAACCATCTGCATGGTCATTGAGTCCTGGTTAATGCTCCAGCGTTCGGGGCCGCCAATGGGATAGTTCTGCACGCCGAGCTTTAACTTCGGGTCGGGTAGTTCGCCGGCTGGAATGGCAGCACTGCTGGCGGCCTGGAGTTTGGCGGCTTGGGCGGTCAGTGACGGGGCGTTGTTTTCGGCCAGCCGCAAGGCTTCATCGAGTGTCAGTGGGGCGGCCAGGCTCGGCAATGCCAGTACGCCTGCTGCCAGGCCGGCCATGAGGGGCCAGCCTGCGCAATAACGTAGGAAGTTCATGTTCACAATTCCTGTGATGAATCACTGCGCGTCTCTTCAGACAGGCGCGCAGATAGGCCATCGCATCAATGTGCGATGGGACTCAGTGCGGTACAGGAATCAAACGCGAGGCGGTCGCCATACCCCTGAAGGGGTCTGTGCAGGCAGGAAATCGCTGGAGAAGGAAAGCACTACGGGACTGGATAAGGTAACAGGAGGCTTGATGATCGAGACTTGCAGCATGCCGCCGGTTTTGCATTCCTGACCCGGCTTGCAGGGTTTACCGTGCTCGGAGGGGCTTTTCATGTCATTGCAACAGTCCTGGCCCATATCACTCATCATCACCATGCCCGTCGTTTTCATTGGGCAAGGTTCTGTCTGTGCCTGAATGCCCGCCATCCCGCTGAGGGGAAGCGCCAAGCTAATCAGGAAAATGAGGCAGCACCGCAGATAGCGTTTCATGCGCAGGAGTCTAGTCGTAAGAAACAGCTCTTACAATTGCAAGGCTGACAACAGAGTTGGCCAAAAGCGATCAATTGGACAACTCCGTGGTGGATATGTAGGTTAAACGTTGGCCCTTGCCAGCGGTGGAGAGCAAGCGCGTAATCCTCTCTGTTTCGCAGAAATAGCCCAGAGAAATAACTATGCAATCCAAGGATCACTGGGAAAACGTCTACACGACCAAAGCCGCAGATGAGGTGAGTTGGTTTCAAGAGCATGCCGCACTCTCGCTCAAGTTGATTCAAGAGGCGGGCGTACCGCTTACGGCTTCGATCATTGATGTTGGCGGCGGCGCATCAACGCTGGTTGATGATCTCTTGGCTAACGGCTATGAAAACGTCACGGTGCTTGACCTTTCCGGGGCAGCGCTTGCCACGGCAAAAACCAGGCTCGGCGTCCAGGCTTCGAACGTACAGTGGCAAGAAGCCAATATCATCGAAACCAAGCTTGATTCGAACGCCTACGATGTGTGGCATGACAGGGCCGTATTTCATTTTTTAACCACGGCAGAAGAGCGGCATGCCTATGTCCAGGCGGTGCTTAGGGCGGTTAAACCTGGCGGTCTGGTCATCGTGGCAACCTTCGCGGAGGATGGGCCAAGCAAATGCAGTGGCTTGCCGGTAATGCGTTACGACGCCGATGAGCTTCATGCCGAATTTGGTGAGCCGTTTGTTTTGCTTGGACATGAAAAAGAGTCTCACCATACGCCCGGGGGCAATGAGCAGAAGTTCGTTTACTGTTTTTGCCGCAAGGTAATCTGAGAGGCTTTGCTGAGTACGATGCGCCAGGCCGCGAACTTCATCAGCAACCACTGCAAGGCAGCGTCCCGCCTCCCCTGCCCTTGCCACCTCAGTGGCGGCATTCAATGCCAAGAGATTCGTTTGCTCGGAGATACTGCAAATGACTGCCAGTATTTGTCCGATATGCGATCAATGCACTTATGGGCAGCATTCACGTTGTTGCTGGATCGGCGGACACTTTACCGAGCCGAACGAACAGAACACACAGCAGTCGCCCGCATTAGGGCGCAACAGCGCCTTGCAGTTGCTGCATTCGTAGTAAAACTGGCAAGCGTTCGTAGGCATGGTTTCCAGCTTGGCAAAACCGCATTGCGGGCAGGTCAGCACGGACTCAAGAGTAACGGCGTTCATTAACGCCTCACTTGTGGACGGTCGAGGGGTAACCCGCGTTCGTGGTTGCCCTGGTCAGTGCTTCGGGTTGGGACTGGTCAGCGTCATAGGTGACAGTGGCTGTCTTTTTGTCGAAATCGACCTTGACCACGCTCACTCCAGAGACTTTTTCCAGCGACTTTTTGACCGTGATCGGGCACAGCTCACACGTCATGTTCTGTACATCGAGCGTGACTGTCTGAGGGGTTGCAGCCAGCACCGCGAAAGGGATGGTGGTAAGCACGGCCATTAGTAGTTTGCGCATGGGGGACTCCTACTACTAGTAGAACAGTGGGGCCAGTGACGGTACGGCAAGTAGACCGAGCAACAGTGTGGCGACAATCCAGAACGTGAGCCGTTGCCGCTTGATGGATCGAGCGTCGGCGCAGGGCGTACCCGGTACGCAGACTTGTGGCGCCACATACAACTTGCGCAAGGCCAGGCCAAGGAACAGCACCGTCAGCCCGATAAACAGGGGCCGGTATGGCTCCATGGCTGTCAAGTTTCCTACCCATGCTCCGCCGATGCCGAGTGCTAGCAATATGAGGGGGCCAACACAGCACACCGACGCGCCGATAGCGGCTAGTACGCCGGCGATCAACGAGCCTTTCCCGGTGAGTTGCATCCTGTTCACGCCTTAAATTTGATAGCCCATATATCATTCTAGATCCCGTACTTAGGTACGGAGACAAGGAGTATGTAATGGTGACAGAACTGACCATCGGCAAGCTGGCGGAGGCTGCCGACGTGAACATCGAGACGATCCGGTATTACCAGCGGCGCGGTCTGCTGGAAGAACCCCCAAAGCCGCTTCGCGGTCATCGGCGCTACCCACCCGACACGATACAGCGCGTGCGCTTCATCAAGCGGGCGCAAGCACTCGGCTTCACGCTGGCAGAAGTCAGCGGGTTGCTTCGACTCGATACTGTGCATGCATGTGCTGAGACACGTGCCTTAGCTGTCCGTAAGCTGACCCTGATCAATCAGAAGATGTCCGACCTGGCCACCATGCGGGAGGCGCTGGGTGGACTGGTTCAGCAGTGTGATGTTGGCAACGACGGGGCGGCCTGCCCGATCATCGACATGTTGGAACGGGAGTAAGCAGGTCAACAAACCGCAGCAATTGGGCACAGCGGTATCCGGCCAACACACCTTCCTGATTCCAACGCTTGGGGCGATGGTGCAGATCATTTTTAAGTGGACACCAATTTTAGCCTCAGCAGGCGGATCTCCATGCGCCAAAACACCTCTTACCCCAAGCCCTTTAAAGCTCAGGTCGTCCAGGAATGCCTGCAACCAGGCGCATCCGTGGACAGCGTTGCGATGAGCCACGGCATTAACGCCAATGTCGTGCGCAAATGGTTGCCGCTTTACCGCGACCAAGAGCCGACAAATTTGCCAGCTTTCATTCCCTTGAAGCTGGAGCCGAAAACTCAGGCCAGCCCTGAGACCTCCGTCAGCATCGAAGTGCTGTGCGGGCAAGGAACGCTAACCGTGAAATGGCCCGCCGCCGATCCTGAGCGATGTGCCCGATTCACTCGCGGACTCACACGATGATTCACATCGATTCCATCTGGCTCGCCACCGAACCTATGGACATGCGTTCCGGAACCGACACCGCGCTGGCGCGGGTATCTCACTTTATTAGTTGCGTACCGACTTTCGAGTAACTGTCCAAGGGCTGTGAGCTACAGTTGTACTGTCTCCTCTCCAGGGTTTTCAAGTCGTTCGCTTTCGCCAACGGCTTTGGATTAGGCCTTGTCGAGGCCATGGCTGCTCACTCCGATAGTCGAGCACGACTGACTCTTGAGACATCCTTGAGGACAACCCGTGCGATGCATCAAGACGATTCACATCTGGCGTCGTTGATGGCTGCGGCCCAGCTTGGCGATCAGGCAAACTACACGCGACTACTGCGCGAGGTTACCCCGATCCTGCGTCGGCTGGCCCGCCAGGGATGGCCGATGGGTAGCCCCGCCGATATTGAGGACGTAGTCCAGGACACGCTGCTGACGCTTCACGTGATCCGCCATACTTATGATCCGACTCGCCCTTTCATGCCGTGGCTGATGGCGATCCTGCGGCGGCGCCTCGTGGACGGTGTGAGGCGTCGCTCGCGGACAGACCGCAAAGAACTCGTGGTTGACGCGCTCGACGTAACCTTTGCGGTCGAGCCGACGAATGATAATTATGAAACCCCGGTGGACGGGGAAACGCTGGGAAAGGCCATCGCCTCGCTTCCTCAAGGCCAGCGGCAGGCGATCGAACTGCTCAAGCAGCGGGAAATGTCGCTCAAGGAGGCGGCGGCGGCGACCGGGATGAGCATTGCAGCGCTCAAGGTGGCCACTCATCGGGCGTTGAAAAAACTTCACGACCTGCTGCTGATGAAGTGACATGAAAACCGATGAACTTATTGATGTGCTCGCGGCGGATCTGAAACCGGTTCGACACCTGCTGCCCCCCGTCTGGCGTTTGATCGGGTGGCTTGCCGTGTCGGTGCCAGTCATGGCGCTTATGGTTGCCACAATGGGGATGCGTCCGGATATCGGGGTGAAGCTCGCCGAGCCGGTTTTCCTGACGCAGGAACTGGCGTCGCTCGCCACGGCGTTAATCGGCGGCTGGGCCGCGCTCGTCACCTGTGTGCCGGGTGAGCCGGGCTGGAAGCTGTGGACACCCGTGGCTCCGCTGACCCTCTGGATAGCGACCCTGGGCCATCAGTGCTGGGACGAGTGGATGCGCCTGGGGGTGAGCGGGATGGCGTTTCATTCCGACCTCATGTGCCTGCCGGGCATCGCGATGACCGGCGCTGTCCCGGCACTGGCGATCGTGCTTGCGATCCGGCGTGGTGCACGTCTGCCCGCCCCCTCTGCGGTGTGGTGGGGCAGCCTGGCGGCTGCGGCACTCGCCAACGTGGCATTGCGGCTTTTCCATCCGGAAGACGCCGCGTTGATGGTGATTGTCTGGCAATTTGGCAGCGTACTGCTGTTCATGACCATGCTTTCGCTGTGCCGGCGCTATCTGGTGCCGGAACGGACGGTGTGCTCCCTTCGCTGATCGGGCTGTCTCGCGGCAGGCGATGCGTCGTCCGTGATCGACCTGTAACCTTTTGCCGCCGCTGACGAAGTATTGGATACCGGTCTCGCATCGAGGCCGCTCACGTCAGGATCCTGAGCTATGAACCATCGACTTTACGCCGCCACCACGTTGTCTGCCGCGATGGGGCTGGCGCTCGCCATGCAGGGTGTACCAGCCGGCGCGCAAGAGATGAAAGACATGTCGAATGCGCCACCGATCGTCAAAGAAAACATGATGAAAATGCAGAAAAATCACCTGGAAAAATGCTACGGGATCAATGCTGTCGCGAAAAATGACTGTGCCGAAGGCACCCACTCCTGCGCCGGTCAGGCCCCCCAGGCGCGCGACACGAAATCGTTCGTGCTGTTGCCCGCCGGGGTATGCGGCAAGATCGCGGGCGGGGCAATGAAACCCGCCTGATCGACGGAGAGCGCGGCCATGATTCTGTCTCAATCCGGCCTGTGCGCGACGTCCAGCCCGATCCCGCCTTCGGCGGGGGTCGGGCTGCGCTTCCCGCATCATCAGGTCTTCGTCGATACGCATCCACCGGTCGGATGGCTGGAAGTGCACGCTGAAAACTACATGGGGGGCGGCACGCCGCTACGCTATCTGGAAACGCTGCGGCGCGACTATCCGATCTCGTTTCACGGAATCGGCCTGTCATTGGGCAGCGCGGACGGGCTCGACCCCATCCATCTCGAGCGCCTCTGTCGTGCAAGCGAGCGCATCGAACCGGGCCTGATCTCGGAACACCTGTCGTGGAGCATAGTCGGACAGACGTATCTTGCCGATCTCCTGCCACTACCGATGACGGAAGAGGCGCTCGACGTCGTCTGTCAGCACGTCGAGCAAGCGCAGACGCGGCTGGGTCGGCGCATTCTGGTCGAGAACCCTTCGACCTACCTGCAGTTCAGTCATTCGACGATTCCAGAATGGGAGTTTCTGTCGACCGTCGCCGCACGTACGGGCTGCGGGATTCTGTGCGACGTCAACAACGTCTATGTGAGCGCGCAGAACCACGGCTGGGATGCGTCGGCCTACCTGCGGACACTACCGCCGGCCGCGATCAGCGAGATTCATCTGGCGGGACACTCAGTTGTAGCGCTCGATTCCGGCGCCATACTGCGCATCGACGACCATGGCTCGCGTGTCGCACCTGCCGTCTGGGCGCTCTATGAAGAAGCGCTAACCCGCTTCGGCCCGGTTCCGACTTTAATCGAGTGGGACACTCATATCCCTTCGCTGGACGTGTTGATCGAAGAGGCTACGCACGCAGAATGCTGCCTCGCGCATTCAGCGCCAAGGAACGATCATGCCGTCCTTACGTGAGTTGCAGGATGCGGTGCGACGCAGCATCGTCGACTGTGACAACGTCGATGCCATGGCGCACGTTGTTGCCGACGGGATCGCTCCGCAGGAGCGTCTGTCGGTCTACCGGAACACCTTCGCGCAAACCCTAATACGCGCGCTTCGCCTGTCTTACCCGGCTGTCGACCGGCTGGTGGGCACCGAATTTTTCGACGCGGCGGCACGCGAGTACATCTCGCAGCAGCCACCCCGCAGCAGCTACCTCGATGAGTTCGGTGGCGATTTTGCAGCCTTTCTCGGACGGTTTGCACCGTGCGCGTCGGTACCTTACCTGCCCGATGTGGCACAACTCGAATGGGCCGTCAGCTGCGCCCTTCACGCAGCCGATGCACCGGCGCTAACGATTGCGTCGCTGCGTGCAGTCGAGGCTACGGAATACGCTTGGCTCAGCTTTGTGCCTCACCCATCCGTCAGCATGATTCGAACTGACTACCCTGCTGACACGATCTGGCATGCGGTGCTCATGGATGATGACGCGGCGTTGACGGCGATCGACTTGTCGGGCTGTCCGACCTACCTAATGGTTCAGAGGGGGGACTCTGGCGTTCAGGTTGACCGAGTCGATGGGACGGTCTGGCGCTTTAGCCATGCGCTGTGTTCAGGATGCATGCTGGGCCTTGCCCTCGACGATCATCCCGGCATCGATGCCACTGCGGCACTGGCCGGTCTCCTGGCACAAGGGTGCTTTGCCGGGTTCAGCCTGGCTTCGCAGTCTGGGCCAATTCAATCGCTAACGGAGTTGCCATGAACTACCCGGCTGCGCCGCGCGGGCTAGCCCTCACGCTTTACGTGCGTGCCTTGCACTGGTTCGAGCGCATTCCCTACTGGTTTCTTGCCATTCCGTTGCGACTAGCAGTGGCTACGGTGTTCTGGAACTCGGGCATGACCAAGCTCGCCAGCTGGGACACGGCCGTTGCGTTGTTCACCGACGAGTACCAGTTGCCGCTTCTACCGCCGGAAGTGGCGGCGTACATCACGGTATCGATCGAACTCACGTCACCGGTGCTGTTGATCCTCGGTCTGCTCACCCGGCCCACGGCCGCCGTTCTGCTGGGCATGACGACGGTCATCGAGGTATTCGTCTATCCACTGGCGTGGCCAACCCACATCCAGTGGGCCGCCATGCTGCTGGTACTGCTGGCGCGCGGCCCCGGCCGACTCTCGCTGGACGGGTTAATTCGCAAGCACCTGCTAGGCGACGCCTGATTGCCGCATTGTAACCAGGTGGAGAACTGCGCGTACCCAGATGCCTTTGCCGGACGCTTACCGCTAAACACCCGTTCTGAGCCATATGTTCAGGTCAAAACGCTCATTCGCTTTGCGAGTCCGAAGCGAAGAATCTCTAGGCTCATACGTCGAGAGGTGTGCCCTTCAAGCGTAAGCGCTCCAACCCCACACTCACCGCCAGCCGTTGATCCCCCGATGCTGCGCTCCCGATTTCCCTCTGAGCCAGCACGCCATGATGCGACCCGATGCCAAAGTCGAAAAATTCTACCTTTATCCCAGCACCCGTTCCTTTCTTCGTGAGATCGAAGCCAAGGCGTCGGGCGCCTGAAGATCCATGCTATCCAACGGGAGCGCGCTTCTGGGCAGCATAGACGCCGCATTCATCTGTGTGGCGGTGTAGAAGTGGAACTGCTCGCGCATCGAGCATGAGCGGGAATTTATAGCGAGCCCGAACGGGTCATCTCGGATGTGTAGTGAGGTTGGAAATTTTTCGATACGAATAATAATGTGTATCATTTGGCTTCTAATAAAGGGCCGCAGGGAGTGTATTGCCCAAATAAATATAAGGTCAGGCAATGCTTAAAATGCTACTCGTATACGGTCATCTGCTCGCCACTTGCATTGCCCTAGGCCGAGTATTGCAGGCCGATCACAAACTCTGGGGTTGGCGCAAAAAAGTGCTGGATCATGTGCAGCGCGAGTATCTCGACGAGACTCAGAAGATTGCCACCCTTGCGCTGCTGGCCCTCTGGGGAACTGGCCTGCTGTTGGTGCTTCAGGGTTACCTCGATGAGGGGGGCGCGTATTTGCTCAATCAAAAACTCTGGGCCAAAGTGACCGTTGTCGCGCTGCTGAGTCTGAACGGGGCGCTGTTGCATCGAGTCGGTTTCCCTATGCTGAAAAAAGTCCCCTTCGTTTTGTTGCACCGCTCCGCGCGCACTCGTCTTGCTCTCCTGGGGGCGCTCTCCATGAGCGGCTGGCTATTTGCTGCATTTTTGGGCGTTGCTCGAGCGTGGAACCATGTGTTGCCTTATCTACATATGATGGGTGCTTTTGCGGCGCTCTCGATGCTGGGTTGTGCCATGGCACTTACAGTCGCTAGCACGGTGAGCGCTATGGGCAATGAGAGTGGCTCGTGAAAAGCCCAAGCGCTGATCAATCAGTTGACGAATCCAAGCCCTATCCCAAAACCCGAGTCTTGCTGCATTGGCTTTCGGCACTGGTCATTATATGGACGAGCCTCAGCGGTTTTGGCGTGACGCTTATGCCAAGTGGCCACCCACTACGTCAGTGGGTCGACAGCTTCAATCCACAACTCAGCAGCCTCTTCATTCCCTTCTTTGTGTGGCGGGCCTGGCTGTTTATCAAAGCCCATAAAAGACGGACGTCGAATCAGGGCCTACAAGCCAGAATCGCCCAGCTCACACACGCCACGATCTACGTATCGGTTGGCGGAGTGCTGATTACCGGTGTGATGATGATGACCCATCCGGTACTAATGATGAACGCGCTGACACTACCGCAGTTGATTCACTCTACCACTGCACTCACCGTGCTACACAGCCTGCACCACATCTTCTGCGTGGCGTTGGCAGGGTTAGTGGTTCTGCATATGCTGGCGGTTATGCACCATCAGCTATGTGGCAATCCGGTGCTGCAAAGAATGAAATGAGCTATTTGTCTGCTGTTTAAGAAATTCGGGGCGATTCAAACTCCCCAGTTACGGCCCAGCCGCGTTCCAGGCGAACGCCAATCCACACCTCAATGACGGCGAAGCACCTCGGATGGCTCAGATGAAAAGCTTGGCGAGCCGCTGGAGAAATTCAGGAAGCTTACCGGTCACCCGGATGGTACCGATCTCATGTTCTACCCTGAAGACGGTGCGGACAATTCCGCTGAGGGCGTTACTCGAGCTGTGAAAGAGTGGCGCGCTAAGAATGGCTTGCCGGGGTTCAAGGTCTAGGAATGAATGAGCAAAACAGTACTGAAGAGTACTGCGAAAGCGAATTCGTAGACTTGCTCCAGAGCATCATCTGCCACGAGGGCAGGCTTGCCATACGCATCAACAAAGAGGGCCCTCAAAGGGCCCTTTATTTGTACTCAAAACAAATCACTTAGTCAGCCAGGACTCGACGATGTCGGAGCCGTACTGAGCTTTCCATTCCTTCAATGTTTTGTGGTTGCCGCCCTTGGTTTCGACGACTTCGCCTGTGTTGGGATTTTTGTAGATCTTCACTTGGCGAGGCTTGCGAGTGACAACAGCAGACGAGGCCACTGGTGTGCGACGACCGGCCTTAGGGTCAATCAAGTTGATCACATTCAGCAGGCTATAGCCGTACTCGGCGAGCAAAGCGCGCAGCTTTGTTTCAAATTCAATTTCTTTCTTCAGGCCAGCATCGCCCTTCAAGGTTTCAAGAGCCTGAAGTTGCTCGGCGAGGTGTTTTTCCAGCTGACGAAACTCTGCAAGCTTAGACATGGGCAATCTCTATGTAATTAGTCACCTAACGGTACACCAAAACAGCGATATACATGAAGTGGCGACAAGAGAATGTTTGAATAATCGCGAATAGGGAACATTAGTGCGATGGCGCCACGTCTGAGACTGACTCGCGGAACGGAGCTGGGGGCGAGGTGTCATTTGTATTAGACACATCAGTGTCGCAATCCTGTTGAGATAGAGAGGTGGTTTTCATGAACAATATTATCTACATCGTCGGGGCCGTTGTGATCGTCCTAGTTATTCTTTCGTTTGTCGGTCTCGTATAGCCTTAGCTGCTAAGCACATCACTGAATCATCTGTTTGGTGCTAACAGCCTTTGAAGTGCCAGGGCGAATACCCGAAGATGCCTCTGTGAGACGCCCAAGCGCTGCCCCCCCTGAGAACCGTTCTGGTGGCGCCATTTGCGGTCTAGTACGAGCCAAGCCACGGCACTTTGAATAACAAGGCGTTTCCGACATGTATCCGACGACACCTGACGGTCGCTACTTTGTAGTCAAAGGGCAGCTGTGGCGTTGCAGCAACTCGTCGTTGCCTGCAGATGTTCGGCAGCGTTTTGTCGATGAACTCATGGCAGCGCGACGTGATGTGATGTGATGTGAAGGCAGCTAAACCCTCTGGAGATCCTAGGCCGTTGTCGGCGGCAAGAGCATGCGTGCAAACAGCGAAGGAAGCGCTAGGGGAGCGCGGGCCAGTTTGGTGGGACGATGGGAATCCTGATTTCAATAGTTACCAGGTCGGCAATACCCCCTATGCTGAGTGGTACCTTTCCATAAGGCACTAACCGCATGCATCCAGAGGGGCGTGTGTAGAACAGTCGTAAAAGGACAACTAGATGCTTGGATGCATGCAGTCAGAGGACAAGGCAGACAGCTCCACTGAAACCATTTCTGCGAAGGCTGTGTGGGCTGGAGCTACATTCCGACTCATAACGAGCTTCATGCTAGTCGTAATCGTCGCATTCGTGGCAGTTGAGGGCTGGCGGACGTGGCGCGACTATCGTGCTGCCTTTGCATCTGCCCGCGACTCAGTAACGAATCTGGCTCGTGCGACGGCTCAACACGCAGAAGATGCCATTCGGCAAGTAGATGTGCTGACCGCCGCGCTCGGTGAGCGGGTGGAAGGCGACGGCTTACAGAACATCAACGTCCTTCGCATCCACAAGCTATTGGTTCAGCAATCCAAAATAATGCCCCAACTGCACGGACTGTTTATTTACGGCTCTGACGGCCAATGGATCGTGACCGACAAGGAAGCCATTCCAGAGCCGGCGAACAACGCAGACCGAGACTATTTCCAGTATCACCGCACTCATGATGATCGAAACGTGCGTATCGGCGAAGTAGTCAGAAGTAGATCAACCGACGATCTCATCATTCCCATCTCTCGCCGATTGAACAATCCAGATGGGTCGTTCGCGGGCGTACTGCTGGGGACGATCAAGGTTAGTTACTTCGTGGACTACTACGGCGATTTCAAAATCGATGACAAGGGCGCTTTGGTTCTGGCCATGCGCAGCGGAACAATTCTGGTGCGTCGTCCCTTCATCGCATCCGTCGTCGGTAAAAGCTTGGCGAACAGCGAGATTTTCAAGAGCTACCTGCCGAACTCCAACGAAGGCATTGCTGAGGTTAAGGCCGTCATCGACGACACCGAGCGCCTGTATGGTTATAGAGCATTGACGACCTATCCTCTGGTCGTTGAAGCCGGGCTGTCTCGTGAATCCATCACTGCACCTTGGCGCCGTGATCTACTAAAAACAGGGTTCGTGCTGGTGTTCCTGATCGCCGTGCTCGCGATCTTTGGACTCATCGTTTTGAGCCAGCTACGTCAAAGAATGGTGATGGAGAGAGAGTTACGTCACGCACACCAAGCCATGCGAGACATGGCGCTCACTGACAGTCTGACCGGACTGGGCAATCGTCGACGGCTGGATAGCGCGCTGCTGGATGAGATTCGCTTGGCGAAGCGCCAAAGATCACCGCTCTCATTGATCATGCTCGATGTCGATTACTTCAAACGCTACAACGACAGGTATGGACATGCGGCCGGCGATGACTGCCTGAGCGCTGTTGGAGGCGCGATCCAGCAAGCGGTCAAAAGACCCGGGGATCTGGCCGTCAGGTACGGTGGTGAAGAATTCACAGTTCTACTTCCCAACACCGACAGCGCGGGCGCAAAACAAGTCGCCCAAGATATCTTGGAAGCCATTCGATCACTGAGCATCGAGCACTCCGAGCATCCGTTGGGAAAGGTTACTGCCAGTGCAGGCATTACTACAAGCCAGCCGAGCATCGAAGAGGTGTCGCCAGCTACCTTACTGAAGTCGGCTGACGCGCAACTCTATTCAGCGAAACAACGAGGACGAAATCGTTGGTGCTTCGCTAATGAGCCTGCGCTATGACTCGCAGTGTTTTTTCCATTGCTGACGGCGGGCGTATCGTCGTCCTCAGGCATGTCGGCCCGGGAACACGATACACACCCAGCGTATGATTCGTTACTAAGCAAGGCAATCCCATTTCAGCAAATTCGCAGGAACCTTCCGTCCATTTCCGCCAGATTTTTCATAACCGTTGAATGGAGCAAGATGTTCATCGCCGCCGAGACGCACACTAGTCATTTGCTGTACACCGTCCAAAGCTGATCAACCCTTGTCGTGAAGCTCTGACTCATCATCTCCCTGCGCATGCCCCAATCCGGATCGGTCGGCACACTGGCTAGGCGCATCGTCCCCCTGCCCCACCTGCCATTGATGGCATCCAAAACGCCCATTACTTCCTCGGTCGTTTCCGGCTGAGATATAGAAAAGAGATCTTCGGTGTATTCGCCTTTTTGGCAAAGGTTGACCAAGAGCACCTCGGCTTTGCTGTATATGAAGCCTGGCCGAAAGACTCGATCCACCGCGCACGGCAGCCTTTGTCATCAAGCGAACGTCGTCCGTTGGATAGGGTAACTCCACCAGTACACCGTTGGCGTATTTCGCTTCCTCGGGATTGAACATGCCCGTGCGAATGCTGACCCTGATCTTCTTGCATAACGACTGTTGAGCCCGGAGCTTCTCCGTGGCTCGCATCATGTAAGTGGCCACCGCCTCTTTGATCGGCGCAATCTCGGTGAGACGTTTCCCGAACATCCGGCTGCAGCAAATCTCTTGCTTGGGTGGGTCAGGTTCATCGAGCTCAAGGCACGCCGTGCCGGCCAGCTCATGGGCAGTCTTCTCGATCACCACGCTGATTTTTTTGCGCAGCATCCAGGGATCCGTTTTGGACAGATCCCAAGCTGTCTTGATGCCCATGCCTTCGAGGTGAAGCGTCATCTTGCGTCCGACACCCCATACATCCGAGACCGAGCATTTCTTCAGCACCCAGTCGCGCTTAATTTGGTCACGCAGATCTCGCTCCGTTTACCGCCTCGCAAAGGCGCGACATGTTGGAACTGCTTGACGACCGTTACGGCAACCGCTCGACGCTGGTCACCAGCCAGATGCCGGTGGACAAATGGCATGCGCTGATCGGCGATCCAACCCTGGGTGATGCGATCCTCGACCGGCTGGTGCACAACACTTATCGGATCGAACTCAAAGGCGAATCGATGCGCAGGCGCGCAACGAAATTGACGGCAACAGGGACTTCAGACTAACAATGCAAACCTGCGTCGCTGCGCTCCGACTGCCTGTCCGAATGAGCGTGGAATGGGTGTCCGGATGTTGGTGGGCTGAGTGTCCGGATGGCGTGGAATCCGCACTATAGCCCCAGATCTCGATTCAACTGATCCGCTTTCATTTCGTCAGTGGCCTGCCCCGACTCCATGAGGTGCAATTGCAATTGGTCGCGCAAATGCATCCTTAGACGAGATCTGAGCTCTACGTAGCCGGCAGATGGGCCTGCATAGATATCACGACGCTCCAGAACATCACGCAGCACCCTGATGCTCTCCGTGCCAATCCATGACGCGTGCAGCCGTACGGTAGGATCGAACCCGGGCTCTCTCTTGAAACTACCGACCGCCTCTTCAACCAGCAGCACAAACGCTGCCGCGTCAGACGCCTGCTGCACTAAG
The DNA here is from genome assembly GCF_058802345.1 of Pseudomonas sp. GW822-FHT02D10. Classification (NCBI taxonomy): domain Bacteria; kingdom Pseudomonadati; phylum Pseudomonadota; class Gammaproteobacteria; order Pseudomonadales; family Pseudomonadaceae; genus Pseudomonas; species Pseudomonas sp. GW822-FHT02D10. The sequence goes on from NZ_JBXAOB010000001.1 coordinate 462,834, forward strand.
CGCCAAACCTTCACCTCAATCTCATCTTCCATCTGCTCTCTCCAGTTCATACGAGACTCCGCGCGCGTGAAAGTTGTCCGACACGGGTATTTTTTAAAAAATGACTCGTTGTTTTGAAATCAAACTGGAAAGCAGCGGCTTACGCCGCGAAGTGGCGATTTTGCTATGCCCATAGGGCAGTCACACATCAGCGTCAGCAGGATACATCGCAAGAAAAAGGCCAGAAGCAGGATCACTGCAAAAGCGAAAACCTACATCATTTCCCCAGCAGGATCGACGGATGGTGAGGCGCCGAGATCGCTGCTTTTTTGTTGTCCTCAAATATAGAGATCCGTCGCTCAAAAAAAATTTCAAGGGGCCTTCTGAAAAAATATATTTGTTGACACTGCCCAGCAAGAATTCACGACGACCCGATACTCTTTTTGCTTGAAGAGTGTGCGATGAGTGCATTCAGATCTAAACGTCCAACAGCGTACAATTGAGCTTCCTGTAGAAACGCCTGGGTCGTCCAGGAAGGTGGTGGCTGAAATTGATTCCACTCCTGCCGATACGCGTCAGCGCAGAACGAATGTTAAGGAGCCTTGATGGCGGTCGATTTGAAAAGCCTGTGGCAGCGTGAGCGTGCAAGGCGGGCGGCTTTATGGAGTTTGGAGGGATTGCGACCCGGTGATGAACGCGCAAAACCTCAACTGAGCATGCTCGATGAAATTGATCGACAAGATCTCGAACAACCTAATGGAGAGGTTCAATTTATGACGATTGAGGAGTTGAGAGATTCTGTGCCTGAAACACCGTACGAAAGCTGCGATGGCCACCATTTCTTGATCGTTCTAGACCAACACATCCCTGAAGTTTGGCGAACGAGATTCGAAGCAGCCAATGCGCTCTCCGAACGTTTTTCGGAAGGGAGCTACGCACACGACTGGCGCCGATTTCTGAGGGTGTGGCAGCGAGACATGGAGCATCTCAAAGCTCACCGAAAGGGGGAGTCAAAATGATCGAGTTTGATTTGAACACAAACGATTGTGAGGCCCTTATCCGACATTGCGAGAGCTTTGTGCCTCAGGGGGATGACCCTAGGGAGAAACGGCGCTTGCTAGCAGCCTTGGACGTGCTTCGAGAGGCGCTGATCGAGCATCTTAAAAAGGACGTTTTGTAAGACCAGAGGCGGCAAATTTTGGGTCAACGTACTGCCAAGTCGATCGTGCAAGCAACTCACTCTTGCGTGGCCATCCACTCACATGAAAGCCTGGCCCCTAATACCGGACAGTGAGGCAGATGTGGGGGAGGATCAGAAACTCCTGTGCATCATTCGTCATCGGCCACGAGAGGTTCATTCAGATCAACTACGACATCACCGACTAGTGAGATGTTTCGAATGACCAACTCGGAGCTCAGAGGCCGCAATCGCTCGGAGTGGTGATGAATGTCAGACGCCAAAGAAACCAGTATCCGGATCACCGCAAGATCTTCTTCCAAGGGTTCAGCCCCCTCCCAACACCGTGTTTTTCACTACGTGAAAAGACGCCATTTAGGTAGGTATGCCGTGCTCAAGTCGGCCGATCAGATCAATCACGGCACTAGAGTTTTCCCCGGTAATGAGCATCTCCAATGGTGACTTTGAATTGACCCCCCGCGACGGGGAACGCAAGAAAGTCGCTGCTACTTGGGCGTCGCCCTCGAACAGATCACAGGACGCCTGTACTACACCAATCAACGCATAAAAGCGTTTGCTTTCGCGTAAAGAAAAAAGCCCTGTCATCGCCCTCTTCGATATTAGCTCCGGAGAGATCCTTAAGCCCCCTCCAAGCGTTTCTTCATCTACACCCAGCATGAGTGCCAGAGATTGAAACGGAGCGTAATGCATCCGTCGACGAGCGAAGTCGTGATGTTGAGTGCCTGGCGAAGGTAGCCCTAAAGCTGCCAAAATATCTGTTCTCAATGGGTCGATGGCTTGCTTCAAATGAGTTCATTGGCAGGCATCTGAGGTGACCAATTTTTATGGTCAGGACATCGTACGCTGAGCCAGTGCTCCCCTCCTAAAGTCCCAGTCTGACCACATACCTCGCAGGTCGACATCGAACGATCTTCTGCAGCGGCAACCGCTTCACGGCAAGCCGTATCACCACCGGAGTAGTAGAACCGTAACCCTCCGAACTTTTCCTTAACTTGGCGCACTTTTAATGGCGGCAGTTCGGGGTGGGCGTCCATGTGAGTTTTCAGCGTGCAGCACAGCTCGTCGATCAAATTCAGCCATCCTGGCAGGCATGCGATTTCGCGAAGAGGGGCGCTGCAAAAAAACTCTGGGTAACGATCACGCAAGACAGACAGGAGATTTTCAGTCATTGGATTTTCGTGCTCGATTTCTGATACGCGGCTAATGCCTGAACAGCCGAAAGACTCGCGTGCTTGCGTGCCCCACGGCCGGCCAGTATGTACAGCATGTCTTTGCTTTCAAAAATACAGCCGTCAAAATCGCGTTGGTAACCGCTGAGGATGCTGTCGCCAGGTCGATACTTGTCTTGGCTGTCGTGCACGATCAGCGGGGAATACAAGACACATGACTTAAGGCCCTGCGCGATGACCTCTTGCTCCTGAGAGGCTGGGAGCATGACATCCAACAGCATCCAATGCCTCACGACGCAAAAAGGTCGTCCGTTGAATGCCTCATGTGATGCTCGAATCAACTCAACGTCGTCGAGCTTTGCGCCATTCAAAACGCACGCGGGGCCATAGAGCAGATCCGCCAACAGTATTAATTCCACACTACCCCACTTAGTTTTTTTGAATGCACGCTGGACGCTTCCCTGTGAAGGCCTGGTGCGACATCGACTCTCGTACACTCGTCAAAATTCGTATGGTTGAGGCTACCTGCCAATTTCCATCACTGCTCTGGCACTGCCTTTTTTCCGCAAACCACGCCCCAACAAGACGTACACCGTGTTGGTACTTTCGAATAGATATCCATGTGTGAATGAGCGTTGAAAGGTGCTGCGCACCCACTCGCCTTTCCGGCGTTTCTCGCTGCTATGGAGAACCACTTCTGCCGCATACAGCACATACGGTGCAAGCCCATCGTTCACCAACGAGTCCCTGTAACTTTCATCGACGTCTAACTCGATGATTCGCCAGTCCCTCACAATGCAATACGGCTTATTCGGAAAATTCAGTACGGCTTCAACTTCAGCCTCCCAAATGTCCTTCCCGAAGCCACTCATAGGCTTACCACCACCATGCAGCAGCTCTACTAATTCACTATCCACGCGGTTCCCTACCTTTTGAAATAGCCAATCAAAACCTTCAGCTTTGATTGCCTGTTGGATTCGACGGGCCTGCATCGGCGCACCCTCGCCTCCCTCAACTGAGCATTCGTCAGTGAATTATGTTGACCAAGGGCAAGGCACCATTTTCAAACCACCAGTGACAGATCACGTATCTGCTCCCGTTGAATGTCTCACAGAGCTGATACCCCTTAAGCTTGAACACTCTTTCGAGCTTGGAACTACGGATCGTTTACCATCCGCAAACCGCCCTCGCGTTTCTGAAAAAACCACTCCAATCATGCAGGGAGGCTGAAACTCGGCGCAGCACAGGTACCCCGTGATCTGAACGCCAAAATCAACGGCCTTTGCGTCCAGCACGCATTTTGGGAATCCCATTCTCTTACCTTCTTTGACTAAAAACGTCCGAGGACAACATCAATGAACTCGGTCAAAACGGTCTAATGCACCGTTTTCGTGTAGCCAATGTGCAATGACATACACTCCCCCATCGGTCGCTGTCACGACCTCGTATCCCGCGCGCGGGCATCGTCCAGCAATAGCAGGCGTACGGATGGGTAGCCCTTCCGGAAAGCTCCGTGTGTGATCGCAAAACAACAGCCCAGTCATGCGCGGGGGTGCTCCAAGGCGCACAGAAGGTATCCAACGACATCGGGGTCAGGGATGGCCGCCCGCGCTCGCTCTATGACTTTTGGCAATCTGTGCAAACTGAAGTCAGATAGATCCGCTCCAAACGTTTTGATCCAGTACACCCTGGTTACATTTCTCGCTGCACTCAGAATTCAATCGTGAAATCTGGAACAAAACCTGTCTCTTCCTGAGGGTACCCACGCGGATTGGAGATAATCCGACAGCCCTTCCATTCGAGATCGATGGCGCGATGCGTGTGGCCAAAGATCCAAACATCCGCCAGAGGTACAAGCGCGTGCCAGCGATTGGTGTAAGCGGCAATCAGGTGGCCGTCCTGCTTGTCACCCACGGCTTCCGGGATCGGACAATGATGTGTGATAACTATGGTTTTCCCGTCGAAAGGCTTGTTGAGCTCACTTACCAAAAAATCAAAAGCCTCGTGGTTTCGTTCAATCACGTCTGCTGGACGTAGCCGTCGAAAGCTCTCCTCGGCTCTGATCACCTGAAAGTCATTCATCCACATTCCACTGGTGATCATCGCCTCTACTGCGTTACCCATGGAGGAGAAGTCTGTCCAGCCGGTGGTGACCAAAAACCGCGTTTGGTTGTGGTTGCAAATCCAGACTTGGTTTTCGAGGACATTTACATTTGGGGCGGCAGCCTCTCGCATTTTGCGAAGCGTGTGATCGATGTGGCCTTTGTAGAATTCGTGATTCCCGCAGACGTAGATGACGGGACAGCGGAAGTTTTCGTTTGCCCATCGCACACCACGTGACTGGATGTCGATGTCTCCCCCCAAGACGACCAGGTCGTAGTCTCCAGGCTCAGGGGCAAATGGAGAAAATTCGTTATGCAGATCCGAAAGCACGTAGAGCTTCATCTGTAGCCCGATCTCGATTTACAGCTAAATTGAAATACCTGAAGACAGGCACGCGGCTGGTTCTCATAGATTGATAACGCACAATTTCGCCACCAGATCCACTCGTATGAATATATACATTTGAGTGGATCATGGCAATCACGGCATACAGCTCTGTTTTGACGGAACGGAAAAATGTCTGTGCGCACCGCATTCGCCGTAGCACTGAAGCTTTTGCGAACAAAGCGTGGCCTCACACAGCATGAGCTGAGCAAAAAGGTCGATCAATCGCATGTAAGCCGCATCGAAAATGAAAAGACCTCCCCTAGCTTGGAAGCCATCATTGAGCTCGCCAGGGTTTTGGAGATCAGTCCTGTTGCGCTCATGGCACTGGTGTGTGGTGCACAAGACGAGCTGAGCGCGGGCGATGTCCTGAAAATCGCTGAAAAGGATCTTCAGGATTTGGCGCTACTGCAGGCTTCGATTCCGCTGGAAATTGAGGAGATGCCTCACCCTCGCGTTACCGCTGCGGCAAAAATGCGAGAGGAAGTTCAAGCACTCAAAGAACAAGGCCTTTCGCAAGCTGAAATCGCGAGGAGGCTTGGGATGGCAAAGACCACGGTTCAGCGTCATTGGCATCGCTCTGGCTAAGCTCGTTCCACTTTCCGGGTAGACCGGTGCTTACGCGTTCACCCACTCGCCGCCCCTGGCCATCATCGAACCACTGCTATGCTTTGCTCTCCATCCGAACGGAGTCGAGTCATGGCCGAGCAATATTCCCTTCCCGACGTACTGGCAAGAATGTACGAAAACCAACTGGCGATCGAAGCTGCGCTGATGGAACTTGTCCTGTTGGAGGAGCAGCGCGGCCCATCTGAGACTTGTGAGAATGCGCGTGCCGCACTTGAAAGGATTGGTGAGAACGCCGGGCATATCAAACAGGGGATTGCGAGGTTGGGGGGAAGTGCGGGCACTGTCGAATGAAGACTTTTCGCTGAAGGATGGAAACGCGGTGCAGTGGCGCCCGGCATTAACTACCAGATGAAGTGTGAGTTACGGCCGAAGCCCTATAGAAACTGATGATATTGAATCGTACCGTCACATCGAAGACATCGTAACGGTGCCGAATGAAACGAGTTCGCTTAGGTGCGCTTCGTGCCTCATATGGTAGACCGCGCCGCTTCCAAATCTCTCAACAGGTAGGTTTACAGCACCGGAGGCTCCCAACCATTGAAGTGTTTCAACGCGTCCAAATCCCCAATCAACTCCTTCGCTTTAGCCAATCGTTCCAAAACGACCTCCCGCGCCTCACTGTCGAGTGTCCCGGCAGATCGCTCAATGTCTTCAAAGAAAGCCTGAATGCTGTTCGCTTTCGCCCAGGTCTGAATCACCGCTTCTAATTGATTGCGGCTATCCTGGATCACCTTCAGTCGGCGCTTTTCGATTTCCTTTCTTTGCCATTCAGCTACCTCCAATTGGTGTTTCTGCCACTCAAGCTCCCTCCTCTCCCGCTCTGCTTCAACTTTGTTGGCAAGCGAGGGCGCCTCTGCAATCAGGAGCTTTATGATGCTCGGAATTTTGCTGGCCAAATCGCCCGGCTTATCTTCAATCCAGCGGCTAACCCATTTCGCGCCGTAGTAGGGAGAATAAGCCTGCAGACACAGCCGACCTGTGGGCATGTCCTCACTCATTACCCATCCATCGTGAAAGGGAGAGCGGCGCTGGCTGGCTGGAAGTGAACTCAACCGCACGTATTCCTTATCAACATGCTTAACCTGCACGTACTCACTGACTTCGTAAATCGACAAACCAAAAGCTATGGTGCCAATGTAAACCACCGTAGGTCGTTGCGGCTGCCAAAGTGAGGGGTAAATATGCCTCGTTGAGGCCTTCTCCCGATGATCAACTGATTCGCGACTCATATGCGTGGAGGGGTCGCAGAGCGCTACAGCAAGACCTTCTTTCATCAACGCCAAATATAACTGGTTGGCGAAAGCCACTGCGTGGGTGATACCCGTACGACTCACAATCAAGTCTGCCATGGAGCGCTTTGAAGGTCGTAAATAGCCATTCTCGCTTTCACGAACCTTTTGGAAATGTTCTTCAATATCCAACAACAATGGATGTTTGCGAGGCAGTGTCACAGGGATGTTTCCCGCTTTACGCCCTATCTTTTTCAGTGCTTTAGGTAATGTCTGTGAAATCTTTAAAGGGGCACCGTTGCGGCTCCAGGCAATGACTGCGCCGGGTAAAGCCACTGGCAAAGGTGGACGAGCTTTTCCTTTTCCCGCTGCTACTTGAGCCCAATACCCCACCGGAGGACGCGGTATATTCAAGCTGGTAAAAATTCTAGCGAGGTAACTTGAGGAAACCCCATATCGCTCCCCGATTTTCGTCATTGGGGTTGACCAGGCTTGCTCGTACAGAGACTCCCTGGTCACGGTGTCCTCGGGCGATTCAGCGTCGGAATCGGGAGTGGCTGGATTGTCTTCCATAGGGCTAGCGCTTCGAGAGGATTGATCGTTAAGTGAGTCGATGCCTAGGTAATCCTAGCCCACCTTCTGTGACGATCCAGGGATGAGATCCCAAGCTAAACAGGGCTCGAAGCGCGGCAAAAATAACACTGATTAAATGGTCGACCATGACGTTGCAGCGTTGTGAACTATGGTACGCCAGTGAATAGTACAAATTGTATCCATGACACGAGGGGCTCCAATGCCATCAACGCTTAGACGTTACAACGAGCTGTCAGCGCATCTTGATCACCTGTTGAATACCGATCCTGCGCTCGCAGTGACACAAGCTCGGGAGATCAATCTTGATACCCCTGATCGACCCAATTGGATGAATCTGCAGGCAAGCATACTGGTCGATGGAGGCGCATTGACTCAACAACAGGATGCTATTGAAGATGGTCTTGCTTTATTTCGTGAGCTTTATAGTTCGTTCCCAACCTCAGGCGTCACATACAACCTCGCGAACGGTCTTGTCGCTGCCACAGGGCATCCGCCCAGCGATCGAAGCTGGCTGGATCATCAAGAGCGCACTCGGGAGTATCGTTCGCAAGCGCGTCACTATTTCTGGACGGTCGCTCAAAACATGGATGCCGACCCATCACTGAGAACGCAAGCCTGGACGAATCTCGCGAATCAGTTCAGCAATAGTTTACGGCTTGGCGAAGCCCATGATGCAAGGCTCGCGGCGCTTGAGATTGACCCAGAGAATGGAGTTGCCGCAGCTTGCGCAGCTAGAGATCTGTTATGGCTTTTTGACCAAGGGGGATGCTCAGACCTTACCCACACAGAAGCAATCATGCTGGCTAAAATCGCGCATAGACATGAGGATCGAGTTGTCGAGTACGCTGGTGCGCGCGCAGCAAAAGAAATATCAGCTTTCGCTAACGAGCTCGTAGATCCTGCACCACGATCGCCACATACCGATCCTTTCATCTTATGGGTGGAAACCGAACGGCTAACGCTCGCGCCAGTCGTTGAGCTCGTCGATCCAACCTTGGGGAAGCTGGACTGGCTAATGCTTCCCGGCATCTTAGAACGTGAGCTCGGGGCAGCTGCAACACCACCGCCCGTGTTCGCCATGTTCAACATGCTGAAGAGCGACTTTATTCTTGCTCGCGATCTGGCATGGCGAGCTTTCGACGAAAATGTTTGGCCGACGACAGGGCGATTCGCGGACACGCTCGACTATGCCACCTACGGCCCGGATGCTTCCGCACTCATACTCGCGCACCGAACGGCCCTTGACCTTCTCGACAAGGTGGCTGTAACGGCGAATCACTACTTTGAGTTAGGACAGCCTTGCGACAAGATTTACTTCGGCACGTTATGGCGAGGAGCCCCGGATAAATTAACCAACGTACGTCCACTCACCGACAAAGTTGAAGCGGTAATTCGTGGAGGTGCCAGTGCTTTGTACGGCCTTGTGGAACTCGCTGAAGACTATGCCGGCAAATCTGGCATCCTTCGCCACCAAAAGGCTTTGCGTAACTCCAGTACGCACCGCTTCGTGATTCTTCATGATCTTGGCGATCCTGGCTCCAGCAGGCAGGCCCCCGAAGTGGAGCATCACCATCGCGAACATTTCACCCAGGAGGTGTTGCGCGCGATCCGTGTTGCCAGGTCGGCCATTCAGATGCTCGCACTTGCAATTTCTCAACACGAAAAAAGATTGGCACAGCGAGCAGACAGCTTAGTCGGATCGCTGATTGTCCCTGACCACGACTGGATTCGGGGCCGTGACAAGGACGAATAGATAAGGCTGTATCGAACACCTCGCTCGCGCTATTAGCTCATCATTTTTTCGTAGTGTTCCCCAAAACCTGTTTTGACGAACACCTGCTTGAATTGCTCAATAAAGTGCTCAGGAGCGATCTCACCAAAGTCAGTGAGGTTGATAGCATCTGAATGCGACTCCCGGTTCACGTACCGGTACAGCGCTCTGAATTCCGTGTCCTCGTCGGCCAGTTCCAGCAGTGCGTTCTGCAGCTCATCTTGTCGGTGGACGAACGTGAAGTAATATTCAAGGATATTGCGCATCATGTTTGGAATCACAGACGCAGAGGTACGCCCTTCCTGTGCATCCTTGATGGTCTGCCAGAAAGATTGATAGTCGTTTTGCACGTCTGTAGGTTTCATCGGCGTAATCGTGCTGTATATCGCCTTGGTTATCCTGAACAGAGAAAACTCGTCTGCCTTCCTCAGGTGCTTCAACATTTCGTGGAAGAAAAACAGATTGTGGGTGAGGATGAATACTTGTTTGAAACGATCCTTGGGATTGAGTACACGACGATAAATCATCGACGCAATGTCATAGATGTAATTGTGGGACAGGCTCGATATCGGGTCGTCGATCACAATGATGCGGTTGCTTTTGAGCTTGCTCTCCTTGCCATCGAGTTCGCCATTACAGACCTCTAGAAAGTAGAGGAACGAGATCAGGGTTTTCTCTCCCTCACTGAGCGTCTTGAAAACACCCGCCTGCTGATCCGGTCGTTGGAGCCGGTACCGAGGAAGTTCGCCCTCCTCCTTCACCACGGTAAAACCTTTCAGTCCAAGCATGTTGAGGGACGCGTTGATGCTGTCGATGGACTGATCGATGTTTGTGATTTTTGATTTGCTGTCGGCGATGATGTCCTGGTGTATTTGTTCCTGCGCGCGAATGACTTCCATTGCGTTGCGCTTTTCTTCCCGCTGCGATGCATAGTCGTTGTGTACCTTTCTTGCCGAGGTTATCAACGTATCGCAGTTCGAGCGAAAGCAGTTCCAGAAGCGCGTTTTTATCTTCTCCAAATGGGTTTTCTTGTCCCTTACCCTGAGGTTGATCACATCGATTTTTCCTTGCTCAACTCTTACCAAGGCATTGAGGTCTGCAAGGGCATCTGCAGTTGATGTCAGCATGATCGGGACAGATGGACTCGCCACTTTGGCTGAGAGGCTCTGAATGTTTAGACGCAGTTTCGCTTCCAGGCTCGCGATGTGCGCTTGGAATGCAGGCAGCTGGTATTCAGTGCGGTGATACTGGGACTGCAGGCGAGCTACGCCAGCTTCGTATCGGCTTTTTAGCGAAGTGAGTTGCCCAATTCGTTGCTCATACGTTTTATCGAATACCCTCCTGATTTCATCATAAAACTGGGCAGGCAGCTGTTGCTGGCAAAAGGGACAACGCTCCTCCTCTTTGGGAACAAAACCCAAGGCTTGCTTGACCCAATCGGAATTGCCTAATTCGCTTATCAGGGCCGACAAATACGAGTCACCTGACCCGGTAATAGTCTCCATGAGTAAAGCGTGGCCTTCTATTTCGCCCTCAGCAAAGCTCAGTATGGGTATCCCCGGCAGCACAGCATCACTAGCCAGTTGCAGTTGCTCAGCCTCTGCCGAGAGCGACTCAAACGTATCGGAAGTCGGAACCAAATTGAGAGCGACGACTTTCTCTGTCAGTTTTTCCTTGGTATTCAGGGACGCAAAACAGTACTTCAAGGGCGCGTTGTCGAAAGGCTTTTTCAATGCCCAGATACGGTCTTGTAATTCACCCTTGTTGACCTTCTGAGCCTCACCAAGCGAATTCCCTGACACCACCACAGCTTGGCGTTCTTCTGTGAGCTTCTTGAGTGCAGACTCGGCAGCTTCTAGGGCCTTCCCTGCTTCGATGTTGCCTTCGTTCAACATAAAAACGCCCGGCTGAGAGCTTGCGTGAAAATTGCTCTCCATAAAGGTGTGGTTGTAAACCAACACCTCACGCTCAGCATCTGCGGGCAACGCGCTACAACGGTGGTACACCAGGTTTGCAGGGTCTTGGAGATAGTTACCAATAGTGGTCTTACCGGTGCCATTGTGTCCGTAGAACACATTAACCTTTGTGAGCGGGCCGATCGTGGAGTTTGTGTCGGGGGAATAGCTCGACACGCCTCGTAGGATTATATTTTTTATCACGACGCTATCCTTGGCAACAGGGAGTCCGGAACCATCGTATGCCTGTCGTCAGTTGCTGGAAAGCCCCGCAATCCACCGATTGATTCGCCTCCTGAACTGCGTAGCCGCTGTTGTATTTTTAGTAGCGTCCCTAGAATTTCGGCATGAGCCCATATTCTTAAAATGGATTCCCAGGCTTGGCACTCAGTCGCTCTACCCTTGCCAACTTGCAAATCTCATCAATACATCCGTCTAGATCTTTGTAAATCTCCGAGCCGGTGAACCTCAAGACATTCCAACCCTCACCAAAAAGCCATCGATCACGCTGGGCATCTTCGGTTCGCTGATACTTTGTCTTGTGAAAATCATGGCCATCCAGCTCGATAGCTATTCGTTTGTTCGGAATGGCAAAATCAAGGCGGTATTTTCCGACCTTGTGTTGAGCAAAGATGTGTAAGTCGAGGAAAGCCAGCTCAAAAAACATCTCTTCGATGGGAGAGCCGAACGGATAAGGCTCATAGTCATGGCGAATACTGGGGTCTCGACCGAGCAGCTTCGATAGGATTTCCTCGCCCTGAAAAATCGGAATTACGACCTCCCCATCTGAATTGACTCCAGCCTTTGCCAGATCGATCATCCTGACCAGTTCGCCGGACGCATTAATGTACTCCATGTCTTGAATGCGACAGCCAATACAGGGGCAGTTTTTGGCGATACAACCTTTGGCTATCACTCGTTGATCCAAGCTTACTGAGAAGTAGGAATGAGTGTACGTTCCATCGCTTTCTGCTCTGATATAAAGCACTGCGTCTGGGGTTTGGCACATATTGTCTAGCATCGTCTTATTCAGACGGCCCCGGTAACGCTTGTACCGCTCAATCTTGACCCCTTGCAAAAACATCTCTCCCTCTTCCGCAAAGGGAACGACAACCATATTGTCCTCTAGCCGTTTTAGCGAGCCCAGGTCGAGGACAGGAATCTCCCCCTCATATGTGTGAATTGTCGCTTGGCACAACATACATCCCAAGCAACCGCACTCGATACCCGTGCATTCTTTGGTAAGAACAAAATCGCCGTATGCTTGTGAGAACACGACAAAAATCCTGCGCTTCTCTTCCGTATAAATCACAACGTAAGCAGATGGAACCACGAGCAATCCTTTTTTCGATGGCGGGAGCGTTTACATCATCGGCACGGAAGGTCACGTCCGAATGGCTGCAGTTTCTCAGATCCGGCCATGTTTCGAAATGCAGTTACTCCTCCGGTTTCAGCTCAAATGCCACCAGACTGAAGGCCGGATCCGCTAGGGTTTGGTGAGCAAAATGAAAGTGTAAACAGGAGGGCCTAAAAGCAGGGTATTTTTACATTTTTTTAGGATTCGTGATCCGCGAGGTGCGGGAGGCCCTGGTTATAACCAGATAGCGTGGCGCTTTGGTGGCAAACTATTATTTTTTACATAGTCGTTGACAATCGAGAGTATCATGGCGTACTGGATGGTTGAAATCGACACGTTCAAGCGGTCTGCCAGTTGCCTCAACGAAGGCAGTTTGATTGGTGTTTCTGCCCCCATTTCATTGATCAGACTGGTCAAGTATCGGTACACGGCCTGGTAGGCAAAATCGGTCTCTCTTTGTCCTTTCATGGGCGGTGGCCGATCGCTGTGCGCGTGTTTTTTGATTCGGTCAAACCAGGCTCCTTCAACGTCTCGCCGACAGTTCACTCAGCGTATCAGCCTCCTTGAACTCTCCCTGCTCTTCAGTGTTCAAGCCCGGATCACCTGTCTCAAGTCCGCCCCCGGCAACCGAACGCATGCCGTAGAGCTTGCAGATCAAGCTGACGGACAAACCACTGACGTCGATCATCCATTGCATGACTTGCTCGGGGGCTGCATTGCCCTGCATCGCTTTGTGCAGCTCAGGCATCGCTACCAACATGCCGGGATGACAGCGGCGTAAAAAGTTTTCCAACCCGGCACCTGCATCGACGAAGGGTGCAAAGAGCAGGCACAGCTGCTGTGTTTCATTAAGTCCCAGTGTTTGCTGAGCCTCGACGGCCGCCTGGGCCCGCAGTTCAGTCATCACCTGCCAATTGCCGTAAACCTCTAGCACCTGATCGCAAAGGCGCTCGGGCAAGTGTCGTCTGCGCATCATCAACAACGCCCGCTGAATGTACGCTCTGAATCCACTTTCGTAGGTCAGCCCCTTCACGAAACTGGCCTGCAAGCCCCGTAAATGGGCCGAGAGCAAAGGACTGGCGTATTCGTTTTCGCGCAGGTGAGCGTCAACTTCGTCAGGTTGCAGCCCGAGAAAGTCGGTGAGCAATGGCCAGCGCTCTTCCATGTTGCCGGTCACCAGATCCTGGATATCGATGTAGTCCACACAGCGGCGCGCCTCGAAACTCTCGCGTGGCCGCCACTCGACGGTTTCATGGCCCGCATAAAGCACGCGATAACAATCGCCACCCAACTGATCGAGCGTTGAAAACAACCCATCGAAACTGCAGGCGGGATGAGTGATCGCCGGCAGGCCGGCCTTTTGCGCGCCTCGCGTCAGCCCTGCCAGAAACTGCTTCTGCTGACGCGCTGTTTCACTGCTGATCAACGCATCGACACCGCCTTCCCATCGGCTCATCTGCGTATAGAACTCGCCTGTGGCCAGATAACAGTCGTCGCACGCTTCGAACACCCCGTCAGTCCCTCGCAGGTGACCGAGCATCAGCATGTTTGTGCGATTCAAATCGCGGCCAGCCTCAGATATCGGGGTCAAATGACTGAATGGCAGCACCTCGCGATTATCGACCATCAGCACCTCGACCCGAGGATCGTCGTAGACGAACAGGGCACCGTAGCTGCGGTGAATATTTTCCATGATCGTTGGCGTCGTCCCGCCCAGACGTAGCGTGGCGACACGCAGCTGGAAGGTCGCTGGCGCTCTGCCCGCGATACTCAACTGCGCGGCACGCAGGAACGCCAACGTGTAGCAACTGTCCCGTGTTCCCGAGTGCATCATCAGCACCTTGTAAGTGCCGATTCTCTCCATGCCTCCGGCAGCCACCACCAGACGCTGGATTAAAAGTTGCAATGCAGTACGTTCCGCGCGAGAAAAGAAACTCAGCAACCGCTGCAAAACTTGCTGGTAGACATAGTTCATCGCTTGATCATGAATAGAGCTCATCGTCATTTACCTGATATTCAAAAAGTCGACATCGAACAAACAATCATTTGTTTGCACGACCTGCGATCGGTGATGGCTGATTACGGCTTGTCGTGAGTATCTGCTGTCAAATGCTAACACTTTGATTGTGGTAACTATTTGAAACGATTGTTTAGCAACAACTCTAACGAACGGATAAATTGCCCACAACGCCCGAGACAGAGAGCTCCAGCAGACCGGAAATACGGCCTAGGACTATTCCGACAACGTCCCACAGACAATGAGTACGAGAAATGAAGAAACCAGAGCAGTGCAATAGTTAGGCAACTAACAAGCGAACCGATTATTTGCCGTGCTTGAATGCGAGGCGCAGATGAGCAATGGCCCGTATACATAGCACCAAAACCGGTACCGATTAAAAGAAGATGCCCAGCCATGACTCATTCCTTGAGATGAAAGTAATCATTCAATTATCAGGGCTTATATGATGATTAGAAGACACAGATCAGGAGCAAAAACCAGTTCAGTTGCTGAACCAATCGATCACGAGGGGAAAATGAGAGGTTTGCAAGTCCAACAAAAATGCAAGAGTCCGTAAACACGGACTCTTGCGCAAGCGTCATGCAGGTTCGACTTGAAGCGCCACACGTTCGCGGCAAGGACACTCGTCCATGTAACGGTGCGCCTCGACAAATTCGGTAAACGGGAAGACCCGAGTCTTGAGTGGCCGCAGAACACGGTCAGCCGTCAACTGGTTGATATCGCGCAAGGCCCGTTGCAGTGCGACCTGATCCTGAACGATGCCAAGTTCCGGTTTGCCGGTGAAATTGCCGATGCAGTGGACGAAGAACTGAATGTTTTTCTGGAACGCTGCACACGCCGGGAATGGAGTCTGGTTACCGCCTTGCAGACCATACAACACCAGGCTGCCACGAGGCGCCAGTACGTCACCGAGCATCGACATCTGTGGACCGCCAAGGCCGTCGAATACCACGTCGACACCGCGGTTGTCGGTGAGCTTGTTGATCTGCATGAGCAGATCCTGCTCTTCAGTGACGATCACCTTCTCGGCACCGAGGGACAACAGGTACTCGCGTTCTTCGGCGGTTTTGGTCGCGGCAATGACCCGTACACCCAGAGCCTTGCCCAGTTGCACAAAGGACGGTCCGGCGCAGTGGCTCGCATCGGTTACCAGTGCAAACTGCCCCGGCTTGACCCGTGCCAGATCGGCGTAAGCAAAGTAGGCAACCAACAGCGGCGTGTAATGCACGGAGGCTTCGATCGGACTCAGCACATCCGGGTAACGCGTCAGCGCCGAACGCGGCAGAACGATTTGCTCGCCATAAACGGGATAGTCATTGGGGCTTTCTGCCGGGAAGCTGGCGACCTTGTCACCCACCGCCAGATCATCGACACCTTCGCCGATGGCCGTCACCACGCCGGCCATTTCATGACCAAGGCCAGACGGTAACCGGGCATGGGAAGACGCCAGGTTCTGACGCCAGAGGATGTCATACCAGCTGATGCCAATCGCCTCGACACGCACCTGCACTTCGCCCGGCGCTGGCAGAGCTGCCGCATGCTCTTCGCATTTGAGCACCTCGGCTGGACCAAACTTGTGAAAACGGATCGTGCGGGACATCGCAAACCTCGTCAAAGTAACCTCTAATGCCCTGAACTCTATCTGGGCTTTCTGACCAAGACCATCAGTGGCTATTAATAGTCGACATGCCTGTCATTGATTCCGCAGCTCCGGCAATACGTCAATCAACGTAGAAAACCGAACCAGCATTGTGGGAAAACTGAATTACTCGGTGCAGAGTACCAGCCTTTCCCCGTAAGATTCATGCCGGCCATTGTTCTCATATGGCCGCTCCCGTCAAGTTTGCTGACTCTGCCAGGACTCCAGATGAATCGTAATGACCTGCGTCGTGTCGACCTGAACCTGTTGATCGTGTTCGAAACCCTTATGCATGAACGCAGCGTGACCCGCGCGGCGGAGAAACTGTTTCTCGGCCAGCCGGCCATCAGTGCGGCGTTATCGCGCCTGCGCGGTCTGTTCGACGACCCGCTCTTTGTGCGTACCGGCCGCAGCATGGAGCCTTCAGCCCGGGCGGTAGAAATCTTCGCCCTGCTCTCTCCGGCTCTGGATTCGATTTCTACTGCGGTCAGTCGTGCCGCCGAATTCGATCCGGCCACCAGCACCGCAGTGTTTCGCATTGGTCTCTCGGACGATGTCGAGTTTGCGCTGCTGCCAATGCTGTTGAAGCGACTACGTGCCGAGGCCCCCGGCATCGTACTGGTGGTGCGTCGGGTCAACTACCTATTGATGCCGGGATTGTTGGCCTCGGGTGAAATCTCGATTGGCGTCAGCTACACCACGGATCTGCCAGCCAACGCCAAACGCAAAGTGCTGCGTCGCAGCATGCCCAAACTGCTGCGCGCCGACACCGTTCCCGGGGCCTTGAGCCTCGACGATTTCTGCGCTCGCCCGCATGCGCTGGTGTCCTTTGCAGGCGACCTCAGTGGCTTCATCGATGAAGAACTGGAGAAACTCGGGCGCAAGCGACACGTGGTGCTCGCGGTTCCGCAGTTCAATGGTTTGAGTACATTGCTGGCCGGCACCGACATCATTGCCACTGTGCCCGACTACACCGCCGATGCACTGACCGCCGCCGGTGGCGTGCGTGCCGAAGACCCACCGCTGCCGATGCGTACCTTCGAGTTGCACATGGCCTGGCGCGGCTCCCAGGACAACGACCCGGGTGAACGCTGGCTAAGGTCGAGGATTCAGATGTTCTTTGGCGACCCTGAGAGTCTATGAAAAAGCCGAGACTGGTTTACTCAGTAATCAGCAGTAGTCAAAGTCTACAAGTGCGCACGCTGTCTTGAGTGGCGGTACAAGAGATTCCCCCGGTCGTGCGCCATAGATACCCTGACTTTGCTCGCGGGGAGCTGCCGATAATTCTCCCGGACTGGGCGCCCATCGGACCTGCCTTTTATATCTACTACCCTGGACGTCGACAGATGCCGCCTGGGAGCTGATAGATTTATTCCGAGCGGCATGGGCTGTTTGACAGGGCATTGTTCGGCCAAGCCATGCTTGGCCTTGAATACCTGTTTATCTGCAATGACCCGGTACATTTGTTCTATCCGAATTAGACAGATAACTGTCCTTCGTATGGCGTAGGAGCAATCAGATTGCATCAGAGCGAACGTTCGTTAAGCGCAAAATCGCACGATGCATAAAGAGACTAGGCAGCGCCTTTAGAAGTAACGGCTGTCGCCACGCAGCCTATACCCGCTAAGCCCATCACTAACGCCATGCCTCGGGGCGTTCCATCGGATAACCAACTGACCAGCGCGGCGCTGAAAATGCCGCTGCCATAGTGCATCGCGCCCACCAGTGACGATGCCGATCCTGCTCGTTGGGGAGAGTGCGCGAGAGCACCCGCCACGGAGTTAGCGACAATGAGTCCATTCATGGACATATAGAAAAAGACCGGTACGACCAGACCCCAGAGCCCTCCCCAACCGAACCAGGCACATAGACCGAGCGTCACGCCGAAGAATGCCAAAGCCCAGGTCCCAATGTTGAACAATCGTTCGCTGCCCATTCGGCCGAGCAATCGACCGTTGACGAAGTTGGCAATCATCATCCCCAGAATATTGACCCCGAATAGCCAACCGTAAGCCTGCGGTGACACGTGGTAGTAATCGATGTAGACGAACGGCGTGCCGACGATGAAGGCGTAGGCGCCGACGTAGAAAAAACCACCCGACAAGGCGTACCGGATCAGGAGTGGGTCACACACCAGTTGCAGATATGTGCGCAAGATCAGCCGCAGCGGCTCGGTAGTTCGACGCTCGGGAGGCAGGCTTTCCGGAAGATTGCGAAACGAAAAAAGCGTCACCAGCCCCACACCAGCCAGCGACCAAAAGATCCCTTGCCACGACCACCAGTGCTGCACCTGGCCACCAATCAGTGGCCCTGCCAAAGGCGCAACACCCATGATCAGAATTAGCGTCGAGAGCATTTTCGCTGACTGCTCGCGTCCGTACAGATCGTGAACCATGGCGCGCGACAGCACCGGTCCTACGCAAGCACCTAACGCCTGAAAAACCCTACCCACCATCATTTGGGTGACGTTAGTCGACAGTGCGCAGCCGACCGAGCCGATGATGAACAGGATCATACCGATCGCAATCGGCAGCTTGCGCCCGTAGCGGTCGCTGATTGGTCCCCACAACAACTGACCCACACTGAAGCCGATCAGGAAGGCGGAAAACGTCAGCTCGATACTCGCGTTATCGGTGTGCAGCGCCCGACTGATGGTGGGCAATGCCGGCAGATACATGTCGGTGGAGATCGAGGCAAACGACATCAATGCACTGAGGTTAAGTAGCAAGCCCAGTTGGTCAACCTTACGCGGCGACTCGTTGCTGCTCGCAGAAGCGGTATCTGGCGTTGCGCGTCGTTGAAGTGAAGACATAAGGACGGGAGCCTGCTCGTGAATAACCCCGCATCCTAACCAGTCGCGACCCATTCATTAATCCCATAACTGCGCATGATGAGATGAGCTCAACTCATAAATCTGTAGACCATCCGTGGTGCCTGTCGCCCGCCGACTTATGAAACCAACTCATATGTCCATGCTGATTTAACCGTCTAGTGTCCCTTGCCCACCTCACCTAGTGTGTCCACAACGCATCTGCACTCGCCGCTCCAGGTGAAGTGCAGGCTGTTCCTAACCACTGACGGTCAGCTCAATGCTGCCCGCCAGACAGGGAGATCTCCTATGCAAAAGCGGAAACTTGGCAACAGCTCTCTTGAAGTCTCGGCCCTTGGTCTGGGCTGCATGGGCCTCAGTCACGGCTACGGCCCAGCCACTGACACCGGCGAAGCCATCTCGCTGATCCGCAAAGCAGTTGATCTGGGCGTGACATTTTTCGACACGGCCGAGGTCTACGGCCCCTATCTGAATGAGCAAGTGGTGGGCGAAGCACTGGCGCCGGTGCGTGATCAGGTGGTCATTGCCACCAAATTCGGTTTCACCTTTGGCGAAGACAACAAACAGCAGATTCTAAACAGCCGTCCTGAACATATCCGCAGCGCTGTCGAGGGCTCGCTGCGGCGCTTGCGAACGGACTTTATCGATCTGCTTTACCAGCACCGAGTCGATCCGGACGTACCGATCGAAGACGTCGCCGGTACGGTGAAAGAACTCATTCAGGAAGGCAAGGTGAAGCACTTCGGCCTGTCTGAAGCCGGCGCGCAAACCATCCGCCGGGCTCATGCCGTGCAACCGGTGACCGCTCTACAAAGCGAATATTCCCTGTGGTGGCGTGAGCCGGAGCTGGAGATCATTCCGACCCTCGCTGAGCTGGGTATCGGCTTTGTGCCTTTCAGCCCGTTGGGCAAGGGCTTCCTCACCGGATCGGTAGCGGCAGACGCTTCGTTCGGCAGCGACGATTTCCGCAGCATTGTGCCGCGCTTCAGCCAATCAGCCCTCCAGGCGAATCAGGGCTTGGTGGTGCTGATCCGTGAGATTGCAGCGCAGAAAGATGCCACGCCCGCGCAAATCGCTTTGGCCTGGCTGCTCGCACAGGCGCCATGCATCGTTCCGATTCCCGGAACCACCAAGCTGCATCGCCTGGAAGAAAACATCGGCGGCGCGTCCCTCTCGCTCTCCAAGGCAGAACTCGAGGCCATCGAGTCGGTACTGTCGCGGATCCACATCGAGGGCGAGCGCTATCCCGAGTCTCTCAAGTCGCGCGTCGGGCGCTGAGAGAAACGGTCGTCGCAGCGCTCGCCAGCATGCCCCTGATGGCGTTACGACGTTGTGTTTCTCGGTTTCCCTATCTGGGGCGAAACCACGCCCCCCACCGTGCGCGCGTTTCTCTCAGCCCACGACCTGACCGGGAAAACCATCATCCCCATCATCACCCATGGGGGGCTACGGCCTCGGCAACAGCCGATCGATTCTCGAAAGCCACGCGCCCAAGGCGAAGATTCTGGATGGCTTCGTGATGGAGGGTGAGCAGGAGCGCAAAACCATGGAACGCGTCAACGTCTGGCTGAGCGACTGCAAGCTCACTGGCGGATCCGCCGCGCGACTCGATTTCTGAATCGGAGTAGACACATGAACACTCGCAAGCTGGGCAATGGCCTGGAAGTCTCGGCACTGGGCCTTGGCTGTATGAGCATGACGTCGGCGTATGGGCCGGCAGCTGACAAGCAAGACATGATCAAGCTGATCCGCACGGCGCATGAGCATGGCGTCACCTTCTTCGACACCGCCGAAGCGTACGGCCCTTTCAGCAATGAGACGCTGCTGGGTGAGGCCCTGCAACCGATCCGCGATCAAGTGGTTGTGGCCACCAAGTTCGGCTTCGACATCGACTTGATCACAGGCGAACGCGGCAGCGGCACCAACAGTCGCCCGGAACATATCCGGGCCGTGGCCGAAGCCTCGTTGAAACGCCTGCGCACTGATCGTATCGATCTGTATTACCAGCATCGCGTCGATCCCGCCGTGCCGATCGAAGACGTTGCCGGCACCCTCAAAGATTTGATCGCCGAAGACAAGGTCAAGCATTTCGGCCTGTCGGAGGCCGGTGTCGAGACCATTCGCCGCGCCCATGCGGTGCAGCCGGTAACGGCGGTTCAGAGCGAATACTCATTGTTCTGGCGTGGCCCTGAGCTTGGACTTTTGGAGGTGCTGGAAGAACTGGGCATCGGCTTCGTGCCGTTCAGCCCGCTCGGCGCCGGTTTCCTCACCGGCAAAATTGACGAGAATACCCAATTCGACGCCTCAGATTTTCGCAACGTCGTGCCGCGTTTCGCTGCGCAGGCACGTAAGGCCAACCTGGCGTTGGTCGAAGTGGTCAAGGCTGTCGCCCAGAGTAAAAACGCGACCCCTGCACAAGTTGCGCTCGCCTGGCTGATGGCGCAGAAGCCGTGGATTGTGCCGATCCCCGGCACGACGAAACAGCATCGCCTCGAAGAAAACCTTGGGGCTGTCGAGTTGGAACTGACCCGCGAGGATCTGCATTTGATCAACGAACAGACTGCCGGAATCCAGGTGCAGGGCGATCGTCTGCCCGAGCCTGCACTGAAGATGACCGGGCTCTGAATCCATCTCACCCTTTAGCAGGGACGCCACCGATGAAAACTCTGATTGCACCGCTGTTTGTCTTGTCGCTCCTGTCCGGCGAAACCTCTGCCGAAACCGCCAATGAAGTGCGCATCAGCCGCGCAGGTGCTCAGCCATCGATCCAGGGTGCGGCGGAAAACTTCACGGGCACAGTGCGGGTCGATGGTCTGTTCAAGGCTGAGCCCCCTGCCCGCGTCGGCGGCGGCACCGTGACCTTCGAACCCGGGGCGCGGACGGCCTGGCATACCCATCCGCTGGGGCAGACGCTGATTGTCACCGCCGGCGTCGGTTATGTGCAGCAACAAGGCGGCCCGCGACAGGAAATCCGTCCAGGCGATACAGTCTGGATCCCACCGCACGTACGCCATTGGCATGGCGCCACCGCCACGACCGGTATGACTCACATCGCTATCGCCGAAGCCGAGGACGGCAAAACCGTCACCTGGGCCGAGAAGGTATCAGACGCGGAATATGCGGACGTGACAGCGCCAACCTTGCCCGATACTCAGTCTGTATCTGACACGCTGTCAGCCAGGCAACAGGCGATTCCGCTCATCGCCGCCGCCATGGCCGTGAGCGATATGCCCAAGCTCAACGCGGCTCTGAACCAAGGCTTGGACGCCGGCCTGACGGTCAGCGAAGCGCGGGAAATCCTCGTGCAGCTGTACGCCTATGTCGGCTTTCCGCGCAGCCTCAACGCGCTGGATGAACTGATGAAACGGGTGCAGGCGCGCAAACAACGTGGCATCGACGACGCGCCCGGACGTGAGCCCGGTCGTGCGATTCCAACCGGCGATGCCCTGCTGGTGGCTGGCACGGCCAATCAAACACGCATTTCGGGCGGCCCGGTCAAAGGCCCGGTGTTCGAGTTCGCGCCGGTCATCAACCAGTTCCTACAAGCCCATCTGTTTGGCGACATCTTCGAGCGCGACAACCTCGACTGGCAGAGCCGCGAACTGGCGACCATCGGGGCACTCGCCGTCATCCCGGGTGTGGAACCGCAACTGCGTTCGCATATGCGCGCGAGCCTGCGGGTCGGGTTGAGCGCCGCTCAGTTGCGACAAGTCACCGAGCTATTGGCCGGGCACATGGATGAACAAACCGCCAAGCGTTCCAGTGCAGCGCTGACGCAGGCACTCACAGCGTCTGGAGGTTGAAGATGAAGAATGGAAAAAATCTGCTGGGCATCGCCCTGCTCGGCTTGCTGGCTGCCTGCGCAACCCAGAATTCTAATCAGGCCAATGGGCCTTTGCTGATTCAGCAACAGGGCAGCTTCGCTGTCGGCGGGACGATGACCACAGCGCCCGGCACCTTCAACCCACGCAAACCAATGGCGCCGGACGGCCAGACTTACCATGGTGACCATGCCTACGCGTTCTACCAGATTCCGATGAATGCGCGAAAGCTGCCCATTGTCATGTGGCACGGCGCGGGTCAGTTTTCAAAGACGTGGGAAACCACCGCCGATGGTCGCGAAGGCTTTCAGAACATCTTTCTGCGCCGGCAGTTCGGTGTGTACCTGATCGACCAGCCGCGCCGTGGTGATGCCGGGCGCAGCATGGTCGAGACTACGCTCAAGCCCACGCCGGACGAACAGCTGTGGTTCAACCAGTTCCGTATCGGCCTGTGGCCCAACTATTTCAATGGCGTGCAGGTCGCCCGCGACGCGCAGACGCGCGAGCAGTTTTTCCGGGCAATGACGCCGAACACCGGGCCGTTCGACATGGGCGTGGTCTCCGACGGGGTTTCGGCGCTGTTCAACCGGATCGGCCCGGGCATCCTCTTCACTCACTCGCAGGGCGGCGGGCCGGGCTGGTTGACGGCGATCAAGAACGACAAGGTGAAAGCGATCGTGGCGTTTGAACCGGGCAGCAGTTTTGTCTTCCCTGAAGGAGAGGTGCCGGCACCGATTCCCAGCGCGTTCGACACGGTGCAAGGTGCGGCGGTACCCGTGGCGCAATTCATGGCGCTGACGCGGATTCCGATCCTTGTGCTGTACGGCGACAACATCCCGGAACAGGCCGTCGCCCTGCCCGCCCAGGACAGTTGGCGTACCCGCCTGGCCATGGCTCGCTCCTGGCGCGATGTCGTCAACAAACACGGCGGCGACGTCACACTGATCCACCTGCCGGAGATCGGCATCAAGGGCAATACCCACTTCCCCATGTCGGATCTCAACAACCTTCAAATCGCCGATCTCGTGTCGAAATTCCTCGCTGAAAAACATTTGGACTAACCAGAAAACTGCGCCTTTGCATGGCATATCAATTCAGGAGAACTCACGTGAGAAAGACAATTTTGAAAGCCACGCTCATGGCGGCAATGGTCGGAATCTCCGGCGGCGAAACCCTGGCCGCGGACTACAAAAAGAACCCGTTCACCTTGGCCTACGATGGCGCCATTACCAAAAATGAGCCGGGCAAGGTCAACATCCATCCGGTCAGCTACAAGCTCAATGGTTTGGACATCGCCGCCAACGTTTACACCCCGGCCAATTACGACCCGAAGAAAATCTATCCAAGTGTTGTGGTTGCGCACCCCAATGGCGGGGTGAAAGAACAAGTCGCAGGCCTGTATGCGCAACGTCTGGCGGAACAAGGCTATATCACCATCACCGCAGATGCCGCCTATCAAGGTGCAAGTGGCGGACAGCCGCGCAGTGTCGACAAGCCTGCTTCGCGTATCGAAGACATCCACGGCATGGCAGATTTCATCACTCGATATGCCGGCGTCGACGGCAAACGCGTGGGCTTGCTCGGCATCTGTGGCGGCGGTGGGTATTCGCTGGCCGCAGCGCAAACCGATAAGCGCTTCAAATCACTGGCGACGGTGAGCATGTTCAACTCCGGACGAGTTCGCCGCAACGGCTACGCCGACTCGCAGCTGGATACGATCCAGTTGCGCTTGCAACAAGCATCGACTGCACGCGCCCAGGAAGTAGCCGGCGACAAAGTACTTTATTCAGGGGATGCCAATCTGACGGATGAGCAGATCGCCAAGTTGCCCTTCGACCTCTACCGTCAGGGCTACGAGTATTACTGGAAAACCCACGCCCATCCCAATTCAACCTTCAAGTACACCACCAGCAGCCTGCTCGACCTGATGCGTTTCGACGCCACCAACCAGATCGACCTGATCCAGCAACCGTTACTGATGATCGCCGGCAGCAAGGCCGATAGCCTGTACATGACTGAAGACGCATTCGCCAAAGCTACCGGCACCCAAGACAAGGAACTGTTCAAGCTCGATGGGGCAACGCATATCGAAACCTATTGGGTTCCGCGCTACGTGGATGCGGCCGTAGGCAAGCTCACCGCGTTTTATGCCAGAACCCTGTAAGCCGTTTCCTGGCGCTGCCATTAATGGCCGGGAGTTCATTTCCCGGCCATTCAGTTCAGGCGCAGTCGCGACAAAAATGCGCGCATCCCGGCGTGACATGCTTACATTAGGTAATGCCCTGTCCTTCATGAGAGCCTCTCATCAATGTCCCGAGCCAACTTCAATGACCTCCAGGCCTTCGTGGTCATTACCCGCGAGGGCAGCTTCACCCGCGCTGCTGCGCAACTGGGCGTCTCACAATCTGCTCTCAGCCATACGATGCGCGCACTAGAGGCCCGGCTCGGTGTTCGTCTGCTGACCCGGACCACGCGCAGTGTGTCGCCGACCGAGGCAGGTCAACGGCTATACCTGTCGATGGCACCGCGCTTCGAGGAAATTGAACTTGAGTTGGCCGCCGTCAGCGAGTTTCGCGACACCCCGGCCGGCAATGTGCGGATCTCGGCCTCGGAACACGCGGCGAACAACATTCTGTGGCCGAAGCTGCTGAAGGTGCTTCCAGACTATCCGGACATCAAGGTCGAAATCACCGTCGATTACGCCCTCTCCGACATCGTCGCGCAGCGCTACGACGCCGGCGTACGCCTTGGCGATCAAGTTGCCAAGGACATGATTGCCGTACCGGTCGGTCCGGATTTACGCATGGCGGTTGTGGGTGCCCCCGCATATTTCCAACGGCGATCCGCGCCGAAGGTTCCCGGCGATCTTGCCGAACACAGCTGCATCAATCTCCGTCTGCCAACCCACGACAGCCTCCTGCAATGGGATTTCGAGAAGGACGGTCACGAACTGAAGGCCCGCGTAGAAGGCCAGTGGACATTCAACAGCAGCCTGCCCATCCTGCGCGCAGCCGTCGCGGGCTGCGGGCTGGCTTTCCTGCCAGACGATATGGTGCAGAAGGAAATTGCTGACGGGAGTCTGGTGCGAGTACTGGAGGACTGGTGCCAACCCTTTCCCGGCTATCACCTCTACTACCCTAACCGGCGCGAACATTCGTCTGCGTTTGGCGTGCTAGTTGATGCACTGCGTCATAGTCGCTGAAGCAGCCGGCTGGCTGACCGACCGGTTTCGGCCGATTCTGTTGAAAAAGTGGCTCTCCCATCTGGCCTGCGGCGAAATTGGGTCATCGGCCAGAGGGAGGAGACATTACAAGACGAAAGCTTCGGTTTGGTATAGGCAACTAACTGCGCAGTCGGCCGCTTGGCGATCTCACGGTCAGCGAAAGATCGCCATTGGCAGCTGTAACTTATTTACTGCAAGCGCATTCGTTTTATGTCCCTCTGCGGCGGTTCTCCGAACAGACGGCTGTATTCGCGACTGAACTGCGACGAGCTTTCATAGCCCACCAATCCCCCCGCACTGCTTGCGTCGACATTCTGACTTAGCATCAACTGTCGAGCCGCTTGCAGCCGCAATTGTTTCTGATACTGCAGCGGACTCATGCCTGTTACGGTGCGGAAATGCTGGCGAAAGGTAGACGGACTCATGTGTGCATTCGCCGCCAAGTCGTCCATGCGTAGCGCATGGCGAAAGTTAAGTTTCAGCCAGGCAAGCGTCTTGGCGATGTGTTGGCTCGGTGAGCCCGCGGCGACGACATGTAGCAACTGCGAACCATGAGCGCCGCTTAACAGGCGAGCTATGATCTCTTCCTTGATCAGCGGCGCGAGTGTTTCAAGCAGTTCAGGTTCGCTGAGCAGTCCGACCAAACGCTCCAGCGCATCAAGCACCGCGGCGTCCAGCGCCTGTACGGTGATTGGCCGGAACCCTTCATCCTTCATGCGCTGTGACAACCGCATGCGCTCGGCGAGCTGTATCACCGTGGCGCTGTCGAACGTGAGCATCATGCCCAGGAATGGTTGTGTGACGCTCGCCTGAGTCACATGTGAAATGACCGGTAGGTCAACGCTGGTAACCATCGACTGACCGGGCGCGTAACTAAGCACCTCCTCACCCACCATGACCTGCTTGCAGCCTTGCAAGGTCACCCCAATCCCCAGTCCGTAAATACAGTGCACAGGCGCAGTGGAAGACTTGCGTCGATGCAGGCTCAGGCCGGGAACGGCGGTGAGCAGGTCGCAATCACTGCGCACAATCTGGCTGACGACGCCGGCGAGACGACTTGTGTCGCTGACAATTTGGTGACTTTTGGTAGCAGGCTGCACAGTGGTCTCCTTGAAAACACGAGGTCTATAGCTGGTCACGAACGACACCGTTGCTTACACGAACAATGTCTGCCATGACCGCCAGGGCAATCTCCGCCGGGGTCTTGCTCCCCAGCCTTAAGCCGATAGGTGCATGAATCCGCTCAAGTACCTGATCTTTCGGCATACCGATGCGTTTGATCCGCTCAATGGAGTTTTATAACGTCAACTAGCCGTAGCCAGATATTACGAAGTATTTCAGGCCATCTTAATGCCTAATCCAATGAGCCCGTTCTACAGTCGATGAAAGATGTAGTCGACGTGCGGCCGATCATCCAGAGCAACACCCCCCGCCTGCAGTTGCTGCTGTAACTCAGGGTCATCGATTCGTATTTTCCAGTCGTGGCTTGTCGGTGCCCTTATCCCGATGTCGTAATGATCAATAGCCTTAAGTAGAGACGTTCGATCAGGTAAATACACCGCCAGGGCATTGCCTTTCCAGGCAGCAACGCTCAGCCCCATGGCTTCACACACGACAATCTTGGCTTGTGCATCGTCCCTGTCGGCCTGACGGGAGCGTTCGACTTGATCGGCCAGTACCCGACGATCCGGTCGGTGAACAAGACCTCCGGGTACTTGCTTGCCTGATTCAAGCAGATTGCTGAGTGACCAACGCCCGGCACAGCTGCCAGGCGCTGGAAGTGTTGAGCACAGCCCCGTGAGACAAGGTCAGCCCATGTGCTTGTCGAACCAGTCCAGGATCAGTTTAGGGTGCTGTCCGAAGTAGTTGTAACCCTGAAATCGAAGGTCCGTTCCTTCGATCCAGAACAGCTCTTTGTCTTTGGAAGACAGGGTGTCGAAGATCTCCTGAACATTGGAAGGCTTGGTCAGGAAGTCATTGCGCACTTGAGCGACAAAGGTCGGTAACGTCACGGCTTTGGCATATTCCATGGGCCAGACATCCGCCAGGCGATAGCCGGTGCGCCGATGCAGTGCGGCATCGAAGAGATCGACGCCATTAGTGATTTTTTGCCGCTCCACCGCTGTTTCCACAAAAACCCTCGGCGATACCGGCTGCAGCGCCACCAGCGCTTTGACGTGTTTGAATTCTTTCGGGTGCTTCTTGATCCCGACGATGGTGGCGTTGGCTCCCAGGCAGCGGCTGTACAGCACCGTTTTCATGTTTTTTGTATCCGGTCGGGACTTGGCGTAGCGCAGCGAACCCACCACATCGCGGTATTCCAGCACCCCGTGCCCGTTGACGCCGCCACTGCCCATGCCGCTTCGACCATGATTGCGCAGGTCATAGGCAATAATGTTGTAGCCCGCATCATGCAAGGCCTTGTACTCCGGAAGAAAGTTCACCTCGAAGCCGCCGAAGTCGGTCCAGGGCTCCAGGTGTCCGGGGTAACCATAACGGTTACACGGCATCGGATGATTGCAGATCACCAAACGGTTGGATTTACCGGGAATGAACCAGCCTTCAATGGTCACGCCATCCATTGCCGGGAAGAAAATTTCCTCATACTCCATGCCGTATTCGTTGGGCCAGCGCAGAATAGGCGTACGTGTCGAGTGCGCCATCAAATCAGCAAGACCGTTGATAAAAGCATCGAATGGATCTTCTTTGGTTGCGGTCATCTGCTGTTTTTCCGCTGCCTGGGCAAAGGATAGTGCCGAGGTAATCACGGGTAGTGTGGCCATCACTGCGCCGATTTTGAGCATGTTGCGGCGGCTTTGCGAAGGCTCGCTGACTGGGAGAACGAGCATATCGAGTGGCTTGGCCATGTCAGGCTCCGGATATCTGCTAAAGGGTCAGGACTGCAAAAGACCTGGCGTCGGGTTACTGCGGTGCAGGCACATAACCTTCGGTAATCACGACGGAGCCTTCAGTAGCGGCCATGCGAAGTTTTTTAGCTGCGGTGAGGCCGCCGTCCTGCATGGGCCACGGGTGCGAAATACCCATGGCGACCATGCACTGAGTCCGACCGTAGACCTACAGCGGTACCGCACCGATCTGCTGAAGCAGACCCAGCAGGTCAGGCTGACCATGCTCTTCAACTATTTGACCATCGGCGAACCGATAGAAATTGACCGCCTTGACCTCGATAGTCTTTCCGGAGGGTGGAACACCCAGGAAGCTTCCGAGATGTGTACCTCGCATCGTGAAGCGCGCGGCCACCCTGTCGCCCTCAATAATCAGTTCCTCAAGCGTCCACTGAATATCTGGAAAGCCGGATCGCATCATCGCAATGATCTCCTGATAGCCGTCCGGCCCCCGCAAAGGCTCAGAACGGCCCGGGACGAAAAATATCGCCTGCGCAGAGATCAACTCCCTGGCCAACTCATCGCTCGCGGTGTTTATGAAATCAGTGAAGCGCTTCATCAGAAGCTTTTTTGATCCCGTTTCCATGATGGTTTCCTTTTCTATGTGAGTGATTGTGAAATACCACCTCGACCTCGTTAGAGGGACTGCTCATAGAGAGCCCCTCGCTGAAGAACCCTTAAGCCTGGTCGGTGGGCATGATCCACAGTTCGCTGACGGCGGCATGGCGTGGCCGGGTGACCATGTAAACCACGCCATCGGCGATGTCCTCGGCCTGCAGCACCTCGGTGCTCTCGTAGAAAGCATCGATGCTGTCGCGCATCGTTCCGCTGTTATGCGAGCCCAACTCCGTGTCGACACCGCCAGGCTCCAGCACGCCCACGCGGACATGTTTCTTGGTGATTTCCTGACGCAGGGATTCGCTGAATCCGTTCACGCCGAATTTGGTCATGTTGTAGACGCCATAGTTGGCCCAGGCTACACGGCCAGCAATCGATGAGATGTTGACGATATCGGCGACCCGGCGAGGCCCGTCTTCGGCTGCAGCCAGCAGGTGCGGCAAAGCTGCGTTGGTCATGTACAACAGGCCTTTTTGGTTGATCGCAATCATCCGCTCCCATTCCTCGGGATCGGCGCCGACGATAGGGCCAAGCAGCATCAGCCCTGCATTGTTGACCAGAATGTCCAGCCGCCCGAACCGTTCGACGACTGTCTGAACAGCCGCCTCGGATTGGGCGCGGTCGGTGATATCGGCAAGCACCGCGAGGGCGCTGCCGCCCACCGCCTGGATTTGCGCAGCGAGAGCATCCAATCGGTCCTGGCGGCGAGCAATCAGGGCGACGCTGGCGCCCCGTGCAGCGAGCGCCAGCGCCGTGGCGTGGCCAATTCCGCTACTGGCTCCGGTGACAATGGCGACGGAGCCCGAGAGTGTTGATGTCATGGATGTGTCCTTTGCGAATCAGAGTGAAAACCAAGAGTCACGCGTCTCCGTGAGCAAGAGAGGACGACAACTGACGGTAGGCGTCGGCCTGTGCCAGTAGCGCATTGGCCTTGGCCTCGAAGATCTGCACCGCATCGGAGCCCGCGGCGAAACGAACCGGCGGCTCGTCGAGCCCTGCAAGCTGCACAATCGCGTCGGCGAGCTTGGCAGGGTCACCGCCCTGTTTGCCGTCCATGCCACTCCAGGCCGTAACGGTCTCTCGCGTCCGCTGGGCATAGTCGTTGATGGAGGGGAGCGCGTAGGTGGTGGAATCGGCCGTCAGCAGTTCTGTGCGGAAGAAACCGGGCTCGACCAACATCGTGCGTATGCCGAAGGGTGCGATCTCAGGCGCGAGCGACTCGATCCATCCTTCGAGGCCGAATTTCGCCGCCGCATAGGCCGTACAGAACATGCCGCCAGCGATGCCCGCCGTAGAGGAAATGGTCAGCAACAAACCCGAGCGCTGCTTGCGCATCACCGGCAGTGCTGCACGAGCGACATTCATCGGACCGAACAGCAGCGTTTCGATCTGGCTGCGCACCTGTTCCGGGCTGAGCTCTTCGAAGAAGCCCGCATAGAAGTTACCCGCGTTGTTGACCAGTACGTCAATCCGTCCGAACTTGCCGATGGCAGCCTTGACCGCGTCTTGGGCATCATCGGGACGGGTAACGTCGAGCTTGAGGGTCAGCAAGTCTTCATGCTCGCCGATTGCCGCCAGCACTTTCCCGGCATCACGGCCGGTGGCAACGACGGCATGGCCGGCAGCGAGTGCCGCTTTGGTGATGTCTATACCCAGTCCACGGCCTGCACCGGTGATGAACCAAACTTTTTTCTCAGTCATGTGATTGTTCCTTTTCTAACGAGTGCCTATTGTGTCGAGCCTCTCCTTTTGGTTGCTGCATCAATCGGCGCATTCATTGCCTAAAATGACGAATGTTGTGTCAGTTCAACCCTCTTCGCTCTGACCTCTCGCAGCAGTTCTTCACGGCTCGTGAAGGGGCCCTCCTTGGGCGAATACAAACTGCCAGTAACGAGAACGCAGCGACTCGGCTCTCCAAGTCCTCCACCAGCTTTTAAAGTATGCGTCGACCAATAGCCCATAGAGTTGCCCGATCCAGTTCTTTCATTGCCTGATTCGATCACCGATTCAAGAATTTCAAGCGTTGTGAGTCGCGCGCATTGGACGCTCAACTCATCCGTCAAATTGGGCAATCATTGAAGCAGATCGCGCAATCGATCCAGGAGGTATGGCGCTACGGTTGGCAAATGCCCGGAACACTGATCCCACTCATTCACGGAGAGCTATCCCACTATGAGCGCCCTCAACATCAATGGCCGTGACTACACGGTTGACGTAGACCCTGGCATCCCGATTCTCTGGACTCTGCGCGACGCGCTGGGCATGACCGGCACCAAGTTTGGCTGCGGCGCAGCTCTGTGCGGCGCTTGTACTGTTCACCTTGATGGACAGGCCATTCGTTCCTGTGTCACGCCTATCGCGGCCGCCGAGGGCAGGAAGATCACCACCATCGAAGCAGCAACCAATGGCAGTGACCCAGTAGGTACAGGCATTGGCCCAAACTTGCCCCCGTCCTGCTAGGCAGTTGCAGACCCAGCACTCTACGTGCCACCAAGGCATGGGCTTCCATGACACTGGCTCCAGGGCAAGTGTCCAACGGGGTATCCCAGCCCTTATCGTTTTCGGCGAGAGCAGCTGAATCGTTATCAAATTTTAGTGAGCGTTAGCGTTTTCGCGCCCATCGAATTATTGCTTTCGCGTACTATCCCCTTCTGGTTATCATTTTTTAGCTCTCGTTAGGGGATTCGACAATGCAAGTAGGCTTCAAGGCACTCGCCGATCGCTACGCTATCGCGCTTGCACAACCCCTACGTGTCGAATCGGTGATCGGTACGACACGGATGAGCCGCGAGAGCAACGGACATGTCGAGAACAAGTATCCCGCCAGCTACCAGCCGGTGGACAATTTCGCGGGGCATTTTGAGTTTGGGCTCAAGTACGAAGAAATTCACCTCGAGTTTTTCGCCCGTCTGTTTGCGGCTGCTGGCCCAGAGTCCATCGAAGCCTGGTGCCGGCAAGCGCCCTTTGGCCAATATGCCCGCCGCACCGGATTCCTGTACGAATGGCTAACCGGACAGCATCTGGATGTGCCAGATGTGACCAATGGCGGCTATGTCGATGCCGTTTCATCGCAGCAGTACCTGACCCGCGTTGAGCCACTGCGGATACGGCGCTGGCGCATCAACGATAATCTGCCCGGCGTGCCGGAGTTCTGCCCCTTGGTCCGCCGTACCGATACCGTACAGCAAGCGCTGCAATTTGACCTGGATGCGGCACTGCGCGAGCTGAACCAAACCTTTGGCGCCGACATCCTGATGCGCACGGCCAGTTGGCTGACGTTCAAGGAGTCGCGTGCGAGCTTTCTGATCGAGAAAGAGGCAGACCAAGCCGACAGGATCCAGCGGTTTGCCCACGTGATCGCCAAGTACTGTGGCCATATCAAGGATCCGTTGAGCAACGATAGCCTGCACACGTTGCAAGCCGGTATTTTGGGTCAAGAGTCCTTCGGACTGGGCCTGCGGCACTCGCCGGTCTTCGTAGGACAGGCGACCATGCGCGAGGACATCGTGCACTACATTGCGCCGCAATTTGAGGTGCTAGCGCAACTGCTCGATGGCCTGAAAGCATTTGAGCTGGCAACACGGGGCGCCGAGCCGCTGGCCCGGGCAGCTGCAATCGCCTTCGCCTTTGTGTATATCCACCCCATGCGGGACGGCAATGGTCGGATCCATCGCTTCCTGATCAACGACACCCTAATCCGCGATAAGGCAGTGCCTGATGGCGTGATCCTGCCGGTGTCGGCCACCATCACGAGCTCGATCGATTTTCGGGCGCGCTACGATCGTACGCTAGAGGTGTTTTCGCGGCCATTCATGCAACGCTACGCAGCGTCCTATCGGTTTGGCGAACTCGTCGTCTACGAGGATGGCACCTCGAGCAACCTGGTCTTCGATGACTATGACGACGCGCAATTCGCATGGCGCTATCCCGATTTGACCGAACACGTCCTGTACACGGCACAGGTCGTGGCGCATACGATCCGTACCGAAATGGCCGATGAGGCCCGTGTGCTGGTCATTTTCCAGCGCGCCCAGGAGCGGCTCAAAGAGGTGGTAGAAATGCCGGATCAGGACGCGAACCGCATCATTCGCTCTCTCAAGGAAAATGGCTGGCAGGTATCCGGCAAATTGAAGAAAGCGTATCCGCAGCTGGACGACGCTCACCGGGCGGAACGTGTTGTGGAAGCCGTGCGCTCCGCATTCGAAGAACGAGAAGTGGGGAGCGGCGAAGAGTGATCTTCAACCTCACATCTCTGTCTTTCACAACGCTTGGCTCCTTGGACCGAAAGCAGATCGAAGGTGACTGGGATGGAGTCAGCAAACCCGTCGCTATCGCTCGAGTACGCCTTGCAATCGGGGGCAAATATGGGGGCAGCCCCAATCGCTTTCAGCCTGAAATCATTGATCTAGAGCCCTGTTCAAATGTTTTTTGGCGACCCTGAGAGTCTATGGCTGCATAGAGATCAGCGATTACGCCGTCGAATCTCTCAACCCACAGACACGATAAAGCCCCAATAAATCGAGGCTTTATCGTTGAATCCAGCGAGAATTCCAGCGTGCCGTGTCGTACCGCCAAGACAGGAGAAAGTCGCAGAACTCTCCCCTGCCTCCAGGCTGACCGACTGTCAGAAATCAACCGATGCCGAAAGCTGAAGGGTACGTGGCGCGCCCAGGCCTCCATACAGGCCACTCCCGTCGCCGCCGCTGTGGGTAGGTGTACGCGCCCTGTGCGGGCGGGATAATTTTTGTTGTCACCACGGGGGCTTCATGAATCTGTTATTGGGAGATCATCTCCGGCTCGCCGGGTCAGAACTGCGCTGCATCGAGCAGGTAAAGCGATTCGCTACCGGCCTTGACCGACGCCGCCAACGAATGGACACGCGGCAGCAGGCGGGCGAAGTAGAAACGCGCGGTGCCCAGTTTGCTGGCGTAGAAATCGTCCTGAGCCTCCTTGCCCATGGCCGCTCTGGCCATTAACGCCCACATGTAGGCATAGGCGGTGTAACCGAAGGCTTGCAAGTACTCGACCGACGCCGCACCGATTTCGTTCGGATTGTTTTTCGCACGGTCCAGCACCCAGGCGGTGAGCTCGTCGAGGTTGTCCAGTGCGCTGTTCAGCGGCTTGGTGAACTCGGCCAGATCGGCACTGGCGGTGGCGGTGAAATGGCGGATCTCGTCAGCGAACAGCGTGTACAACTCGCCGCCGGTACCGACCACCTTGCGCCCGACCAGGTCCAGTGCCTGAATGCCATTGGTGCCTTCGTAGATCTGGGTGATCCGCACGTCACGAACCAGTTGCTCCTGGCCCCACTCGCGGATGTAGCCATGACCGCCGAATACCTGCTGACCGTGAATAGTGGTTTCCAGACCCAGATCGGTGAGGAACGCTTTGGCGACCGGTGTCAGCAAGGCCACCAGGTCTTCGGCGCGTTTGCGCGTGGTCGCGTCCTCGCTGAACTTGGCGGTGTCCAGTTGCATGGCCACGTAGGTTGAGAATGCACGACCGCCTTCGTTCGAGGCTTTCATGGTCAGCAACATGCGCCGCACGTCCGGGTGAACGATGATCGGGTCGGCGACCTTGCCCGAGGTTTGCGGACCGGTTGGCGAACGGCTTTGCAGACGATCACGGGCGTATTCAACCGCGTTCTGGTAAGAGCGCTCGCCAGTGGCGAGGCCCTGGATACCGACGCCCAGACGCTCGTAGTTCATCATGGTGAACATCGCCGCCAGGCCCTTGTTCGGCGCGTCGACGATCCAGCCCGTGGCGCCGTCGAAGTTCATCACGCAGGTGGCCGAGCCCTTGATGCCCATCTTGTGTTCGATTGACCCGCAGGACAGCGCGTTCTTCTGGCCCAGACGGCCATCGGCGTTGACCATGATTTTAGGCACCAGAAACAGCGAGATACCTTTCGGACCTGCCGGTGCGTCCGGCAGTTTGGCCAGTACCAGGTGAATGATGTTTTCGGTCAGGTCGTGCTCGCCGCCGGTGATGAAGATCTTGGTTCCGCTGACCTTGTAGGAACCGTCAGCTTGCGGTTCGGCCTTGGTGCGGATGATCCCCAGGTCGGTACCGGCATGAGGCTCGGTCAGGCACATGGAACCCGTCCACACGCCGGCGTACATGTTGGGCAGGTACGCGGCTTTCAGTTCTTCGCTGGCGTGCGCGTTGATGGCCAGGCAGGCACCGGCGGTGAGCATCGGGTACAGGCCGAAAGACAAGTTGGCCGCGTTGAGCATTTCCTCGACCTGCGCGCCGATCACCTTGGGCATGCCCATGCCACCGTACGCCGGGTCACCCCCGACGCCGACCCAGCCGCCCTCGGCAAAAGCACGGTAGGCCGCCGGGAAACCGGCAGGCGTGTGCACAACACCGTCACGCCACGAACAGCCCTGCTCGTCTCCATTGCGATTGAGCGGTGCGATGAGGTCCGCAGCGATCTTGCCAGCCTCCTCGAGGACGGCATTGGCGGTGTCTTCATCCACCACCTCGGCCAGGGCCGGCATTGCAGCCCACAACCTGGAGACTTCGAAGACTTCGTTGAGTACGAAACGAATGTCACGCAGGGGTGCTTTGTAATCAGACATGATTGAAATACTCAGGCAATGTCAGGGCATTGAACATGCCCTGATCAGTGGAAATTTCACCCTCTCGGGTGCACGCTGAAAAATTCGAACAGGGCCATCAATGGCGCTTGATTGACGGAGTGCCGGGGCTTCGCAACAGGAAGTAGGACAGCGCCGGAATCAGGATCAGAGCACCGAGCATGTTCCAGATGAACATGAAGGTCAGCAGGATGCCCATGTCGGCCTGGAACTTGATCGGCGACCAGGCCCAGCACACCACACCGGCAGCCAGAGTGATGCCGACCAGGCCGACCACCCGGCCGGTAAAGGCCACCGCATTGCGATAGGCCTCCGACAGCGACAGGCCTTGGCGCTGGTACTGCAGCTGCACGCTGAGCAGGTACAGCGCGTAGTCCACGCCAATCCCCACGCCCAGGGCGATCACCGGCAAAGTCGCCACCTTCACACCGATGCCCATGACCACCATCAATGCCTCGCAGAGGATCGAGGTGAGCACCAGCGGCAGCAGTGCTACCAGCGTCGCGCGCCAGCTGCGGAACGTGATCAGACAGAACAGGGTCACCGCCGCATAGACGTAGAGCAGCATGGTGTGGTTCGCCTCGCGTACCACGATGTTGGTCGCGGCCTCGATGCCGGCAGTGCCGGCGGCCAGCAAGAACTGACGATCCTCAGTGCTGTTTTCCCTGGCGAACCTGTCGGCAATGGCGACCACTGCGTCCAGCGTTTCGGCTTTGTGGTCCTTGAGGTACGCGATCACTGGCATCACGGAACA
Source organism: Pseudomonas sp. GW822-FHT02D10 (assembly GCF_058802345.1). Lineage (NCBI taxonomy): Bacteria > Pseudomonadati > Pseudomonadota > Gammaproteobacteria > Pseudomonadales > Pseudomonadaceae > Pseudomonas > Pseudomonas sp. GW822-FHT02D10. The sequence goes on from NZ_JBXAOB010000001.1 coordinate 499,616, forward strand.
ATCGGTATTGAACAACTCGGGCGCATTGACCGAGGCCTGCTGCGCGGCGTAGTTCAGCACGTTCTGATTACGCTGGATGCTGTTCAGTTTGGGGTTGCCCTCGTAGGAGCCAGCGGTGATCTGGCGTACCGCGTTGACCAGCGATGACGTCGCTTGCACACCCGGGTTTTGCTGCAGCTCCCAGGCCAGGCGGTCGGCCAGGATCAATGTCTTGTAGTTCAGACAGCCTTCGGTCGGGGTCTTGATCATCACCGCGAACAGGTCGCTGGACAGCGCATAGTGGCTGGTGATGTAGGCGTTGTCGCGGTTGTAGCGCGAGTCCGCGCGCAGCTCCGGGGCGCCGCTGTCGAGGTCGCCGATCTTCAACTGCTGGCTGACCACGAAGCCTCCGATACCCAGCAACACCGCGATCAATAAGCTGCCGGTGGCCCACTTGGGGGTCGTGAAGCGGTCGAGCATGTCCCAAAGTTTGCCGAAGCCGCGATGCTGGGCGGCCTTGGTGTCAATCGTCAGTGCGCGCTCGGCGGCCCTGGCGCTAACGCCGATATAGGACAGCGCCACCGGCATCAGCAACAGCGAAGTGAAGATCAGCACCGCCACGCCGATACTGGCGGTGATGGCCAGGTCCTGGATCACTGGAATGTCGATCAGCATCAGCACCGCGAAACCGACCGCATCGGCCAGCAACGCAGTGACGCCGGCGATGAACAGGCGGCGGAAGGTGTAGCGCGCCGCCACCAGTTTGTCGGTGCCGCGGGCGATGTCCTGCATGATGCCGTTCATCTTTTGCGCCGCATGCGACACGCCGATGGCGAAGATCAGGAAAGGCACCAGCACCGAGTAAGGATCGATGGCGTAACCCAGCCAGGCCACGATGCCCAGCTGCCAGACCACCGCCGTCAGCGAACAGAAGATCACCAGCAGGGTGCTGCGGATGCAACGGGTGTAGAGGTAAATGATGACAAACGAGGTGATCACAGCCAGACCGAAGAACATCATCACCTGGATCAGGCCGTCGATCAGGTCGCCGATCAACTTGGCGAAACCGATCACGTGGACCTTGTACTTACCGTGGCCTTCTTTCCCGGCCTTGCGCGCGGAGCTATCACCGGCGAATTCGATCTTGTCCCGCAACTGTTCTTCGAGACTCTGGGCGAACTGATAGTAATTGATGCCGTGGCCGGTGGCCGAGGTCTTGTCCAGCAGCGGCACGATCAACATGGTCGACTTGAAGTCGCTGGCCACCAGGCTACCGAGGATGCCGGCGCGGTTGATGTTCTCGCGCAGCTGTTCAATGTCTTCGGGCGAGCCCTGGTAGGTATCGGGCATCACCGGGCCGCCCTGGAAGCCTTCTTCGGTGACTTCGGTCCAGCGCACCGCCGGGCTCCACAGCGACTTCATCCAGGCGCGGTCGACGCCTTCGGCAAGGAACAAACTGTCATTGACCTGCTTGAGCACACTCAGATACTCGGGGTCGAAAATGTCGCCTTGAGTGTTCTCCACCACCACCCGCACCGAGTTGCCCAGACCGCGTAAGGACTTGCGGTTCTCCAGGTAGTTCTGGATGTACGGCTGGCTCTGCGGAATCATCTTCTCGAAGCTGGGGCGCAGCTCAAGGCGGGTCGCCGCCATATAGCCCAGCACCAGTGTGACCAGCGCCATGATCAGCATGAACAGCGGACGGTAGTTAAACACCCACCGTTCCAGGCGGTTGCCGGAGCGCTGATCGAAGTCACGCAAGTGGCGGATCACCGGCATGGTGTCTTGCTTGAGGTCGCCCATGTCAGGGTACTCGCTCTAATTGATCCAGTTCTTATTCGACGCGAAGCGCGCGCACACCACGACTGCCGACCAACACCAGCGAGCCATCGGCGGCCAGCGCGGCACCTGCCACGGGTGACTGGCCCTGCTGCGGCACTGATTGCAACTGCGCACTGCCTGCCGGCTTAACCAACATGTGCCCGGCCTGAGTGAACAGCCGGCAGTCGCCTTTCGAGTCCAGGGTGGCGGCGGTGAGACTGACCGGCAGTCCGGTATTCAACTCGCTCCAGCTGTCGCCACCGTCGACGCTGCGCAACACATGCCCGCGCAGACCGTAAACCAGCACTTCGCCCGGCTTGCCGATGACACCGAAAAAGCTGCCCTGATAAGGTGTCTGCTGGGCCATGAAACGCTGGCGGGACTCATCCCACTTGAGCAGCAGGCCTTGCTCTCCGGCGATGTACAGCGCGTCGCCAGTCGAAGCGATGGCATTGAGGTGCAAACTCTGCGGGTTGTCTGTACGGTCCTGAAAGGGAGTCCAACTCTTGCCGCCATCCTCGGTACGCAGGATCAGGTTAAACACGCCGACCACATAACCGAGTTTGTCGTTGGCGAACCAGACACCGAGCAGCGGCTTGTCGGCACCCTCCTCCACCAGCCGCTGGCCGTCGCCGACGAGCTGCGCCCATTGTTCGTTGGCCGAATCGGCACTGGCCAACTCACCGTAGTGCTTGACCAGCAAGGCACCGATTTGACGGCCATCGAGCTGCTTGCTCCAGGTCGCACCGGCATCGCTGCTGTGCAGTACCACGCCGTCATTGCCGACCGCCCAGCCCTGCGTTGCTGAAGGAAAATTCACCGCAGTCAGATCTGAACTGACCGGTACAGCAGCCAGCTGCCAGTGCTTGCCGGAATCATCGGAATAGAGAATGTGGCCACGCTGTCCGACAGCAACCAGTCGCTCACCCGCACGGGCCGTATCCAGTAAGGGACTGCGCGCCGCCAAGGCACTGGCCCTGGCCGGCAGATCCAGCACGTCAACGTAGCTGTCTGCCTGAGCGATACCCTGCAACAGTGCCAGCGTGACGCCCAGCGCCAGCAACACGTACTTCTTGTACGAACACATACTGCGTCCTCTTGAGGGAACTGCGCCGGGGGCACGCTGCGTGCGTCCCGGCGTTGAAGTCAGGCGCCCTGGCCCCTCGGCATCACACCGAGAGTCGCCCGGCCACACTGCCGGGGGGAGCCAGTGGACCGAGCGGGCCGCTGCGTCACCCTGTGCTTAGCGAATACCGGCACCCGCCAGGGACTCCGGCGACCACTGCACCTTCGACAGTGGTTCGATGTACTTGATGCCACCGTATGGGCCTACCACCCCATTGATGTTGTAGGAACCACCAACCAGGTCGTAGATCATGAAAGGAGTGGCGTCCGGGACCTGCTTGTCATAGCTCTGGCTGAGGAAAGCGAAAGAGCCACGGTAGAGCTGACCACGCGCGTCGTACTCGTCGGAGGCCAGAGCAGCCCAAGTGTCTTCATCCAGGTAGATGCGGCGCTTCTGGTAGACGTGCCGTGCACCCGCCTTGAGGTTGCCCTCCACAACCCAGACCCGGTGTTTTTCCCAGCGCACGAAGTCGGGTGCGAGGTGGTTGGGGGTGGTCAGCGACTTGGGATCCTGGGCATAGGTCAGCTTGTAGGTGTTGTAGGGCACGATCATTTCCTGCTTGCCCACCAGCTTCCAGTCGTAGCGATCCAGCGCACCGTTGAACACGAAGACATCGTCGTAGGTGCCTGCGCCAGCAGTGCCCGGGTTAGGCGTGTCGTAGGCCAGGTTCGGTGCCAGTTTTACGCGACGCTGGCCAGGCAAGTACTGCCAGGCGCGGCGCGGCTGCTGCAGCGGGTTGGCGGCGTCCTTGAGCATGATCGACTCGCCGGCCCGGCGCGCGGGACCGGTGTAGTACAGCTTCATCTGATAGTAGATGTCGGAGCTGCTGATGGGCTTCGACAGGTTTTCGTAAATTGGATAGGCGATGAACGCCTCGCCAGTGATAGCCAGGCTCGGCACGCCCGCCGAGTCGACGTTCCAGGAGTCGTACTTGGAGTTGATGTTGACGCCCTGGTAGCGCAGCAGGAAATTCCACATTGCCTCGGCACCCGATTGCGGGATCGGGAACGGCACGCCGGGCAGTACGTTGTCGATGGCCAACCCGCCTTCGAGGGACTTGGCGCCGCTGGCATTTTTCAGACCGTTGTCCAGCACCGCCTGCGGCAGTGCTGCCGTGCGGTGAGTCGGATACACGTCAATGCGGTAGCTGGGAAAACGCTTGGCCAACTCTGCCGTGGTGGCAGTGAGCATGCCCTTGTACTGGTCAACGTTCTTGCCACTGATCACCTGCAGCGGTTTTTCGCTGGCAAAGGGGTCCGGACGCATGCTGTCACCGGGCTTGAAGCTGGCCGGAGCGGTGGTCAAACCGCCGTTATAGGCCGGAATGGAACCATCGGCATTACCGGCCTTTTCGGCCCCCACCAGGGTCAGGCTGCTACCGAGTTTGGCCGCGTCCTGAGCCGATACAGCGGCCTGAGCATCAATGGCCAAGGCCATGGTCAACGAAGCGGTCAAAAGAGAGTGCACGAATTTCATATTGTTTTTCTCCTGCTTACTTGAGTAAGCCATCCGTGAATCAGAAGGTGGTTTTCATCGTCAGGTAAACGGCGCCACGGTCTTGAGTGGTCGCGCCAGCGCCGGAGAAGGCCGAGTAGCCACCGCCATAACACGCATAGTTCTGGTTACCGCTGAAGGCGTTCGGTGTTGAGCCATTGCCACTGCCGGCATTGGCTGCGCCGGTACTCATGCCACTGACATCACACTTGTCGGTCTTGCCGAAGGAATCCACGTACTTCAGGTCGACAAAGTATTTGTTGTAAACAACCGCACCGACGCCGACCGCATAGTTGCCGGTGTCTTTCGCCCCGCCGCCACTCACCGGTGATACGCCGGCGAGCCCCATGTTGATGGACATCGGCATGTTGAAGTCGACACCAGGAAGCACCTGGTACCAGGTCGGCGTGAAGTTGGCGGCGATACCCCAGTTATCACGAGTCGGAGCATCAACGCCGCGGTAGCTGCTGTTGCCCTTGTAGAGCGCCTCGTTCTTGCTATCGAGCTTGAGCAGATTGCTGTAGTACAGCTCGGTGAGCAGGGTTGCCGAATCGAACAGAGGTGTTTTGGGGAACGTCATCAGGCCGTTGAGCGTCCAGTGCAGCGTGTCACCGGTGGCGCTCATGCTGTCGCCCTTGCTCGGGACGTCGTAGACGATACCGGTCTGGGCCGTACGAGCAGGCAACAGACCCAGACCGGCGCCCAGACCCAGCGGTCCGGTAGAGCTGAGAATGGCCGGGATGCTGGCAAGCGGCATGTTATGACGGATGTTCAGGTCGGAGCCGACGCTGACGCCGCCAATATCTTTCGACAGGCTCAGGCCGAAGATGTGGATATTGTCGGCATAGGCCAATTGGTAGGTGCTGGTACTCAGCGAGTTCAGCGTATTGACGACCGCCGGCACCATGCCCGCTGGCGGAGTTCCGTTGGGATTGGCCGACGTCAGCCCGGTGGCGTTCAACCAGGCTTGAGGCAAAATATCCGAGGTTTTGCGGTAGTAGGCACCGAGGGTACCGTCCAGCCAGGCGGGCGACCACTTCGCCATCACGCCCCAGTCTCCGCTTTTGTCCGGCGTCAGATCGTGACCACGACGCACGTTGGTCAGTCCGTTGCAAGGCGCCAGACCACAGCCCAGCGGGCTTCCGGGGACGATGGCATTGGTGTTGCCCAGCAGGAAAGACTGCGCGCCGAACCCCACCAGATCGGAACCGCCATAGTAGGTACCGGCCTCCGGAAGGCGGGCAGCATCCCAATCCAGGAAGTACTGGGCGCCCAGGGTCAGCTCGGGATTGACAGTGAAGGTCATCGAGAGTTGGTTACGTGGAACGAACAGCTCCTTGGCTTCGGTACCCGGGGACGCCGCCAGCTTGGCCAGGTCCAGGCCGGACTGGCCGTAGCTGACCGAATGCACCGGGTTCAGTATGGTCTCACCCCAAAACACGTTGTGCTGACCGGCCTTGACGCTGAGCTGGGACTCATCGCCCACTTCGGTGGTGTAGAACACAAAGGCATCAAGAATTTCGCCAGACGGACCACTGTAGTAGCGCTGGGCGTAGTTGCTCAGGTGGGAACTGCCATTGCCGACATTGCCCTTGACCGCAGCCAGGCGTGGGTCATTGGCGACCAGACCCGACGTTGCGCCATTGCCGTTGACGAAGGGGTTGGAACTGGAACCGACGTCGTCATAGGCCTTGTCGTACCAGCTCGCGGTGCTGATACGAAAACCCTTGTTGCCCTGGTGAACGACATCCAGTTCGGTCAGCAGGTCAACGCGATCGGTAATATTGGTCCCGGCTTTTCGGAAGTTGTAGTCGCCGTCGTTGTTGTTCGGCGTCCCCAGCATGCGTTTGTCTGCATTTTCGGTGCGCACACCGTAGTTGTACTTGGCGGTGTTGTCGAAGCGCACTGACCAATCGGGATTACCGGTATCCAGTTCGAAGGCGTGGGCCGTTGGCATGGAAGCGGCCAGGATGGCCGAGGCCAACAAGGTGTAACGCGACGGTGTGAACCCGTGACGCTTATTGTTGTGCATTGCGTTGTCTCCGCCTTTTTGTATTTGTTTTAAGCGCAGCCGCCCTCACGCAACCCTTGCTTCAGGAGTTTGCGTTTTTCAGGAGTGAGGGCAATTGCCGGATGACTTGAGGCCAACCGGCTCCTGAACTAGCGATCCAGCTCCAGGATGAGTGCTTCGGCTTGTGGCCAGCGGCCATAACCCGCAGCCGGATTGAGATGACCCACTGCGCCCAGATTGAGCAGTTCGGCACCCCAGCCTTTAGCCAGGCGAGTGACAGCGTCCAGGCTGGCAAGGTGATCGTTGGTACTGCCGGCGACGATGCTGCGAAATGGCAGCGCACCTTTGGGTAGAGGATCCCAACCATTTGTACGAAGGGTTTCAGGGGACGGATAGCCTTGCGGCCAGCTGGCGTCGAGATCCGGCGGAGCCGCCAGCAGAGCGCCCTTGACTGGACGACGGTGGCGCGCAGCCCAGTGCGCCACCATCAGCACGCCGGCACTGTGGGCCACCAGTATCACTGGACCTTCGATCTGCTCCAACTCGTGCTGGATGGCCCGGACCCGAGCGGCGCAGTCGAGCTTGTCGGTTTCAAGCGGTGGCACGCTACGCACTTTGCTCAATCTGGCCTCGAGCAGCGTTTGCCAATGCTCGGCAACATGCTCTCGCAGGCCCGGCACGATCAGAACGGTTGCGGCAGTTTGTAGTTTGTCCACATCAACACCTTCGCTTTCTCGATGACTCGACCGGCTCTATCGCCAGAAGCTTTTTGTAGTACCGACATTAAAGAGCGCCTACCCGAGGCGCTTTTCATTGGACGTCAGTCACTTTTCTTTTGATGACAAAATTCCAGGTGTTGGAGTGGCGCGACCACCGGTCAAAAAACACTACAAGTCCGGCCCAGGCCCCTGTAATCAACGGGTGAGAGTCGATTGGCCCATGAGGCGGTGGTGATTCAGGACAGAACCGGGTGAACGCCATCGATGACGTCACAACTGTTCAATTGATGATGTGCTGGATATAGTCGCCACGCTCATTTCCATCGCAACCGGCCCAGGAAAGACCTTCGCATGACCAAGCTTGTTCGCGCCGCCGTCTTGACCAACTACCTGGAGGTTACCCAATACCTGGGGTTCAACCCGCGCGATTTACTGGCTGCCGTCGGCCTGAGCAAAGCTCAGTTGCAAGCCCCTGAACACCGTATTCCCATCGATGCCGCCGTGCGTCTGCTGGAAGATTCAGCCGCCGCCAGTGGCTGCCAGAGCTTCGGCCTGAGCATGGCCGAGTCGCGTCAGCTCTCGGACTTTGGTGTGGTCAGTCTGCTGCTCAGCCACCAGCGTACGTTGCGTGATGCCTTGCAAGTCGTGGTGCATTACCGTCATCTGATGAACGATTCGCTGGCCATCTTCATTGAAGAGGCCGGCAAGATGGTGATCATTCGCGAAGAGGTGGTCACCGAATCGCCAATGCCCTGTCGACAAGCCACTGAGCTGGCAATCGGGGTGATGTTCCGCCTGTGCGCCGCTCTGCTCGGCACGCACTGGCATCCCTACAGCGTCAACTTCACGCACCAGCCCCCCGACAACCTGCAACTGCATCGTCGCCTGTTCGGCTGCAATCTGGTGTTCGGCAGCGAGTTCAATGGCATTGTCTGTTCCGATGCCAGCCTCGACATGACCAACCCCCATGCCGATCCGGCCATGGCTCGCTACGCCCAGAGTTACCTCGACTCACTGCTGAGCCACGCAGGCCCCTCGATGCTGTTCGAGGTGCGCAAAGCCATCTACCTGCTGTTGCCGATGGGCCGCGCCACCATCGAGCAGATCGCCCAGACCCAGGGCATGAACGTTCGGACCCTGCAGCGCCGCCTCAAAGACGACGGCTGCGCCTTCAACGACCTGATCAACGACGTGCGCCGCGATCTGGTGCTGCGCTACCTGGAAAACCCGAATTACTCACTGGGCCGGATTGCCGACATGCTCGGCTACTCCATGGCGAGTTCTTTCACACGCTGGTTCATTACCCAGTTCGGCATGCCCCCAGCCGCGTGGCGCAGCGCACAAAAACAGGCCACCTCAAAAAATCTGACGGACTCCGCTACCCCCAAAGAATTCTGAACCCGTCGAACAGCCGGTGCGCAAAAAAAACGGCGACTGCTGGTACAGTCGCCGCGAAAGAACCGGTGATTGTGACACCGGCCCAAAGCCTCACTGCGACGAGGAGTCGACGCAGTGAGGCCCTGCCATCAAACGAGTTTTAGCCAGCTTATAAGCCCCAGTGCAGCAACAGCAGCACCAGGACGGCAAGAAACACCGTCTCCCCCACCATCAGCAGGATGGGCTTGATACCGACCGCAGCGAGCTCCTTGAGCTGAGTCTTCATGCCCAAGGCACTGATGGAAACCACCAGGCTCCAGCGCGACAGTTCGTTGACCGAGCCCTGCACCGCCGGGGCAACCCAGCCGGTACTGTTGATGCAGGCGAGAATCAGGAAACCGACGGCGAACCAAGGCAGCAGCGGCGGCCGCTTGCCTGCTGTGTCGGCGCCCTGCATACGCGTGATCATGGTGGCGCAGAGAATCACCGGTAGCAGCATCGCGACCCGCATCAGCTTGACCACGGTGGCGATGTCGCCGGTCTCGGTTGACAGGCTGTAACCGGCTCCGACGACCTGAGCGACATCGTGGATGGTACCGCCGAGGAACATCCCTGCCACTTGCGGCGACAACGCCAACCAGTTAGCAATCATCGGGTAAAGGATCATCGCCGTGGTGGACAGCGCCGACACCCCGATGACAGTGAACAGCGTGGCACGCTCTTTCTGCGGATGATTGGGCAACGCCGCCGCCAGCGCCATCGCTGCCGAAGCGCCACAGATCGCGGTAGCCCCACCGGTGAGCATGCCGAACAAGCGCTGGAAGCCCAGCGCCTTGGCCGCCACCACCGAGACACCGATCGTCACTACCACCAGGATCACCACCAGAGCAAAAGGCTTCCAGCCCAGCGCGGCGATCTGTTCGAGAGTGATGCGCATGCCCAACAGGGCCACACCAATGCGCAACACGGTGCGCGCCGTGAATTCGATGCCGGCCTTGCATGCGCCGTCACCTGCGAGGAAGTTGAGCGCCATGCCCAGCAGCAAGGCGAACAGCATCACCGGCGCACCGTAGTGTTCGGACAGAAAGGAGGCAGCCGCCGCGACAATCAGACTGACGATGAAACCCGGCGCCAATTCGCGCGTTCGGCTATGGATATGGGTGAGAGCGATGGCACTCATGGCGCGGACTCCTCAGAAACGATGACAATGAATGCCTGGCCGTCGACGACCTCGACCGGGTAGTTGGCGACTTTGAGTTGGGTTGAATTGAGCAAATAGCCGCTGCGCAGATCGAAGCGCAGGCCATGGGCGCAGCATTGAATCACCCGCCCATCGAGGCGCCCGCCACACAGCGAGGCGCCCTGATGCGGGCAACTGTCGTCGATGGCCAACAGCTCGCCCTCGACGTTGAACAACGCCAGGCTTTTGCCCTCGAACTCAACCAGCGCACGGTCACCCGCCTGCGGGCGTTTTCCGGCAGGCACCGGTACACGCCGACTCATGCCGGACGCCGCGCGCGATGGCTATCGAGCAAGGCTTCGCCCATGGCGCCAAGCAGCTCCTCGGCAGGCTGCGCGCCCACCACCGTCAATTGGCGGTTGAACTGAAAGCTGGGTACACCGCTGGACGCCCCTGCCTCATTGCCGACGAAAGGGTCGCCGTCGCCTTGCAGAACGTCGGCCACGGTATCAGTGGCGTAGCCGCACGACCGGGCGATGGCGATCAAGGTCTCACGGCAACCCAAGTCCTCGCCGTACTGGAAGTAGGCGGCGAACAGCCGCTCAAGCAAGACATCGCGCTGAGCCGTGCTGCCCAGCGCAGAGGCACGCTCCAGCAGACGATGGGCGTCGGCGGTGTTGGGCATGGTGGCGATGCGACTCAGATCGATAGCCAGCCCGAGCCTGGCGGCGGCCTGCTGCACCTGGACCTGGCGCATGCGCACGGCGTCGGCACTGCCCAAGCGCTTGAGGTAAAACTCGGCAAAGGGTTCACCTTGTGCCGTCAGATGCGGCAGCAACTGCACCCCGTGCCACACCGTGGTGATGTCCACCTCCGGTTGCTGGATGCGCAGCAGCTCCTGCGCACGTTCCAGTTGGCGCTTACCGATCAGACACCAGGGGCAGATGAAATCGAAGAACACATCAATACGTAAACGAACACTCACACCTTCACCTCTAACACCGCTTCACTCATCGAATCGTCGACACGCTCGCCCTTAAGCCGGGCAATATCCTTGTGGTAATGGCACTTGGCATAAAAGAACACCGCCGCTGCCGCGAGACTGACCAAGGGCACTAACTGGAAAGCCGCCTGCAAGCCGATCACGTCGGACACCTTGCCGGTGATGAATGGCCCCGGCGCCAACCCGAGCATGTTGTTGGCCAGGGTCAGCGTGGCGAAAGCCGTGCCGTGGACCGAATAGTGGGTCAGGTTGGCAACCATCGCTCCGGCAGGCCCCGTGGTGCCGGCAGCAATCAGCATGCCCAGGCAGATCAGCGCCAGTTGAGCAGGCCCGGCCGGCAGGGCGAACGCCAGCGACAACAGTAGGCAACTGCCCAGGCAATAAGCGATGGCCAGGGCAATCTTGCGTTCCGGCGATTGGTGGCACAGACGATCGCTCAGCATGCCGCACAGAATCATCCCTGCACCGCTGCACAGCACGATGATCGCCGCTACACCACCGGCCTTGTCCGCCCCCATGTCGTAGTAACGATTGAGATAGCTCGGCATCCACACGATCACGGTGCCACCGACGAACAGCTGCAAGCCACTGCCGACATAGGCACCGATTACCGAACGACTGGAAAACAACGTGCGCAACGGACGCTTGACCGCCGCAGCGGCTTTGTTCGCGGCCATGGCTGCGCGCTGTGGAGCAATGCGCGCCTCCTTGACGATGATCGGGTAAAGCACCGCCATCAACAGGCCGAACAGCGCCATGCCGGCGAAGGACCAACGCCAGCCCAACCGGGTGGCAATCACGCCACCAAAGGCCATGCCCAATACCGAGCCAAACATGCCGCCGGCCATAAAGGCACTGGATAGCGTAGCACGCATGTGCTTGGGAAATACCGAGATCACCACTGCGATGCCGACGCTGCCGTAGGCAGCCTCGCCGACGCCCACCATGAAGCGGGCAATGAACATTTGCGGGTAGTCCTGCGCAAACGCACAGCCCAGCGTGGCCAGGCTCCACATCAGCGCCATCAGCGCCAGGCTTTTGACCCGCCCGAAGCGGTCAGCCATCAGTGACAGGGGAAACGTCAAGAGGCCCACCATCAAGGCGACGATGCCACTGAGCAGGCCAAGCTGGCTGTCACTCAGCGCCCACTCACGCTTGAGCATCGGGAACACGGCGTTAAGCACCTGCCGCGACATGTAGTCGGAAATCAACAGGCCGAACGTCAGTGCGAAGACGATCCAGGCGTATTTGCGCGCAACACCGACAGAGCCAGGCTCGTCATCGTCTGCTGCGCAGGTGTGAAAGGCCATACTGCCTCCTTGGAACTCTGCTTTTACTTATTATTGTTGTCGTGCATCTGAATCTTGTTCCAATGCAGCGGGGCGAGAAGCCATCGGCCACCCGCCCCGCTACCGGTCAGCCGCGTTGTGGAACGCCTTTCTGACCAGGCTTGCGGTTTGGCGACATGCCATTGGCCAGCAGGGTTTCCTCAACACTCTGATACTGCACACCGATGCGATAGATCTCGCGCGCTTCCTTGCCCGAAGCAATTTCACGGCCCAACTCATGCGCAACGCGCACGGTTTGCTCGATCTGCTGCACGGAGCTGAAACGCTTGCCCTTCTGATCAATGATCGTGTCTTCAATACCCACACGTGGGTGCATCCCCATGGCCAACGCCATGGTGTTGAACGGCAGCACGTTCTTGAGCAACGACTCAGCGGTCAGGGTGCAACCGTCCGGCGCGCGGTGAATGAAGTTGAAGAAGTTGAACGGATTAGGGCCATCGAAACCGCCGCCGATGCCGATCCAGGTCAGGTTCAGCGGCCCCATGTACACACCCTTGCGCACCAGGCGCTCAAGCGTCTCCATGGCATGCATTCCGGTCAGCTGAAAATGCGGCTGCACGCCAGCCGCCATCAGTCGACGCAAGTGCTCCGCGACCCAGGCCGGGCCTGCCGGTACAGTCATCTCGCTGTAGGCGGCCTGATAGGCCGGGTTGGCCAGGGAGGTGCCTTCCAGGTATTCCGGATATAGCAGCTCCATGATGTTCATCTGGATGGTGTTGATGGCCACCGTGACCTGATCCGGCTTCGGCGTCAGCTCAGCCAGCATGTGGCGGGTATCGTCAGACAACCACTTGGCAGCTTCGCCATCGCTTTCGGGCGCGAAGGAAATCGAACCACCAACCTGAATGATCATGTCCGGCACGGCTTCCCGCACACCGGCAATCAGCTCGTTGAACTTGGACAGGCGCTTGGAGCCTTTGCCGTCCAGTTCGCGCACGTGCAGGTGCAATACGGTCGCACCGGCTTCGTAGCAGTCGACAGCCTTTTGCACCTGTTCGTCCATGGTCAGCGGAATGTCTTCGGGGAAATCTTCCGGCATCCATTCAGGGCCGTACGGGGCGACGGTGATCACCACCTTTTCCATGTTTTCCGGGTGCAGGGAATCGTCGAAGAATTGCATGAGTGGCTCCTATTATTTTTGTTACCCACTCGGCGGGCTATGCCGGGCGGACACATGTGAGAGTTCACAAGCGGTGGATCAGTAAGTCTTGTCGCCCATGATTCCGGCGCGTTCCATTTTGCGATGGCAGGGCGGGTAATCCATGACGGCGTAGTGCTGGGTACTGCGGTTGTCCCAGATGGCGATGCTGTTGGGTTTCCAGCGCCAGCGCACCTGATACTCGGGGATGTACGCCTGGCTGATCAGGTAGCGCAGCAGCTCCGATGCACCAGGGTTCGCGTCCTGGCCGAAGCGCACCCGTTCGGGGGTATGGAAATTACTGAAGTGCGTGGTGAAGGCATTGACGAACAGCACCTTTTCAGCGGTTTCCGGATGGGTGCGTACCACCGGATGCTCGGCATCCGGAAACTGCGCCTTGAGCGCCAGGCGTTTATCAATCGGCATGGCCGCGCCGAAGCTCGCTTCGATGCTGTGACGGGCGCGCAGGTCGGCGATCTTCACCTTCACGTCTTCAGGCAGCTGCGTGTAGGCCTGCACCATGTTCGCCCACATGGTATCGCCGCCCACCGGCGGGCACTCCACACAGCGCAGTACACAGCCCATCGGAGGAGCTTCGCGCCAGGTGGCGTCGGTGTGCCAGGCGTTCTCGTAGCGGTCGGCCGGATGGTCCGGACTTTTGTAGATACGCACCAGTCCTGGATGATCCGGGTCACTGCCGGCCACCGGATGGTCCTCCAGTTCGCCAAAGCGACGGGCGAAGGCCACATGCTCGGCGCGACTGATGTCCTGGTCACGCAGGAACACCACTCGGTGCTTAAGCAGTTGGACACGAATCTCGGCAAACAGACCATCGTCATGGATGGCATCGGCGAGATTGATGCCGATCAGTTCCGCGCCGATGTTGCAGGTCAGTTGTTCGACTTTCACGGCAGGTGGCTCCCTTAAATGATGAAAATCGATGAGCCGGTGGTCTTGCGTGACTCAAGGTCACGATGGGCCTGCACGGCATCCTGCAATGCATAGTGCTGGTTGATCTCGATCTTGATTCGACCGCTGCCGACGTGATCGAACAACTCGCCGGCCAGGGCCGCTTTCTCCGCAGGGTCGGCGATGTAGTCGGCCAGGGCTGGACGGGTCAGGAACAGCGAGCCTTTCATTGCCAGCAGTACCGGATCGAAGGCCGGGATCGGGCCGGACGCCGTGCCGACGCAGACCATCAGGCCGCGGCGCTTGAGCGAATCCAGGGAGCCCATGAAGGTATTCTTGCCGACACTGTCGAACACCACGTTGACACCGACGCCGTCAGTCAATTCGCGAACGCGCTGGGCGACGTCTTCATGGCTGTAGTTGATGACGTGGTCGCAGCCATGGGTCCGGGCGATTTCGCCTTTAGCCTCGGTGGACACGGTGCCGATGACCGTCAGACCCAACAGCTTGGCCCACTGCGAGACGATCAGGCCGACTCCACCGGCGGCGGCATGCAGCAGAATGCTGTCGCCGACCTTGAAATCGTAAATGCGCCGCATCAGGTACGCCGACGTCAGGCCGCGCATGGTCATGGCCGCGGCCGTCTCGAAACTGATGGTTTCCGGCAGTTTGATCAGTGGCGCGGCCGGAATCAGACGCTCAGTGCTGTAGGCACCCAGCGTATTGAGAAAACCGGTGTAGGTGACGCGATCACCCACTTGTACGTTGGTAACCCCCTCGCCGAGGGCCTGGACCACACCAGAAGCTTCAACCCCCATGCCACTGGGCATCGGGATCGGGTAGGTACCATTGCGAAAGTAGGTGTCGGCATAGTTCAGGCCAACAGCCACATGACGTAGACGGACCTGGCCTGGACCGGGTTCGCCGACTTCGACCTCTTCATAACGAAGAACATCGGGACCACCGGTTTCGTAGAAGCGTACGGCTTTGGCCATGTTTTCTTATTCTCCAGTCTGCAATGTTGGCGTGCTGCGTCGATTTGCGCTGATTGGACTGTAGGACGCAGTCTGGCGGGCCGCTTCTCATCAGACGACAATGGCTTTTCATTTCATGACAGTTAGCCGGCGAGTGTGCGCTGCATCAACGCCTGCGCGTGGATGACTTATCCAATGCCTCTCGATACCCTGCGCACCTCGGTGCCTGGCGGTATTCCAGGTCAATCCACACTCCCCCAGACGAGCATGCAATGAAATCCCCCGCAGGTTTGCTGCTGTCGGGTATTGAGCTGGACCGTACCAGCTCCATCCCCCTGTACCGCCAACTCTATTTGCAGATTCGCAAACAGATTCTCAGTGGAAAAATTCAGCGGGGCGTGCGTCTGCCGTCGACCCGAACCTTGAGCAAAGAGCTGGCGCTGTCGCGGATCACTATCCTCAATGCCTTCGCTCAGCTGATCGCCGAAGGTTTCCTGGCTTCGCGCACCGGAGCCGGCACCTATGTCGGCAACGAATGGGAACGTCGTGGTATCGCTGACAATGACTCGCAGCGACAGCCTCCCCGCCTGTCCCACCTGAGCCAGTCCGTGTTGTCACTACGCAGTAATCATTTCCAGGGGGTTTGTTATGCAGACTGGGCCCCCGACAGTCCAACCTCGTTCCTGCCCAGCCACAGCACTTATGACGTGTTCCCCCAATCTATCTGGAAGCGGCTAATGAACCGCCACTTGCACAAGCCGACCAAGGCCATGTTCGGCTATGGCGAACTGCAAGGGTTACAGGTCTTGCGCACGGCGATTGCCGAGTACGTCTTTGATGCCCGAGGCATCGACTGCAGTGCCGAGCAAGTAGTGATCGTTTCCGGCGCTCAGCAAGCCTTTAACCTGCTGGGCATGTTGTTGCTCAATCCGCAGGACAGCGTTTGGATGGAGGATCCAGGGCATATCGCGGCGCGCATTGCGCTCCAGGCCCAGGGTGCTCATGTGGTGCCGTTGCGTATCGATGAACAGGGGATCGATATCCGGCAAGGCCTGGCCGAATGCCCTGACGCCCGCCTGGTATTTACCACGCCTTCTCGCCAGCATCCGCTGGGCGTCACCATGAGTTTTGCGCGGCGCCAGGAACTCATCGACTGGGCGGCGCGCAACCAGAGCTGGATCATCGAGGACGATTGCGACAGTGAGTTTCGCTACAGCGGCCGTCTCCTCCCCGCGCTCTATGCCATGGACCAGTTGGCGCGAGTGATCTACGTCGGGACGTTCAGCAAAGTCCTGTTTCCCTCACTAAGACTGGGTTACGTGATACTGCCGCATGCCTTGGTCGAACCGTTCTGCACCCTGCGGGCGGTCATGGATCGCAGCCCGCCCACACTTCTGCAGGCCACGACTGCGGACTTCATGCGCGAAGGCCATTTTCTCGGGCACATCCGCCGCATGCGAACGCTGTACCAGGCTCGCCAGCAAGCGCTGGTCCAACAGCTGCAGCAACGGCTGGGCAGTTTTTTCACGATCACTCCAGTGGAAGCCGGTATGCACCTGATCGCCTGGCTGCCAGTGGAACTGGATGACGACGCCATCGCCAAGGAACTGACCCGGCACAATATTCACACCTATGCCCTGAGCGACTACTGCCTTGAGCATGTCCTGCCACCGGCTCTGTTGATCGGTTTCGCCGGCACGCCCGAAAACCAGGCCGAGGAGCGCGTCGAAGCACTGGTCCAGGCCTTGTCCAAGATGGGCTACCTGCAACAGACCACTTGAGGTAAGGCAAGTGGTCTTATGATTTAACTGATAGTGGATCTATCGAGAGTTCCTGACTGACGCGATAAAGGCGGCGCCGGTAGAGCCGGCGTCTAAACCAGGAATGACTCGAATGAACAATAAGATCCAGGAACGATTCCATGCCTTGCTCAGCCACAAGGCCATCGAGGCCGGAGCACCTCCGGCACTGACTCAAGCACTGGCACGACAACTGCTCGAGCGACTCGGGCAACTGCGCCTGTTTGCCCATGCCTATCCCTTGCTGACCAACCTCACCCATGGCCGTGTCACACCTGCCGACATGCTGGACTTCGCCTATCGCCACGAGCTGCAAGGCCTGAGCCTGCACTTGCTCGACGGCGAGGAAAACAGCCTGAGTCAAATGACACCTGCGCAGCTTCAGGCGTTCGCTGACAAGGCCAATGCACTCGGACTGGATGTGCACCTGGAAATCAGCAGCACACTGAAAAAAGATGTCGATCAGGTGATCGCCATCGCCAAGACCCTGGGGGTCCGCAACATCCGCGTTTACTCACGCTACGAGGGAACACTGTCTCGGGTTATGGACGTGATCGAGTCAGACCTGCATTACCTCGCGTGGCAGGCAGACGAACACGACCTGTACTTCGACTTCGAGCAACATGAGGAACTCAAGAGTGCCGAGATCGCGCAGCTGTTGAACCGGCTCAACCACCCCCGACTGCATGCCTTGTTCGACTTCGGCAACATGATCAATGCCTGTGAACAGCCGATGCAGGCGCTCCGTACCTTGGCGCCGCACATACGCCAGACCCACCTCAAGGGTGTGCGCGTCGCCCCCGAGCACAACGGATTCGGTCATTACGGTGTGCTGCAAGGCAGTGACGAAGACGACCTGCCCAACGCACGCATGGTGTTCGAACTGCTGATGCTCGGCGAATCAACCCCACAGGTGATCGCGTTCATTCTTGAGCAGGAAAACCATTACGTGGCCCCGGCATTCCGTCAGACCTTTGAGGCGGCCGATCCCTTCATTGCGTACCGGGAAATGAGTGAAACGGCGCTGCCAGTCGGCTACTCGCTGGAGCGAATGCTGGCCGATGAACACCGCTGGGCAAACAACCAGGTCACCTATGTACGGAGCCTGCTGGCCGAGTTCCGGACCCTGGCCGAGCTGACCCTGGCCCACTGCGCTGACACCTGAACCTGACGTGACAACCGGCACGGCTTACCCGATTACGCCTGGAGAACAACAATGACAACTCGTGACAAGGCCAAATGGCTCAGATTCCTGATTCTCATCCTCGGTGGTGGCACCATCTACAAACTGGCGAACCTCAAGGACGCCTTCTATGTACCCATGCAAGAATTCATGGGGCTGACCCACACTGAAATCGGCCTGCTGCTGAGCGCCAACGCCATTATCGCCACCGCGCTGTTTGTGGTCGGCGGTCTGCTCGCGGACCGTTTTGACACACGTAAGCTGATCCCCATCGGTCTGCTCGGTACCGGCAGCCTGGGGCTCTACCTGGCGACCTTCCCGCCTTTCAGCAATCTATTGATCGTGTTCAGCCTGTTGGCCGTCTGTGCCGATTGCATCTTTTGGCCCTCGCTGCTCAAGGCCATCCGCAATCTGGGTGACGACCAGGAACAGGGGCGGTTGTTCGGGCTTCTGGAGGGCGGGCGTGGCGTCATTGATACCCTGGTCGCCTTTTCTGCCCTGGGTGTCTTCGTAGTCATGGGCTCCGGAGAGGCCGGTCTGAAAGCGGCGATCCTCTTTTACTCGGTCATCGACATTCTGGCCGGAACCCTGACCTGGTTTCTGCTCAAGGGCGGTACCCCGCAGTCGATCGCCAAACCGAAGAACGGTCTGTCGAACCTGCTCGAGGCCATCAAGGTCCCGGGTATCTGGCTGGTCAGCCTCAACGTGTTCATGGTCTACATCGTCTACTGCGGCCTGACCTACTTCATTCCCTACCTCAAGGACATGTACGAACTGCCGGTGGCACTGGTGGGTGCTTACGGCATCATCAATCAGTACTTTCTCAAGATCCTGGGCGGCCCTGCCGGTGGCTTCATTGCCGACAAGCAGTTCAAGAGCACCAGCCGCTATCTGAAATGGGCATTCCTGGCTTTGCTGCCGCTCATGGGCGTGATCATGCTCATTCCGAAAAGCCACGATTTCATCTATGCAGGCATGGCGGCCACCCTCTCCTTCGCGCTCATCGTGTTCTCCATGCGCGGCGTGTTCTGGGCGCCCATGGGTGAAGTCGGCATCCCCCAGCACATCACAGGTTCAGCCTTCGGTATTGGCTGCCTGATCGGTTATGCCCCGGGCATGTTCGCTTACGTCATCTACGGCACGATCCTCGACCATTTCCCCGGCCAGCAAGGTTACAACTACGTCTTCAGTTTGATGAGTCTATTGGCCATTCTCGGGTTCATGGTGTCTAGCCTGCTGTATCGGGCCGTCCATAACAAAGCCACGGCTGCTGACGGGGATACCGTACCTCAAACCTGAAAATCTTCCAGGTTACCAGCATGGCCACCACAGCCGAGCTTGTTGCGCCGCACGCAACAAGCCATGCCTGGCGCACGCCGAAAAAAAACGATTCCACAAATTACTGTTACAACTTTCGCAACAAACCATTACAGATTGTTAGCTAGCTATCAAATTACTCATTTAGTAATTTGCACGACTCTTCACCCATCGTCAGCGTTGAGTTTTAAAAGGCTGACGATCTGTCTTACGTAAAAAACCGGGGTCAACTAATGCGTTTCCTGACTTGATTGACAATTTGACTCAACGAAAACAACTCCACCGTTCGCACTGCCCATGATTGAACTCCGAAACCGTGAAATCAGTCTGTTTTTTTGCATCCAGACGCCACAAAAACCCATTAATTTTCAAGCACATGACAACCCATACAGAAAAATCATCTCAACACCATCAAAGCTGGCACCTTGATATAAAAAATCGCATGCTGCTCAATGGCTTCAGTCAAATATCTCTAACAAAAATAGAGAGCCTTATTGTAAAGAACATGCTAATCAAGGAGGAACGTATCATTAGTAAAGAAGAGCTGATTTATAGTATTGGAAGAGAACCTGACCTCTATCGCGGCCTGGAAATGAGTTTGAGTCGACTACAAGGAAAGTTCAAAAAATGCTTTAGTGGGGAGCACCTCTTTCGTGCAGTGAGAAATCGCGGCTACTGCCTCATTCAAAGAATATATCTGGATGGAGATCCGTCTCACCACGGTCATCTGCCAGCGAGTAAACGAACCTTGGAAGCGTGTCCGAAGATGAGCTGAAAGCCTCAGTCAAAGCAGTCGACCAGCCGAGAAGATTTGCCATCTCCCCCCCTGACAAGCACCACCACTGGTGGCCAAAATGGGGGCATCGCACCAAAAAACATCCTAAAGCCCCGATTTATAGACCTTGTCAGATGTTTTTTGGGGATCCGGATAGTCTGGCCTGATCATTGGCTTTGTAGAGAGGCTGATGGCCTCTTCGCGAGCAAGCCCGCTCCCACATTAGATCTCCAGTGAACACAGATTTTGTATACGGTGAAGATCCAGTGTGGGAGCGGGCTTGCTCGCGAAGGCCGCAACCCGGTTTCAAGCCAGTCCTTTACATTCCCCGCAACAGTGAATTGTCATTAAGCTCATTGATCACCTACTCACCAAAGCCCCACGCTAGAGAGCTCATTTCGAACTTATATCATTCCGAATGATAGTTACCTTCGGTTCATTCGATTCGTGAGATACAAGCCCGCCGAGCATCATCCGTCCATCTCAATACATTGGCGGATGCATCCATGGAACAGTCACTCAAACATTTGCGCTTCCCCCTGGCCCTCTTGGCCTTGTTGGTGATGAGCGCCTGCGGCAAGACCCCGGGCACCGCTGCCGCCATGCCCGCGGCCAAAGTCAGTGTGGCCAAGGTGCTGGAACAACCGGTCAATGAATGGGACGATTTCACCGGCCGCCTCGAAGCACCGGAAACCGTCGAGATTCGTCCTCGGGTGTCTGGCCAGATCGATGAAGTCGCGTTCACCGAAGGCGCACTGGTGAAAAAAGGCGACCTGCTGTTCCAGATCGACCCACGGCCGTTCCAGGCTGAGGTTCGCCGCCTCGAAGCCCTGGTTGCCCAGGGCCGCGCCAATGCGACCCGCAGCGAAAACGAAGCCCAGCGCGGTGAGCGCCTGCGCACCAGCAACGCGATTTCCGCAGAACTGGCCGACTCTCGCAGCAGCGCCGCCCAAGAAGCTCGAGCCGCTGTCGGCGCGATCCAGGCGCAACTGGACCTGGCCAAACTGAACCTCAGTTTCACCCGCGTCACCGCACCGATCAGCGGCCGTGTCAGCCGTGCGGAAATCACCGCCGGCAACCTGGTCACCGCCGATGTCACCGCGCTGACCAGCGTGGTCTCCACCGACAGGATTTACGCCTACTTCGACGCCGATGAGCGTGTGTACCTCAAGTACACCCAGCTCGCCCGCCAGGGCCAACGCGGTCAAACCACTCCGGTTTACCTTGGTCTGTCCAATGAAGAAGGCAACCCACACCTGGGCCAGATGAACTTCGTCGACAACCAGGTCAACCCGAAGACCGGCACCATTCGTGGTCGCGCCGTGTTTGATAACAGCAAGGGCGAATACACCCCCGGCCTCTACGCTCGCCTGAAACTGGTGGGCAGCGGGACCTATTCCGCCGTGCTTATCAACGATGAAGCCGTCGGTACCGACCTTGGTAAAAAGTTCGTACTGGTGATGGACGCCGACAACAAATCGGCTTATCGCGCCGTCGAGCTGGGGCCGAAGATCGAAGGATTGCGCATTGTGCGCAGCGGCCTGAGCAAGGACGACACGATCATCGTCAAGGGTTTGCAACGGGTGCGTCCGGGTTCCCCGGTCACGCCTGAAGTGATTCCGATGGCCAGCAAGGAAACCCTCGCGGCCCTTGCTCAACAACGCCAAGCGCTTGAAGCCAGCAACCTGCCCCAAGTCGCACCTGCCAAGGTTGCGCCGGGTACGGCTGTGAAACTCGCCGCTGCGACTCCACGCGGTTAAGGGACGACAACTCCGATGAATTTTTCCCAATTCTTCATTTCACGGCCGATCTTTGCAGCGGTACTCTCGCTGCTGATCCTGATCGCCGGCAGCATCTCGCTGTTCCAGCTACCGATCAGCGAATACCCGGAAGTCGTGCCACCGACCGTGGTGGTTCGCGCCAACTTCCCGGGTGCCAACCCTAAAGTCATCGGTGAAACCGTGGCCGCTCCGCTGGAGCAAGCCATCACCGGCGTCGAGAACATGCTGTACATGTCCTCGCAGTCCACCGCTGACGGCAAGATCACCCTGACCATCACCTTTGCGCTGGGTACCGACCTGGACAACGCTCAGGTGCAGGTGCAGAACCGCGTCACCCGCTCCGAGCCCAAGCTGCCCGCAGAAGTGACCCGGATCGGCATCACGGTGGACAAGGCCTCGCCCGACCTGACCATGGTTGTGCACTTGACCTCGCCGGACAAGCGCTACGACATGCTCTACCTGTCCAACTACGCCCTGCTCAACATCAAGGATGAGTTGGCGCGGCTGGGCGGCGTGGGTGACGTGCAACTGTTCGGTATGGGCGACTACTCGCTGCGGGTCTGGCTCGATCCGAACAAGACCGCTTCGCGTAACCTCACCGCGACCGATGTGGTCAACGCGATTCGCGAGCAGAACCGCCAGGTTGCCGCCGGTGCCCTGGGTGCTCCGCCTGCGCCGAACGCTACCGCGTTCCAGCTCTCGGTCAACACTCAAGGTCGCCTGGTCTCCGAGGAAGAGTTCGAGAACATCATTATTCGCTCTGGCGAAAACGGTGAAATCACCCGCCTCAAAGACATTGCTCGCGTCGAACTGGGTTCCAGTCAGTACGCCTTACGCTCCCTGCTGAACAACCAACCGGCCGTGGCGATCCCGATCTTCCAGCGTCCGGGCTCCAACGCGATCGAGATCTCCAACGAAGTGCGCGCCAAAATGGCCGAGCTGAAGAAGAGCTTCCCCGAAGGCATGGACTTCAGCATCGTGTATGACCCGACGATTTTCGTTCGCGGTTCCATCGAGGCTGTGGTGCACACGCTGTTCGAAGCACTGATTCTGGTGGTGCTGGTAGTGATCCTGTTCCTGCAAACCTGGCGCGCCTCGATCATTCCGTTGGTGGCGGTACCGGTATCGCTGATCGGTACGTTCGCAGTGATGCACCTGTTCGGCTTCTCGCTTAACGCGCTGTCGTTGTTCGGATTGGTATTGGCCATCGGTATCGTGGTCGACGACGCCATCGTGGTGGTGGAAAACGTCGAACGAAACATCGGCCTGGGGCTCACGCCGGTCGAAGCGACCAAGCGCGCCATGCGTGAAGTGACCGGCCCGATCATCGCCACCGCGCTGGTACTGTGTGCGGTGTTTATCCCGGCCGCCTTCATCTCCGGATTGACCGGGCAGTTCTACAAGCAGTTCGCCTTGACCATTGCGATTTCCACGGTGATCTCGGCCTTCAACTCGCTGACCCTGTCGCCAGCCTTGGCTGCCGTTTTGCTCAAAAGCCATGACGCGCCCAAGGACCGCTTCTCGAAAGTCCTCGACGGGATCTTCGGTGGCTGGCTGTTCCGTCCGTTCAACCGTTTCTTTGATCGTGCCAGCCATGGTTATGTCGGCACTGTGGGCCGTGTGATCCGCAGCAGCGGCATCGCCCTGCTGCTGTACGCCGGTCTGATGGCACTGACGTTCCTCGGTTTCTCGAACACGCCAACCGGTTTCGTGCCAGGCCAGGACAAGCAATACCTGGTGGCCTTCGCCCAACTGCCGGATGCGGCGAGCCTGGACCGTACTGAAGATGTGATCAAGCGCATGTCCGACCTCGCCCTGAAACAGCCTGGCGTGGAAAGCGCAGTGGCCTTCCCGGGGCTGTCGATCAACGGTTTCACCAACAGCCCTAACGCCGGCATCGTGTTCGTCACCCTGAAACCGTTCGATCAGCGCAAGGACCCAAGCCAGTCGGCCGGTGCCATTGCCGGTGCCTTGAACGGCCAGTACGCCGGGATTCAGGAAGCCTACATGGCGATCTTCCCACCGCCGCCGGTACAGGGCCTGGGCACCATCGGTGGTTTCCGCCTGCAGATCGAAGACCGGGGCAACCTGGGGTATGACGAGCTGTTCAAAGAAACCATGAACATCATCACCAAGAGCCGCAGCGTGCCGGAACTGGCCGGGCTGTTCACCAGCTATACCGTGAACGTGCCACAGGTCGATGCCGCCATCGACCGCGAAAAAGCCAAGACCCACGGCGTGGCCGTCAGCGACATCTTCGACACCCTGCAGATCTACCTGGGCTCGTTGTATGCCAACGACTTCAACCGCTTCGGTCGCACCTATCAGGTCAACGTTCAGGCCGAGCAGCAGTTCCGCCTCGAACCGGATCAGATCGGTCAGCTGAAAGTGCGCAACAACAAAGGCGAGATGATCCCGCTGGCGACCTTCATCAAGGTCAGCGACACCTCGGGGCCGGACCGCGTGATGCACTACAACGGCTTTATCACCGCTGAAATCAACGGTGCCGCAGCCCCCGGCTACAGCTCCGGCCAAGCGCAAAAGGCCATCGAAAAACTGCTCAAGGACGAATTGCCTAACGGCATGACCTACGAGTGGACCGACCTGACCTACCAGCAGATTCTGTCCGGCAACACCGCGCTGTTCGTGTTCCCGCTCTGCGTACTGCTGGCGTTCCTGGTACTAGCCGCGCAATACGAGAGCTGGAGCCTGCCACTGGCGGTGATCCTGATCGTACCGATGACGCTGCTGTCGGCGATTACCGGGGTGATTCTCTCCGGTGGCGACAACAACATCTTCACCCAGATCGGCTTGATCGTTCTGGTGGGACTGGCCTGTAAGAACGCGATCCTGATCGTCGAATTCGCCAAGGACAAGCAAGAGGAAGGTCTGGACCCGCTCAGCGCGGTACTGGAAGCCTGCCGTCTGCGTCTGCGGCCGATCCTGATGACCTCTTTCGCCTTCATCATGGGTGTGGTGCCTCTGGTGTTCTCCAGCGGTGCCGGTGCAGAAATGCGTCACGCCATGGGTGTAGCAGTGTTCTCCGGGATGCTCGGGGTGACCTTCTTCGGTCTGTTGCTGACGCCAGTGTTCTACGTATTGATCCGTCGTTTTGTCGAGCGCGGCGATGCACGCAAAGCGGCCAAGGCCCTGAAACTGGAGGCGCAACAATGAGTCTGAAAGCCTTCCTGCCGAGCTTGCTGGTACTGGCCCTGAGTGCCTGTGCCGTCGGCCCGGACTACAAGACCCCGCTAACTGCGGCGGCCAATATCACGTCCGCCACCGACGGCGCAAACGGTCAGAAGAACTTCGACCGCGCACGCTTCGAAGGTGTCTGGTGGCAGCAATTCGACGACCCGGTCCTCAATCAGTTGGTGACCCAGTCGTTGCAGGGCAACCGTGATCTGCGAGTGGCATATGCCCGCTTGAAGGCGTCTCGTGCGTTTCGCGATGACGCTGCCACCCAGACCACACCCAACGTCACCAGCCGCGCCAGCAGCAATTTGGCCAAGGGCCAGATTCCCGGCCAGACCACCGACCGCGTCAACAGCGAGCGTTACGACCTGGGCCTGGACATGGCCTGGGAAGTGGATCTGTTCGGGCGCATCCAGCGCAATCTGGAAGCCGCCGATGCCGATCAGCAAGTCGCCGAAGCCGATCTGCATCAACTGCAAGTCAGCATGATTGCCGAACTGGTGGACGCCTACGGTCAACTGCGCGGTGCGCAACTGCGGGAAAAAATCGCGCTGGCCAACCTGAAAAACCAGCAAGATTCGAGCAAGATCACCGTCAGCCTGCGTGATGCCGGCGTTGGCGATCAGCTCGATGTGGTTCGCGCCGATGCCCGCCTCGCTTCCGTCGAAGCCAGTGTGCCGCAGCTGCAAGAGGTGCAGACACGCCAACGCAACCGGATTGCCACCCTGCTGGGTGAACGGCCGGACAAACTGACCGTCGACCTCAGCCCGGCCAACTTGCCGGCGATTGCCAAGGCCTTGCCGATTGGTGACCCGGGTGAGCTGCTGCAACGCCGTCCGGACATCCGCAGCGCCGAACGCAAGCTGGCTGCCGCCACCGCCCGCATCGGCGTGGCCAAGGCCGATCTGTTCCCACGGGTCAGCCTCAGCGGTTTCCTCGGCTTCACCGCCGGGCGTGGTTCGCAGATCGGCTCGTCGGCCGCTAGCGCCTGGGCGCTCGGCCCAAGTATTACCTGGGCCGCGTTCGACCTGGGCAGCGTCCGCGCTCGCTTGCGGGCAGCCGATGCTAACGCCGAAGGCGCTCTGGCGACCTACGAGCAGCAAGTGTTGTTAGCGTTGGAGGAATCGGAGAACGCCTTCTCTGATTATGGTAAACGTCAGCAACGCCTGATCTCGCTGATTCGCCAAAGCGAATCGAGCCGCGCCGCCGCCGATCTGGCGGAAATTCGCTACCGCGAAGGCACCGCGGATTTCCTGGTGCTGCTCGACGCGCAACGTGAACGCCTGGCGGCCGAGGACTCCCAGGCCCAGGCCGAGGTTGACCTTTACCGTGGCATCGTCGCCATCTACAAGGCGCTCGGCGGTGGCTGGCAACCCGAGACGGTCGCCAGCAAGTAACCCCTTCAAGAGCTCCTTTGGTTGGCCGCAACCAGCCAGATTTTTTGCCCCGCGCCTCATTCGGTCGCGGGGCTTTTTTTTGGTTCTTCACGGATTTCCTGGACAGTCACCGTAGCCGTGGTCCCGGCGCGCAGAGTGTTTTTGCCGGCATAGTCGGCGTCGATCTGAATCCGTACCGGCACCCGCTGCGCCAGTTTGACCCAGGTGTAGCTCGGGTTGATGTTGGCCAGCAAACGACCGCCGGGCAGGTTTTCCCGGTCGGCAATGGCGAAAGCGATGCTTTGCACGGTGCCGCCAAAATGTTCGCCACTCATCAACTCGATGTCGACCCGGTCACCCTCCCCGATTCGCGGCAGCTTGGTTTCTTCGAAGTAGCCGCTGACATAAAACGAGTCGCTGTCCACCAGCGCCACTAGCGGACCGCCCGCGGTTGCGTAATCGCCCTCCCGGGTCAGCAGATTGGTGACGTAGCCACTGACCGGCGATTCAACCCGGGTGCGCTCCAGATCGCGTTCAGCTTCGGCCAATGAGGCGATGGCCAGTTGCACATTGGCCTGGGCAAAACCCAGGTTGGCCTGGTTGCGCAGCAAATCGGCCTGGGCCACCGACACCTCGGTACTGGATTTTTCCCACTCTTCGCCGGAGATCGCCATGCGTTCCTTGAGGGTCCGTCGACGCAGCTCCTCGCTTTGACGCTGCTTGAGCAGCGCCTGGCTGGCAACGATGGCCGCTTGCGATTGCCCCAGTGAGGCCTTCGCCACTTCCACCGAACGTTTGGCATGTTCCACCGCCAGGGCGTAACGCGAGGGATCGATTTCCAGCAGCAACTGCCCCTTCTCCACATGCTGGTTATCGTGCACGCCGAGGCGCACGATGCGTCCTGCAACATCGGCGGACAAGGTCACCACATCGGCACGCACCCGTGCGTCCCGGGTCCAGGGTGCGCGAGTGTAATGCTCCCAGGCAAACCAGCCGAGCACAAAAGCCAGCACAACCACTGCCAGTGTCGAGAGTTGGGCGAGGATTTTCTTCAAGGCATCAGGCTCCCATCACCAGAATCAACATCGCACACACGCAGGCGTACAACGCGCCTTCGAACAAGGCTTCATGCCAGACGAACTGCAATACGCCGAAGCGCCGCAGGATCCAGTCCAGCACCAGGAAAATCGGCAAGCCCAGCAGCAGCGCCTGGGCAATCGGCGGCAAATAGACACCGCCTATTTCCAGATCAATGGTCAAGCGCAGGTACTCCTTGCAAGGTGACGGGCTCAAAGTGGCCACGGTGGCGTTCCAGGAACGACACCACGATCAACAACGCCACGCGCATGCGAAACACTGACCACAGGCGTCCGTGGACGCTGGAGTGCAGCGCGTCCAGTTCATCACCCAAGCCGTGCAGGCTGTCGATCACGCGATCCACTTCGATGTTCGGCCGACCGGCGACCAGCCGCCCGGTTTCCCGAACAGTGGCGAACAACCGGGTTTGCGTCTGCGGGCTCAGTAGTACGTTGTTCTGCCCCTGCTGCCTGAGCTGGTTCAAGGCAATGCCCAGGGCCAGACAGCCGAGGCTGACCTCGAACAGGTCGCGCGCTGGCTTATCCTGGATGGCTGGCAACAGTCCCAGCATCATGGTCAGACGGTCGACCATACGACTCTCGAAGGCAAACTGGTTTTCATCGGTAGCTGGTTTTTTCAGCAAGGCATAGACCTGCTCGCAATTCTCCTGGTGCAGCCGCCGAATGCGCAGAACGGGCCTGAAGGGGAAGATCAAGGCATACACACTCAACGCCAGCACGGTGGCGCAGGTGTAAGCGCCAGCAAATTCAAACCACTGGGTTGCGGTGTTCTGCCCCAACCCGATGTTCTGCGGGCCCAGTAACAGAAACGTCGACAATCCCAGCCCGATCCCCGTACCCGTGGTCGGCGGGCTGGACAACCCCACCGCGACGGCATATAGCAATGGCGCCAGCAACAGGGCCAACAGCTCGAAGCTGCTGATCATCGGCACCAGCGCAAACTGAAGCACCGCCGACACCACCAGCGCCAGCCCCAGGCCTCGGGCATAGCTCTGGGCAGCCAACAGCGGGCGGGGAAACGTCGCCATCAACGAGCAGAGGATCCCCGCCACAATCATCCCGCCCCGGGCGCCATC
Source organism: Pseudomonas sp. GW822-FHT02D10 (assembly GCF_058802345.1). Lineage (NCBI taxonomy): Bacteria > Pseudomonadati > Pseudomonadota > Gammaproteobacteria > Pseudomonadales > Pseudomonadaceae > Pseudomonas > Pseudomonas sp. GW822-FHT02D10. The sequence continues at coordinate 528,295 of NZ_JBXAOB010000001.1, forward strand.
CCAACCGGTTTCGATCCATATCAGGCCAGCCACCATCAGTGCGCAGAACGCGCGGATGGCGTTCATCGTCGCCAGGGTGAAATCCAGGTGCAGCGGGTTGGCCTGACCACGAAAAACGCTACTGGCCTTGCGTCCGCTCTGGATCGCGTCGCTCAACTCCAGAATCGTTTCAAGCTGCTGCAGCATTCGCGCCTGTTCCCAACGCAGTGACCATGACAGCGAGCGCAAGGTGGCCTTCAAGGGCTCGGTCAGTTGCTCCGAACGGTAGGCCAGTGCATCGAAACGCTGTTGCAACGCCGCAAACTGGTGCCGCTTCTCGCTGGACAGTGCGCGCCCCTGCCGAGCCAGTTCATCGAGAAAGGTCAGTTCTTCGGTCAGCAAATGCTGTATTTCGCCAGGTATCTCGCCTTCCCAGCGCTCGAGCAACAGCTCGCGCTGATGGCGCAATGCGGTGAGCCGCGCGGTCAGCAACAGCAGTTGATTGCCGAGCAATTGCACCAGGTCGTCGGCACTGCGCAAACGCGGCGCGTCGTAATACAAATGCCGGCGTACCCCCTCCAGCGCGCTGATCTGCCCAAGCAGCTGCATTTGCCGCCGGTGGAAGTCGGCCTCGCTTTCCTCGGTCCGAATGACGGCGCTGGCATGGGTTGCCAGCAGCTTGATCACCTGATCGATCCTGGCAAAGTAATCCTTGGCCACGGCCTCCGGACGCGCGGTCAGCAGACTGACGACACAGACACAGGCAACCGCCAGCAACGTCTCGGTCACGCGAGTCACGGCCAACAGGAAGGTGCCCTCCTGATCAGGCACTGCCAGCAGCCCCACCACTACCGCCGTATAGCCGCTGAGTACAAACGCCTGAGAACTGGTGTAGCGCAACAAGGTGCCACCGGCGGTGCACAGTGCCAGCCACAGGGACAACGTCATCACGAAAGGCACCGGCGCCTGGGGGAAGATCGCCATGATCACTACGGCCACGACCGCGCCCAGCGTGGTGCCGATGACCTGGCCAAAACTGCGGGCGAGCGCCATCCCGGCCAGGGGCTGGCTGACGATGACTACGGCCATGATCGACCATTTGGGCTGGTCAAGGTCAAACAGAAAGGCCAGGTACAGTGTCAACAACCCGGCGGTGATCGTTCTCAAGGCAAACAGCAACACCCCGGGGCCGGGGTGGAGGATCGCCTTGAAGTACTGCAGCAACGCTTGCATGGAAACGCTCGTCGAGTCATCTCCAGCAAGCGTAGTCACTGCGACGACACATGAGAGGTTTCAGCTCGACTTGAGCCCATCAGGTATGTGTTGAACCACGTTCCGGGTTTGACTCGCAGCGCCAGCTGACCGAAGCTGGCAGCTTTGCAAACGCTGTCAGATTCCGGATTCCTGCATGCCCAAGCCTCGCCGCCACCTGTTCATCAGCCTGCTTGTCCTGCTTGCCGTTGGCATTGCCTGGTTTTCCCTGCGCAGCACGACGCCCGTGGTGCCACCTGCGATCAAGCAGGGTTATCACGATGCCATGGAAAAAGCCCACAACGGCCAGCCTGGCGCGGCGCGCGTGCTTTATCAGCAACTGGCGCGTCCGGACTTGTCGGACACACGCCGCGTCTTGTTACATGCCGAACTGCCGAATTACCCGAGCCCGCAGGCGCTGAAACTGGCAGACGCCGACCTGCAAAGCCCGGTGATCGAGGTTCGCCTGGCCGCAATCAAAAGCGTTGTCGGGCTGGTGCCCAATGGCCAGCGCAGCCTGTTGCTCGGGCCATTGCTCGATGACCGCGAGCAAGCCGTGCGTTTTGCCACCGCGAACGCATTGTTGGGGCTTTCGCCGGATGATCTGGGGTTGTACTTCGGCCCCTTGCAGCAGGTCATCGATGAATATGAACACTCATTGAAAAGCCAGCCTGAAACTGCCGGGACCGAATACCAACTGGCTCGCCTGCACCTGCACAACGCCGAATTGAAAGCAGCACAGCAAGCGCTCGAACAGACCTTGCGCCTGGACCCTGGCAACCTGCCGGCACTGGTGATGCAAATCGAGGTGCTGGATAAACAGGGGCAGACTGATGCTGCCCAGCAACTGCTCGCCAAACAGCTGCAAACCCAACCTGATTCAGCCTATCTGCAGCACGCGCTGGGGTTGTGGCTGCTGCATCACGGACAAGGCGAGTTCGCACTGCTCGGTCTTTCAAAAGCCGTGGAACTGGAACCCGACAACAAGGAATACCGCTACGACCTGGCGACGACCTTGCACGCTCAGGAAGAGCTGGAAGCCGCGCAAAAGCAGCTGCAAGAGATCGTTCAGCGTCACCCGGCCGATCGCAAGGCACGGGTGCTGCTGATCAACTACTGGAAGGAAAGCGGCCAGCTGCAGAACGTTCAGGTACTGCTCGCGCAACTTGAGCAGATGAATCCAGATGACCCGGCATTGCAACAAGGGTTGTAAAAAATGGCCCGTAGGAGCTGCCGAAGGCTGCGATCTTTTGATCCTGAAAAGATCGCAGCCTTCGGCAGCTCCTACGGGGGTATTGCGTGAGGATTACGAAAGCATGTCCTGCATCAGTGCCTGCAATTCGTCCAGATCGAACGGCTTGGCCAGAATCGGCGCTTTTTGCGCGATTGGGCTGCCTGACTCACGAATTTCCTGCGGATAGCCACTGATGAAAATCACCTTGAGCTCCGGTCGCAGCTTCACCGCGGGTTCGGCAATCTGTACGCCAGAGATGCCACCGGGCAGACGGTAATCGGTGATCATCATGTCCAGGTGCGGTTTGCTGGCCAAAATTTCAAAGGCCTGTTCACCATCGACAGCCTGCAAAACCCGATAGCCTTCGCCCGACAGATAGGCGGCCAACACCATCAGGATGGAGGGGTCATCTTCGACGATCAATACGACGTCTTGTGCATCTTCACTCATGGGAAGCCTTTGTTCGGTCAATAGCTGCTGATACGACCCTTCGGTCACGCAGAGGTTGCGTTGCTTTGTCCGTTTTCCTACAGCGGTAGGCAAACACGAAATAACGAGCCTTGATTAATCTTGCTCTCAACGGTGATGCATCCGCCATGGGCGGCGACGATTTGCTCGGAAATAAACAGCCCCAAGCCAAGTCCGGTCGCGACGGTTGGCTTCTTCACACCGCAGCTCATTGCGCTCCACTAAACGCTTTCCATCTTCGGTAACCACACGCGAATCAGTGAGAACAGGCGATCCAGGTCGATGGGCTTGGCCAGGTAATCGTTGGAGCCCGTTTGCAGGCAGCGTTCCTGATCGTCCTTCATGGCCTTGGCCGTCACCGCGATGATCGGCAGCTTGCGCCAGCGCGGGTCCTTGCGGATCTCGGTGGTGGCTTCAAAACCGTCCATCTCCGGCATCATCACGTCCATCAGCACCAGGTCGATGTCATCCACCTCATTGAGTTTCTCGATCGCTTCACGGCCGTTACGGCCAATCACCACGATAGCGCCCTTGTGCTCCAGTGCGCTGGTGAGGGCAAAGATGTTGCGCACATCATCATCCACCAACAGCACCTTGCGGCCTTCGAAGACCTTGTCGCGGCTGCGAGCAGTCTTGAGCATCGTTTGCCGCCCATGGGACAACCGCGACTCGACTTTGTGCAGAAAAACTGTCACTTCGTCGAGCAAGCGCTCTGGCGTGTGCGTAGCGACGACTGACTCGATCTTCATCGGTTCAATAGGCTCATCACCGGGTTCGACGTACTGCTCGGGCAACACCAACGTGAATGAACTGCCCTGCCCCGGTTCGCTGATGACGCTGATCGAACCGCCGAGCAACGCCGCCAGATCACGCGAGATCGACAGGCCCAGCCCCGAGCCGCCGTAACGACGGTGGGTGGTGCCATCGGCCTGGCGGAAGGCCTCGAAAATACTTTCCTGCTGATCACTGGCGATTCCGATACCCGAGTCACGGACGATAAAAGCAATCCCCTCGCCCGGCTGCCGGGTGACGGTCAGACTAACGCTGCCCTTATCGGTAAATTTGATGGCATTCGACAGCAGGTTCTTGAGCACTTGCTCCAGACGCTGACGATCCGTGAACAGCACCAACGGTGCATCCGATTGCAGTTCGACATTGAACGCCAGGTGTTTGTCCGCTGCCAGCGGTTCAATCATGTCGCGCAAACCGTCCACCAGACGCGCGACGCTGGTGTTTTCGGGGCGCATTTCAAGCTTGCCGGCTTCGACCTTGGAAATGTCGAGAATGTCGTTGATCAGGTTGAGCAGGTCATTGCCGGCCGAGTAGATCGACTCGGCAAACTTTACCTGCTCGGCGCTGAGGTTTTCGTGCGGGTTCTCTGCCAGTAACCTGGCGAGGATCAACGAACTGTTCAGCGGCGTACGCAGCTCGTGGGACATATTGGCGATGAATTCGGACTTGTACTGACTGGAACGCTGCAACTCTTCATTGAGTTGCTGGGTTTCCGCCAGCACTTCCTGCAACCGCTGGCGATAGCGCGCCGCTTCGATGGAGGTGCCGATGTTCCCGGCAATCAGCTCCAGCAGTTCGATATCACGCTCGGTCAGGGCCCGCAGAAAACCCAGTTCGATCACACCGTTGACCCGGTCGTCATCACGGGTCGGCACCACCAGCACACTGCGCAGCGCACCTTCCCCCAAGCCGGAGCTGACTTTGAAGTAGTCGGCCGGCACTTCATCCAGACGAATCAGTCGACCTTGTTGTGCCGCCTGGCCGGTAATGCCCTCACCGCTATAGAGTGCTTGCTCGCGCTCCTCCTGCTCGCGGGAGAAGCCATAAGAGGCTATACGCTTGAGGCCGCCGTGATCTTCTTTCAGGTATATCGCGCCAACGGCAGAGCCCAGGTATTGCGCGCAAAATTGCAGAATATTGCGGCCCAGCACGTCGAGCGTCAGTTGCCCCAGCACCTGTTCCGCCAGCTCGGTCCGACCATTACGCAGCCAGGCTTGTTGTTCCAGACGTTGCGCACTCGCCTGTTGCGCGCCCAGGTTGGCGCTGTACCTTTTCGACAGACTGAGCAAATCGCGCCGACCGACAAAGGCCAACAAACCACTGACACCGGCAACAAACAGCAAGTACAGGGAAATGGTCCAGATCGTCGTGTGTCTAACCTCTTCGTTGCGCGTGATGCGCAACTGTTGCTCCCTATCGATGACATCTTCGTACTGCTTGCGGATTTCATCGGTCAGACGTTTACCCCGGCCAGACTTCACGGCGGCCCGATAATCACCGCCACTGTGCTGCAAATCGATCATGGTCTGCGAGTAATCGTTCCACTCGACCTGCAACGCCTCGAGCCTGCGCAGGCGATCGACCTGTGGCGGGTTATCGGCCGTCAATTCCTGCAAGGTCTTGAGCGCGACAATGATCCTTGGTTTGGCCGTTTCATAGGGATCGAGAAAATGCTCGTCACCGGACAGCAGAAAACCACGCATCCCGGTTTCCAGGTCGACCGTCAGCTTCACCGCTTCGTTGGCGTTATTGAGCACCCGGTCCGTGTGCTCGACCCACTGGATCACCGACAATAGATAGGTGATCAAGGAGACAAAAAACACCGCACTGAGCACGCCCATACCCAGCGGCAAGCTGATATTGCGACCCAGGAGTTTGCGAAAACGTTGCTCATCAACCGAAGACGAAGCGGTCATTGGATGGCCTTGGTGAACAGGTGTAAATGAAGGAGTCTGCCCCATAAACGCATTTTGGATCCATTTTTCTGACAACCTTGCCGGCAATATCCTGCAGCGCTCTGCTATGACTGAAGAAGAGTGATTCTCCCGTCTACTCCTGTACAGTTATTCTTTTTTGAGGGCTACCTCTATGCCTGCCACAGCGCCCACCCTCCTTGTAGTCGAAGACGACACCATTGTGCGCATGCTGATTGTCGACGTGCTGGAAGAACTGAAGTTCAAGGTGCTGGAGGCCGACAGTGGCAAAGCAGCGCTCGCCCTGATCAACGATAGCGCGCAAATCATCGATCTGCTGATGACCGATGTCGGATTGCCGGAGATGGATGGCCGGGAGCTGGCGGCCCAGGCGCGTGTGCTGCGCCCGACGCTGCCGATACTGTTTGCCAGTGGCTATACGGAAAGTATCGAGGTGCCGGAAGGCATGTCGGTGATTGGCAAGCCGTTTTCTATTGACCAGTTGCGCGATAAGGTTCTGAGCATGCTGGCACCTTGAGCTCAGCTTTTCTTGCGCACTTCATTCAACGTACTGGCCACCTTCAGATGCCGGTACAGCAGGGTCGACGCCCATTCCCGATCGCCCTGCTCCAGCGCGTCGATAATTTCCAGGTGTTCACGGCAGGAGGTACGAACCCGCTCCAGGTTCGACACGGTATGAAACTCGGTCAGCCGACGCAGGCGGTTTTGCTGCTGCACGGTTTGCAGAATGAAGCTGTTGCCGGACGCAGCAGCCAATAATTCGTGGAACTCGGCATTGGCTTCGAAAAAACTCAGGCTGTCGGGAGTGCCTTCAAGCAGCGCCTGCTGCTTTTCACGGCACCGCTGCAGGCGTTCGCGCGGAAGATCGAAGGTCGGTTCAAGCAAGCCCGCAGGCTCCAGGAGCATACGAAAGCGATAACTTTCGAAGCGCTTTTCGGCCGAGCTCAAGGTGGGTAAAAACATCCAGCCGTGTCCGTGTTTGCGCTGTATCACACCTTCGTCGGACAAACGCAGCAAGCAGCGGCGCAATACCGCTTTGCCTGCACCGTAACGACGCAACAGATCACTCTCCATCACCTGATCGGGTATCGCCTGCGCCAGGCGATCATCGATCAGCCGCTGATACAGTTCCTCATCCTCACCGACCGGCAGACTGACCTTGGCCAACTCATCGCTGAGCGGCGTGTCCAGTACGCAGTAACCCTGGTGGGGCAACCGTCCGATCACACGCTCTTGCGCCAGATAGATCAGCGCCCCCCGAATCGGCGAGCGAGACACGCCAAAGCGCTCGGCCAGTTCGACCTCTTTGAGGTGACTGCCGGGTGTTAACTCGCCAGACCGGATCGCCATGAGAATTTGCGAGGCGACTTTAGTCTGAAGTGCGGTGGGTTGGGTCATTGAAAAACGTCCATGGATCAGCTGCCAGACGCTAACTCATGAATCGAGAAACTTCCAGTCAATACAAGTGCATAACGTACCGTGGGGCGATTGCCGGGCACAATCAACACCCCCGGCTGTGGTTTAATTGCGCCCCTCGTTTCTCCCCAGCCTTCTGCCTGCATCAAGGAAATCCCGTTCATGAGTCAGCCCCGCGCAACCAAAGTCCTGATCATTGGTTACGTCTGGCCCGAGCCACGCTCGTCTGCGGCCAGCGGACACGTGATGCAAATCCTTGAAACGTTTTTACAGCAAGGCTGGGACATCACGTTCAGCAGCCCGGCCGGTGTCGGCGAACACAAGGCAGACTTGGCTGGGCTGGGTATCCGTGAAGTCTCCATTGAGCTGAACAACAGCAGTTTCGATGCCTTCGTTAGCGAATTGGCGCCGGATATCGTGCTGTTCGATCAGTTCATGATGGAGGAGCAATTTGGCTGGCGGGTCGAGAAACACTGCCCTGATGCGTTGCGCGTACTTGAGACCTCTGATCTGCAGAGCTTGCGACAGGCCCGCCACCAGCGACTCAAGGAGCGCTTGAAGGCCAGTGACGACGCCAACGATTTCAGCGAGTTGTTTGCCCCGGCATTGCGTGAAGAGTTCGAACTCATGGCCGACACCGACCTGGCCAAGCGCGAAATCGCGGCGTTGTACCGCTGTGACCTGAACCTGATGATCTCGGAGGTGGAAATCGAGTTGCTGGTCGAGCAGTTCAAACTGCCGCGCCAGTTGCTGCACTGGTGTCCGCTGATGCTCGACCCGATCACTCAGCCGTTCACACCGTTCGAAGACCGCGCGCACTTCCTCAGCATCGGCAACTTCCGCCACGCGCCGAACTGGGATGCGGTGCTCTGGATGAAAACCACGCTCTGGCCACTGATCCGGCAACAACTGCCCGGTGCTCAACTGCACATTTATGGCGCCTACACACCGCCCAAGGCGACCGCCCTGCACAACCCGAGTCAAGGGTTTCACATGATGAACTGGGCCGAAGACGCCTTGCAGGTCATGTCCGCCGCACGAATCTGCCTGGCACCGCTGCGTTTCGGCGCTGGCATCAAGGGCAAGATTGTCGACGCCATGCTCTGTGGTACACCGAATATCACCACGCCGATCGGCGCCGAAGCCATGCACGGACAATGGCCATGGCCTGGAGCAGTGGCTGAGTCTGCCAGTGCATTGGCCAGCGCCGCTGTGAGGCTTTATCAGGATAAAAAGCAATGGTCAGTGGCTCAGGCGCAAGGGGCTGACCTGCTGGCAGCGCGTTACCAACAACAGGTTCATGGTCCTGCACTCATCGATAAAATTGCCTACTGCCGTCAAAACCTGCTGCAGCTAAGACGTGACAACTTCACCGGTAGCATGCTTCGACACCACCACCATAAAAGCACTCAATATATGGCTCAATGGATCGAGGCTAAAAATCGAGCCGACTCATAAACATGACCTCTATAACCCCAAGCAACAGGTATTACCTCTGCTGCCAAACAAGCACTTCCTCTGCTTGATCGAAAAGAAACATCAGCACATTTAATTACCTGGAAACCTTTATCGCCTTGCAATTAAACCTTCCATTGGATTATCTATAACTCACGAGTGTTGCTGAACGCGCAACCCACGCAACACGTCATTCAACTTGTTATCTATTTAATATTAAGCAATGGAATGCATCATGGCGAATTCATACCCCTATAAGAAATGGATGTCCGAAACATATTACATTGACCGCCTCTCCATCGGCGAAATAGTGTGGCCTGGCGCCCACAACGCGGGTGTAGACTTTGACTTTTCTTATCCGCCTCATATAGCCGCCATTTCCAACTGGGTTGTGTGTCAGGATGGCCCATTCATCCAGCAGCTCAATGAAGGCGTGCGAGCGCTCGACCTGAGGTTTCACTCTGATGAGCACTGGCTGGGCATCAAGAAATTCCATACGTTTCACGGCCCTGCTACAGGTCGATCGTTAAGCGAGCTGATTAAAAGCCTGAATTATTTTCTCAATGAAAATCCGGATGAATTCATTATTCTGGATATGCACGAATTGAAGGCATTGAATGACGGCGCCTTCGACTACAAGACATTTAATACGGTCATCATGAATGAGTTGGGGTTGCGACTCATCCCCAGGGAGAATAAGCACCTTACGCTTGGAGAACTCAAAAAACTCAGCAGCACACAAAGGATCGTGCTGGCAGCTGAATGGCATCCTGACTTTAACAGCCCGCTGTATTGGGACGGCATCAGCCACAAATGGAGCGGCAATAACATTACGTCCCCCAATGAACTGAAACAGCACATCGCACGTACATTACAATCCCCACCATCGGGTCCTATGCCTTGGTCATTGTCGGCAACCAGTTATGGGGAGCTTGCCGGTGTGAAAAGAATCACCACAGAACTGAATGAGTGGTTCGGCCCAACGTCTGGCTGGGCACCGAAATGTAGCATTATCAATGTCGATTTTTTTGGAGACTCTTCGCTGATCGACCACTGCTGGGAGTCGAACATGATCAAGGGGCGAGCCAAGCGCTAACCCTGAAAAATCGGATATCCTCGCCTCGCGGTACGACAGGTTGGAACTGTCTGCTTGAAAGTGCATCATCAAGTCGCAATCATCATAAAAGCGCCCTGCCATGACCCGAGCCGCCCGAGTGACCGACCCGTCTTACGAGCTGATGGATGACCATAACGGGTTGTCCATCATCTATCGCCAGCACGGTTTCCCCTGCCCGCTGGTGCGTTGGCATTTCCACAAGGAATACGAACTGCACCTGATTGTCGCCAGCTCGGGCAAGGTGTTCATCGGCGACTACATTGGCAACTTCTATCCCGAAACGCTGTTTCTCACCGGTCCCAACCTGCCCCACAACTGGATCAGCCAGGTGGCCGAAGACGAAGTGGTGCCCAAGCGCGACATGCTGGTGAACTTCACCGATGAACTGTTCGACAGCGGCCATCAGGTGTTCGCTGAGCTCAAGAGCCTGGCGCCCTTGCTGGAGCGTGCGCAGTACGGCATCGAGTTTCGTTGTAAACACACGATCCGCCAGGCTATGGACCTGATGCAGCGGATTGCCGACGCCAAAGGCGTTACCCGCCTCGGGTACTTTTTCATCCTGCTGGAGCTGTTGGTTGCCTGCGACGACTACCAGTTGCTGTCCGGGGCAACCACGCCACAGCTCGCCGATGAACATAACATCGACCGCACCAACCGGGCGGTGGACTACATCTTTGCCCACTACGCTCGCGAACTGCCGCTGGAAGAAGTCGCCGAGCATCTGGGCATGAAGCCGACCTACTTCTCGCGGGTCTTCAAACAGGCCACCGGGCGCTGTTTCATCGAATTCGTCAATCGCTTGCGCATCAGCAAATCCTGCGAGTTGCTGGCCGATGGCGACAAACCGGTGACCGATGTGTGTTTCGAGTCGGGCTTCAACAATATTTCCAACTTCAATCGGCGCTTTCAGCAACTCAAAGGCATGACCCCTTCCCATTACCGTCAGCTGGCGGTGCAGCGTTTGACCGAGCAAAATCTCGGTAAAAGCTGATCCCCCGCCACCGAGTGCAAAATAGTATCAGTGCAAGTGCTACCAACGATTTGTCATCGTGTGTGTTGAGGGCTGTAATTAGCCTCAGATTCTTCCTGCCTCCGGAAGACACAAAAACAATAACTGTCCTTCTGCTGCCCCCGGGGTGCAGAAGAGGAGTACGCGATGAAACCCTCTGTAAAAGCTCTGCTTGCCTGCACCTGCATGACCCTCAGCGGCGTCAGCCTTGGCGCACAAACCCTGACCATTGCCACCGTCAACAACAGCGACATGATCCGCATGCAAAAGCTCTCGAAAACCTTCGAGGCCGAGCACCCGGAGATCAAGCTCAATTGGGTGGTACTGGAAGAAAACGTCCTGCGTCAACGCCTGACCACCGACATCGCCACCCAGGGCGGCCAGTTCGATGTGCTGACTATCGGGATGTACGAAGCTGCACTCTGGGGCGCCAAAGGTTGGCTGGAACCGATGAAGGATCTACCCGCCAGTTACGCCCTCGACGACGTGTTCCCCTCGGTGCGTGAAGGCCTGTCGGTCAAGGGCACGCTCTACGCCCTGCCGTTCTACGCCGAAAGCTCCATGACCTATTACCGCACCGACCTGTTCAAGGACGCAGGCCTTGCCATGCCCGAGCATCCGACCTGGGAGCAGATCGGCGAATTCGCCGGCAAACTCAACAAACCCGATCAGGAACAGTACGGTATCTGCCTGCGCGGCAAGGCCGGTTGGGGCGAGAACATGGCATTGATCACCACCATCGCCAATGCCTACGGCGCACGCTGGTTCGATGAGAAGTGGCAGCCGGAATTCAGCGGTCCGGAGTGGAAGAATGCGCTGAATTTCTACGCCGACACCATGAAAAAATCCGGCCCGCCGGGTGCTTCCAGCAACGGCTTCAACGAGAACCTTGCACTGTTCAACAGCGGCAAGTGCGCGATCTGGGTCGACGCCAGCGTCGCCGGCTCGTTCGTCACCGACAAAACCCAAAGCAAAGTCAGCGACCATGTCGGCTTCACCTACGCCCCTCATCAAGTGACCGACAAAGGCTCGGCCTGGTTGTACTCCTGGGCGCTGGCGATCCCCGCCAGCTCCAAGGCCAAGGACGCGGCGAAAACCTTCAGCGCCTGGGCCACCTCCAAAGAGTACGGCGCACTGGTGGCCGAGAAGGACGGCATCGCCAACGTACCGCCTGGCACCCGCGCCTCGACCTACAGCGACGCTTACATGAGCGCCGCGCCGTTCGCCAAGGTCACGCTGGAGTCACTGAAAGTTGCCGACCCGAGCAAGCCAACCTTCAAACCGGTGCCCTACATCGGCATCCAATTGGTGACCATTCCTGAGTTCCAGGCGGTTGGCACCCAGGTCGGCAAGCTGTTCTCTGCTGCGCTGATCGGCCAGACCACGGTCGACCAGGCGCTGGCGGCCGCCCAGCAAACCACCGAACGTGAAATGAAGCGCGCGGGTTATCCCAAATAACCCGGAACCCCGCTCCTGCCTTCTGTGGGAGCGAGCTTGCTCGCGATGACGGACTCCCATTCAACATTGTGGGTGACTGATACATCGCCATCGCGAGCAAGTCGGATCGCCGCACCGTCGCTCCCACATTAGATCTTCATCTGCCTGTCACCAATCGGTTGTGATCGCCATGAATACCTCGACTCTCAAAGCCCATATGGATATCCCGGCGCCGCTGCGTAAAAGCCGGCTGGCCAACCCTGGCTGGTTTCTGGTCAGCCCTTCGGTGGCCTTGTTGCTGTTATGGATGATCGTGCCGCTAGGCATGACCCTGTATTTTTCGCTGATCCGCTACAACCTGCTCTACCCCGGCGACAACGCGTTCGTGGGGCTGGAGAACTTCAGCTACTTCCTGACCGACTCGGGCTTCCTGCCCGGCGCCACCAACACCTTGTTGCTGGTCGGCAGCGTGCTGCTGATCAGCGTGGTGTTCGGCGTGTTGATCAGTGCCTTGCTGGAAGCCAGTGAGTTCCTGGGGCGCGGCATCGTGCGGGTGATGTTGATCTCGCCGTTCTTCATCATGCCCACCGTCGGTGCGCTGATCTGGAAGAACCTGATTTTCCATCCGGTCTCGGGGATTCTCGCTGCCGTGTGGAAGCTCTTCGGCGCGCAACCCGTGGACTGGCTCGCGCACTACCCGCTGCTGTCGATTATCATCATTGTCTCCTGGCAATGGCTGCCCTTCGCGATCCTGATCCTGATGACCGCCATGCAGTCGCTCGACCAGGAACAGAAAGAGGCGGCACGCCTGGATGGCGCCGGGCCGATTGCAATTTTCTGGCACCTGACCTTGCCGCACCTGGCACGGCCGATTGCCGTGGTGGTGATGATCGAAACCATCTTCCTGCTCTCGGTGTTCGCCGAAATCTTCACCACCACCAACGGCGGCCCTGGCTACGCCTCGACCAACCTCGCCTACCTGATCTACAACCAGGCGCTGGTGCAGTTCGACGTCGGCATGGCTTCAGCCGGTGGGTTGATCGCGGTGGTGATTGCCAACATCGCGGCGATCATCCTGGTGCGGATGCTCGGCAAAAACCTGACTGACAAAGCCTGAGGCCTGCCATGACCCTTCAACAATCCCGTCGTTCGCACAGCCTGTTGCTCGGCACCCTGGCCTGGGCCATCGCCATCCTGATTTTCTTCCCGATCTTCTGGATGGTGCTAACCAGTTTCAAAACCGAAATCGATGCGTTCGCCACACCGCCGCAGTTCATCTTCACGCCCACTTTGGAGAACTACCTGCACATCGAGGAGCGCAGCGGCTACTTCAGCTTCGCCTGGAACTCGGTGGTGATTTCGTTCAGCGCCACGGCCCTGTGCCTGTTGATCGCGGTGCCGGCGGCGTACTCCATGGCGTTCTACGAAACCCAGCGCACCAAAGGCACGCTGCTGTGGATGCTCTCGACCAAGATGCTGCCACCTGTGGGCGTGCTGATGCCGATCTACCTGCTGGCCAAGAGTTTCGGCCTGCTCGATACACGGATCGCGCTGATCATCATCTACACGCTGATCAACCTGCCGATTGTGGTCTGGATGATTTACACCTACTTCAAGGACATCCCCAAGGACATCCTCGAAGCCGCCCGCCTGGATGGCGCCACCCTGTGGCAGGAAATGGTCCGGGTGCTGCTGCCGATCGCCAAGGGCGGTCTGGCGTCGACCGTGTTGCTGTCACTGATCCTGTGCTGGAACGAGGCCTTCTGGTCACTGAACCTGACCTCATCCAAAGCCGCGCCACTGACCGCACTGATCGCCTCTTACTCAAGCCCCGAAGGGTTGTTCTGGGCCAAGCTCTCGGCGGTATCGACACTCGCCTGCGCACCGATTCTGATCTTCGGCTGGATCAGCCAGAAACAACTGGTCCGCGGTCTGTCCTTCGGCGCCGTGAAATAACGCCCCTTTCGAATCATTAAAAGCGGAGGCCCATCATGGCCCACCTGAAAATAAAGAATCTGCAAAAAGGTTTCGAAGGCTTTTCCATCATCAAAGGCATCGACCTTGAAGTGAACGACCGCGAGTTCGTGGTCTTCGTCGGCCCGTCCGGCTGTGGTAAATCGACCTTGCTGCGGTTGATCGCCGGGCTTGAAGAAGTCACCGCTGGCACCATCGAGCTGGACGGGCGCGACATCACCGAAGTCAGCCCGGCCAAGCGCGACCTGGCGATGGTGTTCCAGACCTACGCCCTGTATCCGCACATGAGCGTGCGCAAAAACATGTCCTTCGCCCTCGACCTGGCCGGTGTGAACAAGGCTGAGGTGGAGAAGAAGGTCAGCGAAGCGGCACGGATTCTCGAACTCGGGCCGATGCTCGAACGCAAACCGAAACAGCTCTCCGGTGGCCAGCGCCAGCGCGTGGCGATCGGCCGGGCAATCGTGCGCAACCCGAAAATCTTCCTGTTCGACGAGCCACTCTCCAACCTCGACGCCGCCCTGCGGGTGCAGATGCGTCTGGAGCTGGCGCGGCTGCATAAAGAACTGCAGGCGACGATGATTTACGTGACCCACGACCAGGTTGAAGCCATGACCCTGGCCGACAAAGTCGTGGTGCTCAACGGTGGTCGGATCGAACAGGTCGGCTCACCGTTGGAGCTCTATCATCAGCCAGCCAACCTGTTTGTCGCAGGTTTTCTCGGCACGCCGAAAATGGGCTTTCTCAAGGGCAAGGTCACCCGTCTCGAACGCCAGAACTGCGAAGTGCTACTGGACGCCGGCACTCGCATCACGCTGCCCCTGAGCGGTGCCAACCTGAGCATTGGCGGCGCGGTGACACTGGGTATTCGCCCGGAACACCTGAACCTGGCGCAACCCGGCGACTGCACCTTGCAGGTCACCGCCGACGTCAGCGAACGCTTGGGCAGCGACACGTTCTGCCACGTTATGACCGCCTCCGGCGAAGCCCTGACCATGCGTATTCGCGGTGATCTGGCGAGTCGTTATGGCGAACAATTGAGCCTGCACCTGGACGCCGACCACTGCCACTTATTCGATGCCAATGGGGTGGCCGTGGCCAGACCGCTGCGCGCCGCTGCCTGATTGCCGAGATCCGACATGAATTTGAATAAACCCAACCTCACCCGTCTGGCACCTGAAGTGGCGCTACCCGCCTACGCCTTGAGCGCTACTCGCCAAGGCATCGCCCACATTGGCGTCGGCGGTTTCCATCGCGCCCATCAGGCCTATTACACCGATGCCTTGATGAACACGGGAGAAGGTCTGGACTGGAGCATCTGCGGCGTCGGCCTGCGCGCCGAAGACCGTCGCGCCCGGGACGACCTGGCCAGCCAGGACTACCTGTTCACTCTATTTGAGCTGGGTGATACCGACGACACCGAAGTACGGGTCATCGGCGCCATCAGCGACATGCTGCTGGCCGAAGACGGTACTCAGGCGCTGATCGACAAACTCGCCAGTCCGGACATTCGCATCGTCTCGCTGACCATCACCGAGGGTGGCTATTGCATCGACGACAGCACTGGCGAGTTCATGGCCCAGCTACCACAGATCCAGCATGACCTGGCTCACCCAAACAGTCCGAAAACCGTGTTCGGCTTCCTCTGCGCAGCCCTGGCCAAACGCCGCGCCGCTGGCACTCCAGCGTTTACCTTGATGTCCTGCGATAACCTGCCGCACAACGGCGCGGTCACCCGCAAGGCGCTGTTGGCCTTCGCCGCACTGCGCGATGCCGACCTACGAGACTGGATCGCCGCGAACGTCAGTTTCCCCAACGCCATGGTCGACCGCATTACCCCGATGACCAGCTCGGCTCACCGCTTGCAACTGCACGATGAGCACGGCATTGACGATGCCTGGCCGGTGGTCTGTGAACCCTTTGTGCAATGGGTGCTTGAGGACAAGTTCGTCAACGGTCGTCCGGCCTGGGAAAAGGTCGGCGTGCAGTTCACCGACGACGTGACGCCCTATGAAGAGATGAAAATCAAACTGCTCAACGGCAGCCACCTGGCCCTGACCTATCTGGGCTTTCTCAAGGGCTATCGCTTCGTCCACGAAACCATGAACGATCCGCTGTTCGTGCGTTACATGCGCGCCTACATGGACCTGGACGTAACGCCGCAATTGGCGCCAGTGCCGGGCATTGACCTGACGCAGTACAAAAACACCCTGGTCAAGCGTTTCTCGAATCAGGCGATTGCCGATCAACTGGAGCGGGTGTGCTCCGACGGCTCGTCGAAGTTTCCCAAGTTCACTGTACCGACCATCAACCGCTTGATTGCCGATGGACGAGAGACCAGGCGTGCGGCGTTGGTGGTGGCCGCCTGGGCCTTGTATCTAAAGGGTGTCGATGAGAACGGCGATACCTACTTGATTCCCGATCCACGAGCGGAATTCTGTCAGGCGCTGGTGGCCGATGATCCGTTGATCACTCAGCGGTTGCTGGAAGTTGAGGAGATCTTTGGTACGGCGATACCCCATTCCCCGGAATTTGTTGCAGCGTTCGAGTGGTGCTGCAACAGCTTGCGTGAGGTTGGAGTGACGCGAACGCTGGAACGGATGTTGGCCGACTGATCGAAGGATCCTCCATGGCAAACCAACAATTATTCCTTGGCATCGACTGCGGCACCCAAGGAACCAAAGCGCTGATCCTCGATTCGCGCAGCGGTAAAGTCCTCGGTCAGGGCGCTGCCGCCCACAGCCTGATCAGCGGCGCCAATGGCCGTCGTGAACAAGACCCGGCCCAATGGCTCGAGGCGTTGACCCTCGCCACTCGCCAGGCTTTGCTGGCCGCCAACATCAGCGGCCAGGAGATTCTCGGCATCGGCGTCTCAGGCCAGCAACACGGGTTGGTCCTGCTCGATGAACAAGGCCAGGTCCTGCGCCCGGCCAAGCTCTGGTGCGACACCGAAACCACCGCGGAAAACCACCGGTTACTGGCCCATCTGGGCGGCGAAAGCGGTTCGCTGGAACGGCTCGGCGTGGTCATTGCGCCGGGCTATACCGTGTCCAAACTGCTCTGGACCCAAGAGCAACATCCGCAGATTTTCGCCCGCATCGCTCACATTCTGTTGCCCCACGACTACCTCAACTATTGGCTGACCGGGCGCTGCTGCAGCGAGTTCGGCGACGCATCGGGCACCGGTTACTTCAATGTGCGCACCCGCCAGTGGGACGAAGAGCTACTGGGCGATATCGACCCCAGCGGACGCTTGCAAGCGGCACTGCCCGAATTGCTGGAGGCGCATCAAGCGGTCGGCACGATTTTGCCGAACATCGCCGAACGGTTGGGCATCAACCCTGGGGCGCTGGTCGCCAGTGGCGGCGGCGACAACATGATGGGCGCCCTCGGCACCGGTAATATCCAGCCTGGCGCAATCACCATGAGCCTGGGTTCTTCGGGCACCGTTTATGCCTACGCGGAGCAACCCAAGGTCAGCCCGGATGCGTCGGTCGCGACGTTTTGCTCCTCCAGCGGTGGCTGGTTACCGTTGATTTGCACGATGAACCTGACCAACGCCACCCGTGCGGTTCGTGAGCTGTTCGATCTGGACCTCTCGCAGTTCAATGCGCGGGTCGAGCAGTCGCCGATTGGTGCCGAAGGCGTAAGCATGCTGCCGTTCCTCAACGGCGAGCGCGTTCCCGCCCTGCCCCATGCCACCGGCAGCCTGCTGGGGCTGAACATGAGCAACCTGACCCAGGCCAATCTCTGTCGTGCAGTGGTCGAAGGCACCACCTTCGGTTTGCGTTATGGTCTTGACCTGCTGCGCTACAACGGATTGCAGAGCCGCAGTATTCGTCTCACCGGTGGCGGCTCAAAAAGCCCGGTATGGCGGCAGATGGTCGCGGACATCATGAACACCGAGGTCGTCTGCACCGAACACAGCGAAGCCGCGGCACTCGGCGCGGCGATTCAGGCGGCGTGGTGCGAATCGGCGATCGGCACGCAGCAAAGTCTGTTGGCGTTGTGCGAGCGCTGTGTCAGCCTCGACGCCAACAGCGAAACCCAACCCATCGCGGCGAATGTAGCGGCCTACCAACAGGCCTATGAGCGCTATCGACAACAGGTCGCAACCCTTTAAAGAGCGAACAACTATGTATCTGGTGTGTGGCGAAGCGCTGTTCGATTTCTTCAGCGAAAACGAGGCCAGCGGTCAGGCTTCAAAAGTGAATTACAAGGCGATTGCCGGCGGATCACCGTTCAACGTCGCCGTCGGCCTCCGCCGTTTGGGCGTCGATGCGGCGCTGTTCGCCGGACTGTCCACCGACTACCTCGGCCGCCGCTTGCAACAAGTGCTGGCGGACGAAGGGGTACGCCCGGATTACCTGCTGGACGTCGACGCGCCCACCACTCTGGCAATGGTCGCGGTCGGCGCCAACGGCTCGCCGCATTACAGCTTTCGCGGTGAAGGCTGCGCTGATCGTCAACTCACGCTTGCCCATCTGCCGACGTTGAGCGAGCAAGTACGCGGTCTGCACATCGGCTCATTCTCGCTGGTGGTGCAACCGATTGCCGACACGCTGCTGGCACTGGTGCGCCGGGAAAGCGGCAAACGCCTGATCAGTCTCGACCCGAACGTACGGCTCAATCCCGAGCCGAACATCGAGTTGTGGCGTTCACGTATCGCGGAGCTGGTCCAACATGCCGATCTGATCAAGGTCAGCGACGAAGACTTGAACCTGCTGTATCCGGACCGCGACCCGCAGAGCGTGATCGACGGCTGGCTGGAGCATCGTTGCCAACTGGTATTCCTGACCCGTGGCGGCCAGGGCGCGACGGTGTTCAGCCGTCGCCATGGCAGTTGGTCCGCACCGGCGAGCCCGGTGGTTATCGCCGACACCGTCGGTGCCGGCGATACCTTCCAGGCCGCGTTGATTACCTGGCTGACCGAGCGACAGCTCGATTCGGTCGACGGTTTGCAGCGCTTGAGCCGCGAACAGATCGACGCGATGCTCAGATTCGCCATCAGCGCTGCGGCCCTGACCTGCAGCAAGAACGGTCCGGATTTGCCGTATCGGCATCAGTTGGAAATGCGCTGAATGTGAGGGCCTCATCGCGAGCAGGCTCGCAAGGCAATTGTTGTAGGGCTGGCTCCCGGCGGCATTGCCAAAATCTGGGTAGTCGGTCCCTGCCTGACACCTATTGAAGTCACACGGGTACAAGCCGAGGTTGATCCACGTGGGCCGTATGAAGGGCAATCGGGTGGAAAATACGACCCGCCCTCCGACGAGTCAAAAGCCTATGTCGAGAAGTTTGGTGTGCCTTACGGCTCTTGGTAACTGAAAAACAATGGAGATCCAATATGGTGTATGGCGGTGCTGAAGGTTATGCCAAGGGTGACTGGACGTTGGAGGGGCAGAACCTGACGCTGCATCGCGACCCTGCGGGCACCGTTTCGATGGACAATATCGGGCAGTTGTTCGATGGCCTGATACTCCTTGTTCGTCCTGGCTGCCTGGCACTGCAAGAGAATGGCGGGTGTTACGTCAAAAGCGTCAAGAAAGGTTTGGCCCAGTAATCGCTGGACGCCACCAAGACTTACGTAGCAGGCGATCGAGTCCAGGATTTCAAGCCCCCGAACACCCACCGAACTTAACCCTTGGTTAATCCTGCGGTCCAAAAGTAACTGGACCGCGTTCGCGCAGAACCTTCTGACGCCCTCCGCGGCAGGGCCGACATCGTCAGGTGTCGCGCTGACTTTTAGTCTGCACCGGAGATTTCTCATGAACATGCGTACTTTACTGGTGGCCACTGCCCTCGCCTGCACCGGGTTTACCGGGCTGGCGCTTGCCGACACGGCGCCGACTCAGCCTGTGCCGTATCACTACGGAATGCCACTGCACGTCAAGAAAGTGATTTCGATGACCGAACCCACGACGCTGGACTGCAAAGTGGTGACAGCGGAGATGAAGTTTATCGACAACACAGGCAAGCAAGAGGACATCAGCTACCTCAAGCTGTCGGATGCCTGTCACTATCAGAACTGAGTCATCGCTGTGCGCAACAGTCATTGACGATGGGCGGGAGCCAGGCCAAAGGTTATGCTTTGGCCTTCGCTCTCGCTGCCGCAAGGATTCGCCATGCAGATTTCGTTTCGCACACTGTCTACATTTACCGCTGGCCTGTGTTTTGTTCTGGCGCTGGTCTGGGGCTTGATGCCCGAAGTGATGCTGTCGATCTGGAGTGTCGGGTACTCAGACGCAACAGGTTTGGTAGCCAGACGCGGCGCGGTGTTGTTTGTGGCGCTGGGCGTGATGTTTTACCTGGCGCGAAACGCAGCGCCGTCCGCTTCGCGGAGCGCGCTGAGCAGCGGTTTGATGGTGGGGGCATTCGGGCTGGCGGCGCTGGGTGTCGGCGAATGGCTCAACGGCCATGCCGGCCCCGGCATCTTGCTGGCAGTTGCGGTGGAGATCGCGCTGGGCCTGGCATTTCTCCAGACCCAGCGTATCTGCGTCGAACTCGCAGAATCCGTGGATTAATGCGCACGGACCTTTGACGCGAGCACATGGCTGCCGGGGGAGTGATCCTCCAGGTCGTGGCGCAACTCAGCGATCAGTTCGCTGATTTCACGGCAGCCGTTAAGAGCGGTCGCGTCGATGCCGGTCACTACCAGATCCAGTTGGTCCGTCTGGTGGTCGTCGTAGACCTTGACCGTCATCGACAGGTCCGGTGACAAGGTGCATTGGCAACGTTTAGGCAAAAAGCTGTGTTCAATGATATTGCGAAGTTCCAAGGTAGACAGAAACATTACAACCCTCCCTTTTTATAAGACCGCCGATCATTCATCGGGTTTACCGCAGTCGGTTGTACCAATCCTTATCTCGCGGTTTTTCCTGAGCTGAACAAAGCATAAAGCATGCCCGGGAACTCGCACGACGGGTCGTCGGCAAATCAGCGATTTACACAATGAACCGCCCAATGGTCTCCTGCAATACGCAATAATCGCCGCAAAGGATCCTGTCATTTACCTACTTCGTCGCCGTGGTTTGCTTTGAACGGCCAGCGCAGTAAGAATGCTCGCGTTCACTGATTTAACCCAGAGCAAGGAGGCGTCATGCGCTCAACTACCCTCACCGCGGCGGCGGTGCTGCTGTCCGGCCTGTCCACCCTGGCCAGTGCTGCGAAACTCGAAGACGTTGCGCCCTACCCCAAGGCTGAAAACGGCTTTACCCGCCAGGTGATTCACCTGGCGCCGCAAACCCGGGAAGACAACTATCAGGTCGAGATCCTCGCCGGCAAAACCCTGGCCGTAGACTGCAATCACCAGCGTCTGGGTGGAACGCTGGAAGAGAAAAGCCTTGAAGGCTGGGGTTATCCGTTCTATCGGCTGGAGAAAGTCATCGGCCCGATGAGCACCTTGATGGCGTGCCCGGATGGCAAGAGCAAGCAAGACGTCGTGCCGGTCGTCGGCGATGGTTTCCGGCTGCGCTACAACAGCAAGCTGCCGATTGTGGTTTACGTGCCAAAGGACGTCGAAGTGCGCTACCGGATCTGGTCGGCGTCGGACAAGGTCGAGAAAGCCCTTCAAGAATAAGCAGGGCAAGTGTTCACCCCTCAGCTACGAGCGGACGTTTCTGCGTCCGCTGCTCGCCTGAATCCCTTTCAGCGACTTACACCAGGGCGCCGCTCAATGCGGCGCGCTCGGCCACATGTCGCAAGCTATCAAAATTGATATTGGCCCCCGAGTCGATCGCCACCAGGGTCTGCCCCCGAACACTGGTTTGCGCCACGTACTTCTTGATCCCGGCCACAGCCAGCGCGCCGGATGGCTCGGTGATCGAGCGGGTGTCGTCGTAGATGTTCTTGATCGCCGCGCAGAGCTCGTCGTTGCTGACGGTCAGCACTTCATCGACGTGATGGCGGCAGATCTCAAAGCCATAAGCGCCGATTTGCGCAACCGCTACGCCATCAGCGAAGGTACCCACGTTCGGCAGCACCACTCGTTCTCCCGCCAGCATTGCCGCTTGCAGGCACGCGGAATGTTCCGACTCGACGCCGACGATGCGGATATCCGGCCGCAAGTATTTAACGTACGCGGCGATGCCGGCGATCAACCCTCCGCCGCCCACCGGGACGAAGATCGCGTCCAATGAGCCTTGATGCTGACGCAGGATTTCCATGGCCACCGTGCCCTGCCCGGCGATCACGTCCGGGTCGTCGAACGGAGAAACGAAAGTACGACCGGTTTGCCGGGCCAGGCTCAGTGCGTACTCCAGCGCGAACGGAAAGCTCTCGCCATGCAGCAGCGCATTCGCGCCACGACTACGAACACCGATGACCTTCAGCTCCGGCGTTGATGTGGGCATGACGATACTCGCCTCGATCCCCAACTCCCGTGCCGCCAGTGCCACGCCTTGAGCGTGGTTGCCGGCCGAAGCAGTGATCACGCCGCGAGCCTTTTGCGCATCGCTCAGCTGAGCCAGCTTGTTGTAGGCGCCGCGAATCTTGAAGGAAAAGGTCGGCTGCAGGTCTTCGCGCTTGAGCAAAATCTGATTGCCCAACGCCTCGGACAGCGCCGGTGCGACTTGCAACGGTGTGCGCACCGCCAGTTCATAAACCGGTGCAGCGAGAATTTTTTTCACATAGTGCTCAAGCAGAGCCTGCTGGGCGGTGCTGGTGTCCATCAACGTCTCCTGGCTTTGTTCAGAGCCCTGGAGACAGAAAATGAAAACCCGCCTCTAGGGCGGGTTGGGTGCAGTCGTCAGCTAGCCCGCCAAATAAGGAATGGCGGTAATAATGCTTGGCTGGCGGCGCGATACGGTGGAAGTCATGGCTCGAAATTAGCCGCGCGCGAATCGCAAGTCAATGACCCATTTTCTGTCGAGTGCGATAGTCTTCGAAAACCGCTCATCGACCCGATGAAGGAAAGCACGTCGTTCAGCTTAAGGATGTTGTCGGCATGCGCACCGCTCAATAACTGCTGGTGTCTGGATCTCGGGACGGTGGTTTGGGCGCGATGTACGGTTTGACCGTACCCGGCGCAGTGCCGCTACGCGGATAGCCATTGCCGATCCCGCCGTTTTCGAGGGTCGGGGGACGGGGAACCGGCGCAGTGTTCGGACCGCGAATGACCGGTACGCTGGGCTGGGTGCCCTGCATACTGTTGGGGTTGGTCCGGCGAATCGGGCTGTTGTAGGGGTTATCGGGGTTGTCAGGGAGATTCTGGGCAATCAGTATCGGATGCTCCACCGTCTCCGCCAGCATGCCAATGTCTGCGCCGGCCTGGGTCAGAGTGCCAAGCAAGCCACTCAACGCCAGCGCGGTGGTACCGAGCACAAACCGGTTCATGGTGGAGTTCCTCCAATACATGCAGATAGGGTCTTCGCTAACACGCTACGCGCAGGGTTCGCCCCTGTGAAGAAAATACTACAACGTAGAGGTCACACCGATCGACCCACCGCAGACTGGCCGGAAATCTCAGTACGGCGCCAGCAAAGGCTGCTGACGCGTTGATCGTGCTCAGATCAAAATAATAATGGCCAGCAAACCACCGAAAATCGCCCACTTTTCCAGGTAGTAGCGCGCCCGGTTGCGCTTTTTCAGTTCTTTACCGCGCAGACGGACTTTGTAGATTTTGCCGAAAAACCGGTTCAATCCACCCGTTTTGTCACCTGCATCGTTTGGCGCGCCAGCAGCGGACATCACGTTGCGGCTGAACCAGCGATTGAACGCTGTCGCCCAGCGGTACTTCAGCGGGCGCTCGATATCACAGAACAGGATGATGCGGTTCTGCTGGGTGGTGTTCTCGGCGTAGTGAATGTAAGTCTCGTCGAACATCACCGCCTCGCCGTCACGCCAGTGGTAGCGCTCGCCGTCGACCTCGATGTAGCAACCCTCATCGTTAGGCGTTTCCAGGCCCAAATGGTAACGATACGAACCGGCATACGGGTCGCGGTGACGAACCAGTTTCGAGCCCGGTGGCAATTCGGCGAACATCGCCGCCTTGATCGAACCGATGCTTTGTACCAGCTCCGTGGTACGCGGGCAGAGCTTGGTGGCCGACGGATGGCTGTCGCCGTACCACTTCAGATAAAAGCGCTTCCAGCCGGTTTTGAAGAACGAGTTGAAGCCCACATCGTCGTATTGGTCCGAGCGCTTGATCTCCCCTGCCCTGAGCAGATTTTGGCCCTCGGCGCGGATTTCCTGCCAATTGGCCTGCAACGGGCTCAGGTCCGGGAAGTCGGCCGGATCCAGATAAGGCTTGTTGGGGATTTTCGAAAACAGGTACAGGAAGCAGTTGACTGGCGCCAGAAAGGTCGAGTGATCACTCAACTGGCGACTCAGTTTGTGTCGAATACGACCACGCAGATGCACATACGCAATGGATACAACGTAGAGGGAGACAATGATGAGTTTCACGGGAATTCGTCACAGTTCAGAAGAGTACATGCCGCGCGCCACAAGGCTGATTTAAACGCAGCGTCCGAGAGCCAACTATCAAGTGAATCGGTCAAGCACGGGAGCCCGAGCAGAAAGCTAGCTCATGGCCACTGGGGCGTATTCTAGTCATACTTTGTAATTAAAGGTTAACTTACATTTGTGAAAAACTGTGGGGCGTTGCGCCAGAAAAGCGCCCGTTCAGCTCAACACACACCGGGACCATGGATAGCTGCCCGACGCCTGCCTCTCGGAACGTATCTGGAATCGCCTGGGTGCGGAACAGGATGCGTATTTCACCGTGGACTCGTTCGGTACGCCGTTTGCTGGCGGCGGTCTGAACACCGGTCTGTGCGACCTGGCACGGTTTGGCGAGATGTTGCGCAAAGACGGCCAATTCAATGGCCAGCAAATCCTGCCCAAAGCGGTGATCGATGACATCCGCCACGGCGGCGACACAGCTGCCTTTGCCAAAGCTGGCTATGGATTGTTGCAAGGCTGGAGCTGCTGCAACATGTGGGGCGGATATTGCCCCACACACTGTCGCATCCGGTCACGGAAGGCGGCAACACCTCAACGGCATCAGGCCAACTTGATCAATGCTCCAGAGACATCGTCTCTGGCTTGCCGCAATTCACTCGCATCCTGATTCAGGCGATGGACGACGCCAAGCAGCCGCTGGCGCAGCAGCTCGTCGCCAAGCTGATCAATGGCCCGCATGACATCAACTGCAGCGGCCTCGTTGTTGGCTGCGGCATAGTCCAGTGTTTTACGCAGGTTCCGTGCTGATCGGTTCACTTCAGTAGCCCTCATTAATCATCGCCTGCACCCTACAACAGCAATGCTTCCGTTTAATTTCAGTCTCTTGGCTGCGGACGAGTGACACCGAATCGAAGTGAAGAACACCTCAGTAAGTGGGGGGATGGTTAGGGCTCTGACGCCCAGATAACGTTTGAGCTATTGATAACGGGACACCGGTTAGGGTTGATTTCGCGCTCGCGATGAAGCCAGAGCTTAGTTTGCTCAACATCAAATTTTCGCTCGTTCCTCTCCCTAATTACGATGCCGGATACGCCGAAATGCCCGCACTCAGGACAAATCAGTTCAACGCCATCCATTGCGGATTCAATACATCGCGCCTCTTCCGAGCAGTTCAAACACCACATGAGCCACTCCCAAGCACTTGTCAGTTTCCACGGCCAAGTAATCTAGCTGCCAACTCAATACCGCACCGCCGAGCATCGCCGAACGTCTTCCAGGTGCCTGACTCCTCGCCAACCCTCACGTAGCGTCCGCATTCATTGAGCCAGACGATAATGACCCGCGGCATCGAACTCTCTGGCTCGCCCCAAATGAAGTCGATCGTTGCTTTCCTACCGTTCGGATGAACGTAATCCACGGGATATGGCCTTTCGGTGGCTGAGTCCATGCTGGCGTCCGGCTGGGTGCAGGTTGTCAATTAATAGACCATTTCCAACCGTCACGCTACCTCAACGAGGCATTCCTCATGCCACAGAAAACCCAGCAACTCCAGTCCCGGTCAGAGGGTTGTGAATGCCCTCGATCTGGTATCGATGGAGTGACCGTCGGCCTCACCTTTTGTCGCAAGTCGATTGACTGGCGCAGACCTTTGGAGCCCAGTACTCAGCGATCCAGACCAGATCAGAAGAAGAAAAACCATGTCGAAAATAACGGTGATATCCGGTGACTTTCTGGCAGGTGATGCCGAATTTCAATCTGGACTATTCACTCTGAAATCCGCATTGAAACCCTCTGTAGAATTAAAAATTCCCATTTCAAAACTGGAAACCCTGGAAGCAGCAACCGAAGAAGTCGTCAATAAGAAAGGAAGCGCTATTCGATGGAGTCTGGCTGGAGCATTGCTTTTAGGACCGATTGGGTTGGTTGCGGGCTGGTTGCTATGCGATAAAGAGAGAGAGGTAACCTTCTACGCAAAATTCAAGGATGGCCGCTGCCTTCTTGCCACAACCGATAGCGACACCTACTCAAAAATTTCTGCCTCTGCCCTCAAGTAACACCACAAAACTCTCGGCAGACGCCGAAGGGGCCGTGCTCAACACTCTTTTTTTGCAGTATCAATCCCTGAGCATCAGCGATCGGCTGGTGTGACGCTGCGATTCGGGCGTCTCTGATCGAGCAGATAGACCATCAGGCAGGCATAGAGCGTCAGGACGATAAACAGTCCCATGCGCACGGCGAAAGCCGTGTAGACGTCCTTGCCGGGCACGCTGTCCTGGACCGACTGTCCCAGCAGGATAATCAACGTGATGATGGTGTTTAGCCAGAATCCCGGGCTTAGTCGGGTCGGACTCAGGGCATACAGCTTGCGCGCCAACAACAGTCCGAATAGCAGCATCCACAGGAAGAACATCCAGAGGTGCACAAACAGGCTGAGCACGCACCAGAACAGGATGGCCAGCAGGCCTCCGAGCAGGGTCGAGCCGAGTAACTCGCGACCCGCGTTGCGGGCCGTCGTCGTGGAGCTTTGTTGGCCAAGACTGACCGCCTTCAAAATGATCGGCAGGTAACTGGCGGGATTGATCAGGGCTAACAAGAAAGCGGGCAGCACGATCAGCGTGGCGCGCAGTGCCACCCTGGTGACCTCGTCGGCCGGCAGGGCCGGGGTGATCGGCGGTGATTGCGCATTGGCAAGCTCAGGAAATAGCCAATGACTGAAGGACACCACCATGACGGCGAGGAGCAGACCTTTGACCAGGGCGCCGATGACCATGACCGCGAGACCGAAATCGGCGGTGCCGGCCGCAGAGATCATGGTCAGGCCGATGATCAGAAAAGTGACGATCAGGTTGTTGGCGCCGCCTAAACCTGCGCGAAAAACCAGAAACAGACTCACACCGATCAGCAGCACACCGCTTGTGGGGTAATAGCGCAGGATCGGGATCAACAGCAGGCCGACGCCGGTGGTCAACATTGCGACCAGTGCAAGGACCAGCCCGGCCTTGAAGGGCAGCGGACGGTTGAGCGTGGCCAGGAGCAACAGGCCAAGCACCGGCGCAAGAAAGGGAATCGGCAGTCCGAGGCCGAAGCTGGCGGCCAGACACAGCGCAGTGCCTGTGGCCAGACGCAGCGCACGCTGATCCCGGGGTGAGCGCTTAGTAGGCATAGGACAGCCAACTCATCAGCCTCAGAAACACCCGGCCAAGCGGGTTCAGCAGATGACCTTGGGTGGGGAACGCCATGACTTCGGCCTGCCCGCCGGCACGAATGCTGCGACTGTCACGTAGCAAGGTCAATGCGTCTGGAGAAAACTCGATGATCACTGGGAAGCGTTGTGCCGGGCGCAGCCAATCGCGGCTGTTCTCCACACTGGGCAGGGTGCCCGGCGCCGTCGTCTGACCCACGCTGACACCGTAGCCGACACTGCGCACGCGTCCCTCGAAGACCTCGCCCGGCAAGGCGTCCAGTATGAAGGCAACCGGGGTGTCGGGCTTGACCAGGCCCAGATTGTTTTCGGTCATGTCGGCACTGATCCACACATCGTGAATGGCAATCAGGGTCATGACCGGGCTACCGGCAGCGGCAAACTGTCCGGCGTCGGTACGAAGATCGGTGATCAAACCGGCCGAGCGTGCGCGTATCTGCGTATTGGCCAGGTCCAGTTCGGCTTTTGACAGCGCAGTGGCGGCGCTACGCAGTTTAGCGTTCTCTTCGTCGCTGCCGCCCTCCTGCTCGCGCGCGCGCTGAACCTCGGCGCGGGCGGCGGCCACCTGGCTGACGGCCTGTTCGCGGTTGGCGCGAGACACTTCCAGCAGGCGCACGGAAATGGTGCCCTTGTCTTCGCGATATAAACCTTCAAGCCGCTGATTATCCTGCCGCGCCTTGAGCTCATTGGCCTGGGCTGCCCGTAAGGACGCCTGCGCCGAGGCAATACCGGCGGTGCTGGCACCGATTTGTCGGCGGGTAGACTCCAGGTCCGCACGCGCGCGGTCGACGGCAATCTGATACGGCTGCTGATCCACCTCGAAGAGCACATCACCGGCCTTGACGTCCTGATTGTTGCGCACATTGACGCGGGTCACGCGGCCCGCCACTTCTGCGGCCACTGGAATGACAAAGGCGCCCACCCGTGCCTGTTGCGTATAAGGCGTAAATCGGTCGGCCAGCAGGTACCACGCCAGGCTCAGCACGATCAGCAGCATCACCCACTTGATGCCCTTTTTCGTAGGGTCGGCGGCCGGCTCTGGCGCCTTGGGAGGAGGCGCTTCGGGGAAAGGCTGTGCGGCTTCACTCATCGTCTTTCACCTTGGTTGGTGTGGGCGGGCCTGACTGCGAAGTGGCAGGTTCATCCAGCAGCTTGCCCCAGTCAGTGCGGTGTTCCATCTGCTGGCGAGTGGCTTGATCCACTTTCGGCTGAATGCTGTACCAACCACCGCCCAGGGCCTTGTACAGGGCAATCAGATTGCTCACGGCGTTGCTGCGGCTGATCAGATAGTTGTCCTGTTGCTGAAGTAGCGCGCTCTGAGCATCCAACACCCGCTGAAAGTCCGAGTAGCCTTCGCGGTATTGGGCGCTGGCCAGGACCAGCGAGCGCTTCGCGGCGACCTCGGATTCGCGCAGGATGCGCTCACGCTCCAATGATTTGGTCAGGCCGCTGGCCGCATCATCAGCCTCGCGCGCAGCCTGGCGGACGGTATCGCGATAAACCTCGATCAACTGTTGCAGGCGAGCATCCTGCACCCGCACGTTGTTGCTGATTTTTCCGTGGTCAAACAGGTTCCAGCTCAGGCTGGGACCGCCGATCAGGTCCAGATTATTGGAGGTTCCGCCCAGTGAATTACCCGACCAGACGATGCTGCCGAGCAACGTCAACGATGGATAGAAATCGCTTTCGGCCACGCCGATCAATGCCGACTGGGCGGCAACATTGAGCTCGGCGGCGCGTACGTCCGGTCGACGCAGCAGCAGGTTGGCCGGCACGTCCTGCAGCACGGCGTGATCGATCAGCGGAATCAGCCCCTCGTTTTCGAGCAACTGCGGCAGTGCGCCGGGAGGTTGCCCGATCAGCACCGCCAGTGCGTTGCGGGTACGCTGTACCTGGTCCTCAAGGTTGGGAATGCTACTCAGGGTGCCCAGGTATTGGGTCTTGGCCTGCTGCAAGTCGAGTTCAGCGTTCTGGCCGCTGTTGAACAGCTTCTCGGTGATTTCAAAACTGCGCTTTTGCTGTTCGGCGTTTTCCCGGGCGACACGCAAACGCGCTTCGGTGGTACGCAATGTGAAATAGGTATCCGCCACTTGGGCACGCAACAGCACCAGTACGTCTTGATAGTTGGCCTGCGCGGCGAAATAGCTGGCGTCGGAGGACTCGATGGCGCGACTGAAACGCCCCCAGAAGTCCAGCTCCCAACCGATGTCAAAACCCGCACTGTATTGCCAGAAATGGCTGTTCTGTGGGTTGCTCCCGCCGGATTGGTTGCGGTTGACGTACAGACTGTCGGCGCTGGCCTGTTGCAGTTGCGGGTAGCGTCCGCTTTGAGCAATACCCAATTGGGCGCGGGCTTCCATGACGCGCAGGCCGGCAACCTTCAAGCTTGAATTATGAGCATCCGACTCGGCAATCAGATGGTCGAGGACTGGATCGGCGAAGACCTGCCACCACTGACGAATATCGGGATTCAGGCGCCGCTGGCTGGCCTGCTCAAGAGCCGAACTGTTCCAGTGTTTTATCCACGCTTCGCCGGGGGCCTGGAAGTCCGGCCCCAGGCGCACGCAGCCGCTGAGGCCGAGCGCGCCAAGCAGTATGAACTGGCCCGGTCGCATCAATCTGGTTGTACGTGGATGCATAAGTATTTTCCAGCGAAGGAAGATCACAGGAGCATAGTGTCCGAATAGCGAACGGGTTTGCTTAGACTAGTACAGAGACGGCAATCACAACGTGGGCGTCAGATACCAGGTTTATAGCTACTTCAAATTTGAATGATCGTTCTCGCGTACCAACTGCTACGCTTTTTAAGCGTCATCACTTCAGCTGCAAAATACAAAAAAAGGTACGACAACCATGAGCAATACCCAGAGCATTACTGAACCCCATTCAGCCGGTTGGCGCTTCAAGTTGGGCATCGTAATTATCTGCTTGATGCCGGCATGCTGGTTATTGGTGCCGCTCGCCGCCGCAGCCGACGTACCCGGCGCAAAAATCGCAGCGCTGACCGGCGTCTTGTTTATCAGCAACAAGGTTTTGCTGATCCTCGCCATTGCCATCATGGGCAAGTCCGGCTTTCAGCAGCTGAAACGCAGCGTGTTTGGTTACGTGTCCGCACTTGCGCCCAGCGCAGAAATCGAGGTGGGGCCAACTCGTCACAGAATCGGTCTGGTCATGTTCTGCCTGCCACTGATCTCATCCTTTCTTGAACCCTACGTCGACAGCATCTGGCCTGGGCTCAGACCGAACCTCTGGCAGCTTCAGGTGCTGGGCGACGCCATATTGATCGGCAGCTTTTTCGTGTTGGGCGCAAACTTTTGGGAGAAGGCGCGCGCGTTGTTTATTCGAACCGCACGGGTTGTCAATGCATAACGGCCCGAGTCAAAGGCAGGAAAAAGTCCCTGCTATGACTTCTTGGGAAGTCATATTGCAAACTTTCAGTTTTGCTTTTGACTGCAGTAATAGCTGGGCGATTGATAATCGACTCAGCCCCGACGATCAGGCAATCAGCAGGTTAGGTATAGACCCCATTCCTTGGCGCAAGTATTGATTTCGGTTCACCGCCTCAGCCCTGTCCGCCCCCTTATAAAATTTGCTCAATGACCTGACGCTTCTATATTGATTGAGCACCCTGATGTTTAGAGGCTCTGACGAGTGAGATTTATGGCGAATTCCGACCAGTTGATCATTTGTGAGCACTGCGACTGTGTGTATGAAAAAGCTACGCTCGCCAAACATCAAACCGCTCTGTGCCCACGTTGTGGCGGGGTGCTTCAGCGCTACAACGGATTGTCGGTGGAGCAACGCCTGGCCTTGAGTCTGACGGCTGCGGTGCTGTGGATTTTCGCCAATTTCTATCCCGTGATGAGTATCAGCCTGCAAGGCCTGAAGAACAGCGCCACCTTATGGGACTCGGTCCTGGCGCTCAGCCAGGGGCCGATTACCTTCATTGCCATGGTCGCGGCCATCGCCATGATCATCGCGCCGATCATTCAACTGTTGTTGCTGGTCTGGGTCTTGAGCTTCGCTCTTGCGGCCAGGCGTTCGCCGGCATTCAAACTGTGTATGCGCTGGCTGGAAACCCTCAGGCCCTGGAGCATGCTCGAGGTCTGCCTGCTGGGGGCAATGGTCGCGGTGTTCAAACTTGCGGGTCTGCTTGATGTGCTGCCAGGTATCGGATTGTTTGCGCTCGCGGTGCTGAGCCTGCTGCTGATCCGGATTGCCGGCCGCGATGTACGCGAGCTGTGGGACACGCTATGAGCACCGCACCTGAGGCACGCGATCTCAACCTTTGCCTGTGCCACAGCTGCGGCAACGCCTGTGACATGACCGACCACCCCCGCGAGTGCGAACGCTGCGGCGCCCCCTTACATGCCCGCAAAGCCAACTCACTGACCCGGACCTGGGCCTACCTGTTGGCCTCTCTGGTGTTTTATGTCCCGGCCAATCTGTTGCCGGTGATGAACACCAGTATGTTCGGCAGTGGCTCCGAAAGCACCATCATCGGCGGCGTGCTGGAGTTCTGGGAGCATGGTGCCTGGGACATTGCACTGATCATTTTCATCGCCAGTATCGCGGTGCCGGGCATCAAGTTCGTTGCCCTGACGTTGTTGCTGGTCACCGTGCAGCGCAACAGCCAGTGGGCACGCAAAGAGCGTTCAAAACTCTACCGTTTCGTCGAGCTGATCGGCTACTGGTCGATGCTCGATGTGATCGTCGTCGCGTTGGTAGCGGCATTGGTGAAGTTTCAGGCGCTGGGCGATATCGAACCCCGGGCGGGGATTCTGTTCTTTGGTCTGGTGGTGGTGTTCACCATGTTGTCGGCGATGAGTTTCGACCCGCGCCTGATTTGGGAAAACCGAAAATCCGAGGAGGTCATGGATGAAGTCGCAAGCCACTGAGGGGCAACCGCTGCCCGGCCAAGCCAACATCAAGACCCGTCGCTGGAATGTTTCGCTGGTCTGGATCGTGCCCATCGTGGCGGTGCTGGTCGGGATTTCCCTGGTGGTGCACAACATACTGCAACAAGGGCCGACCATCACTCTCAACTTCAAGACCGGCGAAGGTCTGACGGCCAACAAGACCGAGGTCAAGTACCGCAACGTAGTGATCGGCCATGTCTCCGACGTCGAATTGAGCGACGACCAGAAGAGCGTCAATGCCACGGTAAAGCTCGTCAAACAGGCTGAATCCTTCACCCGCGAAGACTCGAAGTTCTGGGTCGTGCGGCCACGCGTTGGCGCTGGCGGCGTGTCTGGAATTGACACGTTGTTCTCAGGCGCCTTTGTCGGCGCCGACGCTGGCACTGCCGATGCCCGCGCCAAAACCTTCACCGGTCTTGAGGCCCCGCCGCCCCTCACCTATGGCGAACCGGGCAAGCGCTTCATGCTGCACACCCAGAATCTCGGTTCGCTGGATATTGGCTCACCGGTTTATTACCGCAAGATTCCGGTCGGCCAGGTAGTCGCCTATGCTCTGGATTCGGAGGGCAAGGGTGTGGACATTGAAGTCTTCGTCAAGGCACCGAACGATGTCTACGTCACCGAAAACACTCGCTTCTGGAACGTCAGCGGTATCGATATTGATGTCGGTGCCAATGGCTTCGCGCTCAGGACCGAGTCGCTGTCAGCCTTGCTGATGGGCGGGATTACCTTCCGCGCCCCGGACTACAGCCCCAACGACCAGCCGGCCACCGAAGACACGACCTTCGAGCTGTTCGACGAGCAACAGACCGCCCTCGCCCCGCCCAACGGCAAGGCGCAATTCCTGTCGCTGCGTTTCGATCAGGAGTTGCGCGGGTTGAAGGTGAATGCCCCCGTGGAGTTCCAGGGAATGGAGATCGGCAAGGTGGTCGCGATCAATCTGGACTTTGACGAGAAGACCCGCAGTTTCCCCATCAGCGTGGGCATCGTGATCTACCCTCAACGTCTGGGCCGGGCCCACACCAAGTTGCTCAAGGTCTTGAGCCACAACCCCGACGACGAAGAGGCCAGTATCCGGCTCATGGGCACCTTTGTCGAAAACGGTCTGCGTGCCCAGGCGCGCAGTGGCAACTTGTTGACCGGACAACTGTACATAGCGCTGGATTTCTTCCCCAAAGCCGCAAAAGTCGCCTTCGACCCCAACGCCCGGCCGGTCATGATACCTACCGTTCCCGCCAGCCTCGAACAGTTGCAAGAGCAGCTCCAGGCGATGGTCGACAAGATCAACAAACTGCCGATCGAGCGTATCGCCAACAACCTGGATAGCAACCTGACGGAGCTGCGCAGTGGCCTCAAGCAGTTCAACAGCAAGACGCTGCCGGGCGTACAGAACACTTTGCAGGACATGAGCAAAACCCTGCAATCGGCCAGCTCGACCCTCGCCGAAGACTCCCCACAACGTGAACAACTGGGCGCAACCCTGGACGAACTCGGGCGCACCTCGCGCTCGCTGCGTGAGTTGTCAGACTACCTGACCCGCCATCCGGAATCCTTGCTGCGCGGCCGACCCAAAGGTGCAGCGGCGCAAGATCTGCAACCGTCTTCGAGCAACTGACCCCAGGAGCAAATCCATGTCTTTATCGCTGAAGTTTTCGTTGCTCAGTCTGGTGGTGTTGCTCGCGGCGTGCCGCAGTGATCCGATTCATTACCACACCCTGACTCCGGCCCAGCCGGCCGCAGGCTCCCGTGGCAATGCAGATGTCCAGATTGAGCGGCTCACCGTGCCACCTCAGGTCGACCGCCCGCAAATCGTCATTCGCCAAGGCAACAGTGGCCTGGCAATTCTGGAAACCGAATGGTGGGGGGCCAGCCTGTCTGATGAGTTGAAAAGTGCCTTGGTCGATCAACTGTCCGGCACGCCCTCTCAACGCAAAACCACATTGCGCATCGACATCCAGCGCTTCGACTCTATACCTGGTCAGTACGCGCTACTGGATGCGAAATGGCGGCTGCAACGCGTCGGTACTGACGAGAGTAATGCACTCCTGACCTGCCATACGATTGTACAAACACCTTCTGGCCCAACTATCGACGACTTGGTCCTGGCCCATCAGAACAACGTAAAACGCCTGGCCGCCGCCGTCATTCAAGCGGCCGGCAGGACACGTAACGAGTGCCCTGCCATGCAGTAAAAAAACAACGGCCGCTCAGCGGGCGGTACAAAAACTTTTTCTAACCTCGGAAACGAGAAAGCCCAGCACTGTGCTGGGCTTTTTCATTCGGTTGACCTTAGCTTTTCGGAGGTGCCTTGAGGCTATCCAATCGTCCGCTCTCCAGCAAAGCCTTGTACTTCAACGCATCTGCTTCACTGTGATAGACACCTACAAGAACATCTCCTTGATATACGTCCCACATTCTGACTCCCGCGCTACTTGCGTCATGAGACATCTGGTGCTCTTCGCGTTCTTTGATAGTAATGACCATTTGCACATCCTCTGGATTGAGGCAGGTAAGGTATTTTTTACTCCAGTAATCCCCAAGGTTCCATACTGAAAGCTGTACACGCACTGCTGACGCAATAAACCCAGGCCATCGCCAGTGGCGGGCCTGGGGGCCGCATTGAAAGAGTGCGTGATCCTCACGTGGTGCCTTCTGTCGGAAGTCTGAGAACTATAGACAATGCTATGCATCCTAATACATACAAACCCACTCTGATCGATGGAAGCAATCATGCTTTTAAAGAAGACGAATCTCGTAGCTATGATGACATGCGTAATGATGCTGGCTGCAGCGCCTTTACTCCCAATGTCCTCTGCCTATGCAAAAAGTGGTGGTGGCGGCGACAGCTCAGGTCACGGTAGCAGTAGCGGCGGCGGCGGCGGACAGGGAGTAGGTCATTCTGCCGACGCTGACAGCAATGGCCGTAGCGAAGGCCAGGAAAGCGATCATGACGGTCAAGCGGTCAGGGACCACGGAGTCAGTGGCAAACACAAAGGAAGTGCTCGCAATGACAGTAAAGGTCATGGCTCGGCTACCTCCGGGATTGCACACTCCAAAACCACACACGGAGTTACAAAGGCCACTGCGATCTCAACTACCACACCCGGAGATCACAATTCAAAAGGCCTGAGTAAAGCTGCTGATTCGAGCACCAAACAAGATCAGTAAACCCTACGCTTACTGACGTGCGGGCGTTTCCATGATCTCGTGCGACGCAGAAAGCCTGCCACCTGCGGGCTTTCTGTTGTCTACCCTCCCCAGCTCGCTCTGGAAGCAGCAAGCGAGGACTGGCCAGGCTAAAGGTGGTTCAATCGAAATAGACAGGCAGTCAATCAGAGTGCTCACCTCCTCGTTGACTAGCCTCTTGGCTCGCCTGCGTTTTACGACCTCTTTCAGCTTTTTGAACCAGCGCGTTCAAGAGTTCTTCGGTATGGTTTATCGAATCACGTATCTCATCAAACGCCTCATCCAGAGCTTTTTCGATCTCGAGTACAGGAGCACCACGCAATGTCTCCTGTATTTCAAGCTCGTCCCGTTTGAACTGCGACAGGTTGGCGCGCAAGCCCTCTAATCGAAGAGATATCTGTGAGATATGGTATCGGCGGCGCTGAACCATGATGCTTCTCCTATTGAGCTCCCATACCTATGTAGAACGCTGTCTGCAAAGAGATGTTCAGCCTTTCCAGACCAAAGGATTCGGTCTCGGCAAAAGTCCTTTATAAATAAGGACCGCCCACATCTGTCGCGCGATTGCCTTGGGGAACTGGTGGAGCGCACAAAAACTGGTGGCGATTAACGAGCGGGCGCTGCACGTGCTGGAGCTCGCCCGCCAGTACGCCAAGCGGCACGCAAAAGGCGTTGGAAAACTCAAGACCACGCCCTACGTGTTCCCGCCGTCGAAGTAAAGCGAGTACATCCGGCAGACCTCTGATCTGCACAAACAATGGGGTCCGGTCCTGGAGAAGCTGGCGACACGTTATCGCCCGCCGTACAACTGCCGTCATACTTATGCGACAATATGCACAATGTCTGGCATGAATCCCGCCTTTATTGCTCAACAGCTTGGACACAGCGTCCAGATGCTGCTCTCGACTTATGCGCGTTGGTTGAACTCTAGCGGCGACCGGGGAGAGATGGAGAAGCTCCAAAATGCCCCAGGAATGGCCCAATCGCCAAACGTGCAGCCCGCAACCCATTGATAGGTAAAGTAATTGATCTCCACAGCTAACATCACGATGCAGTTCGGCGCCAAGCCGTTGTTCGAGAACGTTTCAGTCAAATTTGGTGCTGGTAACCGCTATGGCCTGATCGGCGCCAACGGTTGCGGCAAATCGACCTTCATGAAAATCCTCGGTGACGACCTCGATCCGTCCGGCGGCCAGGTCATGCTCGAGCCGAACGTGCGTCTGGGTAAATTGCGCCAGGACCAGTTCGCCTACGAAGAATTCACCGTGATCGATACCGTGATCATGGGTCACGAAGAGCTGTGGAAGGTCAAGGCCGAGCGCGACCGCATCTACTCGCTGCCGGAAATGACTGAAGAAGACGGCATGGCTGTCGCCGAACTGGAAACCGAATTCGCCGAGATGGACGGTTACACCGCCGAATCGCGTGCCGGTGAGCTGCTGCTGGGCCTGGGTATCGGCATCGAGCAACACTTCGGCCCGATGAGCGAAGTTTCGCCAGGCTGGAAACTCCGCGTCCTGCTGGCTCAGGCACTGTTCTCCGATCCGGAAGTGCTGCTGCTCGACGAACCGACCAACCACCTGGACATCAACACCATCCGCTGGCTGGAAAACATTCTGACCCAGCGCAGCAGCCTGATGATCATCATCTCCCACGATAGACACTTCCTGAACAGTGTCTGCACCCACATGGCTGACCTTGACTACGGCGAACTACGCCTGTTCCCGGGCAACTATGACGAGTACATGACCGTGGCGACCCAGTCCCGCGAGCAACTGCTCTCGGACAACGCCAAGAAGAAAGCGCAAATCTCGGAACTGCAATCGTTCGTCAGCCGCTTCTCGGCCAACGCCTCGAAAGCCAAGCAGGCCACTTCCCGCGCCAAGCAGATCGACAAGATCCAGCTGGCCGAGGTCAAGCCTTCGAGCCGCGTGAGCCCGTTCATTCGTTTCGAGCAGAACAAGAAGCTCCATCGTCAGGCGGTCATGGTCGAGCGCATGGCCAAGGGTTTCGACGGCAAGAATCTGTTCAAGGACTTCAGCTTCACCGTTGAAGCCGGCGAGCGTGTGGCGATCATCGGCCCGAACGGTATCGGTAAAACCACCCTGCTGCGCACTCTGGTCAACGAATTGAGCCCGGATGCCGGTAGCGTGAAATGGACCGACGCCGCAGAAATCGGCTACTACGCACAAGACCACGCTTCGGATTTCGAAGACGAATCAAACCTGTTCGACTGGATGGGTCGCTGGACTCAAGGTGGCGAGCAACTGGTACGGGGCACCCTGGGCCGCATGCTGTTCTCCAACGACGATATCCTCAAGTCGGTCAAGGTCATCTCCGGTGGTGAGCAAGGTCGCATGCTGTTCGGCAAGCTGATCCTGCAAAAGCCGAACGTGCTGGTGATGGACGAACCGACCAACCACTTGGACATGGAATCCATCGAAGCGCTGAACCTGGCGCTGGAAAACTACCCGGGCACGCTGATTTTCGTCAGCCACGACCGTGAGTTCGTATCGTCCCTGGCCACTCGAATCATCGAGCTGAGCCCAAGCGGTGTGATCGACTTCAGCGGCACCTACGATGACTACCTGCGTAGCCAAGGCGTAGTGTTCTAAGAGCAGCTTTAGCGACAAGCTTCAAGCAGCAAGCAAAGCCCCGTCCATGTGACGGGGCTTTTGTGTTTTTGGCTACAAGATGCGATAGAGCAAACGTTCAATCCGCACCCGACTGACCCGACGCAGAAACTTGCTCACCGCTGGCGGGTATTCGAGCAAGGTTTCCAGTTGCTGAAAGCGCTCGATACGGCGGGTATTGCGGAAAATCTCTGCCAGCTCAGTGCGCCGGGGCTCCTGCAATTCACCTTTGGGATCATCGATCAGCAAAGCATTTTCCAGGTCCAGACGAAACGCTCGCGGATTGAGGTTGTTACCGGTCAGCAAGGTGTAGCGCTCGTCGATCCACATGCCTTTGAGGTGATAGGTGTTGTCACCGTCGCGCCATAGATGCAGGTTCAACTGGCCGCTGTCGATCACCCGCTGGTGACGCTTGGCGAAGCGTCGCAGGCTGATTTCGTAGAGGTACGGTAACGCTGCGATCACCTTGAACGGCTCGTTCGGCGGGATATAGAAGTCGTTGGCGGTCTTGTCGCCGACAATGATGTCGATCTTCACGCCACGTGCCAGTGCCCGGTTGATTTCACGGGTCACCGGCAATGGCAGGTTGAAATACGGCGTGCAGATGGTCAGCTGATGCTGAGCGCTGGCAATCAGTTCACAGATCACCCGGCTCAATGCATTGTTTTTACCGACCCCGAGCAATGGGCTCACTGACAGACCGTCCTTGGCCAGCGTACCGGCCGTGGTGTCGTACGCCGCGTGCTTGAGGCGGCTGCGCAGGTCACCAATGTCGTTGCGCAGACTGCGAGTGGTCGGCAGGTTCGGCGTGTCAAGACGGTGCACGGCTTTGGAGGCGATCAGCCCGTGCTGCACCAGGTGCTGCATGGAGTCGGCCAGCGCACGGTTGTGCAGCAGGTGATAACGGTCGAAACGGTATTTGTCGAATTTGTGCAGATAGACGTTGTTCAGGCTGGCGCCGCTGTAGATCACGCAGTCATCGATCACGAAGCCTTTGAGGTGCAACACGCCGAACAGTTCGCGGGTCTGCACCGGAACGCCATACACAGGCACTTCGCTGTCGTGCTCGCGGGTCTGCTGCTGATACCAGGCCGAGTTGCCCGGCTGCTTGCCGGCACCGATCAAACCGCGCTGCGCCCGCAGCCAGTCAACCACCACCACCACGTCCAGTTCCGGGCGCGCAGCTTTGGCAGCGTGCAAGGCATCGAGGATTTCCTGGCCAGCTTCGTCGTGTTGCAGATAGAGCGCGACGATGTAAATGCGCTGGGTCGCCTGGGCAATTTTCTCCAGCAGGCAACGGCGGAACTCGGCAGCGCCAGAAAGGATGGTGACCGCCTCGGCGGTCAGCGGAAAACTGCGCAGCTTGGGCAGTAGAGAGCGTTTGAAAAGCGACGGCATAGGGCTCGCAAATGGGTCGAATCCGAAGAACGCACGAGCTTACACCATGGATCCGTTCGGGTCTTGTTACTGTCTGTAATGACCGCATCGCGAGCAAGCTCGCTCCCACAGGAGGCCGCATTTCAAATGTGGGAGCGAGCTGGCTCGCGAAGGCAATTCAACACCCACCTAAAATACCCACTTGACCAAGGAGAACGACCATTCTACTCTCTGGCACATGAACGAAATTACTAGCAATGACACACGCGACATCATTCTGGATGTCACCGAAAAGTTGATCTACAAAAATGGCATTGCTGCCACGGGCATGGATCTTCTGGTGAAAACCGCCGGCGTCTCCAGAAAAAGTATTTACCGCTACTTCGCCAGCAAGGAGGAGCTGACCGTCGCGGCCCTGCAACGCCGGGACGTACGCTGGATGCACTGGTTCAAGACTGAAGTGAACAAGGCCCCGACCCCGGCCGAGCGGTTGCTCAACCTGTTCACCGTGCTCAAGGACTGGTTCGCCAGCGAAGGTTTTCGCGGCTGCGCCTTTATCAACACCAGCGGTGAAACCGGCGACCCGCAAGACCCGGTGCGCCTGGTGGCGAAGGAACATAAACAGAAGCTGCTCGACTACGTGTGCGAACTCTGCACCGAACATGGCGTACACGCCCCGGAGGCGCTGGCCAAACAGTTGCTGATCCTGATCGATGGCGCCATTACCGTTGCTCTTGTCATGGGCGATCACAGTGCCGCCGATAATGCGCAATGCATGGCGCGAAAGTTATTGGACCTGTCACTGTTTAAACAAGAGTCACTTGCTGTTTGAACACTCACTTTTCCTGGAGACTTTAAATGTCATCTGATGCCGAAGTTCGTCCGCCACTTCCGCCGTTCACCCGTGAGTCGGCCATTGAAAAGATTCGTCTGGCCGAAGACGGCTGGAACTCCCGCGATGCACAGCGGGTGTCCCTGGCGTACACCCTGGACACAAAATGGCGGAACCGCGCCGAGTTCGCCAACAACCGTGAAGAAGCCATGGGCTTTCTGACCCGCAAATGGGCCAAGGAACTGGATTACCGGCTGATCAAGGAACTCTGGGCCTTCACCGATAACCGTATCGCCGTGCGTTACGCCTATGAATGGCATGACGATTCGGGCAACTGGTTTCGCTCGTACGGCAATGAAAACTGGGAGTTCGATGAGTACGGGCTGATGTCCAACCGTCACGCCTGCATCAACGACCTGCCGATCAAGGAAAGCGAGCGCAAGTTCCACTGGCCGTTGGGCCGTCGCCCGGATGATCATCCGGGGCTGTCTGATCTGGGCTTGTAAAAAGCATCGCGAGCAAGCTCGCTCCCACATTGGATCAGCTTGAGCCGCAATTTTGCGGCCGGCATAAAACCTGTGGGAGCGAGCTTGCTCGCGATGGCGTTCGAGCGGTCGCAGGGGCCAGTGGTTATGGGTAAGATGACGCCCCTGCCTTGCCCTCTCTGCCCCGCCGAATAAGTCGACCTCATGCCTTTCGAACTCAGCGTAGACCTCACCACTCTGGCCATTTTGGCCATCGTCGCGTTCATTGCCGGTTTCATCGATGCCATTGCCGGCGGTGGCGGTCTGCTGACCACCCCGGCGCTGCTCACCGCTGGCCTGCCGCCGCACCTGGTACTGGGCACCAACAAACTCAGTTCGACCTTCGGCTCAGCCACCGCCAGTTTCACCTTTTACCGACGCAAGCTGTTTCACCCAAGACAGTGGCTGCACGCGATTATCGGAACCCTGGTGGGTGCACTGACCGGCGCGATCGTTGCGCACTACCTGCCAGCTGAATGGCTGAACAAGATGCTCCCGGTGATCGTCTTCGCCTG
Source organism: Pseudomonas sp. GW822-FHT02D10 (assembly GCF_058802345.1). Taxonomy (NCBI): domain Bacteria; kingdom Pseudomonadati; phylum Pseudomonadota; class Gammaproteobacteria; order Pseudomonadales; family Pseudomonadaceae; genus Pseudomonas; species Pseudomonas sp. GW822-FHT02D10. The sequence continues at coordinate 569,947 of NZ_JBXAOB010000001.1, forward strand.
CGGTGTGTATCTGCTGTTTGGCGGCACACCGAAAGCGCCGCTGGACAGCGACGCACCGATCAAGAAGAAGTGGCAATCGAGTCAGGGTTTCAGCCTGGGTTTCTACGATGGCGTGGCCGGCCCCGGCACTGGCGCCTTCTGGACCGTCAGCAGCCTGCTGCTCTACCCCATCGATCTGGTCAAGGCCAGCGGTGTGGCGCGCAGCATGAACTTCGTCAGCAACATCGCGGCGCTGTCGGTGTTCGTCTTTTCCGGGCAAGTGGACTGGATCATCGGCCTGAGCATGGGCCTGTCGGTGATGGTCGGCGCGTTCTTTGGTGCACGCACCGCCATCAGCGGTGGGGCGAAGTTCATTCGCCCGGTATTCATCACCGTAGTGCTGGGTTTGACCGTGCGTCTAGCCTGGCAGCACTGGTTCAGCGTGGCCTAAGCGCCGCGCCACATAAATGTCGATCAGGTAGCGGGCAATCGAGCGTCCCGCCGGCAACGGCGGTAGCGCGTGAATGTTGAACCACTGAGCGTCTTCGATCTCATCGGCTTGCGGCACGATCTCGCCACCGGCGTACTCGGCATGAAAGCCGAGCATCATCGAATGCGGAAACGGCCAGCACTGGCTGCCCAGGTATTGGATGTTCTTGACCTCGATCTGCACCTCTTCACGCACTTCACGAATCAGGCAATCCTCGGCCGACTCGCCGGGCTCGGCAAATCCCGCCAGGGTGCTGTAGACCCCGGTGACAAAGCGCGGTGAGCGCGCCAGCAGAATTTCGTCGCCTCGGGTGATCAACACGATCATGCTCGGTGAAATCCGTGGATAGCTGCGCAAATCACAGGGTTCGCAGTACATCGCCCGCTCACGCGGTACTTGCGTCATACGCTGACCGCAATTGCCACAAAACCGGTGTTCCCGCGCCCAGGTGCCGATTTGCGCGGCATAGCCTAACACTTTGTAAACCGTGTGATCGCCATCGAGCATGAACGCTCGCAAACCTTTCCAGTTGCAGCCAGGAACCTCACTGTGAGCCTTGAGCTCCAGCAAATACACCGGCTCACCGTCGAGATGACCGATGCCATGTTCGGCGAGAATCGACAGGTCCTGACGCTTGAGCCATTCCCGTGGAAACAGCGCGCCGTTGTCGTCGAACAAAAAGCCTTCGGGGCTGCGGGCCACTGCCCAGCCGCCGGGTAAGTCGGTGTCGAGTACTGCAGTGGTCCAGCGTGAAGTCATGTGTGCTCAGTCCAGAAATTCGGGTTTCTGCTTACTCATTGACGCCGCCATGGCGACCCGCAGGTCGGTGGATTGCAGCATCGCGGCGTTCCAGGTAGCGATGTATTCCAGGCCATCATTGATGCTGTGATCGCGCATGTAGCTGATCATCTCTTTGGTCCCGGCAATCGCAATCGGCGATTTGGCAGCAATTTCACGGGCAATGCCCATCACCCCATCCAGCAGGCTGGCCGTGTCCGCGTAGACCCGGTTGACCAGGCCAATGCTGCGCGCCTCTTCCGCGCCAAAGGTGCGACCAGTGTATGCCAGTTCTCGCAGCATGCCGTCACTGATGATCCGCGGCAAGCGTTGCAACGTGCCAACGTCAGCGGCCATGCCCATGTCGATTTCCTTGATCGAGAATTGCGCGTCCTCTGCCGCATAACGCATGTCACAGGCAGAAATCAGATCAATGGCACCGCCCAGGCAATAGCCCTGAATCGCCGCCAGCACCGGTTTACGGCAGATATCGACAGCGTTGAACGAAGCTTGCAACGCCAGGATTTTGCGCCGCAACAGGCGCGCATTGCGCCCCGCATCCTTGCCCATTTCATTGGCCACCGACGCAAGCATCATCAGATCGATGCCCGAAGAGAAATGCTTGCCGGCACCGCTGATCACCACCGCACGGACTTCATCGGTGTCATCGATCCACTGGAAGATCTCGATGATTTCAGTCCAGAACACCGCATTCATCGCGTTGATCTTTTCCGGGCGGTTGATCTGCACATGGGCGATGTTGTCCGTCAGTTCGACGCGAAAGGCTTGGTATTCGGACATGGCAGTGATCCTTGCTGGCGCTGTAAATGAGGCCTGAACTATAACAAGCCATCGCGCCTGGCTGTAAGGCAGCGCATCGGCCAAAAGCAGGACTGAACGTTCGCCGTCCACGCCCGCGTCTACACTGGCAGGGTCAGGCCTTTACTCAATCAACGTAGAAGATCAAAAAAGGTTGTCGTCATGACACTGCCCTATGATCCAGGCCGCAGAGCGCTCTACAAACCCGAAGAGCGAGCAAGCATTTTTACTTCGCCTGCCGTCGATGACCTGCAACTCTGTACCGAAGCCTCCCGATTGGCGTACGTGCGTTTCGAGCAATCGACGACAGAGAGCGCACGGCTGTCCGACGCACTGGCGCTGACGGGATTCAGTCATGGTCTTGAGCACTTTGTCGATGTCCCCACCGACGGTGCCGGCTTCGGCGTCATGAACGCCCCCAACGGCACTGCATTGCTGGTGTTTCGGGGCACTCAGCCGGATCACTTGCTGGATCTGGTCACCAATATTCAGTTCCTCCTTGAACGCTGGGATCTGTGCAGCGGTCGCGGTCACGTCCACCATGGATTCAAGATGACCGCATTAGGTCTCTGGGAGCCGGTATCGACGTGGCTTGCCGGACCGGCCAGCTCCCGTAGCCGCTTGATCATTTGCGGCCACAGCCTGGGCGCGGCAATCGCCACTCTGCTGGCCAAACCGGCAAATGCCGATCTGCTGGTGACCCTGGGTTCTCCCAAGGTCGGCGACACCACCTTTGTTGCCAGTCTCGCCGAACTGCAAAGCATCCGGATCGTTGACTGCTGCGACCTGGTCACCACCGTGCCGCCTGATTTTCTCGGTTATCAGCACACAGGACAGCTGCACTACATTGATTTCAATGGTCTTGTTCACCCGACGCCCGGTCAGCCGTTCATGGATCAGGACCAGCAACTGGGCGAGCAGTATTACAACGCCCATTACAAGAACCCGCCCGGCAACGGCAATGTCATGACCCGGCGCCTGGCTGACCATGCGCCGTTCAATTATGTCCGAGCGTTCTGGTAAGGCGATTCAGGCCGTCAGGGCGGCCAGAACCAAAAAGGAGAGTCTGGCTAACAAGCCATTCTCTCCTGATGCTGAACAGTTCTACACCTGATGGTTTAGAAATCTGGCATCGACTTCATGACCTGTTCAATTCGTTCACGCGCAGAGCCGGTAAGGCGTTTCACACCCAGTGTCTTGGCAATTTCCAATGGTCTGTCACCCGCAGAAATCAAGGATGCCACCGTGAGTAGTTCTTCGGCAGCAATCTCCTCCACGGACCGGGCGTCATCAGCAGTCACAGGAATCCGGTAGCTATTCCACGCGGCAATATCATTTGCCGAGTGCCAAACAAAATGACCATCAACAGGATCGCGCCTCAGATGATGGTTCTGCACAGTCAGGTCCAGGACTCGCTCTCGAATCAGTCGGCCGGTGCGCTGGAAACCATGAGCTCGGGCAATGCGCTGCACCAGTAACGAATCAAGGATTGGAGCTTCCTGTATCAAGACATGCGCAATCAGATCGGCGAGAACCTGATCGTATTCTTGCGAGTAAAAGGCCTCTGCACTGATCCGTTCGCCAACACCGGTAAAGTCGGTGACACGGTATTCAGCCTTGACTGCAGGAGTGGCTGAAACCGCAAACGATCCTGCAATCTTGAGTTCTGTCGGCTCTGCAGCAGCCGGGTCGACGACAAACGCTTGCGGTTGATCGACGACTGCTTCGGCTGATGGGGATTGCACCAGCAACAAATGGGGTATAGGAAGCTCTTTTGCGGATACCTGACTCACTTCCGAAATCGCACGAGACTCCTGCAACAGCGCTTCAAGCGATGCATGCAGACGATCCAATGCGCCAGACTTGTCGATCCACCAATCGGTCGACCATAAGCGAACCAGTTTCCAGCCCAACCCTTTGAGAATGGCACTGCGCACTTTGTCCCGGTCCCTGGCCGTTGCCGCGCTGTGATAAGTCGCGCCGTCACATTCGACTCCGACAAGGTAATCCCCAGGTCTGTCTGGATGGACGATCCCCAAATCAATGCGGAAACGCGACACGCCAATCTGTGGCACTACCTCCCAACCCTTGCGCCTCAGACCTTGGGCCACCGCCTCTTCAAATGGCGAGTCATAGCCGCCCACCGATCCTTGTACTGCCTCTGCGAGCGCTCGGGGTCCACGTTGCGCGAATTCAATGAAATGCTTCAAGTCACGCACCGCCCGTGCATTGGTACGATTCAGATCGATCATGGACGAGTCAAAGGACGAGAACACCAACATTTCCCGGCGAGCACGTGTGATCGCAACGTTCAATCGCCGCCATCCGCCTTCTTTATTGAGAGGACCAAAGTTCATCGACATGACTTGGGCTCCCGGCTCGGTCGGGCCATAGCCCACACCCAGCATGATCAAATCGCGCTCGTCGCCCTGCACTGTTTCCAGGTTTTTTACCACTACGGGCTCAGGAAGATCGTCCTGGAAAAACGCCTCGATCTGCGGATACTGCTGCCGAGCTCTATCAAGAAGATCGTTGATAAGTCGTTGTTGATCACTGTTGAGCGTAATGATCCCAATCGTATGCCCCGCAGAAATAAAGGCTGGGTCCATTAACCGCTTTACTGTTTCGGTGACAATTGCTTCCGCTTCAGCCTGATTGTGTCGGCCTTTTCCTTTGGCATAGACACCGTCGACGCGACGCCACTCGACAGCACTCGGCCGCGTTTCAGGTGCAGGGAATGTGATCAAGTTGCTGTCGTAGTAACGGTGATTGGAGAACGCAATCAAGCTCTCATGGCGGCTTCGGTAGTGCCAGCTGAGACTGTGGCTGGGAATACCCGCCCCGAGACACTCGTCCAGAATGCTTTCCATATCCTCCGCCGTATCGTCCTCTGACGCTGAGGTACCACGGTTGAAGAAGTTAGTGGGCGGCATCTGCCGAGGGTCACCCGCGATCACCACCTGCTTGCCCCTGGCAATGGACCCGATTGCATCCCAAGGAGCGATCTGTGAGGCCTCATCGAAGATAACCAGATCAAAAAGTGCCAAGTCGGGTGGAAGATACTGCGCAATCGAAAGTGGGCTCATAAGCATGCAAGGTGCCAGTTTGGACATTGCATCCCCCATTTCGACGGCGAGTTGTCGAACAGGTTTATGGCGCCGGGACTTCTGCAGCTCATGTTTCAGTACACCAAAGCCGCCCTGCTTGCCGATCTCGTTTTTTGACGGAATCAGGCCGCATAATTTCGCGCGGATATATCGCACGGTTAGCTTGGACAGTTCGTCATCGAGTCGAACGAAAGCCGCGATATCACTCGTATGTTCTACTGGCACAAAGTTGCGTAGCAACGGCTCGGCATCGATCACCCCCGTTGCAAACCAACGAGCATAAGCCGTTTCGAAGGCATCGACAGTTCCGCGCTCCGGCAATGCATTTGCGGCCAGCGCATCTGCCAACGGCTGAAGCCCGGAAGCGATAGCCTCCTCTTTCACCCTGCACCAGTCGCACCAGGATTTCAGTTTCGATTCCTGACGGACAATCGTGCTGGAGGCATCCTGCAATGCCTCGATCGTCAACCTGGATTCGTGGGGTCGGTTACTCAATTCGTAGAATCGTGCCGCCACCTGATTGAAATGTGCCAACGAGTCCTTTAACTGATGCAACGCAGATGCGATGTGACCGCCACCACCTAGCAATTCATTGGCTTTGACGACGAGCTTCTCAGTCGCCTCACGCAACGAGATCAGATCTTCTGGAGATTCGGCCCGCAAGCTGATCATTGTTCGAAGGCGCTCGCCCAGCTCATAGGCAGTGGCTATTGCTGCTGTATCGCTGGACAAGCCGCTCCAACCTGGAATCGAGCTCAAATCTGCAGACAAACCGTCAAGAGATGTCAGCAAGTTACGCAAGTTGAACAGCTTGACCAGATCTGACTCAACGTCCGGTAGTCCTGATATACCCCCCACCTTGGCGAGGCTTTTGGCCACTTTATTTTTGCCAAACGTGGCCAGAATCCAAAACTTGCCTTTGGCTTGTTCCCAGTCGTTTTTTATTTGCTCGATATTGATTGCACGGCACGCCTCCTGCGCATAAGGCAGAGAAAGCGACTGCTCTATTTCTCGATACTCACCCAGCAGAACAACGGCTTTTTTTGCTGCAGTGATCTTTGCACTCACATTTAGTGTGAAGACGAATGAAAGATCCATCCCATGTGCGTCAACCAACAGAGAGACGAACTGGGCAAGCTGCTCAATCTCATCACTATCTGCGACGGGAAGAGGTAGATTCGTCGCCTTTAGCAAACCTGCACTGGCCGCTGTGAGGCGCTCGATAGCCTTTGGTAACTCACCCGCTGCAGCAACGATCGCCTCCTGCCAACCATTCGACCAGTCAGTAGGCGCCAGCACTGCAAAACTGCCCGACAGGTTTCGCGCGGCCTGACTATTGAGATCTAGACGTCGTGCCACATCTCGCAGTTGCTCGTAGGTTTGAGCATCGTGGGTTGTCCCTTCAGGCCAGCCCAATCGTGGTATCGAGGGGTTTCCATCCCGAACGACGCGGCCGATGGCCTGATGCACAGACAATCCGTTTGGCGATCGTCGATGTAATAGCTCGACGACTTCGTTGAGTCGATTCCGCAGCCTGTGCAACTTTGTCGTTTCAGCTATCCACTGTTCACTGGTGAGGGTGTCACGAACATCCCACGCGCGCTCCAGTTGCTTGAGCACGTCCACTTTCGATGTCTTGCTGGAGTGCAGCTCCAGGCAAAACTCTCCAAGACCTTTTTCTTCAAGTCGACGATAGACCACATCCAACGCTGCCATTTTTTCGGCAACGAACAAAACCCGGCGTCCCAGCGCAAGGTTGTGAGCGATCATGTTGGCAATGGTTTGCGATTTACCGGTTCCTGGAGGACCGTCGAGAACAAAGTCACAACCACTGGCCGATGCAACCACAGCGGCCAGTTGGGAAGAGTCTGCGGGCAAGGGAGTAAACAAATTGGCTGGATCGACCTTTTTGTCCAGCTCGTCGGGTCTCGGGAAGTCGCCAGAGCTGCTGTAACCTTCACCACCGACACTACGTTCCAACAGGTGCTTGACCATAGGACTTTGCAGAAGCTGGGTTGAACGGGCCGCCAAGTCTTGCCACATCAAATACTTGGCAAAAGAAAAGGTCCCCAGTACAAGTTCAGTGGTTACTTCAAACCCTGGTACATCCCTGATAGCGCGTCTGACGATATTCCAGATACCGGCCACATCGACACCACTGTCATCCGTCGGAAGTTCGCCATCAAGCCCTGGAATCACTAGCTCAAAATCGTGCCGCAGTAGCTCAAGCAATGTCAGGTTGAAGCGAGGTTCGTCTTCAAGCAACGTCATGGTTACGCCTGACAGTGCACTTTTCCTGTCAAGCTTCACCGGCAGCAAAATCAAGGGTGCCGAGTAAGTCTTTGGGTCGTCCGCCGTTTTTTTCCACTTCAGAAAACCGAGGGCGAGAAACAGAGTATTGGCTCCCCCCTCATCAAGATCGCTGCGGGCTTTGCGGTACAGCTCGATTAGCGCGACTTCAAGTTTGCTTTTTTCGAGAGTGGCAAGCACTTCACCGCGAGACAAGGCGGTTCTGGCGTATTCATCGCGCAGGTTTTCACGGTTTTGTTGTTCATAGAGCGCGGCATCTCGACCACCCGCCTCCAAATCTGGCACCGAGACAATACGAATGCGTTTACCGCTGGAAAGCTGATCCTCCAGCTCTGCAGGGTCGGGACAAATCAGTCGAACGCCCTTGGCACTGTCTGGCAGGTGCAAGAGTCGATTGCGCGTCGTCAGATCCAGGAGCTTGCGTTGCCAAAGAGTAAGTTTCCCGGCTGGGGAGTCTGATTCCGGAAGAATCTCAACGTCAAAGCCCGGGAGCGACGGTGCATCTTCCAATGCCTCGAACACCGCTTCAGCCTCAGCGGTGCCGTCGGTTTTAGGCGGAGCAATCGAGCTGGCCAGCGGCCGAATGCGTTGCATACGCGCGCGATGTATGTCGACAGCCATGATGAAATCGTCATCATTGATTTGCCGTTCTGCATTCGCTATAGCCTGACTGAAACTGGGAACCGGTAACTGCGTTGCCAGAGTAGTTTCAAATACCAAAGCCTCTTTCAAATCGATTCGTTTGCGAACCGCTGAAGCCTCATCGGTAATAAGTTGGGAGAACTCTTGCGGTTGCAGCCAAACACCAACGAATGCATGTCCCTTCGTCAGCACCAACAGCGCATTCAGCCCAGCTTGTTCAAGTGCCGCGGCAAAGAGCAATGCTGTATCCAGGCATGTCGCGACTCCACCGTCCAGAATCAAACCGGGAGTTCGTACCTTTTGCCCGTGAGTTTCGAAACTGGCAGGTGGCAATGCATAACTCAGTCGTAGACCGCACACTGCCGACCATAGGGCGGAGGCCAGCTCCCATGCCCTCGTTCTAGATTGGCTTTTATACCCATCGATGCCATCTGCCTTTCCCGCGCGCCGCAATACATCGGAAGCGGACTTCAGAATCCGATCTACGGCCGGGTCATTGGGCATTGAAAACGCTGCCAGTAACTCAGGCATCGAATTCACGCCGCCCCACTCGTTTTTCGCAAGGAGTTCAATTGGAAAAGATCGACTACAAAGCACTTCCTCTTTGCAGGTCAGACGCAAAACCAACGTCGCAGCGAGGCTTTCTGCGAGATCCGCAAGATAACCTGCATTAAGCGATAAATTGCGCTCTGCAACGTGCAACGTTGAGTCTTTGCTCAATCGGTCCAGGTGCCATTTCTTACTTTCAAGAAAGGGTGGATCCGCCACAAGCTCCAGTACAAGATCGTTGTAATCCGTAGCACTATCATTGTGTACCGTCAGCTCTCGCATCACGGGTACAGCATTCTGGTGGGATGCAAAGCCGACTTTACTGGCGATCACTCCTTCGATCTTGATGGCCATAAACCGATTCTCCGTGGTGAGCTCAACTACATGACTCCGTAACAAAGCGACAAATATCGGGCATAGTCACCGACATACATTCTTTTTGAAACAGCTTTCTCAACGTAAACGTTGCCATTGATCGATTCCCTGCTCCGGTTGATTACCTCTCCCAGCTCCGCACAACCGGACCTATGCTCAAGGCAAAAAGAGTGGTTTAGTGCCGCCCATTACCCACCCGGAGAGTTGTCATGACGTTCGATTCGCTTCACTTCACCCCATGGTCCGCGCTGGCTGGAGGCGCGCTGATCGGTCTCGCTGCCGGTTTGTGGGTGGTCGCCAGCGGTCGTGTCGCAGGCATCAGCGGGTTGTTGGGCAGCCTGCTTGGCCCCAGAGATTCGGCCTCGGGAGAAAAAGCCCTGTTCATCCTGGGATTGCTGGCGGCACCGGTGCTGTGGGTGCTGTTCCTCGGACAGCCTGGTATCGAGTTCAAAACCGGCACCCTGGGCCTGATCGTGGCCGGGCTGCTGGTGGGCATCGGCACCCGCTATGGCGCAGGTTGCACCAGTGGTCATGGTGTATGCGGCATTTCGCGTCTTTCTCCGCGCTCGATCATCGCCACGCTGTGCTTCATGTTCACCGGTTTTACGACGGTGTTCATCTTGCGTCATCTGCTGGGGAATTGAGCATGAGAAAACTGACTGCGTTTATTGCCGGTTTGCTGTTCGGCATTGGCCTGTTGCTGGCCGGTATGGCCAACCCGGCCAAAGTACTGGGCTTTCTGGACATTACCGGGCTTTGGGACCCGTCCCTGGCCTTGGTCATGATCGGGGCCATTGCCATAGCGTGGGTACCGTTTCACTGGGCCATGAAACAGAAAAAATCCCTGCTGGGCTTACCCATGCAACTGCCGGTAAGCCGTGAACTGGATCGACGCCTGATCGGTGGCAGTCTGCTGTTCGGCGTCGGCTGGGGCATTGCCGGTATGTGCCCGGGCCCGGCACTGGTGCTGCTGCCCACGGGACACTGGCAGGCCTGGGTGTTTGTGATTGCCATGCTGGCGGGCATGCTCATTTTCAATGTCCTGCAGACCCGTCGTTGAACACATCAAACACTTAGGTCAGGGCCTCTGGACCTGGGGGATAACGTGCACTGATGCAGCCCACCGGTGCACGTCGGTCTTTCAGGCCGCCAACTCACCACTGGCAATCGCCGCCGAAGCCGCCAGCATCGCCCGCAACAACACCGCGCAACCGGCTGCCAGGTCATCCGGTGTGGCGTTTTCGATTTCGTTGTGGCTAATGCCGCCCTCGCAGGGGACGAAGATCATTCCGGCCGGCCCCAGCTCGGCGAGGAAAATCGCGTCATGCCCTGCCCCGCTGACGATGTCCATGTGTGACAACCCAAGACCTTGCGCCGCACCACGCACTGCCTCGATGCAGCCCTTGTCGAAATACAGCGGTGGGAAGTCGGCGGTCGGGGTCAGTTCGAAGCTCAGACCGTGCTCATCGCAGGTGCTGTCGATCACCTGCCGCACCTCGGCGATCATCGAGTCCAGTCGCGCCGGCTCCAGATGACGGAAGTCCAGGGTCATGCGCACTTCGCCGGGGATGACGTTGCGCGAGCCCGGATAGGCTTGCAGGCAACCGACGGTGCCACAGGCGTGAGGTTGGTGACCCAGGGCGGTGCGGTTCACCGCGGCGACAACGGCGGCAGCGCCGACCAATGCATCCTTGCGCAAATGCATCGGAGTTGGTCCGGCGTGAGCCTCGACGCCGCGCAGTTTCAGGTCGAACCACTTCTGCCCCAACGCGCCCATCACCACGCCAATGGTTTTGCTCTCGTCTTCCAGAATCGGGCCTTGCTCGATATGCGCTTCAAAGTAGGCACCGACTGCGTGGCCACTGACCTTGCGCGGACCGGCATAGCCGATGGCATTCAACGCCTCACCCACGGTCACCCCGCTGGCGTCGGTCTTGGCCAGAGTTTCTTCGAGGGTGAATTTTTCGGCAAACACCCCGGAGCCCATCATGCACGGGGCGAAACGCGAGCCTTCTTCGTTGGTCCAGACCACCACTTCCAGCGGCGCCTCGGTTTCCACGCCCAGATCGTTGAGGGTACGCAGTACTTCGACCCCGGCCAGTACGCCGAAACAGCCGTCGAACTTGCCGCCGGTGGGTTGGGTGTCGATGTGGCTGCCAGTCATCACCGGTGGCAGTTGCGGATTACGTCCGGCGCGGCGGGCGAAGATGTTGCCGACGGCGTCGACGCTCACCGTGCAGCCCGCCTCCTCGCACCACCTGACAAAAATGTCGCGGGCCTGGCGGTCAAGATCGGTCAGCGCCAGGCGACAGACGCCGCCCTTGACCGTGGCGCCGAGCTTGGCCAACTCCATGAGCGACTGCCAGAGGCGGTCGCGGTTGATGTGCTGATGGCTGGACTGCAGAACGTCTACGGCTGCGTTCATGGTGATCTCCTTCAGACTAATTTTTATGGGTTTCTTCAGGCAATTCCTTGGTGTATTTGAGGCCGTCATCGCGAGCAAGCTCGCTCCCACAGTGGATCTCCAGTGTTCACAAAACCCATGTGGGAGCGAGCTTGCTCGCGATGAGGCCATCCCTCACACCGCAGATTTCGCAACAGACGGACTTGTTCGCATCGAACACAAACCGTAGTACATCAAACCGCCAAGAGCCGAGCCGGTGAACCAGCCGTAGCTGTAGAACCAGCTGAAGGCATCGCTGCCCAGCGACAGTAAGGTCAACACCACCGGCACGCCGAAGGCGATGAAGCCGTTCCAGTTCCACGCCGGGTACACGTCATCGCGGTACAGACCCGCCAGATCCAGCTGTTGTTTCTTGATCAGGAAATAGTCCACCACCATGATCCCGGCAATCGGCCCGAGCAGGCTCGAATAGCCGAGCAACCAGTTGGAATAAACCGTCTCCAGGCTGACATCGGAGATGATCAGCCCCAGCTTCTTCAGCAGTTCGTGGCCCATCAGCGCCAGTCCTACCAGACCGGTCAGCATCACCGCTTTGGTGCGGTTGATGAGTTTGGGCGCGAGGTTCTGAAAGTCGTTGGTCGGCGACACGATGTTGGCTGCGGTGTTGGTCGACAGCGTGGCGATGATGATCAGCGCCATGGCGACCGCCACCCAGACCGGACTCTGAATGTGCCCGATCAGGCTGACCGGATCAGACACGGTTACGCCCACCAGTTTCGCTGACGCAGCGGTCATCACCACCCCCAGCGAGGCGAACAGGAACATGGTCAGCGGCAAGCCGAAAATCTGCCCGAGGATCTGGTCCTTCTGGCTTTTGGCGTAACGGCTGAAGTCCGGAATGTTCAGCGACAAGGTCGCCCAGAACCCGACCATCGCGGTCAGCCCGGCAAGGAAGTAACTGGTCACGCTGGCGCCTTCAGGACGTTTGGCCGGGATTGCCAGCAACTCGGTCAGCGACACATTCGGCATGGCCCACACCAGCAGGCCCAGCCCCACCAGCACCAATAGCGGTGCCGAAAGCGTTTCCAGCCATTTGATCGACTCGGCCCCGCGCAGTACCACCCATAGGTTCAGCGCCCAGAACATCATGAAACCGATTACTTCACCGGTGCCCCCAAGGGATTTCCAACCGTCGAAAATCGAGCCGAGGAACAGGTGAATCGCCAGCCCGCCAAACATCGTCTGGATACCGAACCAGCCGCAAGCCACCAGCGCACGGATCAGGCACGGCACGTTGGAGCCGATCACCCCAAAGGATGAACGCAGCAATACCGGAAACGGAATGCCGTACTTGGTGCCTGCGAAGGCGTTCAGGGTCAGCGGAATCAGCACAATGACGTTGGCCAGCAGAATCGCCAGCAGTGCCTCACCTACGGTCAGGCCGAAGTACGCAGTGAGCACCCCGCCGAGGGTGTAGGTCGGCACGCAAACCGACATGCCGATCCACAGTGCGGTGATGTGCCATTTGTTCCAGGTTCGTTCGTGCACCTTGGTCGGCGCAATGTCGTGGTTGTACCGGGGACTGTCGAGGACGTCGCTGCCGGCGTCCAGTTCGTACAACCCTTCGCGCTCGGTGACGTGCGATCTGTTCTGTTGCATGGCCGCTCCACTGTTCTTTTGATTATTTTGCTCATCAGGCTGGCCAGCGGTTGGACCGCGAGCCGGACGATGGCCGGAGAACTGACGACTTTTACCGACCGGCCAAGGTGTCAGCAGCGGCAATCAATAAGCATGCCGGACGGTCTGCCGACGACCTGGGTGCATCAGTAAAATCCATGTAAGCAACTGATGTTCATCAGTTTTATTTAAACAACTATCGAGTCCGCGAATACGTGCTTGGGCACTCAGGCAAAATGCCCGGCAAGTTGTCCGAACCGTCCGGACTCAATCTGGTGCGTTACATTTATTTTGTATTTTTTCTGTCAGCCACAGGCGCACCTCAAATAGCTGATTTCACATAGGAAATCTTGACCATATTTCGATCCTGTCAAGTGCGTCAAAATGGTGAGGGGCCTCACCATTTTGGTGATCTGTAGTTTTATTCGTTTAATTTCAATACGTTAATTAAGTCATAAGCTTATAAAAAATATTCTTGCCCAATCCAATATCTCCAGCTAGCGTCTATTCCTGACAGCGCTGACAGGAATAAAACTTCCTTAGCCTGCTACATATAAAACACTTAGAACCGGCACAAGCAGGTTTTGCCTGCGAGGAACTCGGAATGTCTCTGTTGATCCGTGGCGCCACCGTTATTACCCATGATGAAAGTTATCGCGCTGATGTCTTGTGCGCCGACGGCGTGATCAAAGCCATTGGCAATAACCTCGATACTCCCGCAGGCTGCGAAGTGCTCGACGGCAGCGGCCAATACCTGATGCCCGGCGGCATCGACCCGCACACGCACATGCAACTGCCCTTCATGGGCACCGTGGCCAGCGAAGATTTTTTCAGCGGTACGGCGGCAGGTCTGGCCGGCGGCACCACCTCGATCATCGACTTTGTCATTCCCAATCCGCAGCAGTCGCTACTGGAAGCCTTCCATCAATGGCGCGGCTGGGCCGAGAAATCAGCCTCAGACTACGGTTTTCACGTCGCCATCACCTGGTGGAGCGAACAGGTTCGCGAAGAAATGGCCGAGCTGGTACGCCTGCACGGGGTCAACAGCTTCAAGCATTTCATGGCATACAAAAACGCGATCATGGCGGCTGACGACACGCTGGTCGCGAGTTTCGAGCGCTGTCTGGAACTCGGCGCAGTGCCGACCGTACATGCGGAAAACGGCGAACTGGTTTATCACCTGCAACGCAAGCTGATGGCCCAAGGCATCACCGGCCCTGAAGCGCACCCGCTGTCGCGGCCCTCCCAGGTTGAAGGTGAGGCCGCGAGCCGGGCGATCCGTATCGCTGAAACCCTTGGCACGCCGCTGTACCTGGTTCACGTTTCGACCCGCGAGGCGCTGGATGAAATCACCTATGCCCGCAGCAAGGGCCAACCGGTCTACGGCGAAGTGCTGGCCGGGCATTTACTGCTGGACGACAGCGTTTACCAACATCCGGACTGGCAAACCGCTGCCGGTTACGTGATGAGTCCGCCCTTCCGTCCGCGCGGCCATCAGGAAGCCCTTTGGCATGGTCTGCAATCGGGCAACCTGCACACCACCGCCACCGACCACTGCTGTTTCTGTGCTGAGCAGAAAGCCGCGGGCCGTGACGACTTCAGCAAGATCCCCAACGGCACGGCCGGCATCGAAGATCGCATGGCGGTGCTCTGGGATGAAGGGGTCAACACCGGGCGCCTGTCGATGCAGGATTTCGTCGCGCTGACCTCCACCAACACTGCAAAAATCTTCAACCTCTACCCGCGCAAAGGTTCGATCCGGGTCGGCGCCGATGCCGACCTGGTGCTGTGGGACCCGCAAGGTACACGCACCCTCTCTGCCAAGACCCATCACCAAAACGTCGACTTCAATATTTTTGAAGGCAAGACCGTGCGCGGCGTGCCCAGCCATACCATCAGCCAGGGAAAATTGGTCTGGGCCGACGGCGACCTGCGCGCCGAACGGGGGACCGGGCGCTACATCGAACGCCCGGCTTATCCGGCGGTGTTCGACCTGCTGAGCAAACGCGCTGAGTTGCACAGGCCGACTGCTGTCAAACGCTGAAAGCGGCCTTCGGCCTATCGCGAGCAAGCTCGCTCCCACATTTGAAATGCATTCCCTTGTGGGAGCGAGCTTGCTCGCGATGGCGTCATCACTAACTACAAAAAACAATGCCCATCAGAGGCAATACCTCAAATAACCGTGAGGCCAACACTGTGATCAAGACCCTGAACCACCTCCCGCATCCTACTGAGGATGCGGTCACCCTCGCCGGCCACTTCACCGACCTGGCGCCGCCGCTCAACGACCGTCAGGCGCATCTGGAAGCCTCGCGCTGCCTGTATTGCTACGACGCGCCCTGCGTCAACGCGTGCCCGAGCGAGATCGATATCCCGTCGTTCATTCGCAACATCCATCAAGAGAACGTCCAGGGCGCCGCGCAAACAATTCTCTCGGCAAACATCCTGGGCGGTAGTTGCGCCCGGGTCTGTCCGACAGAAATCCTCTGCCAGCATGCCTGCGTGCGCAACAACGCCGAGGAATGCGCGCCGGTGTTGATCGGTCTGTTGCAGCGCTACGCCATCGACAACGCGCACTTCACGGAGCACCCGTTCAAACGCGCGGCGGCCACCGGTAAACGGATTGCCGTGGTCGGTGCCGGGCCTGCCGGTTTGTCCTGTGCGCACCGCAGCGCCATGCACGGCCACGAGGTGGTGATTTTCGAAGCTCGCGAAAAAGCCGGCGGTCTCAACGAATACGGGATCGCCAAATACAAACTGGTGGATGACTTTGCTCAGCACGAGCTGGATTTCCTGCTGGAAATCGGCGGCATCGAAATCCGCCATGGGCAAAAACTCGGTGAGAACCTGAGCCTCAGCGAACTGCATCAGCAGTTCGACGCAGTATTCCTCGGCCTCGGTCTTGCCGCCAGCAAACACCTGGGGCTGGCCGACGAAGACGCTCCAGGGCTACTGGCCGCCACCGATTACATCCGCGAACTGCGCCAGGCCGATGACCTGACACAACTGCCGCTGGCCGATCATTGCATCGTCCTCGGCGCCGGCAACACGGCAATCGACATGGCCGTGCAAATGGCCCGCCTCGGTGCACACGACGTCAATCTGGTGTATCGCCGGGGTCTTGAGGACATGGGCGCGACGGGACATGAGCAGGACATCGCCAAGGCCAATCAGGTACGGCTGATGACCTGGGCGCAACCGCAGGAAGTCCTGCTCGACGATAAAGGCCAGGTGCGCGGCATGCGTTTCGCCCGCACACGTATGGAAAACGGCCGACTGATCAACACTGGGGAAACTTTCGAGCTGGCCGCCGATGCGATCTTCAAAGCCATCGGCCAGCGCTTCGACGACAGCGCACTGAGTGATCCGCTGGCCCGCGAGCTGAAACGCGAGGGCGAACGGATTCAGGTAGACGAACAGATGCGTACCAGCATCCCCGGCGTGTATGCCGGTGGCGATTGCACCAGTCTCGATCAGGACCTCACCGTGCAGGCCGTGCAGCACGGCAAACTCGCGGCGCAAGCGATCCATGCCCAACTCATGCTCAACGTGGAGGCTGCGTAAATGGCCGATCTCTCGATTGTCTTCGCCGGCATCAAAGCCCCCAACCCGTTCTGGCTGGCCTCCGCGCCGCCCACTGACAAGGCCTACAACGTGGTCCGCGCGTTCGAGGCCGGCTGGGGTGGCGTGGTCTGGAAAACCCTGGGGGAAGACCCGGCGGCGGTCAACGTCTCATCGCGTTACTCCGCGCACTTTGGTGCTAACCGTGAGGTCATGGGCATCAACAACATCGAGCTGATTACCGACCGCTCGCTGGAAATCAATCTGCGGGAAATCACCCAGGTCAAAAAGGACTGGCCGGATCGCGCTCTGATCGTGTCGCTGATGGTGCCCTGCGTCGAGGAATCCTGGAAAAACATCCTGCCGCTGGTAGAAGCCACCGGCGCCGATGGTATCGAGCTGAACTTCGGTTGCCCACACGGCATGCCGGAACGGGGCATGGGTGCGGCAGTCGGCCAGGTGCCGGAATACGTCGAGCAGGTCACCCGTTGGTGCAAGACCTATTGCTCACTGCCGGTGATCGTCAAACTGACGCCGAACATCACCGACATCCGCGTCGCTGCTCGAGCGGCCTACCGTGGCGGTGCCGATGCGGTGTCGCTGATCAACACCATCAACTCGATCACCAGCATTGACCTGGATCGCATGGTTGCGCATCCGATGGTTGGCAGCCAGAGCACCCACGGCGGCTACTGCGGTTCAGCGGTCAAACCGATTGCCTTGAACATGGTCGCCGAAATCGCCCGCGACCCGCAGACCCAAGGCTTGCCCATCTGTGGCATCGGCGGTATCGGCAGTTGGCGTGACGCGGCGGAATTCATGGCCCTGGGCAGTGGCGCGGTGCAGGTGTGCACGGCAGCAATGCTGCATGGCTTTCGGATCGTCGAGGAGATGAAAGACGGATTGTCACGCTGGATGGACAGCCAAGGTTACTCAAGCGTGCAGGATTTTTCCGGGCGTGCAGTGGGCAATACCACGGACTGGAAGTACCTGGACATCAACTATCAAGTGATCGCCAAGATCGACCAGCAGGCCTGCATTGGCTGCGGCCGTTGTCACATCGCCTGCGAAGACACCTCGCACCAGGCCATCGCCAGCCTGAAGCAGCCGGACGGCACGCACAAATATGAAGTGATCGACGACGAGTGCGTGGGCTGCAACCTGTGCCAGATCACCTGCCCGGTGCAGGACTGCATCGAGATGGTGTCTGTCGATAACGGGAAAGCGTTTCTGGACTGGAACCATGATCCGAGGAATCCGTATCACGTCGCCAGTTAAGATTCGCGTCGCTTGATCAGACGCCATCGCGAGCAAGCTCGCTCCCACAGGGATCTGGTGAACGCTGGAGATCCAATGTGGGAGCAGCCGGGCGGCGTTCCGTTTGCTCGCGATGAGGCCATCAGCCGTGTAACACATCTCAAGGCTCCAACCCGATCCCCCGCAAAATCACGCTGGTCACGGTCTGCACTGCGCGCTCGAACTGCATGTCCGACAGTGCTTGATGGTCGTTGAGGATGTTGATCTGATGATCGAAGTCGGCGTAATGCTGGGTCGAGGCCCAGATCATGTACAGCAGGCTTGAAGGCTCTAGCGGCAGGATGCGTTTGTCCTCCACCCACTGGCGAATTTTCGCTTCCTTCATCTTGGCCCAGTCGTACAGGCTGGCGTCCAGCGCCTCGCCCAGGGTCGGCGCTCCGTGAATGATTTCATTGGCCCAGACTTTCGAGCCATAAGGCCGGCTGCGGGAATGGTTCATCTTGGCGCGGATGTAACTGCTGAGCACCACCCGTGGATCATCGAACATCTCGAAGCACAGCGCATCCTGCTTCCAGACTTCCAGCAAATCGAACAACACCGCGCTGTACAGTTCGGTTTTGGTGCTGAAGTAGTAATGCAGATTGGAGCGCGGCAGTTGCACTTCCTTAGCGATATCGGCCATCGTCGTACTGCCAAAGCCTTTCTCGGCGAAGACCTTCTCGGCGGCCAGCAGGATTTTCTCGACGTTACTGCGACGGATCTCGATTTTGTGATTGCCCATAAGGGCTCCCTGACAGCTGCATTGACCAAGACTAGCATTCGCCACCTACGAAACGAAACGTCGTACAGCACGGGAGGCAAAGGTAAACTGACGCCTCTTCCAATCTGCCTGATAGGTGCTGACCGATGTTGCTCAAAAAAGCCCTGACTGTGACGGCCTTGCTCGGCTCGCTGTTCGCCGCGTCCTCGGTGTTTGCTCACGCTCACCTGAAAAGCTCGACACCGGCCGCCGACAGCAGCGTTGCCGCACCTGCCGAGTTGCGCCTGGTGTTCTCCGAAGGGGTAGAAGCCAGTTTCACCAAAGTCGATATCAGCAAGGATGGCGTAGCCGTTGCCGTGAAAAGCATCGCCACCGAAAGCGCCGATAAAAAGACCCTGGTCGTCACCCCCACTGCATCTCTGACCGCCGGTGAATACAAGGTCGAATGGCATGCGGTGTCGGTCGACACTCACAAAAGCGATGGCAAGTACAGTTTCAAGGTGAGTCAGTAACAGATGTCGAACGCGCTGGTCCTGTGCCGCTTCCTGCATTTTGCCGTCGTGCTGATGCTGTTTGGGGCCTGTATCTTCAGACCCCTGTTGTTGCGCCATGAGCCGCTGACCCAAGCACGCGCGACACTCGATCAACGCCTCGCCGGACTGAGTCGGCTGCTCGCCGGGTTCGCCTTGTTCACCGGGGTTTGCTGGCTGCTGTTGATCACCGCCAGCATGGCCGGCTCGCTGTCGGCGGCGTTCGATTGGCCGACCGTGCAATTGGTGTTGAGCAACACCTTCTTCGGACAGGTCTGGCGTTGGCACCTGCTGTTCAACGGGCTGCTTGTGGTCTGCCTGCTAAGCCCGCTGAAAAACTCGTTTGCGCTGCGTATGCTTCTGAGCTGCCTGCTGCTGGTTACCCTCGCCCCGGTCGGCCACGGCGCCATGCTCGATGGCCTCAGTGGCCAGTTGCTGATCCTCAACCAAGTGATTCACCTGACCTGCGTCGGTGCCTGGCTGGGCGGGTTGATGCTGCTGGTGATGATTCTGCTGCGCCCGGCCACTTATGCTGTCGGGCCGATACTGCAACGCTTCAGCGGGGTCGGTTATGGGTTGGTGGCGGGTTTGCTGGTGACCGGTCTGATCAACGTCCGGGTGTTGACCGGGGCCTTCTTGCCGACACCACTGCTGTCCGGGTTCGCGCTGATTCTGCTGATCAAGGTGCTGTTGGTCAGCGCCATGCTTGGCCTGGCGCTGTTCAATCGCTTGAGGATCAAGAACTGCGAACAACGCCTGTCGACGTTGCGCACCAGCGTGATGCTGGAGTGGCTGCTGGGAGTGGCGGCCGTGGCGGCGGTTTCCCTGCTGGGTACGTTGCCGCCGATGGCTGCCCTTGTGTAGGCATCCGTTCAACCCTCAAGCCTTGAACAGCATGTAACCGGCCACCACCAGGCAAACGCTGGCAAACCCCATCTGCAGCATGCGGGCCGGGACCCGGGCGCACAGCCGGCGACCGATCAGCATGCCGACGATGCTGGCGACGATGAACGCCGCGCCCAAGGCATCGATGGTCACACCGGCATGAAAAGCGGCGATTACCCCAATCGCTGAAATCAAACTGATGACCATCAGGGACGTGGCGACAATGCCGCGCATCTGTACATCAGTCAGTTGCTTGAACGCCGGGACGATCAGGAATCCGCCGCCGACCCCGAGCAAGCCTGAAACCACTCCGGTCACCGCCCCCAGCGCAGCCAGGGTCGCGGTGCATTTGGCGGTCCAGGAAAAGCGTCCGGTCTGTTGATCGAGCATGCAGTTTTTCTGGCCCCAGTTGGCATGGCCATGGTCGCTCGGCCCCGGCTGCTGTTTTTCTCGCCGCAGCATCCGCCAGGCCACCATGACCATCAGCAGGCTGAAGAGGATCATCAGGATTTTTTCCGGCAACTGATGGGCGAAGTAGATGCCCACCGGGGAAAACACCGCACCCAATAAGGCAATCAACAACGCCGCGCGATATCGCACCAGCCCATGACGCAAGCCGTCAATGGCGCCGACCGCCGCTGCACTGCCCACCGCAAACAACGCCACCGGCGCTGCGTGGGTCATGCTCCAGCCCAACCCGAGTACCAGGGCCGGCACCGCAAGAATACCGCCACCGGCCCCGGTCAACCCCAGGATCAGGCCCATCACCACACCAAAGAAACTTGCCAGCAACATAAAAAACTCGTAATCCATGAAATAAGCCGGGAACGCCCGGTATCGATTGAGTAACAGGATAGAGCCCGAGCAGCTTTTTTCCTTCATTCAATTAACGCGGGGCTGGTCAGCATGGGGAAAATGAAATTACCCTCGACACTCATTCAGACAGAACCGGCCATCATGTCCGCCTTGATTGAAGCTTTTTTTGACAACGCCTCATCGACCTACACCTACGTGATCTACGAACACGACGGCAGCCCCTGCGCGATTGTCGATTCGGTGCTCGATTACCACCCGGCGTCCGGCCGAACCGACACCACTCAGGCTGACCGGGTGATTGCTTTCGTCCGTGAGCACCAGTTGCAAACCCAATGGCTGCTGGAAACCCACGCCCACGCCGATCACCTGTCCGCCGCGCCTTACCTGCGCCGTGAGCTGGGTGGCAAGATCGCCATCGGCCAGTCCATCAGCCAGGTACAAAAGGTCTTCAAAAGCCTGTTCAATCTTGAGCCGGAGTTTCGCAGCGACGGTTCGCAGTTCGACCATTTGTTCGCACCGGACGAAGAATTTGCCATCGGCAACCTCAAGGCCAAGGCGCTGCATGTGCCAGGACACACCCCGGCCGACATGGCCTATCTGATCGACGATGAATTGATTCTGGTGGGCGACACGCTGTTCATGCCTGACGTCGGCACCGCCCGCTGCGACTTTCCCGGCGGTGACGCCAATCAGCTGTTCGCCTCGATGCACAAACTGCTGGCCTTCCCCACCGACACTCGTCTCTATGTCTGTCACGACTACCCGCCAGCTGGCCGCACTTCCCAGTGCATGACCACCGTCGGCGAGCAGCGCAAAAGCAATATTCATGTGCATGACGGTATCGACGAAGCAGCCTTCGTCGAGATGCGCACCCAGCGCGATGGGGGCTTATGTATGCCGACGCTGATGCTGCCGGCGATTCAAGTGAATGTGCGAGCCGGAAACTTCCCGCCGGCGGAAGACAACGGCATTGTCTACCTGAAGATCCCGATGAATACGTTCTGACTCAACACATGACTGGCGTAGCAACGCTGGCGATGCCGCCACGACCGGATCTGCACTATCTGAGCGAGCTACCGGTGCTTTGATATAAGCCAGCAGATCGCACCAATAGAGTGCGAAAAAACGTTTACTGCGCCCCACCCTCTGGCAATCCTCTCCCTCTTTTCGTGCCATGGCTGCGAAGAACCTGCACTTCGTCGGTGCGGATCAACCTCGTAGAGCCCGTAAATCGCGACGTCAGAACCGATTGTCGAACAATTTCAAAACGTCACACACTTCGCTCTAACTTCTGACCTAGACTCCTTTTCGTGACTGGAAACCGGCCGGTCATTTTGTGGGGAAAAACTCGAAACTTTCTGCCGAAGCAACGGGTCAGGTTAAAGGTGGGGCCGCAGCACTGGTGCAATCCTTGCAACGACCACTACAGCCTTTGAGATTCAGCGCATCGACCAGCGTTTGCTGCTCCTTGCGTAGCGCTTTTGCGCCCGGCCACAGGAACTGGCCATCTGCATCACGGGTGAGATATGCCTGAAACAGATCAATAAAACGGGAGAAACACATGAATGGTGCCGCTTTAGAAATCCAGGGAGAGCGTTCTCATCAGCAAATTGGCGAGCCGACCTCGATGTCGGTTCTTGCCCCAGGTGCGAAAACGGTACTGCCCGCTCCACGTCAGAACCCGAACAAAAAGAAAGTGCTGTTTGTCACCTCGGAAATCGCCGATCTGGTGAAAACCGGTGGCCTGGGTGACGTCTCTGCAGCATTGCCGCGCGCCATGGCCCATTTGCACGACGTTCGGGTATTGATCCCCGGTTATCCGCAAGTGATGCATAGCGAAAACCCGATTCACATCATCGGTGAACTGAGTGGTCACGCCGCTTTGCCACCCTGCAACATCGGCCGCATGGACATGCCGGACGGGCTGGTCATCTACGTCTTGATCTGCCCCGAACTGTACGAACGTGAAGGCTCGCCCTACGGCGCCAACAATGGCCGCGACTGGCCAGATAACCACATTCGTTTTGCCCGTCTGGGCCTGGCCGCCGCCGACATCGCCGCCAACCTGGCACAGATTCACTGGTGCCCGGATCTGGTGCATGCCCACGACTGGCCCGCCGGCCTCGCCCCGGCCTACATGCACTGGCGTGGTCAGCGCACACCGACCCTGTTCACCATTCATAACCTCGCTTACCAAGGCGTGGTCAGCCTCGCCTCTTGCCCCGAACTGGGTATTCCCGAACATGCCTTGCAACAAGAAGGCATGGAGTTCTACGGCAAACTGTCGTTCCTCAAGGCGGGCATGGCCTATTCGAGCCATATCACCACCGTCAGCGCGACCTACGCCCAGGAAATCACCACCCCGGCCTTTGGCTGCGGTCTCGACGGTTTCCTCGCCAGCAAGACCCAGCAAGGTCTGCTCAGCGGCATCCCGAACGGCATCGACGAGAGTTGGGACGCTGCGTCCGATCCCCACCTGTTTTGCCCGTTCAGCATCGGCGACTGGGACGGCAAAGCGGTGAATGCTGCCCACGTGCGCGAACTGTTCGGCCTGAAGGACTCCAAAGGCCCGCTGTTCGCCGTGGTCTCGCGACTGGTCTACCAAAAGGGCCTGGACCTGACCGAAGCCGTGTCCGAGTTCATCGTGTCTTCGGGTGGGCAAATCGCGATCATCGGCCGTGGCGAGCCGGAAGAAGAACAAGCCATGCGCGCCCTGGCCCTGCGCTTTCCAGGACAAATCGGTGTGCGCATCGGCTTTAACGAAACCGATGCGCGGCGGATGTTCGCCGGCAGTGATTTCCTGTTGATGCCCTCACGTTATGAACCCTGCGGCTTGAGCCAGATGTATGCGCAGCGCTTTGGCTCGTTGCCGGTAGCCCGCAACACCGGCGGCCTGGCCGATACCATCGAAAATGGCGTCACCGGTTTTCTTTTCGATGAGTCCAGCGTTGCCAGCTACGAGGAAGCCTTGCGCCGGGCGTTCAAGGTGTTCGCCTTCCCGGCCCTGTTGAACGCCATGCGCTGCCGGGCCATGGCAGCGCCGTTCAACTGGTGCAAAGCGGTCGAACCCTACGCTGAACTCTATGAACAACTTGTCGCGAAGGCATTGGGTCAGTCGGTCAAGCAATAAGAGGGCTTCTTGAATGCCGTTACGGACTCTGGAAACCTGGCCCCACGGCGCCGTCATGCTGGATGCCGAGCACACCCGTTTCGCCCTGTGGGCGCCCGATGTGTTTTATGTGAGTGTCGAGCTTGAAGACGGGCAATCGCTGCCGATGCTGCCCCAGGCGGACGGCTGGTTCGTGATCGAAACCCTCTGCCCGGTCGGCACCCGCTATCGCTACAACATCGATGGCGAACGGGACGTGCCGGATCCCGCGTCCCGAGCCCAAGCCGGTGGTCCGGATTCACCGAGCGTGGTGGTTGACCCGCACGCTTACCGTTGGCAGCACCTTTTCTGGCAAGGCCGGCCCTGGCATGAAGCGGTGATCTACGAACTGCACGTTGGCGTGCTGGGCGGTTTTGCCGAGGTCGAAAAGCATCTGCCACGGCTGGCTGAACTGGGCGTTACAGCGATCGAATTGATGCCGCTGGCGCAGTTTCCCGGTGAGCGCAATTGGGGCTACGACGGCGTGCTGCCCTATGCGCCGCAGTCTTCATATGGCCCCCCTGAAGCCCTCAAGCATTTGATCGATACCGCCCACGGTCTGGGCCTCGCGGTGATCATCGACGTGGTTTACAAC
This sequence comes from Pseudomonas sp. GW822-FHT02D10, assembly GCF_058802345.1. Taxonomy (NCBI): domain Bacteria; kingdom Pseudomonadati; phylum Pseudomonadota; class Gammaproteobacteria; order Pseudomonadales; family Pseudomonadaceae; genus Pseudomonas; species Pseudomonas sp. GW822-FHT02D10. Next base: position 594,628 of record NZ_JBXAOB010000001.1, read on the forward strand.
CACTTCGGCCCGGACGGCAATTACCTGCATCACTATGCCAAGGGCTTTTTCCGCGAAGATCTGTACACACCCTGGGGCGCAGCCATTGATTTTCGGCGTCGCGAGGTGCGCGACTTCTTCATCGACAATGCGCTGATGTGGCTGCTCGAGTACCGTTTCGACGGTTTGCGTCTGGATGCGGTGCACGCCATCGAAGATCCGGATTTCCTTCAGGAACTGGCGTCGCGGGTACGCCAGCACATCGATCCGCCACGTCATGTCTGGCTCATCGTGGAAAACGAGCACAACCAGGCCAGCCTGCTGGAACAGGGCTTCGACGCGCAGTGGAACGACGATGGGCACAATGCTCTGCACGTGCTGCTGACCGGAGAAACCGAGGCCTATTACGCTGACTTTGCCGAGCAACCCACCGATAAACTGGCCCGGTGCCTGAGCCAGGGCTTCGCCTATCAGGGCCACACCAATCGCCACGGTCATGCCCGAGGAGAACCCAGCGGGCATTTGCCACCCAGTGCCTTCGTGCTGTTTCTGCAGAACCACGACCAGATCGGCAACCGGGCCTTTGGCGAGCGCCTCCACCAGTTGACTGCGCCTCAGGCGTTGCACGCGGCGACGGTGCTTTTGTTGTTGTCGCCGATGATCCCGTTACTGTTCATGGGCGACGAATACGCCGCTGACGAACCCTTTCTATTTTTCACCAGCCACCACGGGGAGTTGGCCGAGCAGGTGCGAGAAGGTCGACGCAACGAGTTCGCGGCCTTCAGCGCCTTTGCCGATCCGCACAACCGCGAGCAGATTCCCGACCCGAATGCGTTGCACACGTTCACGGCGTCGCGCCCGACACTGATGCCATCTGAACCTGTAACAAAGCAAGCGACCCTGACGCTCTATCGACAGCTACTGCTGATCCGTCATCAACACATCATCCCGCGCCTGCCCGGCGCTCACGCTCTGGGCGCCACGGTGCTGGCAACAGGCGCGGTGAGCGCGCGCTGGCACATGGGCGACGGCAGCCTGTTGTGCATCGACCTGAACCTCAGCGCGGAGCCTGTACCCCATTCGCCACAACCCCACACCCAACTACTTTTCGACTACCCGCAACAGTCCTTCGAACACCTGCAACAAGGCACCCTCGACCCGTACTGCGCGCTTGTCAGCCTGACGGCAGCGGCACCCTTGCTACCCCCCACTGGAGAGCGCCCATGAGCGATGCGCAACTGGAAATCCTCGCCAGCCGAGCAGGCCTGGCAGTCGACTGGATCGACGCCAACGGCCGCCCACAGAAAGTCGCTCCGGCGGCGCTGCGGGCGGTCCTCAGCGGGCTCGGCCACCCGGCCGGTAGCACTCAGGAAATCGACGCCAGCCTGCTGGAACTGCAACAGAACCAACAGAACAAACACTTGCCGCCATTGATGACCGTCGACGTCGGAGCCGGGCTCGACCTTGCGCATTACTTTGCCCCCGAAACGCCCTGCGAGATTCATCTGGAAGACGGCGCAATCCTCAATCTGAAACTTGATGCCGACGCGGTACTGCCGGGATTGATCCCGGTCGGCTACCAGGAAGTCAGCATCGCCGACCAATGCTTCACGCTCGCCGTGGCCCCCTTGCAGTGTCATAGCGTGGCTGCCGCCGTTGACAGCCAGACACCCCGCGCCTGGGGCCTGAGCGTGCAGATTTATGCGTTGCGGCGCCCCGGCGACGGTGGCTTCGGCGACATGCAGGCACTGGAAAACCTCGCCCGCGTTGCCGGTGAGCGCGGCGCCGACGCGTTAGCGATCAGCCCGCTGCACGCGATGTTCAGCAACGACACGCAACGCTACAGTCCCTACTCACCCTCCAGCCGTTTGTTCCTCAACAGTCTGTACGCCTCACCGGGGGAAATTCTCGGCGAGCGCGCCTTGCGCCTGGCCATCGACGCCACCGAATTGGCCGACGAACTCAAGCAACTGGAGGACCAACCGCTGATTGACTGGCCTGCCGCCGCCAAGGCCAAGCAACAGTTGTTTCAAGCGCTGTATGAGGGGTTTTCCCGGGGCGAGCATCCCTTGCACGAAGACTTCAGCAGCTTTCGCCACTGCGGTGGCGAAGCGCTGGAAAACCATTGCCGCTTCGAGGCGCTCCAGGAAGCCTGTGTCACTCTGGGCGAAAGTCTTGACTGGCGCCTGTGGCCTGAGCACTGGCGTAACCCGCGCAGTGCCGAACTGGCGGCATTTGCCGAGCAAAATGCCGGACGCATCGGTTTCTATGCCTTTTGCCAATGGTTGATCGCCCGCAGTGTGCAACGCGCGCAAACCGTTGCCCGAAGCAGTGGCATGGGCATCGGCTTGATCGCCGACCTGGCCGTCGGTGCGGATGGCGGAGGTAGCCAGGCCTGGAGCCGTCAGGACGAATTGCTCGCGGCCCTCACCGTCGGCGCACCACCGGACATCCTCAACCGCGCGGGTCAAGGCTGGGGGATTTCTGCATTCTCTCCCGAAGGGCTGATCCGTAACGGCTTTCGCGCATTCATCGAAATGCTGCGGGCCAATTTTGCCCATGCGGGCGGTCTGCGCATCGACCATGTCATGGGCCTTCAACGGCTGTGGGTGATCCCCCTTGGCGCGCCACCGAGTGACGGCGCGTATTTGTATTACCCGGTGGACGACCTGCTGCGCTTGCTGACGCTGGAGTCCCATCGACATCAGGCGATCGTGCTCGGCGAAGACCTCGGCACCGTGCCCGATGGCCTGCGCGACAAACTCGTCGCCCGTTCGATCCTGGGTATGCGCGTGCTGCTGTTCGAGCAGGACCACGGTGCACACTTCAAACCGATTCTCGACTGGCCGGACAACGCGCTGGCCACCACCAGCACCCATGACCTGCCAACGCTCAACGGTTGGTGGCATGGCCGCGACATCGAATGGAATGTCCGGCTGGGGCTGGCCGACAGCCACGGTGAACAGCAATGGCGCGAACACCGCCAGCGCGAGCGCGAAGGCCTGCGTCGGGCCTTGAGTCAGGACCCGCAAAATTTCCGCGAGGAATCCCACGAGACCGACCAGGTGCTCGACGCCAGCGTGCGCTTCCTTGGCCATACCCGCGCGCCGTTGGTGTTGCTACCGCTGGAAGATGCGTTGGGTATCGATGAACAGGCCAACCTCCCCGGCTCCATCGACAGTCACCCGAACTGGCGTCGGCGCTTCGCCGATGAAAGTGAAGTGCTGCTGGACGATGCAGATGCCGCACGACGCCTGGAGTTGCTCGCCTGCGCACGACTTCAGGCGGCCGAGCGTGATCAATGAGCGAGGCGCAAACCCCGCCGGTCCGGGCGACGCTGCGCGTGCAGTTTCATCACCAGTTCAGCCTGGATGACGCCGTGCCGCTGGTGCCGTATTTCGCCGGCTTAGGGATCAGCCATCTGTATGCCTCGCCGCTGCTGAGCGCCCGGGCCGGTTCGATGCACGGCTACGATGTGGTCGACCCGAGCCGGGTCAATCCCGAGCTGGGTGGCGAGACAGCCCTGCGGCGATTGGTCAGTGCGTTGCGGGCACAGAACATGGGGTTGATTCTGGACATCGTGTCCAACCACATGGCCGTGGGCGGCGCCGACAATCCCTGGTGGCTGGACTTGCTCGAATGGGGGCGGCTGAGTCCCTATGGCGAATTCTTCGACATTCAATGGCACTCGCCAGACCCGCTGCTCGAAGGTCAACTATTACTGCCGTTTCTGGGCAGCGACTACGGTGTCGCCCTACAGAACGGCACACTCTCGCTGCGCTTCGATCCAGGACGGGGCAGCTTCCATGTCGAACACTATGAGCACCACTTCCCGATTTGCCCTACCGATTACGCTGAACTGCTCAAGCCTGACGACTCGCTCGACGCCGAACGGGCACTGCAACTAAAAACCCTGGCCGATCAATTCACCACCCTGCGCTACCAGACCGACGCCCATTCCCTTGCACGCCCCTTGCAGCAAGCGCTGACAATACTGACGACTAATCCGCCGATCCGGCGTTGCATCGAGCACAACCTCAGCCTTCACGACTCCCGCGAGCCCGAAGGTTTCAGCCGCCTGCACAACCTGCTCGAACGCCAGAGCTATCGCCTGGCCAGTTGGCGCACGGCGGCCGACGACATCAATTGGCGGCGATTCTTCGACGTCAATGAACTCGCCGGGTTGCGGGTCGAACGCCCGGCCGTGTTCGAGGCCACCCACGCAAAGATTTTCGAGCTGATTGCCGACGGTCTGGTGGATGGTTTGCGCATCGACCACATCGATGGACTCGCCGACCCGCGTGGTTACTGCCGCAAACTCAGACGTCGGGTGAACGCCTTGTCGCCGGCGCGACACGTGCCGATCTACGTCGAAAAAATCCTCGGTGGCGGTGAAACCCTGCGCCGCGACTGGCAGGTCGATGGCAGCACCGGCTATGAGTTCATGAATCAGTTGTCGTTGCTGCAACACGACCCGCAAGGCGCGCAGGTCCTTGGCGAACTGTGGAGCCGGCACACCGAACGGCCCGTCGCGTTCATCGAAGAAGCACAGCTGGCGCGGCAGCAGATTCTCAACGGTTCGCTGGCCGGCGACTTCGAAAGTGTCGCACAGGCCTTGCTGCAAGTGGCTCGCGATGACCTGATGAGCCGGGATTTGACCCTCGGTGCGATCCGTCGGGCATTGCAGGAATTGATCGTGCATTTCCCGGTGTACCGAACGTACATCAGCCCGTGTGGGCGCTCGGCACAAGACGAGGTGTTTTTTCAGCAAGCCATGACCGGCGCGCGCCAGACCTTGAGCGAAGCCGACTGGCCAGTGCTCGACTATCTGGCGCAGTGGCTGGGCGGGCAGCCCTGGCGCGAGCGCCCGGTGGGCCGTCAACGCAAAATCCTCAAGCACGCCTGCGTGCGCTTTCAGCAACTGACCTCGCCGGCCGCCGCCAAAGCCGTGGAGGACACTGCGCTCTATCGCTCTGGCGTGCTGTTGTCGCGTAACGATGTCGGCTTCAACGTCGAACAGTTCAGCGCCCCGCTCGCCGACTTCCACTCGGCGTGCAGCCAACGTCTCGCAGAATTTTCGGACACGCTGCTGACCACCGCCACCCATGACCACAAACGCGGTGAAGACAGTCGGGCACGTTTGGCACTGCTCAGCGAACGCAGTGCCTGGTATGCCGAACAGGTCGAAGACTGGCGAATACAGGCCGCCGCCCTGCGCAGTGATCCGTCGACACCCTCGGCCGCTGATGAACTGATGCTCTACCAGACCTTGCTCGCCAGTTGGCCGCTGGAGCTTCGTTGCGATGACCCGCCGTCGCTGATGGCCTACGCCGAACGCCTGGGACAGTGGCAGCAAAAGGTCCTGCGCGAAGCGAAACTCCAGAGCAGTTGGAGCGCACCGAATGAGCCTTATGAACAGGCCGCGCGAGCATTCCTCGAGCGCCTTCTGCTCAGTCCCGAAGGCCTGCCATTACGCGGCGCCATCGCCAGTGCTGCACAAGCGATTGCGTGCGGCGGTGCGCTCAATGGATTGGCGCAAACCTTGCTGCGTATGACGGTGCCGGGGGTGCCGGATCTGTATCAGGGCAACGAGTTTTGGGACTTCAGCCTGGTGGACCCGGACAATCGGCGAGCGGTTGATTTCAACACACGTCGGGACGCCTTAAGGAGCGTGGCGTCCCCTGAGCAGTTGTTGCACAACTGGCGTGACGGGCACATCAAGCAGGCGCTGATAGCTCGCACGTTGGCAGTACGCGCGCAGTACCCGCAGCTGTTTCGGCGGGGGAGTTACCAAGCGTTGCAGGTGGTGGGCAGCGAGGCTGAACGGGTGTTGGCTTTCGCCCGTGAACTCAACGGCCATCGGGCGATTGTGCTGGTGCCGGTGCGGGTCGCCCCGCTGCTGGAAAGCAGTGCCACACCGAAGGTGCCTGCCCTGCTCTGGGGCGACACCCGAGTCAAACTGCCGTTCACCGCCGCAGGCGAAAAGCTGAAGGGACTTTTTACAACAGGTGCAGTCACACACCACAAGGAGTTGCTGATTAGCGCCGCGCTGGGAGACTTCCCGGTCAATCTGTTTATCCAGACTTGAGTTCAACCCAGGAGCATTGCGATGAGTACCGATGACAAACGCGTTCGTGAATTTGCCTATCAGATCTGGGAGTCCGAGGGGAAACCCGAAGGCCAGGAAGCGCGCCACTGGGAGATGGCGTGCAAGCTGGCAGAGGCCGAAGCGCTGGCCCCGACCAAGCCTGCCAAGACCGCTAAAACCAACAGCGGCAAAACCAACAGCGGTAACACAGCAGCCAGCAAGCCCTCGGCGGCCAAACCCAAAACCAAGACCGCCGCCGCCAAGGTCGTGACGCCGCCAGGTGAAAAGTCCGCAGCCGCGAAAAAGCCTCGAGCACCGCGCAAGCCGGCCAATTGAGGGCGCCAGCACACTCATCCTGATTGATCGCGTGGCGAGCAGGCTCGCCACTTCGGGCTGGCTCAGCCTTGAGAAACCAGCAATGCCGGAGCCAACACCCAAGCCCAATTGCAGGAGCAATTATGACCACGCCAAAAAAAGCCGCGCCAGAACCTCATGTCGAGGTCTCGCGAATCCGTGAAGGCTTGCCCTTCCCGCTCGGTGCGACCTGGGATGGTCTGGGGGTCAACTTCGCGATATTTTCGGCTAACGCCACCAAGGTCGAACTGTGCCTGTTCGACGATGCCGGTGAAATCGAGCTCGAACGCATCGAGTTGCCGGAATACACCGACGAAATCTTTCACGGCTATTTGCCGGACGCCCATCCGGGGCTGATCTATGGCTACCGGGTTTATGGCCCTTACGACCCGCAAAACGGTCACCGCTTCAACCACCACAAACTGTTGATCGACCCTTACGCCAAGCAGTTGGTAGGTCAATTGAAGTGGTCCGAAGCCTTGTTTGGCTACACGATCGGCCACCCCGACGCCGACCTCAGTTTCGATGAGCGCGACAGTGCGCCCTTCGTGCCCAAGTGCAAGGTCATCGACCCTGCACACACCTGGGGGCACGACCATCGGATCAACGTGCCGTGGGATCGAACCATCATTTATGAGACTCACGTACGCGGCATCAGCATGCGTCACCCGTCCGTCCCGGAGGCGGTCCGCGGGACCTTCGCCGGGTTGATGGTCGATGACCTGCTGGAACACATCCGCAAACTGGGCGTGTCGTCGGTCGAGTTGCTGCCTATTCACGCCTTCGTCAATGACCAACACCTGCTGCACAAGGGCATGACCAATTACTGGGGCTACAACAGCATCGCCTTCTTCGCCCCCGACCCACGTTACCTGGCCAGTGGCAAGATCGCCGAGTTCAAGGAAATGGTTGCGCACCTGCACGAAGCCAACCTGGAAGTGATTCTCGACGTGGTCTACAACCACACCGCCGAGGGCAATGAACAAGGCCCGACCCTGTCAATGCGCGGCATCGACAATGTCTCCTACTATCGACTGAAACCCGATGACAAACGCTTCTACATCAACGACTCCGGCACCGGCAACACCCTCGACCTGAGCCATCCCTGTGTGTTGCAAATGGTCACCGATTCGCTGCGTTACTGGGCCTCGGAAATGCACGTCGACGGTTTCCGCTTCGACCTGGCGACCATCCTCGGGCGTTACCACGACGGTTTCGACGAGCGTCACAGTTTCCTCGTCGCCTGCCGTCAGGACCCGATTCTGCGTCAGGTAAAATTGATCGCCGAGCCTTGGGACATCGGCCCCGGTGGCTATCAGGTTGGCCATTTTCCGCCGGGCTGGGTCGAGTGGAACGACCGCTTCCGCGACACCGTACGCGCCTTCTGGAAAGGCGATGACGGCCAGCTCGCCGACTTCGCCGCGCGCATGACCGCATCGGGTGAGATGTTCAATCAACGCGGTCGCCGTCCCTACGCCTCCATGAACTTCGTCACTGCCCATGACGGCTTCACCTTGAATGACCTGGTCTCCTACAACGACAAGCACAACGAAGCCAACGACGAGAACAATCAGGACGGTACTCATTACAACCTGTCCTGGAATCACGGCGTTGAAGGCCCCACTGACGATCCCGAGATCAATGCGCTGCGCCAGCGGCAGATGCGCAATTTTTTCGCCACCCTGCTACTGGCCCAGGGCACGCCCATGCTGGTGGCCGGCGACGAATTTGCCCGGACCCAGTACGGCAACAACAACGCCTACTGTCAGGACAGCGAAATTGGTTGGGTCAACTGGGACTTGAGCGAAGACGGCAAGGCCTTGCTCAAATTCGTCAAACGTCTGATCAAGCTGCGCCTGACCTATCCGGTGCTGCGTCGTGGACGCTTTCTGGTGGGTAATTACAACGAGGACATTGGCGTCAAGGACGTCACCTGGCTGGCGCCGGATGGCAGCGAAATGTCCACCGAACAATGGCAGGAAGGCCACGTGCGGTGCCTGGGCATGTTGCTCGATGGTCGCGCCCAGGAAACCGGAATCCGCCGCAAAGGCGCCGACGCCACCTTGCTGCTGGTGGTCAACGCCCACCACGACATCGTCAACTTTCATCTGCCAGAAGTGCCTGACGGCGGTTTCTGGACATGCATGATCGACACCAATCAGCCATCGATTCGGGGCCAGGAGCGGTTCGATTTCAGTCACGAATACTCCGTGACCGGACGCTCGTTACTGTTGTTCGAGTTACAACATGAGGACGAAGACTGATACCGCTCACTGACAGCGATCATCGGTGCTTGAGTAAGCTCCGTGGTGAAAAAAACGCTCTTTGAAGGGGGACGGGGGCGACGAATGGTGATGTATGAGCAATACTCTGCTCGCAGCAATCCAGGGTTTGGAGCGCTGTGCCCTGCGATCATCTGGCCGCAAGGGGTCTGCGCCGGCATGTTCAGCCCGCCGCAATACGTGTGACGGCAAACCAGAACAAGGACGTATCGCCATGAAATCCACTACCCTCGTCGACAGCAGTTTGCCTGCGCAGATCTGGAACGCTGCCCGGCAACTGGACAATATTCCAGTTATCAGCACTTCTACCCTGATCCCCGCAGGCGCTCGTGCCGTGGTGATCGCCCCGCATCCGGGTGATGAAGTGGTGACCTGCGGCGGCCTGCTGCAGTTGCTCGCAACCCTCGGCCACCCTCTGCAATTGATCTCGATCACCGACGGCAGCGCCAGTCATCCAGGCTCGAACCTGTGGTCGGAGAAGCGCCTGAGCGTGTTCCGCCCTCAGGAAAGCGTCGAAGCCCTGCGCCGTCTCGGTTTGCCCATGCATAGCCTGAAATGGATTCGCGGCGGCTTTACCGACGACGCGCTGGCCGAGCGTGAACTGCAATTGACGCAATTCATTGCGCGCTACCTGCGGCCGGGTGATGTGGTGTTTACCACCTGGAGCGAGGACGGCATCATCGACCATGACACGGTAGGTCGGGCCACCGCAAAAGCCGCCCTCATGGTTGGAGCGAGTGTCAATGAAGTGCCGGTCTGGGCCTGGCACTGGCCCGCACGCGATCAGGGACTGATTCCCTGGCACCGCGCCCGCAAAATCCGCCTCGACACCTGGACCGTCGCGCGCAAGTGCCACGCCACCCATGCGTACGCCAGCCAGCTGAATGGTGAACCGGAGATCGGCATCGCGCCGAAACTGCCCAGGGTTATTCTGGCGCGGATGCGTCAACCCTATGAAATCGTTTTTGTGTGATCGTGAAAGGCGTGATGCCGTGGCCTCGTCCAAAACTCTGAACTGCCGGCCAATGCATCAGTCGCATAGATAACCCGCCCGATTCAGTGGAGAGAACGTGAGCCCCGATTCAGAACGGCACGCCGCCCATCCAGCCTCGATGAATACGCCGCCAGCCGTTCATCGTCTCAGGGTTCTGACGGTCAATGCCCACAAGGGCTTCACGGCCCTCAACCGGCGTTTCATTCTTCCGGAACTGCGTGAAGCCGTGCGCAGCACCTCTGCCGATCTGGTGTTTTTGCAGGAAGTGCTCGGCGAACATGATCGCCATGCCATGCGCCATAACCATTGGCCGCAGACCTCGCAATACGAGTTCCTCGCCGACAGCATGTGGAGCGACTTCGCCTACGGCCGCAACGCGGTGTATCCCGATGGCCATCACGGCAATGCGCTGCTGTCCAAATACCCGATCCGCCACTATCGCAACCTCGATGTCTCCATCACCGGGCCCGAGCGCCGTGGGTTGCTGCACTGCGTGCTCGATGTACCGGGGCACGCCGAAGTACACGCGATCTGTGTCCACCTGAGTCTGCTGGAAAGCCATCGCCAATTGCAGCTGGCCCTGCTCTGTCAACTGATCGAGTCGCTGCCCGACGATGCCCCCGTGATCATCGCTGGCGACTTCAATGACTGGCAACTTCAAGGCAACGCCATGCTCGCGCAACGCGACGATCTGCACGAAGCTTTCGAGCGCCATCACGGACGCCCGGCCAAAACCTACCCAGCGCGCTTTCCACTGCTGCGCCTGGACCGCATCTACCTGCGCAATGCCAGCAGTCACGAGCCGAAGATTCTGGGAAACAAGCCATGGACCCACCTCTCCGACCATTTGCCGCTGGCGGTTGAAGTGCATTTTTAAGGCCTTTGCTGCCAGAAAAAATCTCTGATTTGACGTCAAAAAGACGATTCCCCAGATAAACAACGACTTAGATAATCACCAATAATCAGTTAGTTGCAGAGCCTAATTTAATCATACCGCTCATCGTTCAATTTCTTGACGCAATGCCAGCGATCTTCTTAGCTAAACCGTACTACCCCCGGAATTACCTCCTGGGGCAAGCCTCGGGAACCCGCTGCAGCGGGCCGCCGGGTTTTGCCTCAATGAAATCGGTCGCCCCTCATTCGGGGTAGGAGAGACGCCAAATAGAGATATGGCACGCGATTGCAAGGTAGATGTCCATGAATACCTCCTTCATCCAACACGAGATCAAAGTCACTCTGTACACCGTTTCCACTTCGCTGCTGCTGTGCACGTCCATGGAGATTCAGGCGTCGTCTGTCGAGGACGAGGCGATCCCCTGGTATCAGCAAGATGTCCCAGAGTTCACCCTACCGACACCCAATGCGATTAACAGCATCCGCTTCATCCGAGATCCCGGCCTTGATAACCAGTTGCTGACGGTCGAGCAAACCGCTCCTTCAGCCTGGGATCGGGTTTACGGCCAACCCGCCAGGAACGCCGAACGCGATGTCCTCAACTCACAGTATTCCGGCATGACCGGTGCCGAAGTCAAAGGCCCGGCGGTGCTTACCCTGCAAAGTAACGGCGACAGCACTCAGCGCGTGGGTCTGGTGGGCGGTACAAACCAGTTTCAGAGCAACGGCAATGGCCTGTTGATCGGCCCTGCCATCGTCGACCCGAACAACACCCTCAACGTGCAAGGCCCCAACCTTGGCGCCTATTGGAGCCTGACCGGCACAAACGGCTGGCATGTGGATTTGACCGCCAGCGGTGGGCGGGTCAATGGCTACAGCCGCAATGATCAGGGTCAGCGGCAAGTCGCTGAGGGCAGCGCAATGACCCTCTCGGTGGAAGGTGGATTCCCCATCGGTATCAGCGACAACTGGGTAATCGAACCCCAGGCGCAGTTGATCAACCAGCGTATTAGCCTGGACACCCCGTATGCCGGCAGCGGCAATGCCTCATCCAGCGACTTGACGTCCTGGAGCGGCCGGGTCGGTGCAAGCTTGAAAGGCAGTTATGACATCAAGGGCCTGCCGGTCGAACCCTATGTCCGTACCGACTTCTGGCACACGGTCAATACCAGCGACACCGTGACCCTCGGTCAGGTCGACAAGCTCAGCAGCAGCCGAAACTCATCCTCGGTCGAACTGGGACTGGGATTGGTGGCCAGAGTCACGCCCGCCGTCAGCCTGTATGTCAGCGGCGATTACAGCAGCGCGACTGTCAACAACGATTTGAATGGGTTGATGGGCAGTATTGGAGTGCGGATGCGCTGGTGAAAAAACCGACGCTACCTGTTAGTTCTTACAGTATCCAAACTCCCGGAGGTCAGGCAGTGTGATCAGCCGTTCACCTTGATAAAGGCCATCACGGATGACAACGCGCGCTTTGGCTCATGCCGACGCTGCAACGCCAACCATTCTGGTATCGGACCCACGTGGCCTGGCGCTCAGGACCGTGCAGTTCCATCGGCGTCGGGTGGCCGATGCCCTTGAAACGCGGGTCACGCATCAACGGTACGACGCCGGTGGCCGCCCGGTGGCCAGTCGTGATCCGTATTTGTTTGCCCTGGCCCAGGCCAATGAGTCGGTGCCGGTCAACCTGAGTCAGGTCTTCAGCCTGTCCGGCGCTCTGTTGTCGAGTGACAGTGTGGACGCCGGATGGCGTATTGCCTTGCAGACCGCCGCGGGTCAGGTCGTGGAGCGCTGGGACAGCCGTGGCAGCCATTCATTGGTCGAATACGACGAACTGCTGCGCCCGGTGGCGGTGCATGAACGTGGTCGGGAGGTCGCCGAGCACACCCTAGAGCGTTTTACCTATGCCGGTGCCGATGAGGACGCCGTCACGCACAATCTGTGTGGCCAACTGATTCGCCATGATGACCCGGCCGGCACCCTGCACCTGCTCGACCTGGGGCTGGGCGGCGCCCCGCTGCAACAGCGGCGACATTTTTTACTCGGTACCGACGCGCCCAACTGGCCGACCGATGTAGCCGAGCGGGACGCCCTGCTCGAAACTGGGGACGGCGCAACCACCTGGAATAGCTACTCGCCCACCGCCGAACCGCTGAGTCAGACCGACGCACTGGGCAACCTTCAAGCCTTCGCCTACACCGTCGCCGGTGGGCTGAAAAACACTCGACTGAGACTGGCCGGTGACGGACAGGTCGAGAAGATTCTGGTGAGCGATATCCACTACAACGTCTTCGACCAGGTCGATGCGGAAACTGCCGGCAACGGCGTGATCACCCGTCACCGCTACGATCCCGCCAACAGCCGCTTGACCGGTCTCAGCGCGCATAAAGCCGATGGCACGCCACTGCAAGACCTGACCTACACCTACGACCCGGTCGGTAACGTGCAGAGCATCGAAGACGCCGCGCAACCGATCCGCTACTTCAACAACCAGCGCATCGAGCCGATCAAGACGTACCGCTACGACACGCTCTACCAACTGATCGAAGCCACAGGGTGGGAGGCCAGCACCGGCCGAGGTGGCCCTGCGTTGCCGGACTTGCAACCCTTGCCACCCGACCCCAACCAGACCGCCAACTACACCCAGACCTATCACTACGACCCAGCCGGAAACCTGCTGGATCTGGTGCATGTCGGCGCGCAGGCCCACGGCCGCACCTTGACCCGCGCCCGCTACAGTAATCGCTGCCTGCCCGAACGAGAGGACCGCCCACCGACCGAGGACGAACTGGCCGCCGGCTTCGATGCCAACGGCAACCTGTGCGAGCTCCAAGCGGGGCAATATCTGAGCTGGGATCTGCGCAATCAGCTACAGCAAGTGCGCCCGGTGGTGCGCGAAGACGCGGCGGACGACTGCGAATGCTACATCTACGACGGCGGCGGCCAACGCCTGCGCAAGGTTCGCACCAGCCAGACCAACGCCCGCACGCTCATCAGCGAGGTGCGTTACCTGCCCGGCCTGGAAATTCGCAGCCACAGTGGCACCGGTGAAATCCTCCACGTCATCAGCGCTTCCGCCGGCAGCAACAGCGTGCAAGTGCTGCACTGGGTCGCCAAACAACCCGATGACATCCCTAACGATCAGATGCGCTACAGCCTCAACGACCATTTGAAATCCAGCACGCTGGAACTGGACCAACAGGCCAACCTGATCAGCCAGGAAAGCTATTACCCGTTCGGGGGCACCGCGTGTTGGGCGGGTCGATCCGCGACCGAGGCCAAGTACAAAACCGTGCGCTATTCCGGCAAGGAGCGAGATGCGACAGGGCTTTATTACTATGGGTTCCGGTATTACGCGCCGTGGTTGCAGCGCTGGATCAATCCGGACCCGGCGGGGGCGATTGATGGGCTCAATTTTTTTCGGATGGTGAGAAACAATCCCATTGCGCTATTTGACTCTAATGGATTGTCGCCACACGGCGACTTGGCAAGAGCGATGATGGCATCCAAAAGTTTTAACGAATACTATAAAGAAAATCCAAAACGGGCACTTGAGGCAATGTCTGATACGTACCTGGAGAATGGATATAACCCGGATATTGTTGCGAAGGCTATAAAACGAGTTCAGAAAACAATGACTGCCAGCGATGCTGTTTTGGCAAAAGCAATGACTAATCTCGCAGTTGCCGAAAAACAAAAGCCTCTCCCCAAACCCTTGCAAGAATACTCTTACATGAAAGAATTTAAAGCCATTTACTCAACAAACGTCGGATCCGCAGCAATCAATGGCGCCATGCGAGCAGGAACCCAAATCCTCCTTAGCAAAACAGCAGTCATTAGAGAACTAAACGATAGATTTGGGGATGAAAAGTTTTCCGGAAAATCAGGCCAAGAGGCAGCATCCTGGATTAAAACTATAGCAGGCGGCCTTAACTTATATAACACCGAACAGATAAGCCATCAGCTATACCTTCAATCCAACACAACAACAAACACATATTTTCGGGGGCAAGGTATAACCAAGTCAGGAATAGATAAGTTCATTTCGGCCAAAGACAATAAAACCATCCTTCACTCCAATAGCTTTCTTTCAGTGGCCAAGACCAAAAGCGTAGCCGAAGGCTTTATGCATGGAGAAAATCCACTTTTCATGACGATAGAGGGATTCAGCGCCGCAAATGTCGTCACAGAATACTCCGCCCTCGGTGAAAAAGACCTGGTATTTACCCCGCATGCGGACTTTGAAGTCACTGCCGTCGGGACAAGAGAAAACAACCAAAACCAGTACCACGTTAAACTTAGGGAAGTCAGAGCTCATCGTGGCAATCGAACTGCAATGCCCTATTAGAAACTATAACCAGAAAGTGGAGTGTGGAATGGATCACCCGCCACACTCCAGCGTCCCTATAACCGCGTGATTAACACTTCAACCCTCCGGCCGCAAAATCAACACCGCCAACGGCGGCAAATTCAACACCAGCGACAACGCCTGGCCATGACTGCCTTCCTCTTCGGTAAACACACCGCCGCCATTACCGTAATTGGAGCCGGCATAGATCCCTGCGTCACTGTTGAGCACCTCACTCCAGCGCCCGGCGAATGGCACGCCAACCCGATAGGCCGGACGCGGCACCGGCGTGAAGTTCGCCACCACCAGCACCGGCCGTCCTTCCTTGCTCCAGCGCAGCCAGGCATAGACGCTGTTGATTGCATCGTCACCGATCAGCCACTGGAAGCCTTGCGGCACATCGTCTTGCTCGTGCAGTGCCGGCTCTTCGCGGTAGAGCTGATTGAGGTCAGTCACCAGTTTTTGCACGCCACGGTGTTCCGGATATTGCAGCAAGTACCAGTCCAGCTGCTGATCGTGATTCCACTCGCGCCACTGGCCGAACTCACAGCCCATGAACAGCAGTTTCTTGCCTGGATGCGCCCACATGAAACTCAGGTAAGCCCGTAAGTTCGCGAACTTCTGCCAGCGATCGCCGGGCATCTTGTCGATCAGCGAATGTTTGCCGTGCACCACTTCGTCGTGGGAAATCGGCAGGATGAAGCGCTCGGACCAGGCGTAAACCAGACCAAAGCTCAGTTCGTTGTGATGATGGGCGCGGTAGACCGGGTCCTGCTGAATGTAGTGCAGCGAATCGTGCATCCAGCCCATGTTCCATTTGTAGTCGAAACCCAACCCGCCTTGCTGCGTACCCTGGCTGACACCCGGCCAGGCCGTGGATTCCTCGGCAATCACCAAGGCGCCGGGGGCTTCAAGGTCGATCACATCGTTGAGGTGGCGGACAAAGTCGATGGCTTCGAGGTTCTCCCGACCGCCATGGCGATTGGGCACCCACTCGCCGGCCTTGCGTGAATAGTCGCGATACAGCATCGAGGCCACCGCATCGACCCGCAGCCCATCGACGTGGAAATGCTTGAGCCAGTGCAATGCCGACGCCAGCATGAAGCCATGCACTTCGGTACGTCCGAGGTTGTAAATCAGCGTGTCCCAATCCTGGTGAAAGCCTTCCAGCGGGTTGCCGTACTCGTACAGCGCGGTGCCGTCGAACTGCGCCAGGCCATGGGTGTCGGTGGGAAAATGCGCCGGCACCCAATCGAGGATCACCCCGATGTCGGCCAGGTGGCAGGCGTTGACAAACGCGGCAAAGTCACTCGGCGAGCCGTAACGGGCGCTCGGCGCGAATTGCGACAGCGGCTGATACCCCCAGGAACCGCCGAACGGGTGCTCCATGATCGGCATCAGTTCGATATGGGTGAAGCCGAGTTTCTGCACATAAGGGATCAGATGCTCCGCCAACTCGCCCCAGTGGTATTGGCGCGCCACTTCACCGACGTCGTCCACCTCACACTGCCACGAGCCAGCATGCAATTCATAGATCGACAGCGGCGCGCTCGGGCGATGGCGCTCACCGCGTGATTGCATCCAGTCCTGATCCTGCCAGGCAATGCTCAACGGTGAGGCGACTTTCGAGGCGGTGTCCGGCGGCAGCTGTGTCGCCAGTGCCACGGGGTCAGCCTTGAGCGGCAGAATCCCGTGGGCACCGAGAATTTCGTACTTGTACGCTTCACCGGCCTGCAAGCGCGGGACAAACAACTCCCAGACCCCGGACGGATGACGCAACCGCATCGGATGACGGCGACCATCCCAACTATTGAAATCACCCACCACCGAAACCCGCCGGGCATTCGGCGCCCACACCGCAAAGCGCACGCCGTCGACGCCATCCACGCTCTTCAACTGCGCGCCCAGGCACGCACTCAGATCCCGATGATTGCCCTCGGCGAACAGATACAAATCCATCTCGCCCAACAACGGACCGAAGCTGTAAGGATCCTCTGCAGTTTGCTCACCGCCGGCCCAACGGGTGCGCAACAAATAAGCCTGTGCCCGATCGAAATGCGCGGCAAACAACCCCGGCACCTCGGTAGCGTTCAAGCTGCCGAGCTCTTCGCCGGAGTCACGGGCGATCACGTCCACACTCAAGGCATCCGGCAGGTAAGCGCGAATGAACTGACCGCCCACCCCGTCCGTGTGGGGTCCGAGTATCGCGAACGGATCCTGGTGCTCGGCACGCACCAGCGCTTCAATGTCTCGCGCCGTCGGCAGCAGCGCTTGTTTCTCATGTCCCCGATCCTTCATGACTGCTCTCCAACTACATAGGAAAAGGGTTTGAGTCCACTCAACAACCCATACAAACCGTGCAATGGCACGGGCAACCAGGTGGGACGATTTTCAGCTTCATACACCACTTCATAGGCCGCCTTCTCCAGACTGAACAACGCCAGCGCGGCGTCTTCGGCATTCGGGTCTTGCCATGCATGAGCAAGACTAGCTGTTGCCTGCCGATACGCCTGAACAAACGCTACCGTGGCCTCACGCAAATAACGTTCCGTCACCCGCTGCCGTGCCGCCAGCGTCTGCGCGGTGCCATCAACCCCCTGCCCGTTCAGCGCCATCGCCGCCGCGTAATCGAACGAGCGCAGTACGCCGCTCACATCCTTGTACGGACTGTGTTTACCCCTTCGCTCATGCAATGGCCGCGCCGGTTCACCTTCGAAATCGATCAGATAGGCATCGCCCTTGATCACCAGTATCTGGCCCAGGTGTAA
This sequence comes from Pseudomonas sp. GW822-FHT02D10, assembly GCF_058802345.1. Classification (NCBI taxonomy): domain Bacteria; kingdom Pseudomonadati; phylum Pseudomonadota; class Gammaproteobacteria; order Pseudomonadales; family Pseudomonadaceae; genus Pseudomonas; species Pseudomonas sp. GW822-FHT02D10. The sequence goes on from NZ_JBXAOB010000001.1 coordinate 612,338, forward strand.
ATCACCGTGGACGCGCATCTGCAATCCGCCCACCGCTTTTTCCGCCAGCTCCTGAAGGTACTTGAGGATAGTTTTTTTCTGCTCCAGCAAACGCACCACCAACACCTGATCCCCCGGGCTCAGCCCGGCCTGATGCTGTTTAAGCAACTGCAAGGCATGCTCCAGTTGTGCGCCAATCGCTTTCGCCGACGCCAGCTGATCCTTATGCGTGGAGACCCGCGAAGCAAACGCCGGGTTGTCATTGGGCGCCGCCAAAAGCACGTGCATTTCCCCAAGGCGTTGACCGAGCATGCCAGCGAAATCTTTCAATTCACCGAGCGCGTTGTAATGCTGTTCCTGCTCGGACATCGCCTCGGCCAACTCATCGCGAATCGCCCGTTCAAGGTTGTTCTGGGTCCATTCCCAGGCATCGCCCTGATTGCTCAGATAACCTTGGGCAATCATCAACAGAGTGTCCTCGCCTTGCCCATCGCGGCGAATCACCGAGCCGAGCAACGGTGAAATATGCTCGAATCCAGCAGCCGTCAGGTAAGCGCCCATCTCCAGTTCCGGGTGCACGCCGCTGGCGACTTTGCGGATCAACTTGAGTACCAGGCTGCCGCCGACGACCACGGAGCTGTTGGATTGTTCGGCCGACAGGTAGCGCACGTCGCAGTCAGCAGCCAGGCCGAGGTTCACCAGCTCGGCGGTCGGCTCGAAACGAATCTCGCCGTCGCTTGCGGCCAACACCGTGTGTGTCTGCATCGCCTGCAACACCGCGCGAATAAACGTGTCGAGACTGAACGCGTCCGTCACCAATCCCACCTGCCCCCCACGCCGCACCCGTGCCAGCGCCAACTGCTGCGGCAAGGCGGCGCCCACCTGGTCTTCCGCCAGAAATCCGAACGGCAGCTGGTAACGGCTGGTCTGACCGTCGCTGACCACCTCGATTTCGCTGAACAGCACCGGATGCAGCGGATCACCAAAACGCACGCCGTAAACAATGTGCACCGTTTCGATACTGGAGTCTTTGCCAGCGAACCAGCGTCGGTTGTGCAGCCAGCTCGGCAGCGCACTTTGCTCCAGAAGGGTGCGAGACGGTGCTTCGAGCAGCTCTTCCATGCGCTTTTTTAGTACCAGGGTGGTGAAGTCCGGCAGGCTTTGCGCGGGTTCAACGTGCCAGCTTGGCATCTGGTTTTCCGCCGCCAGCACAAACCAATAGAAACCATACGGCGCCAGGGTCAGCAGAAAGTTAAGTTGGCCAATCGGCGGGAAAGCGTTACCGCCGAGCATTTCCACAGGAACCATGCCGGCGAAAGCCGAAAGGTCCAGCTCTGCCGCCTGGGCACTGCGCGAGACGTTGGCCACGCAAAGGATGATTTCGTGTTTGCCGTCGTCACTGGTGTACTCCCGCGTATAAGCGAGAATCCGCCGGTTGCTCGGCGAGAGCATTTTCAAGGTGCCGCGGCCGAACGCCTTGGACTGTTTACGGATCGCCAGCATGCGCCGGGTCCAGTTCAGCAGTGAATGCGGATCGCCAGCCTGGGTTTCGACGTTCACCGACAGGTAACCGTAGAGCGGGTCCATGATCGGCGGCAGCACCAGACTCGCCGGGTCGGCGCGGGAGAAACCGCCGTTACGGTCGATCGACCACTGCATCGGCGTACGCACGCCATCGCGGTCACCGAGATAGATGTTGTCGCCCATGCCGATTTCGTCGCCGTAGTACAGAGTCGGCGTCCCCGGCATCGACAGCAGCAGGCTGTTGAGCAGCTCGACGCGACGCCGATCACGCTCCATCAGCGGTGCCAGGCGCCGGCGAATGCCGAGGTTGATTCGCGCACGGCGGTCGGCCGCGTAGTAGTTCCACAGGTAATCGCGCTCCTTGTCGGTGACCATCTCCAGGGTCAGCTCATCATGGTTGCGCAGGAAAATCGCCCATTGGCAGTTGGCCGGGATCTCCGGCGTCTGGCGCAGGATATCGGTGATCGGAAAACGGTCTTCCTGGGCCAGCGCCATGTACATGCGCGGCATCAGCGGGAAGTGAAAGGCCATGTGGCATTCGTCGCCGTCATTACTGTGGGCCTGACCGAAGTACTGTTGAGTATCTTCCGGCCACTGATTGGCCTCGGCCAGCAGCATGCGGTCCGGATAATGGGCATCGATCTCGGCGCGAATCCGCTTGAGCACGTCGTGGGTTTCGGGCAGGTTTTCGTTGTTGGTGCCATCACGCTCGATCAGGTAGGGAATCGCATCCAGGCGCAGGCCGTCGATGCCCAGGTCCAGCCAGTAGCGCATCACCGAAAGCACCGCTTTCATGACCTGCGGGTTGTCGAAATTCAGGTCGGGCTGATGCGAATAAAAACGGTGCCAGAAGTACTGGCCGGCCACCGGGTCCCAGGTCCAGTTGGATTTTTCGGTGTCGAGAAAAATGATCCGTGTGCCGTCGTACTTTTGATCGTCATCGGACCAGACATAAAAGTCCCGCGCCTTTGATCCTGGCTTGGCCTTGCGCGCGCGCTGGAACCAGGGATGTTGGTCCGAGGTATGGTTGATGACCAACTCGGTGATCACCCGCAACCCGCGCTGGTGGGCCTCGGCAATAAAACGCCTGACGTCGGCCAGGGTCCCGTAATCGCTGTGTACACCCCGGTATTCGGCAATGTCGTAGCCATCATCGCGGCGTGGCGAGGGGTAAAACGGCAGCAGCCAGAGGGTGTTGACGCCCAGATCGGCGATGTAGTCCAGCTTGGCGATCAAACCGGGAAAGTCGCCAATCCCGTCGTTATTGGAGTCGAAATAAGACTTTACGTGAACCTGATAAATCACCGCATCCTTGTACCAGAGCGGGTCGTTGCTGAAGGTGGCTGACCTGGGTTTCTTCGCCATTGGAAACTCCTGAGTACAGTGAGGACCTGTGGGGGCGGCTAAACGGTAATCCGCCAAATCCCGAACGGCTGGTTCCACGGCTCGATGCGCATCCATTGGGTTTTGCCATACCAGGTCCAGCGGTGGCCATTCATCAGGTCCTCACCCTGGGTGGCCGCATCGTCACTCAGGCCCATCTCCCACAGCGGCAATTCGAAATGTGCCTCCTGGGCGTTGAACGGGTCGAGGCTGACCGCCACCAGAATGAAGTTGCTGCCATCGGCACTGCGTTTACCGAAGTACAGAATGTTGTCGTTCCACGCCGTGTAGACCTGCAAACCCAAATGGCTGTGCAGCGCCGGATTCTGTCGGCGGATGCGGTTGAGCTGGGCGATCTCGGCGATGATGTTGCCCGGCGCGTTGAAGTTCCGGACACGTATTTCATACTTCTCGGAGTCGAGGTACTCCTCCTTGCCCGGCACGGGTGCCGACTCGCACAACTCAAACCCCGAATACATGCCCCACAGGCCCGAGCCCATGGTCGCCAGCGCCGCCCGGATCAGAAACCCGGCGCGGCCCGACTCATGGAGAAAAACCGGATTGATGTCGGGTGTATTGACGAAGAAGTTTGGCCGGAAACACTCGCGCCAGGGCGACTGGTTCAGCTCGGTGAGATACGTCGCCAGCTCGTGCTTGGTGTTTCGCCAGGTGAAGTAGGTGTAACTCTGGGAATAGCCGACCTTGCCCAGACGCGCCATCATCGCCGGGGTGGTAAAAGCCTCGGCAAGGAAAATCACCTCGGGATACAGCGCCCGCACATCAGCGATCAACCACTGCCAGAACGGCAAGGGTTTGGTGTGCGGATTGTCGACGCGAAAAATCTTCACCCCCTCCTCGACCCAGCCAACCACGATGTCCCGCAGTGCAAGCCACAGGCTGGGGATCGCCTCGCTGGCATAGAAGTCGACGTTGACGATGTCCTGGTATTTCTTCGGTGGGTTCTCGGAGTATTTGATGGTGCCGTCCGGCCGCCAGTTGAACCAGCCCGGATGCTGCGCAAGCCACGGGTGATCCTGGGAACATTGAATGGCGAAATCCAGGGCGATCTCCAACCCATGCGCGGCGGCCGCCGCGACCAGACGACGAAAGTCCTCGCGACTGCCCAACAGCGGATGAATCGCCTCGTGCCCGCCTTCGACACCGCCAATGGCATACGGGCTGCCGAAGTCATCGGGGCCGGCGGTCAGCGCGTTGTTGGGGCCTTTGCGATAGCGGCGACCAATCGGGTGGATCGGCGGAAAGTACAGCACGTCAAAACCCATGTCCTGGATCATCGCCAGACGCGAGTGCACGTCATTGAATGTACCGTGGCGCTTTGGATCGTCGGTGATCGAGCGGGGAAACAGCTCATACCAACTGGCGAACTGCGCACGTTCGCGCTCGACATCCAGCGGGTACTCCGGACTCAGGCTGAGGTAGGGGCGCTGATTGGCCTCGGCCATCAACCCGGCACTGCGCGGGTGCAGAAACAGCGCAACTTGCTCGGTTTCAAGCAGCCCGACCAGTTCATGGTGCAGCGCCGCCAACTGCTCGCTCAACTGACCGTCACTGCGCTCTGCCGCCTGCAATACCAGGGTGCGCCCTTCTTGCAGCTCCAGGCTGACCGGCACGCCCGCGACATGCTTCTTTTCCAGCTCATGACAGAAACTGGCGAACTGATCGATCCAGGCCTCGATGCAAAACCGATACTGCCCAGGCAGTGCGACACTGAACTGGCCTTGCCAAGCGTTATTGCCCAGATCGGTCATCACCTCGCATTGCCAGATCGAGTCGGCCTCGGCACGCCAACGCACGCGCACCGCCAGCGTGTCGTGGCCGTCGGCAAAAACCTTGCTGGTCACCGTCACCGCCTGCCCTTCGATGGCCTTGGCCGCAAACTGGCCGCCATCAATCACCGGCATCGTGTTTTCAATAATAATCCGCGGCAGCAGCAAGGCCTGCGACAGCGGCAGTTGCGGGTTGTAGTGCAGTTCAGTCGGTTTTTCAGTCGTCATCGAGCATCGCCCCTTACGTCCCATGGACGCATTTGTGCTTGATCGTGTGCTGCCTGCATGACGCTACTTAGGTTCCGAGCGCCGGGCCTTGCTAAAAGTTCAGAGAGTTTTTTGCCGGCTCACCGGTGGACGCAAATCGATCCGCCAACAGCCCACCGAGAGAAGCCAAGCACAAAAGAGGCCACACCGTTGAATATCCCGATCTCGCCCGAAACGCCCGATCCGGACATCGCCCCCCTGACCTTGCTACCTGATCAGCCTGAACCTGTTCCCGAACAGGAGCCATCTGAAAGCGTGCATCCGGCGAAAGAACAACCACCTGTCACCCAACCGCCAGTCATCGTTGGACTGTATCCACTGTCAAAACCTGCGATGTGTTGATCTTAGGCGTGATTCATTGCAATCACGATCTATCACCGAACGAATCGCTCCCGTGCCACCACCATGATTAGCGCAAAGACTCTGACCGCTTATCTTTTATTTCCCATATATTTCCATCTCAACAACGCTGCGTCTTAAGAAATGTACTACCCCCCCAAAACCAAACAGAGCCGCAATAACGAATCATTTCAAAAACATCTCCACTCGTAAAAAACGCCACCCTAAATTAGCGCAAGAAAATCCTGAAAGTCAGGTAAACCCTGTCCTACAAGCAGATCACCTAACCATTGACCCAACACAGAAAGCAGGAACATATTGTCTACCAACACCCCATAGAACATAACGTACAGGAAGTGCTAACAATGAAAACCATGTTTTCAAACTCCAAATACTGCTCGCAAACAACGAATGCAGCCTTTAGAGCGCTGACTTCAGCCCAATTGAAAACTGGCCATCCTAGCAATGAATCTCTACAACTATGAATTACTGAACTTCCATGTACGACACCCGACAAACTTAAAGGACAGCCGAAATACACTTTTAAAAGAACTGCATACAACCAGTCACACCCATGGAATCGACTACAACAAACACGAACTAACCTCTACAGAAATAAATCGAGACCCTGCGCCATGTGCGGACGACAACCCGACCTCATCATAGAAGTGCTGTGCCTTCACCGGCGACCGCTAATCGGTTCCACAGAACGATGAGCAGCGCCTGCACCCTAATCTTTTAGATCCCGCAGAGAATGGAGCCCCCCATGACCGTGCGCATCGAAAACCAGGTCTGCTTCTTCATTACCGAGAACCGTGAGGAGATTCGCCTTCCTGCCGATGTCACCATCATCACCGACGCGGACAAAGCCATGTCGGCGGTGGACCTCGACGGCCAGCGCATCTACATCACCGAAGCAGAAGCCGACGCATTAACCGTAGCAGGTGCCACCGATGGTCGCCGGCACCTGAAGGTCACCCGCAGTGATTCGGTGATTTGACTGACGCAGATCACAGACCGCCGCAAACGCCTGTGACAGGCGCTGTTGCCGCGCCTGTCGGGGTGCATCAAGTTGTCGCAGGGGCGGATCAAGCACTCATCTGATCCGCTTTTTAATCCAATACCTGAGTCTGTTATGCAAACAGATCGGTGGTCATAGTTCATCGGCCTGATGGAGGCTGATGAGCGAAAGACCATGAGCGATAGAATCCCCGTCCGATTAGTAGAAACATTCGAGCCTTCGCGTCCAAAGATGAAGGCCAAATCCAGCGACAACCAGATTCATACCCGCAGCTTCACCGGTTTGTTCCGTACCTTGCGCCTGAGCGGTGCGGGCTTTCTGTTCCTGGCGTTTTTCGGCACCGTGTGGCTGAACTGGGGTGGCCGACAGGCTGTGCTCTGGGACTTGTCGGAAAGCAAATTCCACATCTTCGGTGCAACGTTCTGGCCGCAGGACTTCATCCTGCTCTCAGCGCTGCTGATCATTTGCGCCTTCGGCCTGTTCGCGATCACCGTGTTCGCCGGGCGGGTCTGGTGCGGCTACACCTGCCCGCAGAGCTCGTTCACCTGGTTGTTCATGTGGTGCGAAAAGGTCACCGAGGGCGAGCGCAACCAGCGGATCAAGCTGCAAGCCGCACCCTGGGGCCTGAACAAACTGCTGCGTCGCTCGGCCAAGCACACGATGTGGCTGGCCATCAGCGTGCTGACCGGCCTGACGTTTGTCGGCTACTTCACCCCGATTCGCCCGCTGGCCAATGAACTGCTGACCCTGCAAATGGGCGGTGTCAGTCTGTTCTGGGTGCTGTTCTTCACCGGCGCGACCTACATCAACGCCGGCTGGCTGCGTGAAGCGGTGTGCATGCACATGTGCCCGTATGCGCGGTTCCAGAGCGTGATGTTCGACAAAGACACCCTGACCATTTCCTACGACGCCGCCCGTGGCGAAAGCCGTGGTCCGCGCAAACGCGAGGTGAAGCCGGCCGACGTGGGGCTGGGCGATTGCATCGACTGTCACCTGTGCGTGCAGGTCTGCCCGACCGGCATCGACATTCGCGATAGATTGCAGATGGAATGCATCGGCTGCGCGGCGTGTATCGATGCCTGTGATTCGATCATGGACAAAATGGGCTATGCCCGTGGCCTGATCAGCTATACCTCCGAGCATGAATTGCAAGGTGGCAAGACCCACCTGCTGCGGCCTCGGTTGATCGGCTACACCGCGGTGCTGGTGGTGATGATCGGCGCACTGGCGCTGGCCCTGATGGAGCGGCCGATGGTGTCGCTGGACGTGAGCAAGGACCGTGGCCTGTTTCGCGAAAACAGCCAGGGGCAGATCGAAAACATCTATAGCCTCAAAGTCATCAACAAAACCCAGCAGCGGCAGGACTATCGTTTGTCCCTGGTGGACGGCGACGGCTTCCAGTTGCAGGGCAAGACCGAGTTGAACCTGGCGCCGGGAGAGATCGTCGACATACCGGTGTCTGTGGCGATGACCACCGACAAGCCCAGCAGCAGCTCGCAGAAGATCAGTTTCAAGATCACCGACAGCGATGAGCCTCCGGTGAACAGCGTGGCACAGAGCCGTTTTGTTGCACCGCTGAACCGTTGAGCCTTTAAGATGCCAGCCCTGTGTCGCCTGTTTTCCGTCAAATCCGGGACTTAGATGAAACGCTACGAAAAATTCGCCGACGACATTGCTGAACTGATCCGCTCCGGGGTGCTCGGCCCTGGCCAGCGCGTACCCTCGGTCCGTTATGCCAGCCAGACTTACGGGGTCAGCCCGTCCACCGTGTTTCAGGCCTATTACCTGCTGGAACGTCGCGGGCTGATCCGCGCCCGGCCGCGCTCCGGCTACTTCGTCAACACCCATGCGCCGAGCCCGTTCTCGGAGCCGGTGATCAGCAGCCAGGTCAGCGAGTCCACCGAAGTCGACGTCAGTGAACTGGTGTTCTCGGTCCTCGACTCGATCAAGGACCCGAACACCGTACCCTTCGGCTCGGCCTTCCCCAGCCCGACGCTGTTTCCACTGCAACGCCTGTCACGCTCGCTGGCCAGTGCCGCCAGGGAGATGGACCCACGCATGGTGGTCACCGACATGTCGCCGGGCAATCCACAATTGCGTCGGCAAATCGCCCTGCGCTACATGGTCGGCGGCCTGATGTTGCCCATGGAAGAATTGCTGATCACCAACGGCGCGCTCGAAGCACTGAACCTGTGCCTGCAAGCGGTGACCGAACCCGGCGACCTGGTGGCCATCGAAGCCCCGGCGTTCTACGCCAGCCTGCAGGTGCTTGAACGGCTCAAGCTCAAAGCGGTGGAAATTCCCGTGCACCCGCGTGACGGCATCGACCTCGGCGTGCTCGCGCAAACCCTCGAACGCCACCCGATCAAGGCCTGCTGGTGCATGACCAGTTTCCAGAACCCGATGGGCGCGACCATGCCCGAGGCCAAAAAACAGGAACTGGTGGAGTTGTTGCGCAGCCATCAGGTGCCGCTGATCGAAGACGACGTCTACGCCGAACTCTATTACGGCCAGCAAGCGCCGAAACCGGCCAAAGCCTTCGACACCGAAGGGCTGGTGATGCACTGCGGCTCGTTCGCCAAAAGCCTCGCCCCCGGTTACCGAATCGGCTGGGTTGCCGCCGGGCGCTACGCGCAGAAAATCGAACGCCTGAAGCTGATGACCTCGCTTTGCGCCTCGATGCCGGCCCAGGCGGCGATCGCCGATTACCTGCAACACGGTGGCTACGACCGCCACCTGCGCAAACTGCGCTACGCCCTCGAAGAACAGCAAAGCGCCATGCTCGCGGCCATCGCCCGCTACTTTCCGGCCCAGACCCGCGTCAGCCAACCGGCTGGCGGCTACTTCCTGTGGCTGGAATTGCCGGCACAGATGGATTCGTTGAAGTTGTTCCAGATGGCGTTGGCGCAAGGGATCAGCATTGCGCCGGGGCCGATCTTTTCACCGACCCGGCGCTTTCGAAATTGCATTCGTTTGAACTACGGCAGCCCGTGGACAGAGGATGCCGAGCAGGCGATGGAGACGTTGGGGCGGATTGTGCGGTCGTTCTAAAAGCAAAAGATCGCAGCCTTCGGCAGCTCCTACGGATGTACGCAACGCTGTAGGAGCTGCCGCAGGCTGCGATCTTTTTAACGCCCACCCGCCAGATCGATAAACGTCCCGGTCGCATAAGAAGCCTTGTCCGACAACAACCAGATAATAGCCTCCGCCACTTCCTCCGGGCGGCCGCCACGCGCCATGGGAATCCCCGATTCAAGCTTGCTGACCCGATCCGGGTCACCACTCAAGGCATGGAAGTCGGTGTAGATATAGCCGGGACGTACCGCGTTGACGCGAATGCCTTCGCCGGCGACTTCCTTGGACAGGCCGATGGTGAACGTATCCAGCGCGCCCTTGGAGGCCGCGTAGTCGACGTATTCGCCTGGTGAGCCGAGGCGCGAGGCGACCGAGGACACGTTGACGATGCTGCCGCCCTGCCCACCATGTTTGGGTGACATACGCAACAGTGCATGCTTGGCGCAGAGGATCGGCGCCAGGATGTTGGTTTTCATGACTTTCAGAATGCGGAATTCGGACATTTCATCGACGCGCGACTTTTGTCCGACCGTGCCCGCGTTGTTCACCAGCGCGGTGACTCGGCCCAGCTCGGAGTCGACGCGATGGAACAGGCTGATCACTTCGTCTTCGATGCTGACGTCAGCGCGCACCGCAATCGCCTGGGCGCCGAGCGCACGGACGTGTTCGAGTACGTGTTGCGCGGCCTGTTCGTCGGCCTGGTAGTTGATACAGATTCGATAGCCCTGTTCAGCGGCCAGGAGCGCCGTGGCCGCGCCAATACCGCGACTGCCACCGGTGATGACAATGACTTTGTCCATGCTGATTCCCCCATTCAGACCCGAAGCCTTGCGCCGCAAGAATACCTGTCGGCGTCGAGTTTTGCATGGACGGCGGTCGGTCTGGCGTTCAGCCTGTCGCCAATTGCTCGGCCCGGTGGATGTCGACCATGAACCGTTCGGCCGGTAACGGGTGGCCCAGCAGGTAGCCTTGCAACGAATCACAGCCCAACTGAGTCAGGAAGTCCTGTTGCACATCGGTTTCCACGCCTTCGGCGACGATGCGCAAACCCAATGCCTGCCCGAGGGCGACAATGGCCGAGACGATCGCTGCGTCATCACTGTCGCGCTCCAGGTCGCGGACAAAACCACGGTCGATCTTCAGCTCATTGGCCGGCAGGCGCTTGAGGTACATCAAACTCGAATAGCCGGTGCCAAAGTCGTCGATGGACAGGTCGACGCCCATTTCCGAGAGCTGCGCAAGCACCGTCATGCTCGCGTCGGCATCGCTCATGGCGGTGGTCTCGGTGATTTCCAGGGTCAGGCTGTTGGCAGGTAAACCGTGGGTGGCCAGGGCTGTGGCGACGCTTTGCACCAGCCCGACGTGACAGAACTGCAATGCCGAGAGATTCACCGCAATGCGCCAATGGGTGTAACCCTGTTGGTGCCAGAGGCGCATTTGTCGGCACGCCTCATTGAGCACCCAATCGCCGATCGGGATGATCAGCCCGGTTTTCTCCGCCAGCTCGATGAACTTGTCCGGCAGCAGCATGCCCTGGGTTGGGTGTTCCCAACGCAACAAGGCCTCGGCACCGACGGGCAGACCATTGCTGGCGTCAAACTTGGGTTGGTAGTGCAGGCTGAATTGTTGTTGCTCTACCGCATGACGCAAATCCTGAAGCATTTGCAGTTGCTTGCGGGCGTTGGTATTCATCGAGGCGTCGAAGAAGCTGTAGCCGTTCTTGCCTGCGCCCTTGGCGTGATACATCGCCGCGTCGGCGTTCATCAGCAGTTCTTGCGGGGTCTGTCCGTTGCCAGGGTATACGGCAATGCCAACGCTGGCAGAGATCTGCAAGTCGTGTTCGGCGACCCGGAACGCGCGCGAGATCAAGCCGACCTGACGCGCCGCCAGACGCAAGGCATCGTCGGGTTCGGCGAGCTGCACCAGCAGGACGAATTCATCACCGCCGATTCGCGCCAGCGTGTCCTGGCTGCGCAGCTCCTCGCGCAAACGCACACCGACTTCGCGCAACAACTGATCGCCCATGTGGTGACCGAAGGCATCGTTGACCGGTTTAAAACCGTCCAGATCAATGAACATCAACGCGAAGCAACCACCCTGCTCCTGCACCACATGCATGGCTTGGTCGATGCGATCGGCCAGCAGCACCCGGTTCGGCAATCCGGTCAGGGGGTCGTGCAACGCCAGTTGGGTGAGTTCGCGGTTGGCCAGGGTCAGCGAGTTGGCCAGCTCGGCGGTGCGTGCTTCAAGACGCGCATCGAGGATCGAGGTCAGCAACGCGATGCTCAACACCGCCAGGGTGGTGATCAGCACCAGGTTATCCAGACCCTTGCCACTCAAACCGTCGAGTGCGGCACCACAAAAGCTGCCATCGGCAAAACGCGCTGCCGCCATCCCGGTGTAGTGCATGCCAACAATAGCGAAACCCATGACGACGGCTGCACCGCCACGAGCGAGGCGCACATACGGGGTGTTCTGGCGCAAACGAAAGGCGATCCACAACGCCGCGGCCGAAGCGCCGACCGCGATCACCAACGAGGCGCCAAACAATGTCGGATCGTAATCAATGCCTGGCTGCATGCGCATGGCGGCCATGCCGGTGTAGTGCATGCCGCTGATGCCCGCACCCATGATCAATGCGCCAAACGCCAGTTGCCAGCCCGGCAAACGCGGCTGACTGACCAGCCACAGCGCGAACCCGCAGGACAAAATAGCGATCACCAGCGACAAAAAGGTGATGCCGATATCGTACCCGAGGATCATCGGCAGCCTGAACGCCAGCATGCCAATGAAATGCATCGACCAGACGCCGATACCCATCGCCAACGCGCCACCCGCCGTCCAAAAGTGAACTGCGCGGCCTTTGGCGGTTGCAATGCGTCCGGTCAGGTCCAGGGCGGTATAGGAGGCAAGCATCGCCACGCAAAGGGAGATCAAAACCAGGGCGGGGGAATAGCTACCGATGAGCATCAGAACTTCTCGTGGCCGCCCCGCCGATCTGCGTCCATGCTCGTGGGGGCAAAGTGCGCGATTGTACTGATTCCGACAACGAACGCACTCACAAAGTAACCAAAAGGCCATTAGCGCGACGGACAGTCTGTATCAAGTCGAACACGTCCTTACAGGTGAAATGATTCAGCCGGTTTTCGACCGCGGTCCCCTGCCTACTATTTCTCACTGGCCTGGGTCTGACCATCCCAGCCACCGCCCAACGCGGCGATCAAATTCACGCTGGCGATCAGCCGGCTTTGCTGCAAGGTCAGCACGCTGCGCTCATTGCTCAGCGCCGTGGCCTGAACCACCACCACACCGAGGTAGGCGATCAACCCGGCCTTGTATTGGTTCTGGGTCAGGCGCAACGACTCACGAGCCGCGTCCAGCGCCTGCTGACGCACCGCTGCCTCGTCTTCCAGCACCTTGAGCTGTACCAGGTAGTTTTCGACTTCACGGAACCCGTCCAACACGGTTTGCCGATACTTGGCCACGGTCTGGTCATAGGCTGCCTCGGTGCGGTCGACTTCCGCCGAGCGCTGACCGCCGTCGAACAGGGTCATGGCCAGTTTTGGCCCCACCGACCAGAAACGGTTCGGCAAGCTGATCAGGTCAGAATACGTGCTACTGCTGTAGCCGCCACTCAGGCTCAAGGTCAGGTCCGGGTAATAAGCGGCCTTGGCCACGCCGATGTTGGCGTTGGCGGCAATCACCGAACGTTCGGCCGAGGCGATGTCCGGGCGGCGCTCCAGCAGTTGCGATGGCAGGCTCAAAGGAATCTGCGGCAATGTCGGGATGTTCTGGGTTTCGGCCAGATCGAATTCAGCCGGCGGCACGCCGATCAGCACCGCAATCGCGTTCTCGAACTGCGCACGCTGCCAGATCAGATCGACCATGTCGGCCTGAGTACTTTTCAGCTGGGTTTGCGCCTGGGCGACTGCGTCCTTGCCGGACACACCGGCGCGGTACTGGTTTTCGGTCATTGTCAGCGAACGCTGATAGTTTTCGACCGTGGCTTGCAGCAGGCGTTTTTGCTGGTCGATTACCCGCAATTGCAGGTAGTTCTGCACCAGCTCGGATTGTTGACTCAGGCGCATCGCGGCCAGGTCGGCAAAACTCGCTTCGGCACTGGCTTTATCGGCCTCCAGACCGCGACGCAACTTGCCCCAGACGTCCGCCTCCCAACTCACCCCAAGCTGGGTGTTATAGGTGTCGCGGATGCCGCTGCTGGTACTGCTCAGGCTAGAACTGCTGCTGCCGGTGCCCTGGCTGGAGCGGGTTTTCCCGGCACTCAAGTTGCCGGTTGGAAAAAACGCCCCCCGGGCACTGCGGACCAATGCCTGAGCCTGCCGGTACTGGGCTTCGGACTGGGCGACGGTCTGGTTGGCGCTGTTAAGTTTATCGACCAGCCCGTTGAGCTGCTGATCACCGTACAACTCCCACCAGGCGCCACGCGCCAATGAGTCACTCGGGGTCGCCTGACGCCAGCCTTCTGCCTGCTTGTACTGTGCAGGCTCGGCCACTGGCGGACGCTGATAATCCGGGCCGATGGCGCAGGCACTGAGCATCAAGACGCTGAGCGAAAGACTCAGCAAGCGCGAGCCGCGGGCCGAAGCCAGGCGCCGGGCCATCGGTGCGTCGAGGTTGAACAGGCAACGGTCAGTCATAGCGGAGTTTCCAGAGAAGCATCGGTACGAACCCCACGCCAGCGGTTGACCCGATGGCGCAAACGGTCGAGATAAAGGTAAACCACCGGGGTGGTAAAAAGCGTCAGCACCTGGCTGAAAATCAACCCGCCAATAATGGTCAGGCCCAATGGCTGGCGCATTTCCGCGCCTTCAGCGGTGCTCAGCAGCAACGGCAAGGCGCCGAGGATCGCCGCCAGGGTGGTCATCAGAATCGGCCGCAGGCGCAACAAACACGCGCTGCGAATCGACTCCAGCGCTTCCATGCCCTGATGGCGTTCAAGCTGTAGCGCGAGGTCGATCATCAGAATGGCGTTTTTCTTCACCACGCCAATCAGCAGAAACAGCCCGAGCAGCGAAATCAGGCTGAACTCACCGCCCAGCACATAGATCGACAGCAACGCGCCGACGCCCGCCGAAGGCAATGTCGAAAGAATGGTCAACGGGTGCACGTAACTTTCGTACAGCACACCCAACACCAGATACACCGCCACCAGCGCACCGAGAATCATCCACGGCTGACTCTTCTGGGTCGCGGCAAAGGCGTCGGCGGTGCCGGCCATCTTGGCGATCACTTCTTCCGGCAGCCCCAGCTTGGCGATCGCCCGCTCGATGGCGGCCGAGCCTTGTTCAACGGTGACGCCTTCGGCCATATCAAACGAGACGCTCTCGGAAGCGAACTGCCCTTCATGGCTGACCCGGTCGTTTTCCAGGCTGTTTTCATAGTGGGCAATCGCCGACAGCGGAATCCGCGCGCCCGCAGCGGTGATCACCTGCACCTGATTGAGGGTGATCGGGTCCTGGGCGTATTTCGGATTGACCTCCATCACCACCTGATACTGGTTGAGGCTGTCGTAGATGGTGGAAATCTGGCGCTGGCTATAGGCGTTGTTCAGCACAGAGGTCACCATGGCCATGTCGATGCCCAGCCGTTTGGCCTGGTCACGGTCGACCACCAGCGTCACCTGCGCGGCACCCCGTCCTTCACGAGCGTCAATGGCTGTCAGCTCCGGCAGCGCCTTGAGCGCCGCGACGACTTTCGGGTACCACTCGCGCAACGCCGATAAATCACCGCTTTGCAGGATGTAGGTGTATTGCGAGGTGGTCTGTTCGCGGCCGCCGCCAAACTGTAAGTCCTGGTCGGCCATCAGCATCAATTGGGCGCCGGCTACCTTGGGCATTTCCTTGCGCAGGCGCTCGATGACCTTCTGCGCAGAAATATTGCGCTGCTTGATCGGCTTCAGGCGCACCAGCATGAAGGCGTTGTTGGTGCCGTTGGTACCACCGATAAAACCGGCGACACTTTCAACAGCCTCGTCTTTCAACACCGCACGGCGGAAGGTTTCCATTTTCGGCTGCATGACATTGAACGACAGGCCATTGTCGCCGCGGACAAAACCGATCAGTTGACCGGTATCCTGCTGCGGCAGAAAGGTCTTGGGCACCACCACATACAAGGCGATGTTGACGCCAATGGTGATAAACAGGCTGAGCAGCGTCAGCCGGCGATGACGCAACACCCAATCCAGGCTGCTGGCATAGTGCTTGACCATCCAGTCGTTGGCTCGCCGACTGGCGCGCTGCAAACGGTTTTCCTCGCCTGGCGTAAGGGGTTTCAGCCAGCGGGCGCAGAGCATTGGCGTCAGCGTCAACGAGACCACCAGCGACACCACAATGGACGCCGCCAGAGTAATCGAGAACTCACGAAACAGGCTCTCGATGATCCCGCCCATGAACAGAATCGACAGGAACACCACCACCAGCGAGACGTTCATCGACAGCAAGGTAAAACCGACTTCCTTGGCGCCCAGGTACGCCGCCTTCATCGGCGCGATACCTTCGTCGATGTGCCGCGAGATGTTTTCCAGCACCACGATGGCATCGTCCACCACCAGCCCCGTGGCGAGAATCAGCGCCATCAGCGACAGGTTGTTCAGCGAAAAACCATAGAGGTACATCACCGCGAAGGTGCCGACCAGTGACACCGGTACCGCCAGCGTCGGGATCAACGATGCGCGGAAATTACCGAGGAACAGGTACACCACCAGAATCACCAGCGCCACGGCGATCAGCAGGGTCATTTCCGCTTCGTGCAGGGTCGCCTTGATCACCGGTGAACGGTCCATCGCCAGGTTCAGCTTGACGCTGGCCGGCAATACCGCCTGCAAGGCCGGCAACTGCGCCTTGATCTCGTTGACCGTTTTGATGATGTTGGCACCGGCCTGGCGGTTGATCACCAACAGCACCGCCGCGTCATCGTTGAAGAAACCGCTGTTGTAGCGGTCTTCGACACTGTCGCGGACCTTGGCCACATCGCTCAGGCGCAACGCCGAGCCATTCTGGTAGCGAATGATCAGCGGTTCATAATCCTTGGCCTTCTCCAACTGGTCGTTGGCCTGTACCTGCCACATCCGCTGATCGTCTTCGATCGAGCCTTTGGGCCGGCGCACGTTGGCGTTGGCGATGGTGTTGCGAACGTCATCCAGCGCTACGCCGTACTGGTTCAGCAGTTGTGGCTCGAGTTCGATACGTACCGCCGGCAACGAACTGCCACCGATTTGCACTTCGCCGACGCCGGGCACCTGCGACAGGCTTTGCGAAAGGATGGTCGAGGCCAGGTCGTAGAGCTGACCTTTTTCCAGCACGTCCGAGGTCAGCGACAGCACCATGATCGGCGCCTGGGACGGGTTGACCTTCTTGTAGGTCGGCATACTGCGCATACCGCTGGGCAGCAGGTTGCGCGAGGCGTTGATCGCCGCCTGCACCTCCCGCGCCGCGCCGTTGATATCGCGGTCCATGTCAAATTGCAGGATCACCCGGGTCGAACCCTGGCTGGAGCGGCTGCTCATGGTGTTGATCCCGGCGATGGCACCGAAGGATCGCTCCAGCGGTGTTGCCACGGTGGACGCCATGACCTCGGGGCTTGCACCCGGCAGGCTCGCCGAAATCACGATCACCGGGAAATCCATTTGCGGCAGCGGCGAAACCGGCAGCAAGCCGAAACTCACACCGCCCAGCAGCATGATCGCCAGGCTCAGCAACAGGGTCGCTACCGGCCGACGGATGAAAGGTCCGGACAGGTTCATGGCTGCTCTACCGGCTCCAGACGCTCAGGCGCACGTCGCCAGCGCCGACCGAGACGGTCGAAGTACAGATAGATAACGGGCGTGGTAAACAGTGTCAGCACCTGACTCACCAACAAACCGCCGACCATCACCAGACCCAATGGCTGGCGCAGTTCGGCGCCGGAGCCCGTGGCAAGCATCAGCGGCACAGCGCCGAACAACGCGGCCAGGGTGGTCATCAGAATCGGCCGAAAACGCAGCAGCGCCGCCTGATAGATCGCCGTCGCCGGGTCCATGCCCTGATTGCGCTCGGCGTCGAGGGCGAAGTCGATCATCATGATCGCGTTCTTCTTGACGATGCCGATCAGCAAGATGATGCCGATGATCGCGATCATGCCCAGGTCATTGCCGCTGAGAATCAACGCCAGCAAGGCCCCGACCGCTGCTGATGGTAGTGTCGAGAGAATGGTGATCGGGTGAATGTAGCTCTCGTACAGCACGCCGAGCACGATGTACATGGTCACCACCGCCGCCAGAATCAGCAGCAAGGTGCTCGACAACGAAGCCTCGAACGCCTGAGCCGCACCCTGGAACTGAGTCTGCACACCGAGCGGCATGCCGATGTCCTTCTGCACCTTGTTGATCAGCTCGACGGCCTGGCCCAACGCCACGCCGGGTGCGAGGTTGAAGGACATCATTACCGCCGGGAACTGGCCGATGTGGGCAATCGCCAATTGCGCCTGACGCTCTTCGACGTGGGCCAGGCTGGACAACCGCACCTGACCGCCATTGGTGGTCTTGACGTGAATCTGCTCCAGCGCCTGCAGGCCGATCTTCTCGCCGTCCTGCGCCTGCAACACCACGCGGTACTGGCTGGCCTGGGTGTAAATGGTCGAGATCTGGCGCTGGCCAAAGGCGTCGTACAGCGAGTCGGTGATGTTCGACACCGAAACCCCGATCCGCGAAGCCGCATCGCGGTCGATCACCAGATAGACCTGCAAGCCCTTGTCCTGCAAATCGCTGGCAACGTCGGTCAGCTCTGGCTGCTTGCCCAGCGCCTCGACCAGTCGCCCGCTCCACAGACTGAGCAAGTCGGCATCCGGTGACGACAGGCTGAATTGGTACTGTGTGCGGCTGACCCGGTCTTCGATGGTCAAGTCCTGCACCGGCTGCATGAACAGACGAATGCCCACCAGTTTGTCCAGCTGCGGCTGCAACCGGTTGATCACCTGGGCCGCGCTCAGGTCGCGGTCTTTGTGTGGCTTGAGGTTGATCAGCAAGCGCCCACTGTTGAGGGTGGCGTTGTCGCCGTCGACACCAATGTAGGACGACAGGCTTTGCACCGCCGGGTCGGCCAGAATGACCTTGGCCAGTTCCTGCTGACGCTGGCTCATGGCGGCGAAGGAAATCGACTGCGGCGCCTCGGAAATACCCTGGATCACCCCAGTGTCCTGCACCGGGAAGAAGCCCTTGGGGACTACGATATACAGGAACACTGTCAGGCCCAGGGTGGCGATGGCCACCAGCAGGGTCAACGGCTGATGCTTGAGCACCCACTGCAACTTGCGCCCGTAGGCGGCGATCAGCCAGTCGATCCACGCACCGCTGGCGCGGTAGAAACGGCCCTGCTCTTGCTCCTTGGGCTCACGCTTGAGCAACCGCGCGCACATCATCGGCGTCAGGGTCAGGGAAACCACCAGGGAAATCAGGATCGCCACCGCCAGGGTAATCGCAAACTCGCGGAACAGCCGCCCGACCACATCGGCCATGAACAACAGCGGAATCAATACCGCGATCAGCGACAAGGTCAGCGAGATCAGGGTGAAGCCGATCTGCTTGGCACCCTTGAGCGCCGCTTGCAACGGGCTGTCGCCCTCCTCGATGAAGCGCGAAATGTTTTCCAGCATGACGATCGCGTCGTCCACCACAAAACCGGTGGCAATGGTCAACGCCATCAACGTCAGGTTGTTGACCGAGAAACCGGCCAGGTACATCACACCAAAGGTGCCGATCAACGACAACGGCACCGCAATCGACGGAATGAGCGTGGCACTGGCACGGCGCAAGAACAGGAACGTCACCATCACCACCAGGGCGACGGCGATCAGCAGCTCGTGCTGCACGTCGGTTACCGAAGCGCGGATGGTCTGGGTGCGGTCGGTCAGCACCGTAACGTCGAGGCCGGCCGGCAGGTTATCGGTGATGCTCGGCAACAGGGCCTTGATCCGGTCGACCACCTCGATCACGTTGGCACCCGGCTGACGCTGAATGTTCAACAGTACGGCCTGGTTTTCATTGGCCCACGCGGCGAGGCGTTCGTTTTCGGCACCGTCGACGATCTGCGCGACGTCCTTGAGTCGCAACGGCGCGCCGTTCTTGTAGGCCAGGATCAGTTCGGCGTAGTCCTTGGGCGCGGTCAATTGATCGTTGGCATCGAGCATCGAGACCCGGGTCGGACCGTCGAAATTGCCTTTGGGCTGGTTGACGTTGGACGCGGCGATCAAAGTGCGCACGTCCGACAGGTTCAAACCGTTGGCCGCCAGGGCCTGCGGATTGACCTTGATCCGCACGGCCTGACGCTGGCCACCGGCGATGCTGACCATCCCGACGCCACTGATCTGGGCGATTTTCTGCGCCATGCGCGTGTCGACCAAATCATTGAGTTTGGGCAGCAACATGGTTTTGGAAGTGATCGCCAGGGTCAGCACCGGGGTGTCTGCCGGGTTGACCTTGTTGTACACCGGCGGTGCCGGCAGGTCCTTGGGCAACAGATTGGTCGCCGCATTGATCGCCGCCTGCACCTGCTGCTCGGCAACGTCCATGTTGATGTCGAGGTTGAAGCGTAGGGTCAGCACCGAGGCCCCGCCGGAACTGGTCGAGGCCATTTGGGTCAGGCCGGGCATTTGCCCGAACTGGCGCTCAAGTGGCGCGGTGACCGCGCTGGTCATCACATCCGGACTGGCGCCCGGGTACAGGGTCATGACCCGGATGGTCGGGTAATCGACCTGAGGCAGTGCCGAGACCGGCAGCAGCTTGTAGGCGATCAGGCCGGCCAAAACGATGGCCAGCATGCTCAGGGTCGTGGCTACCGGGCGAAGGATGAACAGCCGCGAGATATTCATGCGCCGCCCTTTTTCGCCTTGCCAGTGGCTTTCGGATCGGTGGCGGCATTTGTCGATTGGCCCTGGCTTTCGGTCGGGGTCGGGGTCGGGGTCGCGGGTACGGCATTACTGCTGTCGTTGACCACCTCGACTTCACTGCCCTCCTTGAGGCGGTCAGTGCCTTCCAGGACCACGCGATCGCCGGCTTTCAAGCCTTCCTTGATCACCGTGTTGTCGCCATCGCTGGCGCCGATTTTCAACGGGCGAATGGTGACTTTCTTGTCACCGTCCAGGGCGTAGACGAAGGTGCCGTTGGTGCCAAACTGAATGGCTGCCGAAGGCGCCAGCACCACGCCTTTGAGGGTGTCGGCCAGCAGTCTGACGTTGACGAACTGATTCGGAAACAGCGCCAGATCGCGGTTGTCGTAGCGCGCCTTGAACTTCAGTGTGCCGGTGGTGGTGTCGATCTGGTTGTCCAGGCTCTGCAAGACACCGCTGGCCTGCAACTGGGTGTCGCCACGATCCCACGCCTCAACCGGCAGCCTGGCGCCTGAGTGGTAACGGGCCAGCACGGTTTCGAGACTGTTTTCCGGCAAGGTGAAGACCACGCTGATCGGCTGGGTCTGGGTGATGACGGCCAGGAACGTGGTGTCATTGGCGGCCACCAGGTTGCCGACGTCCAGCTGTCGCAAACCGACGCGCCCGGTGATCGGGGCGCGGATTTTAGTGAATTCCAGATTGAGCTTGGCGTCGTTGACCGCCGCCTGATTGGTCTTGACCGTGCCCTGGTACTGGCCGACCAGCGCTACCGCGGTGTCGAGGGTTTGCTTGGCGATACTGTCTTGCGCATACAAGCCGCGATAGCGCTCCACATCCACCAATGCGTTTTTCAACTGTGCCTGGTTCTGCAGCAACGTGCCTTCGGCCTGGAGCAAGGCATTCTGGTAAGGACGCGGGTCAATCTCGGCGAGCAGGTCGCCGGCCTTGACCATCTGCCCTTCTTCGAACGCAATCTTCACCAGTTCGCCGCCCACGCGGCTGCGCACATTAATGGTGTTCAGCGCAGTGACCGTGCCCAGGGCCTTGTAGTACAGCGGGAAATCACCCACGACAGCGGGTGCGACCCGAACCGGGACCGGTCCTGTGGCACCGCCGAAACCCGGACGCATCCCGCCAGACTTGCCGACATGCCCGGCCGCTGTTTTTTCTGCCGGGGCGGCTTTATGAGCCGCACCGCTTGGCCAGAACTTCCAGCACAGGCCGGCAATGACCAACAGAACCAACAGGCCGAATAGCCAGCGACGGGAATGACGGGAAGCAGAGGATTGCATGGAGTGATCAACCATTGGGCGCGTGTGGGCATCTTTATACGGAAGACTGAACGATAAGCACTGACGAGGTTTAAGCAAAGCGCCTTTACCGGCAATTTACCTTCGACCTGCTTTTGCGAGTATTTGCTAAACCACTGAAGCACAAATGAAAACGGCCTGGACAGAGCCAGGCCGTTAACAATTTGTAAAAGCTGTTACTTCAGAACGGCCAACGCCGCTTCGTAGTTTGGCTCTTCTGCGATTTCCTTAACCAGTTCGCTGTGCAGTACGTTGTCGTTTTCGTCGAGTACGACGACTGCACGCGCGGTCAGACCTTTGAGTGGACCGTCGGCAATGGCAACGCCGTAGTTTTCGATGAACTCGGCGCCACGCAGGGTCGACAGGTTCTGGACGTTTTCCAGGCCTTCAGCGCCGCAGAAACGTGCCTGGGCGAACGGCAGGTCAGCCGAGATGCACAGAACAACGGTGTTGGCCACGTCGTTGGCCTGGGCGTTGAACTTGCGTACCGACGTGGCGCAGGTCGGGGTGTCGACGCTTGGGAAGATGTTCAGCACTTTGCGCTTGCCGGCGAAGCTCGCCAGGGTCACGTCGGACAGATTGCCGGCAACCAGGGAAAAGGCTGGCGCCTTGGAACCGGCTTGTGGCAGTTGGCCGTTGACTTGAACCGGATTGCCTTTGAGAGTGACTTGAGCCATGAACGGAGTCCTTCTGACGTTGTTGTGGAGAATTTTGAAGAGGCCGAAGTTAACCACGAAATTGTCCGGCGACCTACGGCCAGATACAAATTGTGATATGTCGTCGCCCAAACTGGATACAACGCTAACAATCAACACAAAACCCGCTCCCACAGGGATTGGATAGACGCTGCACTATCCCAATAATCGAAGCATATTGCGGTGCCGGGCGCGGAAAATTCGCTGCATATAGGCATTGACCATCAACCACTCCAAAGGTGCACCGCCAATGGCCGCGTAGGTCACCCGATCGGTGTACAGAGTCCCACCCTCCGCCACCGCGACCCGGTGTTCATGACGAAATGCCGCCATCGGCCCCTTGAGCATTTCGTCGATGAAATGGCTGTCGCCGACCTCGCGAATCGCCACGGTCCAGGTCGCCGGAATGAAGCCGAACATCCAGTGACGGAAACTGAACTCGCGACCGGCAGCGATACGCAAGTCGTTCACGTCGATGTCCCCCAGCGGAGTCACCGGTTCCGGAAAAATTTTCGGGAAGTTGCTGCCCTCAAGGCAAAAATCGAGAACTTGCGCGGGTGTACGCCCTTTGATGAGCGTGGTGAGTTCCAGAACAGGCATTGGCGGCGACCTTCCTTTGAGCGCGAATACCGGCAGATTAGCACTCGCCACTTGAAGCCTTACAGTGCGTCTACTGTACAAGCCTGTAAAAATGCTCGCTGACGGAAACTTGTTTCGACAAAAACCGCAAACTCGACGACATTACCGCCGTGCAATAACACCTGAATCGCGCTTATCCATAGGACTGTGCAATGACCATCGAAAAACCGACCCGACTGTTGCTCGCCGGCCTCTCATTATTACTGAGCGCAAGCGCCTGGGCAGACTTCACCGCCAGCCCCGAAGAAGCCCGGGGGATTGCCAAAGACGCGTACCTCTACGGCTTCCCGGTGGTGGAAATGTACAAGACCCTGTACACCCAGGCGGTGGACAGGAGCGGCCCGAACTTCAAGGCACCGCTCAACCATATCGGTAATACGGCAAGGGCGTTCACCCCCAAGGACACCGCGTTCGTTACCCCCAACCCGGACACTCCCAGCTCATTTCTCTGGATGGACCTGCGCGCAGAGCCCGTGGTTGTGACCCTGCCGCAGATCGCCGAAGAGCGTTACTACTCGGTACAACTGGTCGACCTCTACACCCAGAACTTTGCTTACCTGGGCACCCGCAGCACGGGTAACAAGGGCGGGACCTTCATGATTGCCGGTCCCGAATGGCAAGGTCAGCAACCGCTCAAGATCGATCGCCTGGTGCGCAGTGAAAGCAATATTGCCTATGCGCTGTACCGCACGCAGCTGTTCGATGAAAAAGACCTGGAGAAGGTCAAGAAAATCCAGCACGGCTACAAGGTTCAGACACTGAGCCAATACCTGGGACAACCGGCTCCGGCCGCAGCGCCAAAAATCGACTGGCCAAAGCCAACCTCGACCATGAGCGACAGCCCGGAGTTGTTCCGCTACCTGAACTTCATGCTCGGCTTCGCCCCGGCGCAAGACGTTGAAAAAGACCTGCTGGCACGCTTCGCGAAAATCGGCATTGTTGGCGGCCAGCCGTACGACCTCAAAACCCTCACCGCCGAACAACGCAAGGCCCTCGACGACGGTATCGCCGATGCCAAGGCCGAGTTCGCAGCATTCAAAAAAGACAAGATCGATACCCATGAGGTGACCCGTGGTGATTTCTTCGGCACCCGTGATCACCTCAACAACAATTACCTGTACCGCTACGCTGGCGCCAATATGGGGATCTTTGGCAATTCCGCCGATGAATCGACCCATTTCAGCTATCTTGTCGACAATCAGGGCAAACCGGCCAACGGCGCGAGACACAGCTACACCCTGCACTTCGACAAGGATCAACTGCCACCGGCTGATGCGTTCTGGTCGCTGACCATGTACGACGGCAAGTCCAAGCTACTGGTGGCCAACCACATGAAACGCTACCTGATCAATTCGCGCATGTTGTCCACGCTCAAGCGCGACCCGGATGGTGGCCTGACTCTTTATGTGCAGCACTCCGAGCCGCTCAAGGATCAGAAAAGCAACTGGCTGCCAGCGCCGCACGGCCCGTTCTATGCAGTATTGCGTCTGTACCTGCCCAAGCCAGAAGTCGGCAACGGCCAATGGAAACTGCCGCCGCTGACGCCACGTTGATCCCCATCAACCCTTAAACCCGGTAGGGCGACCTACAGTATTCAAGGAGCGATGCACGCAAAGGACTGCCTCATGACCGTGCATTCGGGCCGCTCGCGTAATGGGCAGCCCGAAAGCACTGCCTCACCTCAGCAGTACGACCAGCAGCTACCCCGCCGCCCCTTTCATTGAAATATTCAACCATTGTCCAAGCGCGTCCTGCCTCTGGGACAAACGATGCTGCGCGCGTAGTCGTCCCACCGTCATCCAACATCATTCTTCAAATATTTTTAGTGATAGCCATGAGCCATCAGTGCTAGAGTGCGCGCCATTCAAAACAAGGCACACCCACTCCCCTGCGAGTTCGCACGAAGCGAATCTCGGCCAATGACGGCAATTCCCTGATCCTAAGGAAAACAATGAAAGCCATCCGCACACTGCTCAATGTTACCGCCCTGACCACTTTGATCCTGACCTCAGGATGCGCGAGCATCGTTGGCGACAGCAAATACCCTGTGAGCGTCACCAGCACACCGAGCGGCGCCAGCTTCACCATCAAGAACAAAGACGGCGTCGTGGTGCACAACGGCGCCACGCCTAACACCGTGACCCTGCCGTCTGGCCGTGGCTACTTCAAGGGCGAGGAATACACCATCACGTTCAAGAAGGACGGTTACACCGATAGCACCGCCAAGCTGGAAACCAGCGTGAGCGGCTGGTACTGGGGCAACCTCCTGCTAGGTGGCGTTATCGGCATGCTCGTCGTCGACCCGATGACCGGCGCCATGTACAAACTGCCGACCGAAGCCACCAGTAATCTGGGCAGCCCACTGACAGCGCAGGCCCCCAAAGACCTGACCCTGCTGGAAATCGACCAGGTTGCGCCAAGCGATCGGTCCAAACTGATCCGTATCAACTGATTGCACTCGGCACATTTCGCTTGCCGGAATGTGCCGCCCTCGCACGGCGCTGACTCAGCGCCGGCGAAATAACGGTCGTGGCTCGATCACCGACCGACCGTAATGCACACTCATCCCCACCAGCCCCTTGAGGGCATCTTCAGCGCATTTGTCTTCACGCACCGCGAAAGCATCGAAACCGCATTGGCGCATATGGCTGAGCTGGTCGCGCAGCACATCGCCAATCGCCCGCAACTCCCCCGCCCACCCCAAACGCGTGCGCAACAGGTAAGCCTGGCTGTAGGCCCGGCCATCGCGAAAACTTGGAAATTCCAGCGCGATCATGGGGATCAGCTTGAGCCACGGCTTGAGACTTTCGACCTCGTCATCCGGTCCCAGCCACACCGCATCTCGCGACGGATGATGTTCGATACGGCGCATCAGCCACAGGGCCAGCGGTAAGATCAGCGGCCCGGCTGGCAGTTCGCTTTCCAGATCCCTGACCAGCGTCCACGGATCGTCGTCGACCTTTAGCGCAACATCTTCGCGCAATCTCAGCAGATTGTTCATGCGACAACCTCCAGACTCTTGGGGTAAATGCGCTCCTTGAACGGTTCCAGACCGATGCGCTGCAAGGTATCGACAAACAGTTCTTCGCTCTCGCGGTAACGGACAAAGGTCGCGATGATCCGCTCGATCACCTGCGGTACTTCGGCGGCGCTGAACGACGGGCCGATGACCTTGCCCAACGCGCTGTTCTTGCCCTGTGATCCGCCGAGGGTGATCTGGTACCACTCGCTGCCATTCTTATCGACGCCGAGGATGCCGATATTGCCGATGTGGTGATGACCACAGGCGTTCATGCAGCCAGAGATATTGAGGCTGATATCGCCCAGGTCGTGGAGGTAATCCAGGTCATCGAAACGTGCCTGGATCGCGTGGGCGATGGGGATCGATTTGGCATTGGCCAGCGAGCAGAAATCGCCGCCGGGGCAAGCGATGATATCGGTCAGCAAGCCGATATTGGCGCAACCCAATCCTTGCTCGCAGGCCAGGCACCACAATGCGTACAGGTCAGACTTGGGTACATCCGGCAGGACAATGTTCTGTTCATGGGCAATGCGGATTTCACCGAAACCGAACTGCTCGGACCAGTCGGCCACTGCATTCATCTGCGCGTCCGTGACGTCGCCGGGCGGCGAAGCCATGCCGGGTTTGGTCGACAGCACCACGCTGGTGTAGCCGGGTACTTTGTGCGGCTGCACGTTACGGGCGACCCAGCGCGCGAACGCCGGGTTCTCGGTCAGGCGAGTGCCGAAGTCCAGGTCAGTGTCGGCCAGTTGCTCATAGGCGGGCGGCACGAATGCGCTGGCGACGCGCTGGTATTCGACGTCGGTCAACTGCGCCGGGCCATCCTTGAGGTGTTGCCATTCCTGCTCGACTTCCTGGGCGAAGGCCTCGATGCCCAGCGCCTTGACCAGAATCTTGATCCGCGCCTTGTACTTGTTGTCACGCCGACCGTGGCGGTTGTAGACCCGCAACACCGCCTCGACGTAGGACAGCAAATGCTGCCACGGCAACCCTTCACGGATCTGCAAGCCGAGGATCGGCGTGCGCCCCAGACCGCCGCCGACGATCACCCGCAGCAGCATCTGCCCCGCCGCGTCGCGGTAAAGGTAGAGGCCGATGTCATGCATCATGATCGCCGCACGGTCCTGTTTCGCCGAGCAGATAGCGATCTTGAATTTGCGCGGCAAAAACAGGAACTCCGGGTTGATGGTCGACCACTGCCGGAGGATTTCCGCCAAGGGCCGAGGATCAATCAGCTCGTCTGCCGCGACACCGGCAAAGGCCTCGGTCGTGATATTGCGCACGCAGTTGCCGGACGTCTGGATCGCATGCATTTCGACCTCGGCCAGGCGCTCGAGGATGTCCGGCACCTGGGCCAGTTCGATCCAGTTGAATTGCATGTTCTGTCGGGTGGTGAAGTGCCCGTAACCCCGATCGTAATCCCGGGCGATGCTCGCCAGCGTACGCATCTGCCGGGCGCTCAGGGTGCCGTAAGGAATGGCCACCCGCAGCATGTAGGCGTGTTTTTGCATGTACAGGCCGTTCTGCAGGCGCAACGGCAAAAACTCTTCCTCACTCAAGGCTCCGGCCATGAACCGTTCGACCTGATCGCGAAACTGCGCGACCCGTTCAAAGACCAGGGCCCGGTCGTAGTCATCGTACTGATACATGTCGCTACCTCATCAGGGTGATCGGGCTCTGTGGCTCGTTTCTGGGGGAGTGACTATGCAGTAGCGGCTCAGGTGGTTACAGATTCAGCTAAAGACTAAAAAACCATATCAGGGCGCGGCAGATCACCGCAGGCAGGCCTTACATCTGATCCGTATTAATGCAGTTTTTCTGAGTCTGTTTTGTTTCGACAAGGGTTTCTACAGTTGACCGCATGCCAGACCGGGTGGCCTGGCAAGACTTTGCAACCGTGGAAGCATTGACCATGAGCACAGCAACAATCGGACAGGCCTATAACTACAAGGTCGTCCGCCAATTCGTCGTGGCAACAGTGGTATGGGGTGTTATCGGGATGGCGATGGGCGTGTGGATCGCCTCGCAGCTGGTGTGGCCGGAGGCGAACCTCGACTTGCCCTGGACCACCTTCGGCCGCTTGCGTCCGCTGCACACCAGCCTGGTGATTTTCGGCTTTGCCGGCAGCGCGCAGTTTGCCGCCAGTTACTACGCGGTGCAGCGCACCTGCCAGGTGCGACTGTACAGCGACAAACTCGCCGCGTTCACCTTCTGGGGCTGGCAATCGGTAATCGTCAGCATGCTGATCACCCTGCCGCTGGGCTACACCACCACCAAGGAATACGCCGAGATCGAATTCTCCGGCGCAGTGTGGATGACAGTGGTCTGGGTCGCCTACGCCATTGTGTTCTTCACCACCGTGGTGCAGCGCAAAACCAGGCACATCTACGTCGGCAACTGGTTCTTCGGTGCGTTCATTGTGGTGATCGCCATGCTGCACGTGGTCAATCACCTGTCGATTCCGGTGGGCTGGTTCAAGTCCTATCCAGTGTATTCCGGGGCCACCGATGCCATGGTGCAGTGGTGGTACGGGCACAACGCGGTGGGCTTCTTCCTGACCACCGGCTTCCTCGGGATGATGTATTACTTTGTGCCGAAACAGGTCGGTCGTCCGGTGTATTCCTATCGATTGTCGATCGTGCACTTCTGGGCGCTGATCACCCTGTACATCTGGGCCGGCCCGCACCACTTGCACTACACCGCACTGCCGGACTGGGCGCAGTCGCTGGGCATGGCCATGTCGCTGATCCTGCTGGCGCCGAGCTGGGGCGGGATGATCAACGGCATGATGACCCTGTCGGGCGCCTGGCATAAGTTGCGCACCGACCCGATCCTGCGCTTTCTGGTGTTGTCGCTGGCGTTCTACGGCATGTCGACCTTCGAAGGGCCGATGATGGCGATCAAGACAGTCAACGCCCTCTCCCACTACACCGACTGGACCATCGGCCACGTGCACGCCGGTGCTTTGGGCTGGGTGGCGATGATCACCTTCGGTTCGCTGTATCACATGATCCCGAAAGTCTTCGGCCGCGAGCAGATGTACAGCACGCCATTGATCAACCTGCACTTCTGGCTCGCGACCATCGGCACGGTGCTGTACATCGCCTCGATGTGGGTCAACGGCATCACCCAGGGCCTGATGTGGCGCGCCATCAACGACGACGGCACGCTGACCTATTCCTTCGTCGAAACCCTGGTGGCCAGCCATCCGGGCTTCATCGTGCGTTTCGCCGGCGGTGTGTTCTTCCTCAGCGGCATGTTACTGATGGCCTACAACACCTGGCGCACCGTGCGGGTCGCCGATCTGGAATTCGCCAGGAGCGAAGCGCAGATCGCTTGATCCGGCCCATGACGCAAGCCTCACAGGCTTGCGTCTTTCATCTCAGGGAAAGTTCGTCATGATCGAAGTCATGTTGGATCTGTTGGGCGTGGCGTGCCTGTATTTATCGGTGGAGTATTGCTTGAGGCATCAGTCCGCCGAGAGCCTGGACGATGCCAGTCTGATGCCGTTTGCCGATGACCCGGAAGTGGCACGGCGGGTGGAGTTGGCCACCGGCAAGACTGTGAAAGCAGTTGCGCCTGAAGAGGCAAAGCCGGGCTGGGGGAACGTGGAGATTTGACGCAGTCCATGTGGGAGCGAGCTTGCTCCGGGCGGCGTTCCGACGATGGCGGCGTTACATTCGACATTGATGCTGAATGTTATGGCCACTTCGCGAGCAGGCTCGCTCCCACATGGGTCACTTGTCGGTCACAAAACCTGTATTGCTCAACCCCGATCGCGAGGTATCAAGAGCTGCAACTGCTGGGCGAGGAAATTCGCATCGAAGGCAAAGGTGTCCGGGTCTTTCAGACCGTTGGTCTTGCGCCACTGCCAGTCAGTAGAAGGCGGCAGGCACACCAGCGAAACACTGCCGTAACGCGCAGCAGTCAGGCCCATCACCGCCAGTGAAATCAGCCCACCGGCACCCATCACTTCGGGCACGATTTCCACCGGTTTTCCGGCAATCAGAATGCTCAGTTTTTCAGTCTTGAAGGTCGAACTCTCGACCGGCACATTCGCCCCGAACGCCACATAGGCTTCGCGGCTCACCTCCAGCAAATGCGGGGCCTTGACCGGTTCCAGCCACTGTTCGATCTGCCCGAACAACTCGCCTATACGCGTCGCCCACACTGCCGATTGGGATTCAAACAGCTGCTTCTTGTGTGCTTCGCTTTCTGCGTAGTGGCGAAGCATCTCACCCAGTTGCTGTACGTCGTCCATTGCTGTGTTCCTTTGGTTGAAGCAGTACTGCGGACTTTGAGCATGGCAGATGCACGCTGCCGGCGTACGACTAAAAGCGTGAGCGGTATTGACTGGGGGTCATTCCCAGCAGTTTGCGAAAGGCACTGCCCATGTGCGACTGATGGGCAAAACCGCTGTCCTGCGCGATTGCCGCCAGCGGCAGCGAGCTGCGCTCGATCAGCCGCCGCGCCGCCTGAACCCGGACTTCGACCAGGTAGGCGTGAGGCGTGAGGCCGATGGCCCGGGTGAAGTCACGCAGCAAACGCAGTTCGGTCTGGCCGCTGGTGGCGGCCAATTGCGCCAGGGTCAACGGTCGGTCGAACTGCTCGGCGATCTGCTCCAGCACCCGCGAGAATGCGTGCGGCGCTTGGCGTTGAGGTTTATCGACGATCGGCAAACCGGCGAAGGTCAAGGCGCACTCGTCCAGCGCAAACCGGTCAGGCTGTGGATCGAGCAGCAACTGTCGGGCTTCGCGCCCCAGTGCCAGTGCCTGAGCATGGCCGCCAGACTGCATCCGTCGGGTAAACAGGGATCTCGGCTCGTCAGCCAACGGCTCGCTCCAGCGCGCCAACAGGTATTCGCCGCCCACCGCCGACTCGGAAAACACTTCCACGCCCGCCGGGGTATAGGCCAGCACACCCGGCCAGGTGTCAAAATCCACCCGACGATCCGAATCGATGGCATGCACGCCCTGCTGACGCTCCAGTGTCACACCGAGGGTTTGCCCAGTGGCCGGATCGCGAGCACTGTAGGCCTCACGCGGCAAGAGCTGCAGGCAGAGTTTACCGCCCAGCAATCTCTGACTCAGCGGGCCGGGCATGTGAAATTTCCTGATAGATCGAGCCAATGCGACACGGGAAACTCGCTTGTACAAAAGTCAGCCATCACAGGAGCACACCATGCGCACCATCGGTCTTATTGGCGGCATGAGCTGGGAGTCCAGCGCCGAGTACTACCGCCTCATCAACCAGCAGGTTCGTGACCGGCTCGGGCCGTTGCGTTCGGCGAAATTGCTAATGTACAGCGTCGACTTCGGGCCTGTCGAACAGGCCCAGCATGCCGGGCGCTGGGACGACGCGGCGCTGATTCTGGCGGACGCCGCGCGCAGGCTTGAAGCCGGCGGTGCCGAGTGCGTGGCGCTGTGTACCAACACCATGCACAAGGTAGCCGAACAGATTCAGGCGGCGATTTGCGTGCCGTTTCTGCACATCGCCGACCCGGCAGGCCAAGCCGCCGTGGACGCGGGAGCGATGACCGTCGGCTTGCTGGGCACAGCCTTCACCATGGAACAGGCGTTCCTCAAGGAACGGCTCAAGGCCAAGGGTTTGACCGTACTGGTCCCGGATGCCGCCGAACGGCAGGCCGTGCACCGGATCATCTACGACGAACTCTGCGTCGGGGTGATCAGCGAAGCGTCACGCAAGGTTTACCAGCAAGTGATTCAAGCGCTGGCCGCGCGTGGCGCCCAGGCAATCATCCTCGGCTGCACGGAAATCACCTTGCTGATCAAACCCGAACACAGCGAACTGCCGCTGTTCGACACCACTGAGCTGCATGCACGGTCCGCGGTGGCCTTCGCCCTCGGCGATTGATTCAGGAAGCCTTGAGCAGACGGCGCAAGCGCGCCATGCTCAGGGCGTCCACCAGCACGCCATCGCGCACCGCATACTCACGAAACAGCCCTTCCGTGTCGAAACCAAACTTGCGGTACAGCGCTATCGCCGCTTCATTATCCGCATACACCGACAGTTCAACCCGTTGCACATTCATCCAGTTATCGGCAAGGTCAAGCACCGCCGCGAGCAACCGAGAGCCAACGCCCTTGCCTTGCCACGCGACCGCCACGCCCATGCCGATATTGGCGCAATGACTGCGACGAATTCGCGAAACCTGCTCCAGGCCGACATTGCCAATGACCTGCCCCTGGTGCAACGCCACCAGTTGCACCACCCGCTCGTTCTCCGGCGCCAGACGCTTGCGCCAGACTTCAGTGGACTGAAACGGCATTTGCAGCACCTGGCGAGCGACCGCCGGATCGTTGTAAAGCGCGGTGATGCCCTCGATGTGGGCTTCGTTGAAACGCTCAATGGTGATGATGGGATCGGTGGCATGCATGGTGATTCGTCCTTGACAGTAGCGTGGCCAGTGAGTCTAAACGGATCATCAGCCTGGTGACGACAGCCTATCGCCCTGGACCGTCTGCGCGACATTTTGCAGCATGTCTGCTGTGGTCTATTGGACTGCTGCTTTTACTGCCAATTGGCTGTTGGCCGAATCCGGGTACAAGCCTATTCTGCACTGGCGTGATCCCACCATGAGCAAGACCCGTCCGGCTGATAAAGGAGCGTGTGCGATGCCCAGCGAAGTAATCAATACGGTCCAGGTGCAGGCCGCGGCTGGCTGCTCGGATGAACTGGGCAAGCAATTGCAGAAGATCGTCGACACCTTGCGTGAGCTCCCGGGTTGCGACTCCTACATGGTCGACCGCTGCCCGGAGGATGACAATCGATGGACGGTCAGCGCCCACTGGCAGTCCGAAGCCGCCATGCGATCGCACTTTTACTGCCCGCAAGTGCAAGGTTTCATCAGCTTGATCGACAGCCAACTGGCCAGCAGCGTCGACTTCAACAGTTTTCCGATCGTTTAAAGCGTCAACGCCATGAACAACTGACTTCATTGAAACGCTAATGCCCGCGCCCCCAGCCATAAGTAACAGGACCTGAACTTTATATTCAGGCCCTGTTTATTTCCTAAAGAAATCACCACCACACTTTTAAATCCCTAATAAATTTCCAACCTGACCAACGGAGCCATTGGCTATTTTATTTCCAGCCCACAGGTTTAGTCTTGAACTACGCCGACACTACTCGGCAACTTAAACTTCCCGACTGAACGTGTTTCACTGGAGGCACACCATGAAACTGATTCTGGTAACCAGCGTAAGCCTCACCGCCTTATTAACCGGTTGTTCGGTGCCCACGGCTCCGCAAGAGCAAGCCGTGCTGAGCAGTTACTTCAGCGAACCGGTCATGCGCTCCACCACCCCCCTTGTTCCTAACGGCCCGAATGTGTCGCTGGGTATTGTCTATAGCCAGAACACCCAGAACAGCCGGACCTACCTCAAGTACTACCAGGCCAACGCCGGCACCGGTTTCGGCCAGAGCCTGCTGGTGCAGCCGATCCACGACGCCTATGTTTCCACGTCCCAACCGGACATGGCGGTAAATTGGGTCAAGGCATCCCTGCAACGGCAGTTCGGCTCGGTGACGGTTTACCCGGATATGCAAAGTCTCAAGGCTGCAAAACCGGATGTGGTGGCGATCATCGACACCCACAGCCAGCTGATCACTTCACGCAGTTCCGATGTGCAGGCCGACGTCACGGCGAACTTCTATGACGCCAGGTTCAACCACATCGGAACCGCTCAAGGTCACGATGCAAAAAACCTGAGCCCGGTGTGGGCGGATTTCAAACCGACAAACGAGATAGTTGCCGATATCAATGAACAACAGAACATTCAAGTTCGCGCTTTGAAAAAGTTTGACCAGTCGCTCAATAATTTACTGACCAAACCGTCAGATAAACTTTCGTTAAACACCACTGCCACGACCGTCATCAAGTAAGCACGCACCCTGAAGTTTCAACGCGGTATAAAAGTCCTCATCACTGCCAAACCAACGAAAGCACCAGAGCAGACAACCGATAAACATCACAACGAAAAAAGCCCCGCATCTCTCAATGCGGGGCTTTTTTATTCAGCGCCTGATGATCAGGCAGCAGGCTCCAGTTCAGCAATTGCAGTGGTCGTGACAGGCACCACTGCTTGCCCGCTCAACGCCAGGTCCAGCAGTTCGCGGTTGGCCACCGCGTACATGGCGTAGTCGGTGCCGCTGGCGGCACGGATGTCCACCAGCATGGCGCGCCAGCGCTCGACCATGGTCTGGTTCTGGTCCATCCACAAGGCCAGACGTGTTTCCACGTCCTGCTCGCCGTTACCCATTTGCAGGACCGAGATGGTGATCGCCCGTTGTTGCCAGTCGATGTCATCACGGAACGCTTCACGGGCCAGTGCTTGCCAGTTGTTTTCCACCGACAGAGCGCTGATCTGTTGCAGGTACCAGGTCAGGTCCAGCGCGCTGCCCACGGCGAAGTAGGCCTTGGCCACGTCTGCTGCATTCTGACCGGTCACGTCCGACGCTTCGATGATCGGCAACAAGGTGTACAGGTGAGTGGTGCCTGCAACCATGCGCGCCAGCAACTCAGGTACACCAGCGGCGACGTAAGCCTGATAGCGGGTCTGCCAGCCTTCGCGGGTCGGGCCTTCCAGCAGTTCGTCGAGCTTGAGGCCCAGCGCTGCCAGATGTGGACCGAAGTGTGCGACGTCTCGCGCTGCATTCTGCTCGTTGCGACGGCTGCGCAGGAACCAGCGAGTGGCACGACGGCCCAGACGCATCAGCTCATCCATCAGCTCCAGTTGTATGTCGGCCGAGACCTGGTAATCCAGGGCTTCAATCTGACGGAACCAGTGCGGGAGGTGGAAAATGTCACGCACGATCACATAAGCGCCAGCCACGTTCGCCGGGCTCATGCCGGTCGACTCTTTGAGTCGCTGAACGAAGGTGATGCCCATGTGGTTGACCAGGTCGTTGGCGATCTGGGTGCTGACGATCTCACGCTTCAGACGGTGACGACGCATGGCCTCGGAGAACTTGCTCACCAGCATCGGCGGGAAAGCGGTTTCCATGTCGCGGGTCAGGTAATCGTCGTCCGGTACCAGGGAGTTGAGCAACTGCTCTTTGAGGTCGATCTTGCTGTAGGAGATCAGCACCGACAGCTCGGCACGGGTCAGGCCCTGGCCTGCCGCAACGCGCTCGTTGAGTTGATCTTCCGACGGCAGGAACTCGATGGCACGGTCCAGCTTGCCACGGCCTTCCAGGTCGTTCATCAGACGCTTGTACTCGGCAATCCGCACGTAGGCGCGACGGGCCGCCAGGGACAGAGCCTGGGTCTGCTTGTAGTTGTTGCCGAGGACCAGGCCGCCGACTTCGTCAGTCATGCTGCCGAGCAACTGGTTACGTTGCTTCTCGGTCATGTCACCGGCATGAACCACTTCGTTGAGCAGGATCTTGATGTTGACTTCGTGGTCGGAGCAGTCCACACCACCGGCGTTGTCGATGAAGTCGGTGTTGGAGCCGCCGCCATTGAGGTTGAATTCGACACGACCCAGTTGGGTCATACCGAGGTTACCGCCCTCGCCCACGACTTTGCAGCGCAGTTCGTTACCGTTCACGCGCAGTGCATCGTTGGCCTTGTCGCCGACATCGGCGTGGCTTTCGGTGCTGGCTTTGACGTACGTACCGATACCGCCGTTCCACAGCAGATCCACTGGCGCCTTGAGCAAGGCATTCAGCAGTTCGGTCGGGGTCAGCTTATCGGCCTGAATGTCGAAGCGCTCTTTCATCTGCGGGGAAATCGCGATGCTTTTCGCGCTACGGGAGAAGATCCCGCCGCCTTCGGACATGATGCTGGTGTCGTAATCGGACCACGCCGAACGCGGCAGGTCGAACAGACGCTGACGCTCAGCGAAGCTGTTGCCAGGCTCAGGGTTCGGGTCGATGAAGATGTGCAGGTGGTTGAAGGCAGCGACCAATTGCAGCTTCTCGGACATCAGCAAGCCGTTACCGAACACGTCACCGGCCATGTCGCCGACACCGACGACAGTGATGCTGTCTTCCTGGACGTTGATGCCGCGCTCGCGGAAGTGACGTTGAACGCCAACCCACGCGCCTTTGGCGGTGATGCCCATTTTCTTGTGGTCATAACCGGCCGAGCCGCCGGATGCGAAGGCGTCACCGAGCCAGAAGCCGTAGTCGATCGCAATGCCGTTGGCGATGTCGGAGAAAGTCGCAGTGCCCTTGTCCGCGGCAACCACCAGGTACGGGTCATCGCCGTCATGACGCACGACGTTGGCCGGAGGCACCAGGCTGCCCTCTTTCAGGTTGTCGGTGATGTCCAACAGACCGGAAATGAAGATGCGGTAGCAGGCGATGCCTTCTGCTGCGATTTCATCACGGCTGCCACCCAGTGGCAGACGACGCGGCAGGAAGCCACCTTTGGCGCCTACCGGCACGATGACCGAGTTCTTCACTTGCTGGGCTTTTACCAGGCCCAGGACTTCGGTGCGGTAGTCTTCTTCACGGTCGGACCAGCGCAGACCACCGCGAGCAACGTTGCCGAAGCGCAGGTGCACGCCTTCAACCCGTGGCGAGTAAACGAAGATTTCAAACTTCGGTACAGGCTTTGGCAGTTCTGGAATCAGGTGCGGGTTGAACTTGAAGCTGAAGTAGGACTTGTTCTGACCGTTGGCATCGGTCTGGTAGAAGTTGGTCCGCAGCGTCGCCTTGATCAGGTCCAGGTAACGACGCAGGATGCGGTCTTCGTTCAGTACTTGAACGTCGTCCAGCGCAGCCAGGATCGCGTGTTCCAGACGCAACTGTTTGTCGTCGAGGTCGTCGCCGGTCAGCTTGCGGGCCAGGTAGAAACGGGTTTTGAACAACCGGGTCAACTCGCGAGCGATGTCGGTGTGGTTGTTCAGGGTGCTGGCGATGTAGCCCAGGTCGAAGCCCAGACGAATCTGCTTCAGGTAACGGGCGTAAGCACGCAGCAGCGCCACGTCGCGCCACGGCAGGCCGGCAGTCAGTACGAGGCGGTTGAATCCATCGTTCTCGGCATCGCCACGCACGATGTGGACGAAAGCGTCCTGCAACGTGTCGTTGAGCTGCTGGATGTCGAGGTTCAGGCCTTCAGCGGCAGTGAACGCGAAGTCGTGAATCCAGAACTCGCGACCGTTGCTGTGACGCAGGCGATACGGGAACTCGCCGAGCACGCGCAGGCCGAGGTTTTCCAGGATCGGCAGCACGTCGGACAGTGCCAGCGGGGTATCGGCATGGTACAGCTTGCAATGCAGCTGTTGCTGACCGGCGGTTTGCCCCAGCAGCGGCTGATAGAAGCTCATGACCAGCGGATTGGTTTCGCTCAGGCTCAGCAAATGCTGCATGTCGACCACCGCCGAATGCGCAGCGAAGCGCTCGCGGTAGCCGGCCGGGAAGCCTTTCGGAAAGTCTGCCAGCACATTGGTGCCCTGGGCTTCGCCGAAGCTTTCGACCACCAGGCTTGCGTAGTCGTCCTGCCAGCTGCGGCAGGCCTGAACCACTTCTTTTTCCAGCAGCAGCGGGTCGATGTCCAGACGGTTCTTCGGGTCGACCCGCAGAATCAGTTGCACACGGGCCAGCACGGACTCGGAGAAGAAGGTCCAGAACTCGCAATCGCTGGCTTTCAGGCGATCCATCAGCACTTGCTGGATCTTCTGACGCACTTCGGTGGAGTAGATGTCGCGTGGCACGTAGGCCAGGCAGTAGCAGAAACGGCCGTACGGGTCTTTGCGCAGGAACACGCGAATCTTGTTGCGTTCCTGGATTTGCACGATCGACATCACGGTGCTGAACAGCTCGTCCACCGGCGTCTGGAACAGATCGTCACGTGGCAGCACTTCGAGTACCTGGGCCAGTTCCTTGCCCAGGTGCGCCTTGGCCTGGAAGCCGGAACGCTGCTCGATAACATCGACCTTGCGACGGATGTACGGAATGACCCGCACGCTTTCGCCATACACCGACGAGGTGTACAGGCCCATGAAACGGCATTCCTTGATGACTTTACCGCTGGCATCGATCTGGCGGATCGACACGTAGTCCGGGTAAGCCGGACGGTGTACACGGCTCGGGTGCGCAGCCTTGGCGAACGACAGCGGAGTCGGCTCGCGCAGGTAGTTCACGGCGTAGTCTTCGATACGCAGGTCTTCGGCCGTCAGGCCGGCGCGCAGCAATCGGGTCAGGCCCAGGAACGAGTTCTGGTCGTACTCGATATAGCCGCCATCCTTGTCGTCACGAACCACGAACTCTTCGTAACCCAGGAACGTGAAGTGGTTACCCACCAGCCATTCGAGGAAACCCTTGATCTCGCTCTTTTCTTCGGCATCAATGGCAAATTTGCTTTTGTCGATGCCGTCGATCAGCTCCTGGACCTTGGCTTTCATCGGTTCGAAATCGGCGACTGCAACGCGGACTTCACCGAGAACCTGTTCCAGTTCCTTGCTCAATACGTTGAGTTCGGCGGTATGGGCGCAACGATCGATCTCAAGGTACATCAGCGATTCTTGCTGAATGCCATCACCCTGGGTGCCTTTAGGCAGGATTTCCAGCAGCTCGCCCTTGGCGCCGCGACGCACGCTCAGCACGGTGGTTTGCAAGGTATGGATGCTGTAACCGCGACGGTTCAGCTCGGTGCGCACCGAGTCCACGAGAAATGGCAGGTCGTGGTGCAGCACTTCGACCGCAGTGTGGGTCGACTGCCAGCCGTGGCGTTCGTAATCAGGGTTGTAAACGCGCACTTGCGGTTGTACGTGGTCAAAGCGCTCAAGCAGGCGCCAGGCAGAAAGGGTGCAGCCGGCGAGGTCGGACAACCGGCGCTGGGTCAGCTCATCGAGGGAAATAATGCCGAAGAATTGTTCAGCGAACAGCGCCACTTGTGGCTGTGCCTGTTCACTGATGTGCTGCGCCAGTGCCGCTTGCAGTTGGTGCTGGAAGTCGGCTTTGCTGGCTGCGGTGAAGAATGCCATCTGTGGTACTCCGCTTGGGCTTGTTATTGATGGAAGCGTCGCGTGCAAAACCCCTATCGGGGCGATCCGTCACCCTGTTCCTGAATCTCGGGCAGAGGTTGACAGGGTGACAGGTGGGTGAAGCTGGACGAGACACTCAGGTCACATTCACCTTCCAATAATGGGCATCTGCAAAAGCGACTGCGCGATCGATTGCGCACTGTCTTTACGGGTATCCATTGGTTGCGCAGCTTATCGGGTGCGACAACCTGCCTGCTTGCGATGCTGCGACATATTCGGTCATCGGCACGTAACTCATCGGCAATGCATCGAACAACACTAGCAGTCACACGGAAAAACGGGCGGTTTATGCCCGGTTTTACGGCACCTTCGTACCAGAAATGACCAGCAACACCCGGGATGCTCTCGACACATCCTCTGACAGTCAGGCGAGCAGAAATTCCCTCGGGCTGGCAGAATCGCCTTTTGTTGCCTTCACCACGCTCGCCGAGCCAGGAATTCCCCATGCAAATGACCACCGCCCACCTGATCGCCAACCCGTGCGACGACGAAGAAGACAACATGGCCATGCTCTGCTGCCACAGCAATCAGGGCGACATGTTTTTGATGACTCGCTACCCGGACGAGGACGAGCTGGAAATCACCCTCGATGGCGAGCCGTCCACCCTCGACGGGGTAAAAGTCACCCTCAGCCCTACCCGCCTGCTGATCGAAATTGCCGCCGCAGATGCTGATGCGCTGAATGGCGATGACTCTTTGGAAATTATTCACAACACTGCGGCGGCCGACCTGGCTGAAGTCGAAGAAACCCTGCAGAACATCCTCAAGGGCACCGGCACCTATATCAGCCAGCTCTGAGCTTCAGATTTTTTGCGCCTGTGCCGACGCCATCGCGAGCAGGCTCGCTCCCACAGATATCTCCGCGGGTTGCAAAATTTGCATCCCCCAAAATCCACTGTGGGAGCGAGCTTGCTCGCGATGGGGCCCGAATGAACACCGCCATTG
Source organism: Pseudomonas sp. GW822-FHT02D10 (assembly GCF_058802345.1). Taxonomy (NCBI): domain Bacteria; kingdom Pseudomonadati; phylum Pseudomonadota; class Gammaproteobacteria; order Pseudomonadales; family Pseudomonadaceae; genus Pseudomonas; species Pseudomonas sp. GW822-FHT02D10. The sequence goes on from NZ_JBXAOB010000001.1 coordinate 652,221, forward strand.
CGCGGCCCTGAAAATTTCCAACAATCGCCAATCAATTCCCGCACTTTGCGTAAAATGCCGTTAGTCGCTACCCCCTGCGATGGATTAAAGTAACGCCCCCAGCCCTGGTGTTAGTCGAACGCCTTTGCTCACCCTTTCCAGGAACAGTCATCGATGGAACATCGTGAAGCGCTGCTTGCGCTGCGAACCTTTCTTTCAACGCAGATTCTCGGCCAGGAAAAACTCATCGAGCGGTTGCTCATCGCGCTACTTGCTGACGGCCACATGCTGGTCGAAGGCGCCCCAGGCCTGGCCAAGACCAAGGCCATCAAAGAGCTTGCCGAAGGCATCGAAGCGCAATTCCATCGCATCCAGTTCACCCCCGACCTGTTGCCTGCCGACATCACCGGCACCGAGATCTATCGCCCGGAAACCGGCAGTTTCGTGTTCCAGCAAGGCCCGATCTTCCATAACCTGGTGCTGGCCGACGAAATCAACCGGGCGCCGGCCAAGGTCCAGTCGGCCTTGCTCGAAGCCATGGGCGAGCGGCAGGTCAGCGTCGGGCGCAGCACGTACGAGCTGTCGCCGCTGTTTCTGGTCATGGCCACCCAGAACCCGATTGAGCAGGAAGGCACCTATCCGCTGCCCGAGGCCCAGCTCGACCGCTTCCTGATGCACGTCAAAATCGGCTTCCCGGACGCCGCCGTCGAGCGGCGCATTCTGCAACAGGCCCGCGGTGAAGCGCTGAACGGCGAAACCAAGCCCGAGCGCCGAGTCAGCCAGCAAGCGATTTTTGCCGCACGCAAGGAAATCCTCGGTTTGTACATGGCCGACGCCGTGGAGGAATACCTGGTGCAGTTGGTCATGGCGACCCGCACACCGGGCAAGTTCGACCCGGAAATGGCCGAGTGGATTGCCTATGGCGCCAGCCCGCGGGGCTCCATTGCCCTCGATCGCTGCGCGCGCGCTCACGCCTGGCTGGCCGGTCGCGACTTTGTCAGCCCCGAAGACATTCAAGCCGTGCTGTTCGACGTCTTGCGCCATCGCATCATTCTTTCCTTCGAAGCCGAAGCCGCAGGCATTGACCAGGACCGCGTGGTCCAGCGGATTCTCGACGTCGTAGCTGTCGCTTGACCCTCATGAGCACACCGCTTGCGCCCGAACCGGGTATCCGCGTCAGTCTCTCCGAGCTGATCGAGATGCGCCATCGCGTGCGCGAAGTGCAGTTGTTTTCCACGCCGAGCCAGCGCAGCCCATTGATTGGCCTGCACCATTCCAAGCTGCGCGGGCGTGGCGTCGACTTCGATCAGGTGCGGGTCTATCAGGCTGGCGACGATGTGCGGACCATCGACTGGCGCGTCACCGCACGCACCCAGGAGCCGCACACCAAGCTGTTTCACGAAGAGCGCGAGCGGCCGATTTTTATCATGGTCGAGCAAAGTCGCCGCTTGTTTTTCGGCTCGGGGCTGATGTTCAAATCAGTGTTGGCTGCGCAAGCCGCGAGCCTGATTGGCTGGGCCGCGCTGGGGCATAACGACCGTGTTGGCGGGCTGGTGTACGGTGACAACCAGCACTACGAAATCAAACCACGGCGCAGCAAGCAAAGCCTGCTGCAATTGCTCAACCGTTTGGTGCGCGTCAACCAGACCCTCAACACCGAAGGCGAGACCGATCGTGATGACTTGGGCATGGCCCTGCGCCGCGCTCGTGAAGTGCTGCGCCCAGGGAGCCTGGTGATTGTGATCTGCGACGAGCGCGCCTTGTCCGAGGGCGCCGAGCAGCAACTGAGCCTGCTGTCGCGACACTGCGACTTGCTGTTGCTGCCACTTTCCGATCCCTTGGACCACGCCCTGCCCGCTGCCGGTTTACTGCGTTTCGCCGAGCGAGGGGCACAACTTGAACTCGATACGCTGAACGTTGACCTGCGCCAAAGCTATCGCGCCCAGGCCGAAGCCCGCATCGCCCGCTGGGAATTGCTGGCGCAGAAACTGCGCGTCCTGTTAATGCCCCTGAGCACTCAAAGCGAGATGGTCGAGCAACTGCGCGAATACCTGAACCCGAAACGACCGGGGAAAAGCCAATGAGCAGCCTCGATCAACTGCAACCGCTGATGAGCCCACCGCCTATCGAGTTCTGGCCCCCGGCACTGGGCTGGTGGCTGCTATTGGCGCTGTTGCCATTGATCGGTTTCGGCCTGTGGCAGTTGCGCCGCTTTATTCCCGCCAAACGTTCCACCGTGCGCACCGAACAGCCGCTGGATCCGGTGCGATTGGCTGCACTGGCCGAACTGGCGCAAATGCCCAAGCCGTATGACGGCGCACCGGCCGGCGCCTGGTTGCAGCAACTCAACGGGTTGCTCAAACGCCTGTGCCGCAACCATTACCCCTACAGCCAGAGCCACACCCTTAATGGTCGTAAATGGCTGGCGTTTCTCGACAACCGCTGTCCGGCTGCTGGCCTGACTCGTTGGATGATTTTGGTTGAAGGCGCCTACAAGCCGGAATGCAAACTCGACGACAAGGCCATCGCCGGCCTGACACAAGCTGTCGACACCTGGATTCGCAAGCATGTTTGAGTTCGCCTGGCCGTGGATCTTCGCCCTGCTGCCGCTGCCTTGGCTGATGCGGATTGTGCTACCGGCCGCCGACAGCGGCGAGCCGGCGCTCAACGTCAGCTTCCTGAGCGACCTTGAAGGCCTGGCCCGGCGTCGCGCCCGCGCCAACCTGCCGGCCTGGCGCCAGCAAGCACCGCTTATCCTGCTCTGGCTGCTGCTGTTGATCGCCGCCGCGCGCCCGCAATGGCTCGGCGAACCGCTGCCGATTGCCGCCAGTGGACGCGACCTGCTGGTGGCCGTCGACGTATCCGGCTCTATGGACTTCCCCGACATGCAATGGCAGGACGAAGACGTCAGCCGCCTGACGCTGGTCAAGCACTTGCTCGGTGACTTCCTCGAAAAACGCGATGGCGATCGCGTCGGCCTGATCCTGTTCGGCAGCCAGGCTTATCTGCAAGCCCCGCTGACCTTCGACCGGCGCACCGTGCGTATCTGGCTCGACGAAGCGCGGATTGGCATCGCCGGCAAGAACACCGCCATAGGCGACGCCATCGGCCTGGCCCTGAAACGCTTGCGTCAACGTCCGGCACAAAGCCGCGTGCTGATCCTGGTCACCGACGGCGCCAACAATGGCGGTGAAATCGATCCACTGACCGCCGCGCGACTGGCCGCCGAAGAAGGGGTGAAAATCTACCCGATCGGTATCGGCGCCGACCCGGAGCAAAGCGGCACCCTGGGGTTCCTGGGCGTCAATCCGAGCCTGGACCTCGACGAGCCGGCCTTGAAGGCCATCGCGCAAGCCACGGGTGGACGTTACTTCCGAGCCCGCGACGGGGCAGAGTTGCAGGCGATCAAGCAGACCCTCGATCAACTGGAACCCGTGACTCAACAACCGACCCAGGCTCGCCCGGCACAAGCGCTATACAGTTGGCCGCTGGCCGCCGCGTTGCTGATGAGCCTGTTGCTGGTCATCCGCGCGCGCTGGCCAGACAACCCGCTGCAACGTTTTTTCACCCAGTCGCATTTTCTGCAACAGCACCCTGACTGGCGCCAGCGACTGAAACGCCTGCGTCTGCGGAGGCGTCGATGATCGAGCTCTGGCCGCATTGGTTCCGTCCCTGGTGGTTACTGCTGTTGCCGCTATTGGGCTGGTTGCTGTGGCAACTCTGGCACCGGCAAAAACGTGCGGGTCGCTGGCAGATGATCCTGCCACCGGCCTTCCATGCCGCACTGCTCAGTGGTGGCAGCGGCCGTGAAAGCAAGTTGCCATGGATCGCCCTGGGCCTGGCCTGGGCTCTGGCGCTATTGGCCCTGCTGGGGCCTGGCTGGGAACGGGTTGAACAGTTCGCGCAGAAACCCGCCGACCCGTTGGTGGTTCTCCTTGAACTGACCCCGGAAATGCTCGCCACCGACGTGCTGCCGACTCGCCTTGAGCAGGCCCGACGCAAACTGCTCGATCTGTTGCAAGCCCGCAGCGATGCGCAAACCGCGATCGTGGTCTATGCCGGCAGCGCGCACACTCTGGTGCCGCTCTCCGACGACCTGTCCACCAGCCGTAACCTGCTGGAAGCGCTCAAACCGTCGATCATGCCTCAGGCGGGTCATCGCGCCGATCTGGCCGTGACCAAGGCGCTGACATTGCTCGACCGTGGCGCCCTCGGCCAGGGACGGATTCTGCTGATCGGTTCGTCCCTCACCGAACAGGAGCGCCAGGGTATTCGTCAGGCCCTCAGTGGTCAGGCACCGGAATGGTTGATGCTCGGCATCGGCACCCCGCAAGGCGCCCCGGTCACTGACCAGCACGGCAGTTTCCTCAAGGACGCGCAGGGTGCGATTCTCGTGCCGCGTCTCGACGGGCCGAGCCTGAAAGCCTTTGCCAGCGACATGGACGGACGTTACCGACAAGCACGCCTGGACGACAGCGACCTGCGCGACCTAGGGCTGCTCGACAGCCCGCATGGCGTGCGCAACGATGGCCAGACCCTGCGCCTGGATACCTGGGCCGATCAGGGCTACTGGCTGTTGCTGCCGCTGTTGCTGCTGACGGCCTGCGCGGGACGCCGTGGCTGGCTGCTCTGCCTGCCATTGCTGTTCATGCTGCCGCAACCGGGTTACGCCTTCGAGTTCAGCGATCTTTGGCTGCGCCCGGACCAACAAGGTCAGCAGTTGCTCAAGCAGCACCAGCCCGCCGACGCCGCAAAGCATTTCAAGGACCCGCAGTGGCAAGGGATCGCGCTCTATGAAGCCGGTGAGTACACCGCTGCCGCCGAGCGCTTCGCCGAAGGCAACGACGCCCGCGCGCACTACAATCGTGGCAACGCCCTGGCTAAAAGCGGTGAGCTGGAAGCTGCCGTCGACGCCTATGAGCAGGCCCTTGAACTGCAACCTGATTTACGCCCGGCGCTGACCAACAAAGCACTGGTAGAAGCCCTGATCAAACAGAAGGCCCCCACACCGCCCAGCGAACCGGAAAAGACCGACGGCGAAGAGAGCCCGCAGACTCAACAGACCCCGCCGCCGAGTGCGGCGACACAGCCCTCGACCAGCGACGAGCAGAAGACCGACACTCAAACCGCGCAATCGAGCAACGAAGCCAACAGCGAAAGCAATGCCGACGGCCCGCCGCAACCGGGCAATAATGAAGTGCCCGGCAGTGAGTTGGGCGACGAACAACGCACCACACCGCCGATCCGCAGCGCCGACGCCAACTTCGACGGCGAGCACCGCCAGGCCCTGGAGCAATGGCTGCGTACAATCCCGGATGAGCCGGGCGAACTGCTTAGACGTAAATTCTGGTACGAGCAGCAACAACATCAGGATCAGGGAAAAACTCGATGACCCGCTTCACCGCCTTATTGCTCAGCCTTTTGCTCTGGACCGTTGGCGCCCAGGCTGAAGGGTTGGTTGCCAGCGTCGATCGCAGCCGCGTGAACTCCGGCGAGACGGTCGAGCTGACGCTCGAATCCAGCGATGTCACCCAGTTCGGTAAACCGGACCTGAGCGCACTGGAGCCGCTGTTCGAGGTTCGCGGCACCCGCCAGGTCAACCAGTTCACGACCCTGGGCGGCGACAACCGCGCCACCACCCGCTGGATCATTACCTTGCTGCCCCGGCAGAACGGCACGGTCGTCATCCCGCCCTTGCAGCTCGGTGATTACAAAAGCCAGCCGATCAGCCTGCAGGTGGTCGAAAGCGCTACTCAAAACAGCCCGAACACATTGGCGCCCGTGTTCATCGAGTCCAGTCTCGATCAGGACACGGTGTACGTGCAGGCCCAGGCTATTCTGACCTTGCGCGTCTATCACTCGGTGCCGCTGTATGACGACAGCAACGTCACGCCGCTGCCAATCCCCGATGCGCGCGTCGAACAGCTGGGCGAACCACGCACGTACGAGAAAGTCATCAATGGTCTGCGCCACGGCGTGATTGAGCTGCGATATGCGATCTACCCGCAACACAGCGGCGTGCTGACGATCCCCGCGCAGGTGTTCAGCGCCACGCTGGTGGACGCACAACCCACGCAGGCGCCCGCGCCCCAAAGCCCGAAACAGGGCAAGCTGATGCGCGTGAGTTCCTCCGAAATGACCCTGACCGTCAATGCCAAACCGGCCGACTACCCGGCCGACATTCCCTGGCTACCCGCGCGCAGCCTGAGCCTCAGCGAAAGCTGGAGCCCGGAGCCGGACCGGATTCAGGTCGGCGACTCTCTGACCCGTAGCCTGACCCTGAAAGCCGAAGGCCTGGCCAGTTCACAACTGCCCCCTCTGCCCATCACTGACGCCAACGGCCTGCGCCGTTACCCCGACCAGCCGCAACTGAGCAATCAGCACAGCGAACGCGGGCTGATCGGCAGCCGCGAAGACCGTGAGGCACTGGTGCCGACCCGCATCGGGCAAATCGAGTTATCCCCCGTGGAAGTGATCTGGTGGAACACCCATGAAGATCATCTGGAACGCAGCAGTCTGCCGGCCAGAACCCTGCACGTGGTCAACAACCCGAGCCTGGTGGTCGACACCCCCGCCGGCAACTCGCCGGCCATGGTAGCGGCCAGCAACGAAGAGCTCTGGTACTGGAAACTCAGCAGCTTGATCCTGGCCTGCACCACCCTGCTCGGCTTCGGCCTGTGGTGGCGCGCACGTTGGCAGCCAGCGCTTCTACGCGCCGCGCAAACCGGTCCGAGCCCGCGCACCCTGCTGGACGACCTCAAGCGTGCCAGCCAGGCCAACGACCCTCAAGCCACCCGCCAGGCACTCGACGCCTGGGCTCGCCAACAGCCAGAAACCCTGGCCGACATGGCCGCCCGCTTCGTGCCGCTTTCCGACGCGCTGGACGGCCTGAACGGCGCGCTGTACAGCGAAACCGGGCAGTCCTGGCAAGGCGAAGAACTCTGGCGCGCGATCCGCGCCATCCCGATCGCCGACCGGGTCCACGACCCGGTCGGCGACAGTGGTTTACCGCCGTTATATCCGAAGTAGAGCAAAAGATCGCAGCCTTCGGCAGCTCCTACGGGGGAATGGTGTACATCCCGTAGGAGCTGCCGAAGGCTGCGATCTTTTCTGCCTTTCTGCATTCCCGACCTTTTGCCAGTAAACTCCCTCCCCTTTAGCCGCCATCATTTCCCACGCGGCCATCACCTTATTTTTAGCGGAGTACGCCTTGCGTCTGTTCCACACCTCCGACTGGCACCTTGGGCAGAACCTGCATGGCCAGGAGCGCGATTTTGAACACGGCTGTTTCCTCGACTGGCTATTGCGTCAGCTAGGGCTGGAAAAGCCCGATGTGCTGCTGATCGCCGGTGACATCTTCGACACGGTCAATCCGCCGGTCAAAGCCCAGGAACGTCTCTACGACTTCATCGTCAGCGCGCACGAGCAGCAGCCGTCGCTGACCATCGTAATGATCGCCGGCAACCACGACTCCGGCTCGCGGATCGAATTGCCTGCGCCGCTGATGCGGCGTTTGCGCACTCACGCGCTGGGCCGGGTGTTGTGGCTCGATGACGGGCAACTGGACGCAGAACGCCTGCTGATTCCGTTGCCCAATGCTTCAGGCAAAATCGCCGGCTGGTGCCTGGCGCTGCCGTTTCTGCGTCCTGCCGAAGTCACCGGCGCCCATCTGGGCGACAACTACCTGCGCGGCATCGGTCAGGTGCATGAGTGGCTGATTGAAGCGGCCAATGCCAAGCGCCAACCCGGTCAGGCGCTGATCGCTATCAGCCACGCGCACATGGCCGGTGGTTCGGTGTCCGAGGACTCCGAACGCAGCCTGATCATCGGCAACGCCGAAGCCTTGCCCGCCAGCCTGTTCGGGCCGAGCATCAGCTACGTCGCCCTCGGTCACTTGCACAAACCGCAGAAGGTCAACGGCGAGGAACGCATTCGCTACAGCGGCTCGCCGATTCCGCTGTCGTTTTCCGAGATCAATTACCCGCACCAAATCCTCGATATCAAACTCGACGGTGAAACCCTTATCAGTGTCGAGCCGCGCCTTATCCCTCGTTCAGTTCACCTGCAACGCTCAGGGCCAGCGCCTTTGGCCGATATCCTCAGCCAACTGGCGGACCTGCCAAACATCGACCTGTTGGCCGACCTCCAGCGCCAGCCATGGCTCGAAGTCCGCGTACGCCTCGACGAACCGCAGCCGGACCTGCGTCAACAGATCGAAACCGCGCTGCAAGGAAAAGCCGTGCGCCTGGTACGGATCGCCGCCGAATATGCAGGCTCCGGCAGTCGAGACGGCGCTGATGACAATGGCCAGTTGATAGAACTGGATCAGCTCACCCCACAGGAATTGTTCAGCCGCGCCTGGCAGGACAACTACGGCAGCGCCGTCGACGAACAGACGCTGAAGGACTTTTCCCTGCTGCTGCAAGACGTTCAGCAGGAGAGCGAACAGCCATGAAAATTCTCGCGATCCGCCTGAAGAACCTCGCCTCGCTGGCGGGGCCGTTTGAAATCGATTTCACCGTCGAACCACTGGCCAGCGCCGGTCTGTTCGCGATTACCGGGCCGACCGGTGCCGGCAAAAGCACCTTGCTCGATGCGCTGTGCCTGGCGCTGTTTGGTGCGGTGCCACGCCTCAACAACACTGGACGTGACGCCAAGGTGCCGGATGCGGACGGCGAGATCGCCACCGGCGACCCGCGCACCCTGCTGCGACGCGGTACCGGTGATGGCTTCGCCGAGGTCGACTTTGTGGGCATCGACGGACGTCGCTACCGTGCGCGCTGGGAAGCCAATCGCGCCCGCGAAAAAGCCAACGGCAAGCTGCAAGCCAGCCGCCAAAGCCTGCGCGACCTCGACACCGATCAGCTACTGGCCAGTCAGAAAGGCGAATACAAGACTCAGCTTGAAGCCGTGTTGGGCCTGAACTTCGAACAGTTCACCCGTGCCGTGATGCTGGCTCAAAGCGAGTTCAGTGCGTTCCTCAAGGCCGATGACAACGATCGCAGCGAACTGCTGGAAAAACTCACCGACACCGCGCTCTACACGCGCCTGGGCAAGCGCGCTTTCGACAAAAGCAAAGAAACCCGCGAAGCCCACAAGCTGCTGCAAGATCAGGCGACGGGCGTCACACCGCTTGAGCCCGAAGCCCGCGCCGAGCTCGATCAGCGCTTCAACGACGCCCAGCAACAACTCAAAACCCGGCAAGCGCAGCTCAAGCAGTTGGAGTTGCAACACACCTGGCTCAAGGAATTGCACCAGTTGCAGGACCAGCAACTGGCCGCCGCTGAACAGTTGCAACACGCTCAACAGTCGTGGGACACCCAGGCTGGCGAGCGGCTGAACCTGGTACGCCTGGAACAACTGGCACCGCAACGGCATCAGTTTGCCCGGCAAACCGAGCTGAGCGCGCAACTGAGCCCGTTGGCCGCGCTGATTCAGCAACACGGCCAACAGCAAAGCGAGCTGCACAACCGTCAGGTGCAACTCGAACACAGCCTGGAGTCCGCAAAAAACGCGCTGAGCCAGGCCCAAAACCAACACAGCAGCAACGCCCCGCTGCTGCGTCAGGCGTTTGAAGAACAGAGCAACCTTGCGCGCCTGACGCAAGCCATCAGCACTTCGGTCGAACTCAAACACAGTGCCGAGCAAGCCAACACCGAAGGCCAGCAAGCCATCGCACGAATGCTTGAGCAGCAACAACGGGTCGCCGAACGTCTGGCAACCATTGCTGTGCAACTGGAACAGAGTATTCAACTGGCGCCGGTCAGTGATGCGTGGAATGCCTACCGCGAGCGATTGCAGCAACTGATGCTGGTGGGCAATCGCCTGAAAAAAGGCCAGACCGAGCTGCTCGAACTGGAACAACGGGCTGCCGACACTGCCGCCCAACTCAGCGCACAACGCCAAAGCCTGGAACTGCTGTTCAGCGAAGCCGGGGCCGAACCGCAAGCCGTTGCCGAGCAGATTCAGATCCTCGCCAGCCTGCTGCAAGACAACCGCAAGCAGCAACGCGCCATCGAAGAGCTGGCGCGGTTGTGGGCCAGTCAGCAGGAGTTGGACAAGCGCGCGCAGGCACTGCAACAACGCCTGCAGACCGCTCAAATTGAACGCGAACGCCTGACCCGCGAAGGCGTCCAGGCCAAAGCCGAACTGACCGTCGCCGAACAAACCCTGAAAGTCACCCAGGAATTGCTGGAGCGTCAGCGTCTGGCGCGCAGTGCCAGCGTCGAAGAATTGCGCGGGCAGTTGCGGGACGATCAACCGTGCCCGGTCTGCGGCAGCGTCGAGCATCCCTATCATCAGCCTGAAGCGTTGCTGCAAAGCCTTGGTCGGCACGATGAAAGCGAACAGGCCAACGCACAGAAAGCCGTTGACCTGCTCAAGGAAAAACTCGCGGATCTGCGCACTGACGTCGGCGGGCTGATAGCTCAGCAAAAGGAATGGCTGCAACAACAGGAACAGCTGGCAGCTCAGCAGCAAAGCCTGACACCGAGCCTTGAAGCGCATCCATTGGCCGCCCAACTACAGGCGCAAGACGCTGGCAAACGTGACGCCTGGCTGACTCAGCAAAGTGTTCAGTTGAATCAGAGCATCGCTCAGGACGAACAGCGACAAAGCGCCCTGCTCACCTTGCAGCAAGACGCCGCACGTCTTCAGCAACAGCTGCAAGCCGCCGACCAGGCCAGCCAACAGGCCGCCCAGCAACTCGCCATTCAGCAGCGTGAGTTGAGCAACGACAGTCAGCGTCTTGAAGAAGAACTCGCAGCGTTCAGCAGCCTGCTCCCGGCTGCAACGCTCGAAGGTTTGCGCAATGAGCCCGCCGCGACCTTCATGCAACTCGATCAGCACGTTGCCCAGCGCCTGGAACAATTGGAGCGGCAACGCGAAGAACTCAGCGAACAACAGCAACGCCAGCAAAACCTTGAGAAAGAACAGGACCGACAGCTGACACGCGTGCAGCAATGGGAAGCCGCGCAACAGCAATTCACCGCGCTTGCCGAACAGCAGCACGCCGCCCAACAGAAACTCGCCGAACTGCTGGGCGACCAGCCGAGTGCCGAGCAGTGGCAACAGCAACTGGATCAGGCCGTGGCGCAGGCCCGACAGGCTGAAGCAACGGCCAGTCAAGCGCTGCAAGAGGTCCGCAGCCAGCAGATTCAACTGGCCGCCGAGCTCAAGGCCGAGCAACAACGCCAGCACGCCCTGGAAACGGAAAGTCATGAGCTGAGCGGCAAGATTGCCGAATGGCGTGCCCTTCATCCAGAACTGGACGATGGCGGTCTGGAGCAGTTACTGGCGTTCAGCGACGAGCAGGTCAGTCAACTGCGCCAACAGCTCCAACTGAGCGAAAAAGCCATCGAGCAAGCCAAAGTGCTGTTGCATGAGCGTGAACAGCGCCTGCACAGCCATCAGGCGCAACACAACGGCAACCTCGACGCCGAACAACTGGCCAGCGCCCTCAGCGAGCTGCAAAGCCAGTTCGGTATCAGCGAACAGCTCTGCGCCGAATTGCGTGCGCAACAAGCCGAAGATCAACGCCGTCAGGACGCCAATCAGGCGCTGGCACAACGCATTGGCGAGGCCTACAACGAGTGGCAGCGCTGGGCGCGGCTCAATGCCCTGATCGGCTCGGCCACCGGTGACACTTTCCGCAAGATCGCCCAGGCCTACAACCTCGATTTGCTGGTGCATCACGCCAACGCCCAGTTACGGCAACTGGTGCGCCGCTACCGGCTCAAGCGCGGCGGCAGCATGCTCGGTCTGCTGGTGATGGACACGGAAATGGGCGACGAACTGCGTTCGGTGCATTCACTGTCAGGCGGCGAAACCTTCCTGGTATCGCTGGCACTGGCGCTGGGCCTGGCCTCGATGGCCTCAAGCACGCTGAAAATCGAATCGTTGTTCATCGATGAAGGCTTCGGCAGCCTCGACCCGGAGTCGCTGCAATTGGCGATGGACGCCCTCGACGGGTTGCAAGCGCAAGGGCGCAAAGTCGGGGTGATCTCCCACGTACAAGAGATGCACGAGCGAATCCCGGTGCAGATCCAGGTTCGTCGCCAAGGCAATGGCCTGAGCACGCTGGAGGTCAAATGACCACGCCGACGCTTTACTCCTTTCGACGTTGCCCCTACGCCATGCGCGCACGCATGGCGCTGCGTTACAGCGCTGTGACGCTGAACATTGTCGAAGTCAGCCTCAAGGCCAAGCCGCCGGAAATGCTCGCGCTATCGAGCAAGGGCACCGTGCCGGTGCTGAGCCTTGAAGGTCGGGTCATAGAGGAAAGCCTGGAAATCATGCAGTGGGCGCTGGAACAGAACGACCCACAAGACTGGCTGCTCAAGAACGATCCTGCGGCGCAACAACGAAGCGCGGCGCTGATCGAAGCAAACGATCAGGTGTTCAAACTGCACCTCAATCGCTACAAGTACGCCGAGCGCTACCCGGAACAACCCATGGAGCATTACCGCGCAGAAGGCGAAGTGTTTTTGCGCGAACTGGATGAGTTGCTGCAACAGCGGACTTATCTGGTGGCTGATCATCTGAGCCTGGCGGACATCGCCCTGGCGCCGTTCATACGCCAGTTCGCCCATGTCGACCGCGAGTGGTTTGCGCAGACGCCATACCAGCATCTGCAAGCGTGGCTTCAAGGGATTCTGGAGTCAGATCTTTTTACCGCGGTCATGGCGAAGGCCCAGTGTGGGAGCGAGCTTGCTCGCGATGACTGACTGACATTCAACATTGATATCGACTGTCATACCGCTATCGCGAGCAAGCTCGCTCCCACATTTGATTACGCCAGCACACTGCACATTTGCAGCGCCGAGCAATCAATCTCGAACGGCCCCAGAACCACGGCTTTGGGTTTCGCTGGCGGATTACCCGCCAACAAAGCCAGCGCCGTGGCGGTCTGGATATTGTGAGTGATGTTGTGATTGCACTCGATGGCCCGTGCCAGCGAACCCGCCGAGCCCTGACCGATACCGAGCAGTGAAGATCCGTTGGTCATGAATGCCAGGAAGGCAATCACCCAAAGTCTGCGCCCTTTCATGCTCCCACTACTCCGGCGACATCTGAGTGTTCAACGCCGAAGTTCTGTGCGCGATGCTCAAACTGGATGGCGGGATAGGCGACCTGGATCGGCGCTTCAACGATGTGTTGCGATTGTGCCGAGAGGCTGACCACGAGCACCATGGCGACGTATAAACCGATGGCAACGTAAGCGCCGTGTTTGGCAGAAGAAAGGATTGCGCTGGCCATGGGATTCTCCGTGGGCATGTTTCAGTGCCCACAGAATCAATCAAATAACCGGCTATGAATAGCGACCTTTATGCATAGTAGCTATCAGTTTAATTGATCGAAAATCCGACGTTTTTTCATTCCTGCAACAAGCTCATCAAGCGCTCGCGCGCGGCTTCAGGCTCGCCGTCGACCGGCTGGGTCGCCGAGAGAATTGGAGTGGAATAGAGAAACAGCAGCACCACAGCCAGACGCATCGCCATGTCGTCGATCCTTGGAAAAGATTGAGTCAATAAATTAGCGTCAAATTTAAACACATGGCCATGTGATATTACACGCGGTATTTGTGCTGATTGAGGTGCGGGGTCGCAAATGCTTTATGCAGGAGCGACATCACTTTTGTCTTTTCAGCGATTAGATCGCCAATCGGATCAAGTGACTTCGCTCCTGCATAAAGTCGGCAGGGCTTGAGTCTCAGTGTTGGATCTTGTGATCCAGCGCGGCGTAGAAGTTGGCGCTTTGTTGCAGGTATTTCTGGGTATAGGTGTGAGTGCCGGATTTTTTATCGCTGATCTCGACGCTGGCACTGGCTGGCAGAGCAACGGTGGCGGAGATAGCGGAAGCGGCGATAACCGAGAAGAGATTGAAGTTCATGGCGGTAACCCTCGTAGATTCAGTTGGCTTGCTTGCCTGTGTAGGCCGTGAAGCAAACTTACGCCCGAGGGTTGACGCGCTTGAAATCTTTTGTAGCAGTAGCGGATATCACTCAGATTAATAGAACCGCGCAGGCCCCGGTGCATGGGGCCTGCGGCTTATTGACGCAGGAAGAATTTGATATCGCTGGGTGAGTCGAACGGCAGTTTTTGTACGGCTTTGCCCAACAGACCGGTCTTCACATCACGTTCGATGATGACGATCTGGTTGCTCTTCTGGTTCGCAATCAGCACAAACTTGCCGCTCGGGTCGAGGCTGAATTCACGCGGGTGATCACCCTCCACCGAGCGACGCTGAAGCGCCTTGAGCTCACCACTGGCCGGATCGATGGCGAACACCAGTATCTCGTTAGCGGTGCCACGGTTGCTGACGTAGAGGAACTTGCCATCCGCCGAGGCATGCAGCGCCGCGGCAGCCTTCTGCGCCTGGGGTTGACCCGCCGCCAGGTCGACCATCTGGCGCTGGGTCAACTTGCCGGCCTGATAATCGAACACCGCGACTTGCGCGCTCATTTCCATGGTCAGGTAAGCGTGCTTGCCATCGCCACTGAACAGCAAATGCCGCGGCCCGCTGCCGGGTGGCAACTGAACCGATGGTGGCGTGGCGGCGGTCAGCGGTCGCTCCGGATTGGCCTTGGGGTCATAGCGGTAGACAAAGATCTTGTCCGCCCCCAGGTCATTGCTGAATACAAACTGGCCGTCCGGCGAGGACACTGCCGAATGAACGTGAGCCGACAACTGCCGCTCGGGATTGACCCGGCTCGACGGATGACTGCTCAGCTGGATCGGCGGCGCCAGTTTGCCATCGGCGTTGACCGTTAATACCGCGAGGCTGCCGCCCGGGTCTTCGGCCACCGAGTAATTGCTGACAAACAGGTGCTTGCCGTCAGCGCTCAGACTGGAATGGGTCGGTTCGTTGCCGAGACTCTGCACCTGACTGATCAGGCTCAATGCGTGGGTTTTCGGCTCGACGGCAAAGCTGCTGACGCGCCCTACCGGGTCGACTTGCCCTGGACCGTTTTCGTTGGCCACAAACAGTCGACGCTGGTCGCTGGAAAGCGTCAACCACGACGGGTTGGCGCTCTTGACCACTTGCAACGGAGTGGCATCGAGCTGACCGTTTTTGCTGTCGAATTTGAGCCGGTAGATCCCCTGGCTCTGGCCCTGGGTGTAGGTGCCGATCAACAGCTCATGGATATCGGCGGGGGCGGCCTGCACCCCCATCGCGCCGACACTGCCCGCCATCAGCAGCGACCAGAATTTACGCATCTTCATTGGTTTCGTCTTCATCGTCGCTACCGCCGAAGGCGCTCAGGCACACCAGTCGGTGCTCGCCGGAATTACCAGTGATGGTCCAGCTCTGCAGGGTTTGATCGAATACCGCCGCCTGCACCTGAGCCGGGCTGAACTCCCAATGTTTGGCCGCTCGGCCGTCCATGCATTCGATGTGCAGATTGTCGTCTTCGTCGAGAGCGAATTCGAAGGCGTGCAAGCCGTCGATTTCGACCATGTCGCAGTGTTCGAGGGCGTTGAGAAGGGTTTCGGCAGTCATGGCAATCATGTCTTTCAGGGGGAAACCGGCAATGATAGCTCATTGTTGTCGCAAACCCTGTGGGAGCGAGCTTGCTCGCTCCCACAGGGAGTCGTGTGAAACTCGAAAATAACAAAGCCGCAACCCAAAGGTTGCGGCTTTGTTATTTTCGACCTCGATCAGTGGGCGAACAGCGAGTTGCCCTTCTGCCCGGCGAGTTTTTCCGGTTTGATCAGGAAACGTGCCAGTGCCGGCAACAGCCACAGCGCACCGAACATGTTCCAGAGCAGCATGAAGGTCAGCATCAGCCCCATGTCAGCCTGGAACTTGATCGCCGAGAAGATCCAGGTGCACACGCCGATGGCCAGGCACAGGCCGGTGAACAGCACCGCTTTACCGGTGGACTTGAGCGTCTGGTAGTAGGCCTCTTGCAACGGCAGACCGGCACGCAGGAAACTTTCCAGGCGGCTGTAGATGTAGATGCCGTAGTCCACGCCAATCCCCACCCCGAGCGCCACCACCGGCAAGGTCGCGACTTTCACGCCGATGCCCATGAACGCCATCAATGCGTTGCCCAGCACCGAGGTCAGCACCAACGGCAACACGATGCACAAGGTCGCTGCCCAGGAACGGAAGGTGATCATGCACATGGTGGCCACGCAGATGTACACCAGGACCAGGATGGTCAGTTCCGATTCCTTGATCACCTCGTTGGTGGCCGCCTCGATCCCGGCGTTACCGGCGGCAAGGATAAACTCCAGGCCGTCCTTGTTGTTTTCCTTGGCAAAGTCCTGCACCGCATGCACCGCGCGGTCGAGGGTTTCGGCCTTGTGGTCGTTGAGGAACACCAGCACCGGCGCCAGCGAGCAGCTGTTGTTGTACAGGCCATCGGCACGGGCGATGGAGTTGTTCAGCACGTCCGGATTACGCGACAGGGTTTCCCATTTCAGGTTGCCCTCGTTCATGCCCTTGATCATCTGCTTGGAGACCGTCACCAGGGAAATCGCCGACTGCACGCCCTCGGTGTTCTGCATCTTCCACATCAGTTCATCGATCGGCGCCATGGCTTCGTAACGCGAGCAGCCTTCAGCCTTGGTCTTGACCATCACCACCAGCACATCGGAGCTGGTGGAGTAGTTGTTGATGATGAAGTTGTTGTCCTGGTTGTAGCGCGAATCCGGGCGCAGCTCCGGCGCACCTTGGTCAAGGTCACCGATTTTCAGGTTCTGGCTGTACCAGAGACCGCCACCAAAGGCGATCAGCGCCAGGAGGATCGAAACCGGGGCGACTTTCGAGCTGGCAAAGTTCGACAGCAGGCGCCAGAACGGATGCTCACGGATTGCATCTTTCTTGCTGCGCTCGACCGCACGTTTACTGATGCCAACGTAGGAAATCGCTACTGGCAGCAGGATCAGGTTAGTGAACACGATCACCGCCACGCCGATGGACGCACCGATGGCCAGCTCGCGAATAACCCCGATATCGATGATCAGCAAGGTAATGAAGCCCACCGCGTCCGCGAGGATCGCAATCATCCCCGGCAGGAACAGCTGACGGAACGTGCGCCGGGCGGCCGTCAAGGCGTTGTCCGCGTCACTGGATTGCAAGGCAATGCCGTTGATCTTCTGCACGCCGTGGGAAATACCGATAGCAAAAATCAGGAACGGCACCAGCATCGAGTACGGGTCCAGACCAAAGCCGAAGGCATGCATCAGCCCGAGCTGCCAGACCACCGCCACCAGGGTGGTGCTCAATACCGCCACGGTGCTGCGCAGGCAATTGGTGAACCACAACAACAGGATCAGGGTGATGACGAACGCCACGCCGAAGAACATCACCACCATGATCAGGCCGTCAATCAGGTCACCGACCTTCTTGGCGAAACCGACGATGTGGATCTGCACATTGGGGTTCTGTTTTTCGAACTTGTTGCGGATCTTGTCTTCAAGTTCGTGGGAGAACTTCTGGTAGTCCAGTGCCAGCAACTTGCCCTGGTCCTGCGGGTCCGGGTAGGACTCCAGCAGCGGAATATCGACGATGCTCGACTTGAAGTCGTTGGACACCAACCGACCGACCTGACCGGACTTGAGCACGTTATTGCGCAGCAACTCGAGGCTGTCGACCGAGCCGTTGTAGCTCTGCGGAATCACTTCACCGCCGGCAAAACCTTCCTCGGTCACTTCGGTCCAGCGCACGCTCGGACTCCACAGCGACTTCAAGCCGGAACGGTCAACGCCGGAGATGTAGAACACCTCGTCGTTGATCTGCCGCAAGGTCTCCATGTACTCCTTGGAGAAAATGTCGCCATTGGTGGCTTCCACGGAAATACGCACGGTATTGCCGAGGTTGGCCAGGTCGTTGCGATGCTCCATCATCTTTTCAATGAAAGGATGCTTGAGCGGGATCATTTTTTCGAAGCTGGTGGACGGCTGGATCAGCGTTGCCTGCCAGAACAGGAAAATGCTCACCAACAGGCAGATGACGATCACTGCCGGACGGTTGTTGAAAATCAGGCGCTCGAGAAACGTCGCCTTGTCCTGATGATGACTACTCATGGATGTCATATCTCCGCCTCTTATTATTTGCCAAGCTCGGCGCCGATTGGCGAAGTAGCGCGAACGCCGCCCTGTCCTACCAGAATCAAGTTGCCATTGCCTGCCGCGGTGACCGCTGAAACAGAAATGCGGTCGGAACGGTTGAACACACTGAAGGTCACGCCATCGTCGCTGCTGCGCACCACACTGCCGCCGTTGCCAACGATCACGATACTGCCGTCATCGAGCAAGGTCGCACCGGACAAACCGAACTCCAGCGCACCACGGGCAGCCTTGAGCTCGATCGGCTCCCAGGTGCTGCCAAAGTCAGTGGAACGGAACAGGTTGCCGCGAAGACCGTAGGCCAACAATGTGCCCGGTTTGGCGGTGCCGATCACCCCGAACAGCGAACCCTGGTACGGTCCTTTCAGGCGTTCCCAGGTCTGGCCCCAGTCGGGGGAACGGAACATGCTGCCCTGCTCGCCGACGATGAACAGCCCGGAGTCCTTGACTGCGGCGATGGCGTTGAGGTGGTACTGATCCGGGTTATCGAGGCGGTCGCTGGCGTCTTCCCAGTGCTTGCCGCCGTCGGTGGTTTCCAGCAGCGCGCCGTAAGCGCCCACGGCAAAACCTGTGCTGACGTCCTTGAACCAGACAGCGAGCAGCGGTGCTTCGCGCTTCAAATCTTCGAATTGTTTGGTCCAGGTAACACCGCCGTCTTCGCTGGCGAGGATTTGCGCGTCATGGCCGACTGCCCAGCCGTGCTTGTCATCGACGAAATAGACCGAGGTCAGCAGCGCCCGGCTTGGCACTTTGGCCTGGGTCCAGGTCTGGCCCTGGTCATCGGAATACAGAATGTGGCCACGATCGCCGACCGCCACCAGGCGTTTGCCTGCGTGGGCGATATCAAGCATCAGGCCTTTGGCGGACTTGGCGGATTCAATCGAATAGACCGTATTGGACACTGGCGCATCTGCGGCCAGAACGGGTGCCGACAGCGCGGCAGAGCCCAGCAGCGAGAGCGCTGTAGCCAGCAACGCGAATCTGCGTAACGCCGGCGGGCGGCAAAAAACCACACCCATGACAGGCTCACTCATAGACCTTTCCCCCATTATTATTGTTAGGTCGTTCAACCTTTCAGGGCGCCGCAGGGCTGCTCGTCGCGATTGACAGTTTTGGAACATAGTCCTGAAACGCGCAATCTAGAGCCCCTTCGGAAGCTGGCCTATCCTATCCAGCTTTCGAAAGGTCTGACAATCAACGCCACGTTATGTTTTGTTAACTGGAGGATTAAGGACGGTCGCTGAATGGCGGGGCATTCGGACGAATGATTAGAAACCAGCGATTGAGCGGAAACTTCCGACACAAAGGTTTGAGCTTTGGCTTTGGCTTTGGCTTTGGCTTTGGCTTTGGCTTTGGCTTTGGCTTTGGCTTTGGCTTTGGCTTTTGATCTTGATCTGGCTTTTGATCCACCCGCCCCTTCGGCAGGCCGAGTGGAGGCGTTCATCAGGGGTAGGCGCGCAGCGCCGTTCGGCGAAGCCGGACACATCGAGAGGAGGTCGAAGCGAAGCCGACCGGAGGCGATGCCCCCTGATGAATGCCGGAGCGAGGGAACTCGGAGCTTTAGCGACGAGCCGTACGCTTGGGGCGAGACCTTTTGGTTACTTTTGAGTCGCTTGTCAAAAGTGACTCGCCGTAAGGGCGAAACCCTAAGCGGCCGTTACCGCAGGAATGGATATGTACACCTGCAAGAGATTGGTCGGCTGTCAGGCCGCTATCGCGAGCAAGCCAGCTCCCACAGTTTTGATTGATATACATCTGCGGAAGATGGGTCGGCTGTCAGGCCGCCTTCGCGAGCA
This sequence comes from Pseudomonas sp. GW822-FHT02D10, assembly GCF_058802345.1. Lineage (NCBI taxonomy): Bacteria > Pseudomonadati > Pseudomonadota > Gammaproteobacteria > Pseudomonadales > Pseudomonadaceae > Pseudomonas > Pseudomonas sp. GW822-FHT02D10. The sequence goes on from NZ_JBXAOB010000001.1 coordinate 672,073, forward strand.
AGCCCGCTCCCACAGGGTTCTAGTGAACACCTGTGGGAGCGATGATGGGCTTACGCCAGACTTTTGCTGACCACTTCAAATACATCGTTGGACAGCTGACCCGAAGCGCGAATGCGCTCCAGCTCGGCCTTCATCAGCGCCTGGCGAGCGCTGTCGTATTTACGCCAGCGCGTCAGCGGCGCCAGTTGGCGAGAGGCGATCTGCGGGTTGAAACCGTTCAACTCGATCACCAGATCCGCGAGGAAGCGATAACCCGAACCATCGGCAGCATGGAAGTTGATCAGGTTCTGCCCGGCAAACGCACCGACCAGCGCCCGCACCTTGTTCGGGTTCTTGATATTGAACGCCGGGTGTTCCATCAACTGACGAACCCGCTGCAAGCCACCTGGCAAACCGCTGCCGGCCTGCACGCTGAACCATTGGTCCATGACCAGCGGATTGTCCTTGAACTGCTCGGCAAAACTCGCCAGCGCCTTGGCCTTCTCGGCTTCGAACGGTGAATTCACCAGCACCGCCAACGACGTCAGACGCTCGGTCATGTTATCGCAGGCATCGAACTGCTCAAGGGTCGACGCCAGCACTTGCGGCTTGCCACTGAGCATCAGGTAGGACAACGCGATGTTTTGCAGGCTACGACGGGCGAAGTGCTCGGCTTCTGCAACGTAAGGGGTTTGCTTCGACAGCTCGCGATTGGCCTGATAACGCAACCACAGTGCGTCGAACAGGTTGTCCGCCAGTTGTTTGCGGGCAAACTCTCGCGCCGCGTGAATCGCATCGACGTCCGCCACTTCGCTGATTTCAGTCAGGTACGCCTCGCTGGGTAGCGAGAGCATTTCCGCGACCATCGCCTGATCCAGGCTGTCGTCTGCCAACACGCTACGCAACGCGCCGATCAGTCGCTGATCCAGCACCAACGCTTGACCCGCTTGATGCTGAGCGATCAGTTCCTGCAACACCTGCACCGACAACTGCTGACCGGCCTCCCAACGGTTGAAGCCGTCGCTGTCGTGTTGCATCAGGAACATCAGCTGATCGCGGCTGTACGGGAAGCTCAGTTTCACCGGCGCCGAGAAACCACGCAGCAGCGATGGCAAGGGTTGTTCAGCGATGTCGACGAAGGTGAAGGTCTGCTCGGCTTCAGTCACCGACAACACACGGGAGGTCCCGCCAGCGGCGGCTTCACCGGCAAGACGCAGGGCGATCGCCGTGCCTTGGCTATCCAGCAGGCCCAGTTCGACCGGAATCACGAACGGCCGTTTTTCAACCTTATCCGGGGTCGCCGGGCAGCTCTGACGGAAGGTCAGGCTGTAGGTTTTAGCCGCTGCGTCGTAAGACTCGCTTACCGCCAGACGCGGTGTTCCGGCCTGGCTGTACCAGCGTTTGAACTGGGTCAGGTCGACGCCGTTGGCATCTTCCATGGCCTTGATGAAATCGTCGCAGGTGACCGCCTGGCCGTCATGACGTTCGAAATACAGGTCACTGCCTTTGCGGAAACCTTCGGCATCGAGCAAGGTGCGGATCATGCGCACCACTTCCGAACCTTTCTCGTAAACGGTCAAGGTGTAGAAGTTGGAAATCTCGATGAACGCATCCGGGCGCACCGCATGAGCCATCGGGCCGGCGTCTTCGGCGAACTGGTGCGTGCGCAGGTAGGCCACGTCCTCGATACGCTTGACGGTGCGCGAGTGCATGTCGGCGGAGAACTCGGCATCACGGAACACCGTGAAACCTTCCTTGAGCGACAGCTGGAACCAGTCGCGGCAGGTCACGCGGTTGCCCGACCAGTTGTGGAAGTATTCGTGGGCAACCACCGCCTCGACCCGCTGGTGCGCAGCGTCGGTCGCGGTTTCGGCACGGGCGAGCACGCAGCTGGAGTTGAAGATATTGAGGCCCTTGTTCTCCATGGCGCCCATGTTGAAGTCGTTGACCGCAACGATCATGAAGATGTCCAGGTCGTACTCGCGACCATAGACTTCTTCGTCCCAGCGCATGGACTTCTTCAGGCTGTTCATGGCGTGCTGGCATTTGTCGATGTTTTCCGGCTCGACATAAATGCGCAGCGCCACACTGCGCTGGGTCATGGTGGTGAAGGTGTCTTCGACGCACCACAAGTCACCGGCTACCAGCGCGAACAGGTAGGCCGGTTTCATGAACGGATCTTCCCAGGTTGCCCAGTGCCGACCGTCTTCACCGGGACCTGAGGCAATCGGGTTGCCGTTGGACAGCAGCACCGGGTAGCTGTGCTGCTCGGCGACCACCGTGGTGGTGAACTTGCTCATTACGTCCGGGCGGTCGAGGTAATAGGTGATCTTGCGAAAGCCTTCGGCCTCGCACTGGGTGCAGAACATGCCGCTGGATTTGTACAGGCCTTCCAGCGCGGTGTTGGTTTCCGGGTGAATCCTGACGCTGGTGTCGACCGTGAAACGGGTGCTGGTCGGGTGCAGGGTCAGATGGTTGTCCGTCAGCTGATAATCGCCGGCGCTCAGTTCAATATCGCCCAGGCTGACCGACAGCAGTTCCAGCTGCTGGCCATCGAGCACCAGCGGTGGCAAACCCGCACCGCGAGCAGGATTGCGGCGCATCACCAGTTGCGCATGGACCAGGCTGTGGTCCTCGAACAACTCGAAGGTCAGGTGCGTCTCGTCGATCAGGTACTCAGGTGCCTGATAGTCCTTCAGGTAGATCATCTTCGGTTGTTCGGTGCGCATGCTGGAGTCCTTCTACTGATGCACGGCGAGCTGGTAGGCCGTGTATTTACGAATATTGATGACGCCGGTATCGAAGATCAGGTATTGGCCCTTGATCCCCATCAGCGTGCCTTCGGCAATCGGATTCTTGTCCAGATTGAAGCTGACAATCTTGGCCGGGTACTGCTCGACCGGGTAACGGATTTCAATCGGTTCGACATCAAACACCGGTTGAATCGCTTGTAAACCGAAGCGCTCCTGCAGTCCTTGCACACCCTCGGCACAGCTTGCGAACAGTTGATCACGAATCTGTTTCAGGTCAACCGGTGGCGCATCGCCCTTGAGCAAGGCGCGCCAGTTGGTCTTGTCGGCCACCTGACTGCGGAACAGGTCTTCGACGAAGCCGGATTGCTGACGGGTCGACACGCGCATGATCGGCAGTGCCTGGCTGGCGCCCTGATCGAGCCAACGGGTTGGCAGCTGAGTGGCGCGGGTGATCCCGACTTTGACGCCCGACGAGTTGGCCAGATACACCACGTGGTCGGTCATGCAGAACTGCTCGCCCCAGGCCGGCTCACGGCAGGTCCCGGCGTCATAGTGGCAACGCTCCGGGCTCATGATGCAGACGTCGCATTGCGCCAGTTTGGTCATGCACGGGTAGCAGTAACCCTGGCTGAAACTGGTTTTGGTTTTGCGTCCGCAATGGATGCAGTGAATCGCACCCAGGTATTCCAGGCGAACCGTGCTGCCAATCATGGGGTTGACCGGCACCTCGGTATCGCCCAGGCGAAAAGCGTATTGCACAGTCGACGCTTCGAGACGCGCCGACATCTTGCTGATTGCACCGCGGCCAATCTCGATCAATGGATGGCATCCGACTTGAACAGGATATTCGGCACAGTGATCGACTTCGAACTGCATTCCTGCGGACCCATGTAGCCGGTGCGCTGCTCTTCGGGCAGGTTCTGCACTTCCCAGGCGATCATCGCCTGCAACGACAGTTCACGCTGCTCGGCGGTCAGCTTTCCGCCGTCGGACCACTTGCCGATTTCTACCGCCAGTTTCAGGCTCTGGTAGATCTCGGGGGTGATGTTTTTGATCATTTCGTTAAAAGAGGACATCAGGTCTCCGCGCTGGTTATTCACATAGCAATTTAGACGGCGATTTATTGGACAGAGCGTCTACGGCGACTGTACAAGCCGCCCAACAAACCGGTGAGGCATCCGACGAGTAACCCGCCGACATGCGCCGCATTGGCAATTTCGCCGAAGCCGATCATCGAGATCAGCCCCGACATACACAGCAGCAGCCACACCAGCATCATCACCAACACCCCGCGAGGCAGACGATACGCCGGGTTCGGCGACAGCGACTGGTAGATCCAGCAATGCCCGAGCAGGCCGTAAAGCACCCCGGACAGGCCGCCGAACAAGGTCGGGCCGCCGTAATAATATTGGGCATAGTTCGACACCAGGCTGAACAGCAACGTCAGCCCCAGCAGATTGATACTGCCCTGACGCGACTCGATGCGCCGCCCCAGTTCCCAGTACCACATGCCGTTCATGGCCAGGTGGAGAACACCGAAGTGAATGAGCATCGGCGTCACCAGACGCCACCACTGCCCCGCCGCCAGGCTGTCGGCCAACGGCGTGAAGTGGATGTATTCGCCCACCACCCGAAATTCGAGGAACGTCAGCCAGTGCATCGTATCGAGGTTCTCGCCGAGCAAGGTCACAGCGCCGACGATCATGCTCAACAGCAGAATCAGCGCCGTCACCGGGCTGTGGCGCAGTTGCTCGACGAACCCCGGACGCTGGATATTCGCTTGGGCAGCCGGGATATCAAGTTGATGCTCGGGATCGCCTGCTGGAAACCGTTCATACAGCGAACGCACGTCTTCGCTGATCGCGTCCGGCACCCACAGCACCTGTTCACCGGCTTCTTCGCTGACCCGATGCGGTACGTGCATGCGTTGCAGCAATTTGACGAAACCACTTAGATCCACCGCCAGCGGCAGACGTAATACAGCAACAGCACTCATTGCAGCTCCTCTGGCCGTTCGACATCGACCCAGACAAATTTGCGTGGATCAAGGCGGGTTTCCTGGTCCAGCCGATAGGCAACCAATTTACCGTACAGCACGGCGCTGTAATCCAGGCAGGCCAGGTTCGGGCGGATCGGCGCCGGTTTGCCGCTGCGCCAGTAATGCCCGACAAACAACAGCGGCTCGTCGATGCCGTAGCGCAGCAGGGTGTCTTTTTCGACTGACGACAGCGGCGTGCGGGCCACCGGCTCGGGCAAGGCGTCCGGCTGGAACACAATGTCGCCGTAGGTTTGCGGGTTGTCTTCCCAGAATTTGGTGCGGAAGAACGAGCGCGTCAGACCGTCGCCGCTGGTCATGGTCAAACCATGCGGCAGGCGCATGTCGGTGCCACGCAGCAAGCGGTCGAATGCCATGCAGGCGAAACTGCCGGAAACCGCCGCCGCCTGAACGAAATGCTCATCGATGCGGCCATCGGGATGTTGCGCGCGCAGCACCTCAATCAGGCCACCATCCCAACAGGCGTGAACCACCCGGAAGCGTCCGGCGTCGACGAACAGCGGCATCTCGTAGAACCACGCGAGAAAGTCATGCCAGTCCGCCGGGTGATTGGCAAACTGGGTCAGGGTTTCGTCGATCAGCCGCGCATGCCGTGGCGTGTGATCACGCACGTACTGCTTGCCGCTGCCGGGCGGTGCCGGGGTGCTCCAGCCGAGGGCGTTGAATTCATGGTTGCCCATGATGCACAGCGCCTGACCGGCCTCGACCATGTCGTGAACGATGTGCAGCGCTTCGCGAATCCGCGGGCCGCGGTCGATGACATCCCCGAGAAACACGGCCATGCGTGACGGATGGCGCCAGACGCCAGCCAATTTGTGGTACCCGAGTCGGTCCAGCAAATGCTCAAGGGTATGAGCGCAACCGTGCACGTCACCGATCAGGTCGTAGCTACGCGCGGGATCGAGCATCAGTCGCCTCCACCACCCAACCGGCTGCCCCAGCCAAGCTTGGTCCGGCAGACTTCGTAGTAGTTGTGATCCAGCGGATGAATCAGCCGCAGTTTCTGCGCTTTTTTGCTCACGGTTATGGTGTCACCGGGGGCGCAAGTGAAGTGGTTCTGCCCGTCACAGGAGACTTGCGGGTAAATCTGCATATCCTTCGACACGACGATTTTCAGCTCGCTGTTGCCATCGACCACAATCGGTCTTCCTGACAAGGTATGGGGGTACATCGGCACAATCACAATGGCGTCGAGCTTGGGATGCATGATCGGACCACCTGCCGACAGCGCATAAGCAGTCGAACCCGTGGGAGTAGCAACGATCAGGCCGTCGGCCTTTTGGCTGCATACGAACTGGCCGTCGATGTACAGCTCGAACTCGATCATCCGCGTCGACTTGCCGGGGTGCAGCACCACGTCGTTCAATGCATCGCCCTGGCCAATCGCCTCGGCGTGACGGCGAACTTCGGCCTGCAACAGAAAGCGGTTTTCGACCAGGTAGTGCCCGTCGAGCACTTCGGCGACTTTGGTTTCCAGTTCATCCGGACGGATGTCGGTCAGAAAGCCCAGGTTGCCGCGGTTGATCCCCAGCACCGGAATATTGTGCCGGGCCAATGCCCGAGCGGCTCCCAGCAGGCTGCCGTCACCGCCAACGACAATCACCATGTCACAGACTTCGCCGAGCATCTTGCGTGACGAGGTTTGCAGGCCATGGCCGGGCAGGACTTCGGCGATGGTGTCTTCGAGAATCACATGCAAGTGCCGGTCAAGCAGGAATCTCTTCAGTCGGCGAACGGTATCCAGCACCTGCGAACTGCCCAGGCGACCGATGATGCCGATATTGCGAAATTGCTCCATGGGGCTCCTGCGAGGCTCTGAGACGCGAAAACCACGATTATGGGCGAAAGCGGGCCGTAGACAAAATTCTTTCAGCCGCAAACCAAAGGGCTATGCTCGCAAGATGATCTTATTTCCAGACTTGCTCAGCCTTCCCCGCCAGTTGCGCCATCCTGAAGTGCGCGACCTGGCCTGGGTCATCCTCGCGCCACCGATGCTCAGCGAAACACCCTGGCCACAACGCCATCCACTGGCCGGCAGCGACTGGGTGCAAGACCCCGAACGGCTGGAGCACTGGCTGCGTCAGCTGGATCAGGACAGCCGTGAATTACAGCGTTGGCTGGCGCTTGGCGCGACTCGTCGGCTGGGCTTGTATTACGAACGCCTCTGGCAGTTTGCCGTGCAGCACGCACCGGGTATCCAGTTGATTGCCGCCAACCTGCCGATCCGCCGCGAAGGCCATACCCTGGGTGAGCTGGACATGCTGCTACGTGACCGCGACGGCGTGCATCACCTGGAACTGGCGATCAAATTGTACCTGGGACCACAGAATGGCAACGGCCAAAACACCGCCCAGTGGCTTGGCCCGGGCTGTCACGACCGACTGGATCGCAAACTGGCGCATCTGACCCACCACCAGCTGCCGATCTCCGCTCGCCCCGAAAGCCGCGAAGCATTGGCAGCGCTGGACATCCTTAAGTTCAGCGCACACCTGTGGCTGGGCGGCTATCTGCTGTATCCGTGGCCCGGTCAGACTCAGTCACCCGACTGTGCCCATCCGCAGCACCTCAAAGGACGCTGGCTACATCAACGGGACTGGGCGCACTTCATCGCCCAGAGTTCGCCCGGTCGTTGGCAACCGCTGCCACGCCACGCCTGGCTCGCGCCCGCTCATTACCTTGCCGAAGACACCTGGGATGGCACGCAAATGGAGACCTGGCTGACAGCGCTCGCCCCTCAGGCTCCTGCGCAGTTGCTGGTACGCCTGACGGAAAACGGCGGCGGTGACTGGGAAGAGGTCGAGCGGCTGTTTCTGGTGGCGGATCTGTGGCCGAACGTGCCGGGTCAGAGTTAAGCCTTGTGGCGTCTGAACCGGCCTCATCGCGAGCAAGCTCGCTCCCACAGGGGTACGCGTTCCAAATGTGGGAGCGAGCTTGGTCCGGGCGGCGATCCGACGATGAGGCCGGCACGGTCTAGATAGACAGGCGCAACGCCAGCGCCGCCAGGGTCACCAGCAATACCGGCACCGTCAGCACGACCCCGACCTTGAAGTAATACCCCCAGCCAATCTGAATATTCTTGCGCTCCAGCACATGCAGCCAAAGCAACGTCGCCAGACTACCGATCGGGGTGATTTTCGGCCCCAGATCGCTGCCGATCACGTTGGCGTAGATCATGGCTTCTTTGACCACCCCGGTGGCCTGGCTGGCATCGATCGACAACGCACCGATCAGCACCGTCGGCAGGTTGTTCATGATCGACGACAACAGCGCAGTCAGCAGCCCGGTACCCATGGCGGCGCCCCATACGCCGTAATCCCCGAACACGTCCAGCCAACCGGCCAGGTGCGCGGTCAGCCCGGCGTTACGCATGCCGTAGACCACCAGGTACATGCCCAGGGAGAAAATCACGATGTGCCACGGTGCTTCTTTCATCACCTTGCGCGTTGATATCTTATGTCCACGGGCGGCGATGGCCAGCAGCAATGCCGCGCACACCGCTGATATCGCGCTGATGGGAATCCCCAACGGTTCCAGGGCAAAACAGCCGAGCAGCAAAATCACCAGCACACACCAACCGGCAAAGAAGGTGGCCTTGTCGTGAATGGCAGTCTTCGGGTCTTCCAGCTGCTGCGGATCGTAATCAGCCGGAATGTCCCGCCGGAAGAACCACAGCAACACCGCCAACGTCGCCGCGACGGCCACCAGGTTGACCGGCACCATGACCGCCGCGTAGCGGTTGAACCCGATGTGAAAGAAGTCCGCGGAGACAATATTCACCAGGTTCGACACCACCAGCGGCAGGCTCGCGGTATCGGCGATAAACCCGGCGCCCATGACGAACGCCAGCGTCGCTGCCGGAGAGAATCGCAACGCCAGCAGCATCGAAATCACGATAGGCGTGAGGATCAACGCCGCGCCGTCGTTGGCGAACAAGGCCGATACCAGCGCCCCGAGCAGCACCATATAAGCAAATAGCCTGCGCCCGTTACCCTGCCCCCAACGAGCCACATGCAACGCCGCCCAGGCAAAGAAACCCGCCTCGTCCAGCAACAGGCTGATGATGATCAGCGCGACAAACGTCCCGGTGGCGTTCCAGATGATCTCCCACACGAGCGGGATATCGCTGACGTGTACTACGCCAGTGAGTAGCGCCAGCACCGCCCCCAGCACTGCACTCCAACCAACGCTGAGGCCTTTGGGTTGCCAGATCACCAGGGTGATGGTCTGGAGAAAAATCAATGACGCAATGAGCATGCGAAACAGCCTTGAACAAACGAGGCGCAACTATATGGAATTTCTAATAGAGGGTAAAACGGGCATTTGATATCTGGACGATTAGTCGCAGCGACTGCGGGTTGTAGCACCTTACAAACGGATCACATGCCCCTCGATCGGCGCGATCTGCCCATGAAACAGCCGTGAAATAACCGTTTGTGCCGCTCCAAGTCCATCATTCTCAACCACTCTCAGTAACTGGTCGATGGCGTTTTTACGTGTGATCAGCCGTGTGACCGTGCCCAGGCTTTGCATTGTTCAGACGCCTTGTCGCGTAGCTATCCACTCTCGAATGGTGCCATCAACAGGCGACTGGCCAGTGCTTCCTGCGCGGAAACACTGGCACCCAACCGATCAAGCCTTCTTATGTTGCTCGACCCACTCAGCGTAGGCATTGATGAATTTCTGCAAGATCGGCCGGACCGACTCGGACACCTTGCCCGAGTCGTCGAACGCCGAACCGGCGTTACTCAGGTAGGCTTCCGGTTGCTGCATGCAGGGCACATTGAGAAACACCATGGATTGACGCAAATGGTGGTTGGCGCCAAAACCACCGATCGCACCGGGCGAAGCGCTGATCACCGCCCCCGGTTTACCGGCCCAGGAACTCTTGCCGTAAGGCCGGGAACCGACGTCGATCGCATTCTTCAAGGGTGCCGGCACCGAGCGGTTATATTCCGGTGTCACAAACAGCACCGCGTCGGATGAGCTCACCTGATCTCGGAAAGTGCTGTAGGCTGCCGGCGGGGTTACGTCGATGTCTTCGTTGTAGAGCGGCAGATCGCCAATCTCGATGATGTTCAACCTGAGGTTCGCCGGCGCCAGTTCAGCCAGCGCCAGCGCGACTTTGCGGTTGATCGACTGTTTTCTCAGGCTGCCAACCAGGACGGCAATCGTGTAGACCTTGCTCATAGGGAACTCCCGACTATCTGGCTAAAGGAGCCTGTAGTTATAGATGATTCGGCGGACTTCACGTGCTCCGTGTCGCGGAATAGCGGTTCAATACTATTTTTTTCCTGTAGGAAAACTTACCAAGCTTATCGACGGTCTACAGAACCGCAAATTGAGTGACTTATCTCCAGAGGTTCTAAGCAGATGGCAGCAGTACTCGTCGGACAATTTCATGCAAGAGATGCGGAAGGCCGTATTTATTCAGTGCATGAGTTTCAGGAATCCACCCCGTCGCAGGACGGTCTCGCCGGCCCTGCACCTGTCACCACCTATAAGCTGGCTATTGGTGATCGCGTGAACAAACTCGATGACAACGAATTTGTATTGGTGCAATCGGGCGTCACCATCACCCGCGAGCCTGAAACAAAAGTCGCCTCGTAAGTCACCGTTATGAGCTGAAGTCATAGGCACGGACTTGGGTTAGGATTCAGTTACTGACCCCCTCACCTGCTGAACATGGACTTCACGCATGCGTTTACGTCATATCGAAGTGATCCAGGCGCTCCTGCAAACCGGTCATCTGGGCACCGCTGCCGAGATGCTGCAATTGCCGGTGGCCGGGGTCGAGGGGATTTTGCGCGAGGCCGAGGATCAACTCGGCTTCATGCTGTTTGCCAGCGTACGCGGGCGATTGCAGGCCACCCGCGAGGCGCGGGAGTTGCAGGTCGAGATCGCTCACGTCTTTGACGCGCTTGAACCGGTGCAACGGTTGGCCAACAGTCTCAAACAGTACCTGGCGCCCCCGTTGCGGATCATTTGCACGCCGCCTTTGGCGCAACAGTTATTGCCACAGGGTATCGCCACCCTGCGTCGACGTTTTCCGGATGCGCCCTGCTCGCTGCTCAGCCAGCCCACACGTGAAATCGTCAGAAGCCTGCTGCTGCGTGATAGCGATCTCGGCTTGAGCCTGCACGACCCCGACCACCCCGACATTCAGTGCCAGATCATTGCCCAAGGCAAACTCCAGCTCCTGGCGCCTCACGGCTGGCTGCAACCCAAGCAAAAGTACATTTCCGTGCAAGACCTGGCCGGCCAGTCGATGGTCGGGCTCGAAGGTCACGACCCGCTCAGCGTGATGTTCGAGAGCAAACTGCAGGCCTTGCGCCCGGCACCGGTGGTGCAAACCCGGGTCCAGACCCATCAGATGATGCGCAGCATGGTCGAGGCCGGCGAAGGCCTGGCGATCGTCGATCCGTTTACCGCGATCGGCGCCAAGGCCAGTGGACTGGACGTTTGCCCGCTGTCACCGGCGGTTCCGATCAGTCTTTATGCCTTGACCCTGAACAACGTCGCCCCCTCTCCCGCGATTCAGGCCTTACTGGACATCATCAAGGAACAAGCCGAGGCGATGCTGGCGAGTTGATAGGGTTTTCCAACGGATTGTCGAACAGCCGATACCAGAACAACGCCACCTCCGCCGTTTGCGGGTCGATGCCGCGATAGCGCAGATGATCGATGCCACCGATCACATAACCGCAACGCTCATACAGCCGGCAGGCTCCCAGGTTGTTGTTCTGGGTTTCCAGCATGATGCCCGGCAGTTTCTTCTTGCGACTCCAGAACTGCGCGACATCCAGCAACGCCTTGGCCACCCCGTGGCGACGCGCCGGGGCGTGCACTGCCAGCTCATCGATATGGGCAAAGCCGTTCCAGTTAGTGCTGATCACGATGTGCCCCACCGGGAGATCGTCAAGAAACGCCATGAAAATCGCACTGTCGACCGCGTTCCGGTAACTGGCGAACTCCTCCGGGTCAATGCCATAGCACTTGCGGTAGGGCGTAATGGTTTCCAGCGACCACTGATCCACCGGCTTATTGATCTCTGCGGCGGCGTAAGCCCTGACCTCAAAACTGAAGTCACTGCCCCAGATATACGCTGCGAATCCCTGATCCGCGACACGTACCGCCAGACCCGGATGCTTGGGGTTGATGACCGGTTGCATACTCGGAAAGGTCCTCAAAGCTTGATGCAATCGACGGTGTAACACCGCCCATTGCCCTCGTCTTCATGCTGCAGGCCGTGCACATCGGCGACGAAACCCGGAAAGCTGCTGTTGAAAGCGCGAGCGAACGCCAGATAATCGATGATCGAGTGAGTCGACCCGGTAAAGCGCTCGCCAGGCATGATCAGTGGAATCCCCGGTGGATAAGGCACCAGCATCACCGCAGCGATGCGCCCCTGCAACTGGTCGATAGGCACCGCCTCAACCTCGCCACGGACCAATTGATCATAGGCGTCGGCCGGTTTCATGGTGATCTCCGGGAGCACGGTGTACATGCGTTTGAGGTGCTTGGCGGTGGCGTTGCTGCGGTAGCAGGCGTGCAATTGATCGCATAGGTCGCGCAGCCCCAGGCCCTGATAACGCGCCACATCTCGTAGCGCGATACACGGCAGACACGCCGCCAGGCTGATGTTGGCGTCGTAGCTGCGTTTGAATTCGAGCAACTCGGTGAGCAAAGTGCTCCATTTGCCCTTGGTGATGCCCATGGAAAACAGCACCAGGAATGAATACAGGCCGGTCTTCTCCACCACCAGCCCACGTTCCCAGAGGAACTTGCTGACCACCGCCGCCGGAATCCCCCGCTCGCTCAGTGCGCCACCGGCCGTCAGCCCCGGCATCACCAGCGTCACTTTGATCGGGTCCAGCAACACGTAATCCTCGGCGATGTCACCAAAGCCGTGCCAGTCGGCTTCGGGCTGCAACAGCCAGTCCGAAGTCGTCACCTTGTCGATCCCCTCCACCAGCGGCGGCTGCCAGATCGAGAACCACCAGTCATCGGCGGCGATGTGCTGGCGCAGGTTGGCCAGTGCTCGGCGAAAGCTCAGCGCCTCATCGAACATTTCCTGCAAAAGCGAACGACCGGCGGGGCCTTCCATCATCGCCGACGCCACATCCAGCGACGCGATGATGCTGTACTGCGGTGACGTGGAGATGTGCATCATGAACGCTTCATTGAAGCGGTCGCGGTCCAGTTGCCGTACCCCACCCTCCTGCACGTGAATCATCGACGCCTGACTGAAAGCCGCCAGCAGTTTGTGGGTGGAATGGGTGGTGAACACCAGCGGGCTGTCTTCAGTCTGCGAGGTGCCCATGCCGTAGCGACCGGCAAAGAACTCGTGAAACGCCGCATAGGCGTACCAGGCTTCGTCGAAGTGCAAGACTTCGACGCTGTTGCCCAACGTTTGCTTGATCAGCTCGGCGTTGTAGCAGAGGCCATCGTAGGTGGAATTGGTCACCACCGCCAGCTTGACCTTTGGCTCTCGGCCCTGGGTCAGCGGGCTCGCATCGATCTTGGCCTTGATCGATTCGCGGCTGAACTCGCTCAGCGGAATCGGGCCGATGATCCCCAGCTCATTACGCTCCGGACACAGGTACAAGGGGATCGCCCCGGTCATGATGATCGAGTGCAACACCGATTTGTGGCAGTTGCGGTCGACCAGCACCAGATCGTCACGCGCGACCATGGCCTGCCAGACGATCTTGTTGGCGGTCGAGGTGCCATTGATCACGAAAAACGTGTGATCGGCGCCGAAATTACGCGCCGCACGCGCCTCGGCTTCCGCCAGTGGCCCGGTGTGGTCCAGCAACGAACCGAGTTCCGGCACTGAGACCGACAAGTCCGAACGCAGGGTGTTTTCTCCAAAAAACTGGTGAAACGCCTGCCCTACCGGACTTTTGTGGTAAGCCACGCCGCCGCCGTGCCCTGGGGTGTGCCAGGAATAGTTGGAGTCGGCGGTGTGTTGCACCAATGCCTTGAAAAACGGTGGCAGCAAGCCATCGAGGTAGTTACGCGCCGCCCGGGCGACCTGACGCGCGAGAAACGGCACGGTGTCTTCGAACAGATAAAGAATGCCGCGTAACTGGTTCAATTCGCTCATGGCATCGGCCGGGGCGTTTTCCAGGGTCACTTGCTCGCCCAGGGCGAAGATCGGCAAGTTCGGTGCACGGGCACGGGCCACGCGAATCAGCTCGACCATGTTCTGTAAAAGATGGGTGTTTTCCCCGGCGCCTTCGGCAGCGATCAACATGCAGGCGAGGCCGTGGTGAGTTGAGGCGACTAGTCGCCCTTCGGCGTAATCCACCGCCGACAGAATGCTGAAGCCTTCCTGTGCAAGCTCCGTGGCAATGCCGCGCACACGATCACCGGCGACCGTGTCGGCCTTGATGTCGCGGTGGACAATAAGGACCGGGAACTTCAAGTCTTTATACATGGGGCTCGGCGTCCTGAGGCGGCAGACCGGGGTCTGCCAATACACTCAGGGTAGAGGGTTGAGGCCCATGTGGCGAGCGAGCAAATTATCAAGGACACACACTGCGTAGGAGCTGGCGAAGCCTGCGATCTTTTGATCTAGCTTCTCGCACTATTCAAACCCGCCAAAAGATCGCAGCCTGCGGCAGCTCCTACAGAGGGGTTGCCGTCAGCCGTGCGCCTTGGCCTCGGCCAGCTGGGTCCACAGTGCCGGCGCACCGGCGGACTTGGCGATGACTTCAAGGCGCGAGGCGTGCTCGGCCAGGTCCGCTTCACTGGCGCGAATGATCCGCGTCGGCTTGCGATCGGCCGGCAGACGACGAATCTCGCTCGCCTGATTGCCCGAACCTTCGCCCGAACCATTGCCGTCAGACGCATTACCAGCCAGCGACAGACTGGTCTGGCCGCCGGTCATGGTCAGGTAAACGTCAGCGAGAATCTCGGAGTCGAGCAAGGCGCCGTGCAGTTCACGGCCGGAGTTGTCGACGCCATAGCGTTTGCACAAGGCATCGAGGCTGTTGCGCTGCCCGGGGTGCCGCTCACGGGCCATCATCAGGGTGTCGAGGATTGAGCAATGCTGGGTGATATCAGCCCGATCCTGCTGGCCCATCAGCGCGAATTCGTTGTTGATGAAGCCAACGTCGAACGCCGCGTTATGGATGATCAGCTGCGCGCCCTTGATGAACTCGAAGAACTCATCAGCCACTTCAGCGAAACGCGGCTTGCCCACCAGAAACTCGTTGGTAATACCGTGGACGCCAATCGCGCCCTCGTCACTTTCCCGGTCTGGTTGCAAATAAACGTGGAAATGCCGGCCCGTCAGGCGTCGACCGATCAACTCGACGCAACCGATCTCGATAATCCGGTGGCCGTCGGTCACCGGCATGCCGGTGGTTTCGGTGTCGAGCACCACCATCCTCTGAGCCATCTTCTTTCAACCCCTCTTCGTGCCGTTTTGCATAAGGCCGCGATGTTAACACAGAGCTTGAAAGGGCTCGCTCCCACAAGGGATACCTCAGCCCTGATCACCCCCACCCACCGGCATCACCAGACCGGTGATGTAGGCCGCATCGTCAGAGGCCAGAAACAGAATCGCCCCGACCTGCTCGTCAATCGTGCCATAGCGTTTCATCAGGCTGCTGTCGACGGTTTGATCGACAATCTGTTGATACCAGACCTTCTCCTGCGGGCTCTGCTCGGCGCTGTTGCGCGGGATTCGCCGTGGCGGCGCTTCGGTGCCGCCCGGTGCCGTGGCATTGACCCGTACGCCCCGCTCGGCGGTTTCGAACGCCAGGCATGCGGTGAGCGCATTGACCCCGCCCTTGGCTGCACCGTAAGGCACGCGATTGACTCCACGCGTGGCAACCGATGACACGTTGACGATGGCGCCGCTGCCCTGCTCCAGCATGAACGGCAGCGCGGCATGACAGCACCACAGGGTCGGAAACAGCGAACGGCGGACTTCGGCTTCGATCTGTTGCTCTTCGTAGTGCTCGAAAGGCTTGGCCCAGATAGTCCCACCGACGTTGTTGACCAATATGTCCAAACGACCGAAACGCTCGATGGCCGCCGTCATCACGCGCTGGCACTCGGCGTACTGTTCGAGGTCGGCGGTGAGGGTCAGCACTTCACTGGTTTGCCCCAGCTGCTCTTGCAGCTCAAACACCAGTTCGGAACGGTCGACCAGAATCAACCGCGCGCCTTCGGCCGCCATCCGCTCGGCAACCCGGCGGCCAATCCCTTGGGCCGCGCCGGTAATCAGCGCGACTTTTTCATGGAATCTGTTCATTTCAATCCCTCAATGTGCCTGTCGGCATCCATAACCTGTGGGAGCGAGCTTGCTCGCGATAGCGGCGGACCAGTCACCATCAATGTTGAATGCACTGCCGTCATCGCGAGCAAGCTCGCTCCCACAAGGTCCGTGTCGCTGCCTGAGTTAATCAGGCGGCGCTGGCAGCGAATTTTTCGTAGTAGAAGTTTGCAGGTTTGATGCCCTGCTCGCGGATGAACTGGCTGACCGCCTCAACCATCGGCGGCGGGCCGCAGAGGTAGACGTCGACATCGCCGTCGTTCAAGTGCTTGGGTTCGATGTGCTGGGTGACATAGCCCTTGAGCGGGTGCGCGCTTTGCGGGTTGGCCACGCAGGCGCTGAAGCTGAAGTTTGGAATCCGTGCGGCCAAGGCTTGCAGACGGTCCAGTTCCACCAGGTCGAAATCGTTGGTCACGCCGTAGATCAAATGCAACGGGTGTTCGCTGCCCTGCGCGGCAATTTTCTCCAACATAGCGGTGAACGGCGCTAGACCGGTGCCGCCGGCCAACAACAGCAACGGACGCTGAATATCGCGCAGGTAAAAACTGCCCAATGGTCCGGCCAGGCTCATGTTGTCGCCGGCCTTGGCGATGCCGGTGAGGAAGCTGCTCATCAGCCCGCCTGGCACATTGCGAATCAGGAAACTGACTTCGCCGTCGCGTTGCAACGAACTGAACGAATAGGCGCGGGACTGTTCGCTGCCGGGCACGCTCAGGTTGACGTATTGCCCCGGCAGGAACGCCAGTTTGCTCAGGGCGTCGCCCTTGATCGACAGCGCAATCGTGCTGTCCGAGAGCTGGCGCACCTGGCTGATCGCCGCGCTGTAGCGGGTTTGTTGGGCACGGCAGATATCCGAGGACACCGGCACGCGCACCACGCAGTCGCTGAGGGCGCGCATCTGGCAGGTCAGCACAAAGCCCGCTTCGGCCTCCTCGCTGCTGAGAGCATCTTCGATGTACTCCTCGCCCAGCTCGTAACGCCCGGCCTCGGCGAAGCATTTGCAGGTGCCGCAGGCACCGTCGCGGCAGTCCAGCGGGATGTTGATGCCCTGACGATACGCAGCGTCGGCGACGGTTTCACCGGGGTTAGCGTCAACGAAACGGGTGACGCCGTCTTCAAAATTGAGTGCGATGGAATGAGTCATGACGGCCGCCTCACAGGTGATAGACATCGATGACCTGACGAACGTAGTCGTTCTTCAGGATCACTTTCTTGGCCTTGATCAGCGGGCTGTCGCCACGCATGTCGAGGGTGTAGAAACTGCTGCCGAAATAGCTGTCGACGGTCTTGTAGCGAAAGCTCAGGGTGTGCCAGTTGAAACGCACCTTGCACTGGCCGTCGGCCTGTTCGAGCAGCTCGATGTTGCTGATGTTGTGCGAGGTCCGGGTGTCCGGCACGCTGGCGCTGGAGCGCTCGGTCTTGATCCGGAAGATGCGGTCTTCCAGGCCCGTGCGGTTGCCGTACCAGATCAGCGAGATTTCCCGTTGCGGATCTTCGGTCAGCTCATCGTTATCGTCCCAGGACGGCATCCAGAAGGTTGCGTCGGCGGCGTACAGTTCCAGCCAGTTGTCCCACTCCTTGTCGTCGAGGTAGCGCGCCTCGCGGTAGAGAAAATCGCGCACGGCGTCGTAAGTGATGCTCATGACAGTTCCTCCACCTTGATCATTGCCGACGGCTCTTCGCTCAAAGCCTTGAGCATGGTTTCCTGCCAGTACTTGTGTTGCAGCACGAACAGGCCTTCGTCTTCGGTGCGCACACCGCTGAGCAACGGATGCAGATCAATCTCTTTCGCGGCCTCATCGGCACCCTCGACCCAGTGCTCGGCGCCACGGGACATGTCGTTCCAGGCGGTGGTGCTGCCCTGGTAGCCCATCTGGCAGGAGCGGAACTCTTCAAGGTCGTCCGGGGTCGCCATGCCGCTGACGTTGAAAAAGTCCTCGTACTGGCGAATCCGGCTCGAACGCGCGCTGTCGCTTTCGCCTTTGGGGGCGATGCAGTAGATGGTGATTTCGGTGCGGTTGACCGAGATCGGCCGGGCGATGCGAATCTGCGAACTGAACTGATCCATCAGGTACACGTTGGGGTACAGGCACAGGTTGCGCGAGTTCTCGATCATCCAGTCGGCGCGGGCCTGACCGAAGTCCTTGGCCAGCTCATCGCGCCGTTCGTACAGCGGCCGGTCTTCAGGGTTGGACCAACGGGTCCAGAGCAGCATGTGCCCCTTGTCGAAGGAGTAGAAACCGCCGCCTTGTTTGGCCCAAGTGCCGGCGCTCATGGTTGGGTTCTCGTCACCGCATTCGCGCTGCTTGCGCTGGTTCTGGGTAGCGGCATAGTTCCAGTGCACGGAGCTGACGTGGTAGCCGTCGGCGCCATTTTCGGCGGTGAGTTTCCAGTTGCCTTCGTAGAGGTAGCTGCTGGAGCCGCGCAGCACTTCGAGGCCATCGGCGGACTGGTCGACGATCATGTCGATGATCTTCGCCGACTCGCCCAAGTGTTCCACCAGCGGCACCACATCGGCCTTGAGGCTGCCGAACAGGAAGCCACGATAGGATTCGAAGCGCGCGACTTTGGTCAGGTCGTGGGAGCCTTCGCAGTTGAAGCTCGCCGGGTAACCGGCCGACGCCGGATCCTTGACCTTGAGCAGCTTGCCGGAGTTGTTGAAGGTCCAGCCATGAAACGGGCACGTGTAGGAAGACTTGTTGCCGGTCTTGTGTCGGCACAGCATGGCGCCACGGTGGCTACAGGCGTTGAGGAACGCGTTGAGTTCACCGTCCTTGTTGCGTGCAATGAAGATCGACTGGCGGCCCATGGTGGTGGTGTAGAAATCGTTGTTGTTCGGAATCTGGCTCTCGTGGGCGAGGTAAAGCCAGTTGCCTTCGAAGATGTGTTGCATCTCGAGATCGAACAACCGTGGGTCGGTAAACATCTCCCGCTTGCAGCGGTAGATGCCCTGGTCTTTGTCTTCTTCAAGCAGGGAGTGAAGGTATTCGGGTCGCAGGGACATGGCCGCCGCCTCCATTGTTTTTATTCAGGCAGGCTCATGTTAGGGCGGGCGGTTACCGGACAATATCCGCTGGGTGCAGATCACTATCCGTTTTGTGCAAAACGCACATACCCATGCGGGGGCGCGTATACGGTCGGCGTAGGAGCTGGCGAAGCCTGCGATCTTTGGCGGTTTCCAATCCGTCGAAGGTCACGATCAAAAGATCGCAGCCTGCGGCAGCTCCTACGGTGGCGCGAACAGTCGGCGTATGAGTCTGGTATCAGTGGCGGCGTTTGAGAGTGTCCGACGGCAATTCGCCGAACTGTTTGCGGTAGCTTTCGGAGAACCGTCCCAGGTGCAAAAAGCCGTAATCCATGGCCAGCTCGGTCACGTTGCGCACCGTGCAGGTCGGGTCGCTGAGACAGGCGTTGACCCGCTCGAGCTTTTTCTGCCGGATATAGTTCTTCGGTGTGGTCGCCGCATTGCGCTCGAACAACCCATACAGCGAACGCAGGCTCATTTGTGCCTGACGCGCCAACTCTTCGCTGCAAATGTCCTGCTTGAGGTTGCGTTCGATGTAGTCGGCGATCAATTCGAAGTTCGCTGATTGCGAGCCGAGGCTGAGGCGCCTGACGTTGGTCTTCATCAAGCTGAGCATCTTGCTCACGACAATGTGCGTGTAATGCTCCTGAACCCGCGGCATGCGTTCGGTCGCTTCGGCCTCCTGGCAAACCATGCCCAGCAGGTTGACGAAACCTTCGAGCTCATCCAGTTGGCAGCGATTCTCCAGAAACCGCACGCCCTGCCCCGGGTGCAACCAGCGCTGCTCCTGGCACACCGATTCCAGCAGGCTGGTGGGCATTTTCACGATGAATTTTTCGCAATCGTCGGAGTACGTCAGGTCAACCGGATCATCCGGGTTGATCAGCAGCAGCTCGCCGGGCGCAAAGTAGTGTTCCTGCCGATGACCGCGCCACAGACAGTTTCCGCGTAGCAGCACTTGCAAGTGATAGATGGTTTCCAGCGCTGGCGAAGTAACCCGCGCGCTGCCGCCATAGCTGATACGGCACAGGTCGAGGCTGGCAAATTTGCTGTGATTGAGACTGGCCTGAGGGCTGCCGCTTCTGGGTAAACGGATGCAATGGTTGCCCACGTGCTGATTGACGTAGCCCGACACCGCATAGGGGTCGGCCTGCTCAAACACTCTGCTGCGCTCACTCAATAGCTGCGCTTGCATAACCGCTCACTCTCATTGTTTTTATCGGCTGTGATGGCGCTGCTTTCGAGCGCTCCATCTCAGGCAAATCAGGCCTGGCCATTCTATGCGAGTCGCCGCAAAGCGGTAGGCCACGAGATCAACGGTCAGTTATCTCGTGGCCTGGGCCGGCGCTGATCAGTTCTCCAGCGCGCGCACTCGCTCGTGACGATGTTGTTCTTCTGGCTGCGCCGACGACTGCAGGGTGAAATCGAATTCGATCTCGGCAAAACGTCCGCTGATGCCGTGCTCGCGTGCACGCTGCTGGTCGTCGCTGAAGGTGATTTTAGCGATCAGTTCGTCACGGGTGGCGTAGGCGAAATCGTCGTGCAGGTACTTGTCACCGTCCAGGTTGATCTGGGTGGTCAGGTGACGGTGATCGTCAGCCGAGATGAAGAAATGGATGTGCGCCGGGCGCTGGCCATGGCGACCCAGTTGGTCAAGCAGTTGCTGGGTCGGACCGTCCGGTGGGCAACCGTAGCCCGACGGCACGATGCTACGGAAGCGATAGCGACCTTCGGCGTCGGTGACGATCCGGCGACGCAGGTTGAACTCGGACTGGCTGCCATCGAAGTACGAATAAGTGCCGCCGGTATTGGCGTGCCAGACATCCACCACAGCGCCGGCCAGTGGCTTGCCTTCGGTGTTCTTGACCTGGCCTTGCATGAACAGCACCACGCCCGGATCAACGCCGTCGTCCAGCCGTGCTTCGCCGTTGGACAGCGGTGCGCCGGCGACATACAGCGGGCCTTCGATGGTACGTGGGGTGCCACCGGTTTTACCGGCCTGCTCGTCTTCGGCATCCATCAGCAGGTCCAGGTAGTGTTCCAGACCCAGGCCGGCGACCAGCAGGCCCGCCTCTTGGCGCGCGCCCAGTTCGTTCAGGTAGTTGACGGCTTTCCAGAACTCTTCCGGGGTCACTTCAAGGTCTTCGATGATGTTTACCGAATCGCGCAGGATGCGGTAGATCAGCGCTTTGGCGCGCGGGTTGCCACCGTCGTTGAGCAGACCACTGGCGTCTTCGAGAAACTTCTGGGCGCTGGCAGTGTGGGAAATCTTGGCGTTCATGATTAATCCTCATCTTGTATTTATTAGAGTACAGAACTGGCAAACAACGGCTCAGCGATCATCCTCATGAATAGAGGAAGGATGCCTGCACATCGCGTTCACTTCGATAGCCATGTAGGGGTAAAGCGGCAATTGCATCAGCAGGTCGTGTAGTTCCTGCACGCTGTCGACGTCGAACACGCTGTAATTGGCGTACAGCCCGGCGATACGCCACAGATGGCGCCACGTGCCCTGCTGTTGCAGGCGCTGGGCCAGGGCCTTTTCATCTGACTTGAGCTGCGCGGCGCGCTCTGGGTTCATATCGACCGGAAGGTTCACGGTCATCTTTACGTGGAACAACATGTGTATCTCCTCAGACGGAATGAATGGCAGTGGAGGTTTTGTCACGGCGGAAAAACGCCAGACGCTCTTCATCCAGGCTCAGGCCAAGGCCGGGCGCCTGCGAAACATGCAAATGGAAATCGCGGTAAACCGGCGGCTCGCTGAGGATGTCTTCGGTCAGCAACAGCGGACCAAACAGTTCGGTGTCCCAGCTCAGTTTGTTCAGCGTGAGGAAGGCATGGGCTGACGCCAGCGTGCCGATCCCGCCTTCGAGCATGGTACCGCCGTACAGGCCGATGCCTGCCGCTTCGGCGATTGCCGCGGTGCGCAACACCGCGCGGGGGCCGCCGTTTTTGGCGATCTTCAGCGCGAACACCGAAGCCGCGCCTTCGCGCGCCAGGTTGAACGCATCTTCCACGCACTCGATCGACTCATCGGCCATGATCGGCGCCGGACTCATCGCGTTGAGGCGGACCATGCCGGCACGGTTGTTGCGCGAGATCGGCTGTTCGATCAGGTCGATGCCGTTGCCGCCGAGAATCCGGCAAGCCCGCAGCGCCACCGCTTCGTCCCAGGCCTGGTTGACGTCGACCCGCACGCTGGCGCGCTCGCCCAAGGCTTTTTTGATCGCAATGACGTGAGCCAGGTCGCGGTCGACTTCGCCGGCACCGATCTTCAACTTGAAGATCCGGTGACGACGCAGGTCGAGCATCTGCTCGGCTTCGGCGATGTCCTTGGCGGTATCGCCGCTGGCCAGCGTCCAGGCCACTGGCAACGAGTCGCGTACACGGCCGCCAAGCAACTCGCTGACCGGCAGGCCAAGGCGCTTGCCGTGGGCGTCGAGCAAAGCGGTTTCGATACCGGATTTGGCGAAGGTATTGCCGCGAATGCTGCGCTCCAGGCGCAACATCGCTGCGTTGATGTTGCACGCATCCTGGCCCAGCAACAGTGGCACAAAGTGTTTGTCGATGTTGGTTTTGATGCTGTCCGGGCTTTCATTGCCGTAGGCCAGGCCACCGATGGTGGTCGATTCGCCGATGCCTTCGATGCCGTCAGCGCAACGCACCCGGATGATCACCAGCGTCTGATTCTGCATGGTGTGCATCGCCAGCTTATGCGGGCGGATGGTCGGCAGATCGACGATGATCGTCTCGATCGATTCAATGGCAGAAGAAAGCATGTCGATACCCGTCAGGTTCTTGAAGTTCTGTGACGGATTCTCGTACGGCTTTTTTCAGGGTTCCAATATAGAATTGGTCTGGTTCGATACCTTTAAGGTATTCACCATCATCGACGGTGGAGGGCTCATGGAGCTGCGTCATTTGCGTTACTTCCAGGTGCTGGGTCAAACCTTGAATTTCACCCGCGCCGCCGAGCGTCTGCACATCGCCCAGCCGCCACTGAGCCGGCAGATTCAACAACTGGAAGATGAACTCGGGGTGGTGTTGCTGGAACGCGGCAGGCCCTTGCGCCTGACCGAAGCCGGGCGGTTTTTCCTTGAGCACTCCAGTGCCCTGCTCGAACAGCTGAACAAAGTCTGCGACAACACCCGACGCATCAGCCTCGGCGAAAAAACCTGGCTGGGCATCGGTTTCGCCCCTTCGACCCTGTATGGCGTGTTGCCGGAACTAATTCGCCGACTGCGCAGTAACGAGCCGCTGGAACTGGAATTGGGTCTCTCGGAAATGACCACGCTGCAACAGGTGCAAGCGCTCAAGGCCGGACGTATCGACGTCGGCTTCGGGCGAATCCGCATCGACGACCCGGCGATCATCCAGACCGTATTGAACGAGGACAGACTGGTCGCGGCCCTGCCCGCCGGGCACCCATTGCTGAGCAGGCCCATCAGTCTCACCGAGTTGGCCGATGAACCGTTTGTGCTCTACCCCGGCAATCCCCGCCCCAGCTACGCCGACCATGTGATCGCGCTGTTCGAGTCCTACGGTGTGAGCATCAAGGTCGCGCAATGGACCAACGAGCTGCAAACCGCCATCGGCCTGGTGGGCGCCGGTATCGGTGTCACGCTGGTGCCGGCCTCGGTGCAGTTGCTGCATCGCGACGACATTGGTTTCACCCCGGTACTGGAACCCAATGCGACTTCGCCGATCATTCTGAGTCGACGCGTTGGCGATGTGTCACCGGGGTTGAGTCATTGCTTGAAGATGATCGAGGAATTGCGGATGCGCGATCCGAAATGATCGCCCTGTGATTTTCGGGTATTTGACAATCAAAGGATCGCAGGCTGCGATCACAAGCAGCTGCCGCAGGCTGCGATCTTTTACTGTTCAATACCCAATCACGTTGGCCCGAGAATCCTCACCCGGTTGTCCTGACGTCCAT